>CAVJWU010000001.1:0-122782 GCA_963653535.1 Azospirillum sp. CAG:239
ATAAATCGCTGGATAACTTCCAAGCAAAGTATTCCGACAGGGTGAAAAACTCTTATGTTATTTATAGTAAGGACGTAAAGCGCGAAGGAAATATAATCTACCTTCCGTTTTATATGACAATGTTTCTGTGAGTAATCACGTAGAAGATTGATTACGACAAAGGGTTTAATACTATGTCAAAGAACACGGATAGTTCGATTAAATTTTTAGTCCTATACGACATACTGCTAAAATTGACGGACGAAGAACACGCGCTTCCGACAAGCGAAATCATTGAAGAATTACAAAAGCGCAGAATTTCCGTTTCGAGGAAAGTTCTGCCGTCGGATATAGCCTTACTCAATAAATACGGTTATGAAATCTGTTCGTATGTGACGAAATTGCGGTATTATCATGCCGTTCATCAACTTTTCGATACGGCGGAAATTACAATGCTGACCGACGTCATAAAAGCGTCAAAACTCACGGACACGAGAAAAGAAGCGATTATAAACAAGTTATATTCCATCATAGGGATATACAAAAACGCCGATAACACGGACAATATCATTTTCTTGGGTTCAAAAAAGCACGGCAATTCGAGTATTCAATATAGCTTATGAATGCAAATATACTAATGATGTAGTAAATAACAAGATAATTCTTGAAGAAGAAAAACAAATTAAAAATTTAGATATTAATTTTTATAAATTAGGTTTTATATCAAAAAATGGATTTGATAAAGAAATTGATCAATCAAAATACATTTGCTATTCATTAGATCAATTTTATGATTTTGATAAATAAAAAAAGTGAAAATTATTTTTCACTTTTTTAACATTAATTTTATGCAAATTTATCTTTTAAATAGGTATTAATTTTATCTATTGTATTTAGTTCAAATGGTGAATCTAAATTTAATTTATTAATTACATATTTAAATGCATTTGTTTCTCCGTATTTAAGTAATTCGTTATAGGTGTTTTGGGCAATAAGTCGATCAGAAATTAAATTAATTTCTAAACTAGGTATAGCACTTACTGCATAAGAAATATAATAACATGGAGAAACGAATATATGATTAATAATGGCATAAACATTATTAGTTCCATCTTTCATAAAAGTTCTCGGATAAATATAAGTAGAACATAATTCATTGAATTTAGTTTGTAATGAATCTAACGTTAATTCATCGTCTGTAGTATAAACATAGTCTTCAAAAGAAGCGACAGTGATTGAAGAAAGGATACTCCACATCTTTTGAAATAGACTATATTTTATTAATTCTTTTGCGCAACTTTCATCCATAAAAGAAGAATAATAGTCACCTATTAATAATTCTAATGATTGTGAATCCATTTCGGCTACATCGAGATTTTGGCTTAAATTCCCCCTGTATGAAGGTTCACTTAATAAAGAAGCAAGATAATGACCAAATTCATGAAATAAAGAATTATAATCAGTTAAATAACCGTCACAATTTAAAAGGATGAAATAATCTTTGTTCGCGCTAGATAATGGAGTTTCATATGAACCAGTATATTTATTAGTTCTTACATCGAAGTTATATCTTCCGTATGTTTTAAAATCACGAATGACGTTTTTACTACTAGGGACAATATTTGTAACATAATCTAATGAATTTAATAAATCTTTATCACCAATTTTATTGTTTTTTAGAATAGTTGAATTAAAGGTTGAATGAGAAAATGTATCGTGCAAAGAAGAATTCTTTACGTTTTTAAATAATTCTTTAGCTTCGAACACTGAATAATCTCTTTGATAATAGTTAAAACGATATTCTTCATAATTAGAATAACCCGCTAAAGTAGCTATTTTTCTTCTAACTTTTACTAAATCTAAATATATTTGCGATAATTCATTATAATTTACGTTTTCTTTATATCGTGCAACGTTATATTGTTTTAATAATTCTTCTTCTTTGTCTTCACTTTCTTTTAATGGTGAAGGATCTTCAGAGCTAGATGTATCGATATTTAAATAATAATTAACATCACTTTCGCTAAAAGAAAAATATTTAATCGCAGTTTCTTTATAATTTTCATTTGTTAATAAAGATTTAAAGATCTTTTTTATATTATCTTGAATGGATTTATAAATATCGACGTTAGTATAATAAGAAGAATAATATTCTTCATTATCTGTATATAAATCATAACTTACTCTCATTAATAAGGCATTGTTGTATGCAGGATAAAAATAAGAAACGTATTCACCATAACTTGTAATTATTGATGAAAATGATTCATTATTAGTAATCTTATCTTCAATAGAATTATAAATAAGATTTACTTCATCTTCGTTAATAGGTGTTACTTCTCGATTATAAAAGATTTTAGATGTATCAATATTTATTAAATATGTTGTTTCTTCTTCACCAAGTTTTGAAATAAAATAAGTTTTAACGTTTTCATTTTTAAGTTCTTTTTGAACATAAGTTATAGTTGAAGTAAATGTTTCCCAATAAGAATTATATAAATTAGTAACTTGTGCGTTAGTTTTAAAAAAACTAGAATTAAGATTTTCTTTTTCTATGAGAATTTTATTTAATTCTTCTTGCTTCGATAAATAATAATTATAAACTTCTTCTCCTGATACATTAGTCGATGAATAAGAATAAGAAGAATTGTCGCTAGGTTCATTGTGAGGAAAACAAGAACTTAATGAAGAAATTATAAATAAACTAATTAAACATATTTTTATTTTTTTCATATTAGATTTCTTCTCCTATTTTAATACCACATAAGAAAGCATATTCAATATTATATCCTCCACATATTCCATCGATATCAATTTCTTCGCCTCCAACAAAAATATTAGGATCATTTTTTAAAGAAAGATTAGAATTAATTTCTTTTATATTTATTCCTCCTGAACTTACTTGAGCGAAACTTAAATCATATAAAGATTTAATGTTTAAACGATAATCTTTTGGGTTAATCTTATTTTCAAATAAATATTTCGCTACACTAGGATGAAATAAAGTATTATATGTTTTATCAATCTTTAAAATGGAATGAAGTTCTTCATTACTCATTTTAGGAAGTAAATCGACACTTAAATAATAATCTTTATATGAGGAAAGATGTAATCTCGCTAAAAAAGAAGATACATTAAAAATAACAATTCCTGAGACACCATCTTTTTTAAATAAGATTTCGCCACTTTCTTTAAATAAGAGGGTATCTTTATAATATAATTTTACGTTTGCTTTAGATCTTTTTCCTTCTAAACTCTTACTGACGTTATCTGTTTTAATCGGTGTTAAGGAAGAAGAAAAAGGAATGATATTAGAAGTTATATTTTTAAAGATATTTTGATAGTCATTAATAGAATTAGTTTTTGCAATTCCTCCGATAGAAATAACGAGTTTATCGCAAAAAAGTAAGGTATTTTCAGTTTTAACTTCATACTTATTATTCATTTTATTTATGGCATTTACCTTACTAGAAGTAAGTACTTTTACGCCATATTTATCTAATAATTTAGTAAGTGAATAAATTAATGTTGTACTAGTCTCACTCTGCGGATAAATTCTACCTTCTTCATCATGAAAATAAGAAAAACCTACTTCTTCTAAATAAGAAAATAATTTGTTTTGATATTTAAGTATGTCTATTACAAAACTAGGGTGATTATAGGCAAATTCATTAATATTTATATTACCTAAGTTACATCTACCGTTTCCAGAAACTTTAATTCTTGAGCCAATTGATTCTTCTTTTTCTAAAAGAGTAACATTAAAAGAAGGATTATTTTTCTTAATAGAAATACTAGCCATAATACCCATAGGTCCAGCCCCAATTACGATAATATTCATATTGACCTCCTTTAATCATTAGTATTATATTTTATATTTTAAATATAATCAATTTAATATATAATATTAAAAGACAAAACGGAGTTACTAATTATGATTATTTTATGTGGGGCAAGTGCTTCAGGTAAGACTGAAGTCGCAAAATATCTTCAAAAGCATTTCAATATTAAAAAGGCGATTACTAATACAACTAGAAAGATTAGAATTAATGAAAGTGATGGAGTAGATTACTACTTCCTTACAAAAGAAGAATTTCAAAAATTAAAAGAAGAAGGATCTTTAGTTGAAAGTACTGAATATAATTCTAATTTTTATGGATGTAGCAAATCCGAAGTTCAAGATGATAAAGTTGTTATTCTTGAACCAAGTGGAGTAGAAGCTTTTTTAAAATTAAATGATCCTCATATTGTAGTGTTCTATTTAGAAACATCAGAAAATATTAGAAAAGCAAGAATGTTACTTCGTGGAGATGACATTAGTTCAGTTGAAAAAAGATTATCATTAGATAAAGATCATTTTAATGAAAAGAATTTTTCTTTTAAACATATCCTAATTAATACGGATAATGTATCGATTGAAAAAATTAGTGAATTCATCATGAATGAATATCAAAAGGTATTAGAAAGGTAAGAATATATGAAAAAATCATTATTAAGAAAATATGCAAAATTATTAGTTGTCATGGGCGTTAACATTCAAAAAGGCCAAGATTTAAATGTTTATAGTTCAGTTGAACAAGCTTCTTTTGTTAGTTTAATCGTTGAAGAAGCTTACAAAGCTGGAGCGAGAAAGGTCCGAGTTCATTTCTATGATGAAGCAATTAATAAATTAGATAGCTTATATCAATCAGAAGAAGCTTTATCA
Organism: Azospirillum sp. CAG:239; assembly: GCA_963653535.1. Lineage (GTDB taxonomy): Bacteria > Bacillota_I > Bacilli_A > RFN20 > CAG-449 > UBA3210. The sequence goes on from CAVJWU010000001.1 coordinate 4,685, forward strand.
AGTGTTGAAATATATGAAAAAGCAGAACTAGATTATCGAGTAGAACATCTTCCTGCTCGATTATATATCACTAGCGATGATCCTGATGGAATGAAAGGGATTGATCAAGAAAAAATGGCTAAAGTTAGGAGAGCTCGTTATCCAATATTAAAACCTTATTTAGATAAAGTAGAAAATAAAGAACAATGGTGTATTGCTGGAGCTTCTTCTTATGCATGGGCAAAAAAGATATTTCCTGATTTAACTCCTTCTAAGGCAAAAGAAAAATTATGGGAAGCGATTCTTTATACTTCGAGAGTTACTGAAGGTGATCCAATTGAAAACTGGAAAGAACATAACAAAAATTTATCTTCTCGTTGTGATTATTTAAATTCTTTACATTTAAAAGAATTACATTATAAGTCTAGTAATGGTACTTCTTTAAAAGTAGGTTTAATTGATGATTGCTTATTTGAAGGAGGAAAAGAAAAAACATTAGGTAGTAATATTATCTTTAATCCAAATATCCCTAGTGAAGAATGTTTCTCTTCTCCAAAAAGAGGTATGGCAGAAGGTATCGTTTACGCGACAAAACCTCTCTCTTATCAAGGTGAATTAATTGAAGATTTTTCAGTGCGTTTTGAAAACGGATCGGTAGTTGAAGTAAAAGCTAAAAAAGGTGAAGAATTATTACGTAAAATGGTTTCAATGGATGAAGGAGCGTCTTATCTAGGTGAAGTAGCTTTAATACCTTATAATTCACCAATTAATAATACTGGTATCTTATTTTATGAAACATTATTTGATGAAAATGCTTCTTGCCATTTAGCATTAGGAGCAGGATTTACTAATTTAATTAAAGATTATGAAAAATATACATTAGAAGAATTAAAAGCAAAAGGTATTAATGATTCGATGATTCATGTTGATTTTATGATTGGATCTAAAGATATGAATATTGTAGGTATTACTAAAGAAAATAAAGAAGTACAAATTTTTAAAGATGGAGAATGGGCATTTTAATAAAAACTATAATTATTTTTATCTAATTTATTATTTACAAATAATAAAAATTGAATGCGATATTTAAAAATATTATAATAAAAAAGATTTGGAGGTAGAACGATGAAAGGGAAAGGATTTAAAATTCTATTAACATTAATTTTAGGTACTACTTTAACTAGTTGCGATGCAGTTAGAGATTTTTTAAGTAACTTTAATTCTTCTAGTGAAAGCTCTTCGCAAAAGATAAGTTCATCTAGCTCAAGCTCAAGTGAAAGCTCGTCTAGTTCAAGCTCAAGTGAAAGTTCATCTTCATCTAATGATTCTATCAATGAAAATGGAATTACCGAAGGAATTATTTTCCCTGATTTTCAAATTCATTTTATGATGCTCGGTAACGATAAAGCTGGTGATTCAATTTATATTAAAGCTGGAGATAATGATATAATTATTGACGCAGGTTCAAGACAAGGTTCAACGAAAACTACGAAAGAATATATGAACCAATATATCACAGATAATAAATTAGAATATGTCATTTTAACTCATGGTGATCAAGATCATATCGAAGGATTTACTGATACTTCTTCTAATAAAGGCATTTTATCTTCTTATGCTGTTGATACTATTATCGATAATCAATATACGACAAAGTCAACATCTGTTTATAGTAAATATATCACTTTAAGAGATAACTTGGTCAGTAAAGGAACTAAGCATTATTATGCTTCACAATGTTTTAATAATGAAGATGGAGCTCAAAGAGTTTATCAATTATCTGATAATGTAAAGATGTCGATTTTATATAATTATTTTTATTTTAATGTTGGTAAAGATGAAAATAATTATTCAGTATGTACTTTATTTACTTATACTACTCCAGAAAAAGAATACAATTTTATGTTCACTGGTGATTTAGAACTTGAAGGTGAAGAAAAGATGGCTGAATATTATTCAGGAAGTGATGCAGAACATACTTTACCTGAGGTGGATTTATTTAAAGCAGGACATCATGGATCAAAAACTTCCACGAATGAATGTTTATTAAAAATCATTAAACCTAAAATGTGTGTTGTCTCCTGTTGCTGCGGGACAAATGAATATACCGGAATTATTGATAATCAATTCCCAACACAAGCATTTATTTCTCGAATTGCAAAATATACTGATAACGTATATGTAACATCGATTTATCAAAATTATGAAATTTTAACCGCGAAGGATAAGGGAAATGGAAAATCCGATACAACAGGAATTGAAATCGGAGGAAATTATATTTCTACTTCCGGATACCAAGGAATGAACGGTAATGTCGTTGTATCTTGCTCCTTAAAAGGTGTAGGATTATATTGTTCAAAGAGTTATACAAAATTAAAAGATTCTGAATGGCTCAATACTAAAATTGTCATTGATGGAAAAGAACGTCAAATGAGAATTTGGGGATAAGGAAATTTAATTATGGAATTATATTTAAAAAAAGGATTATTAAAAAAAGAACATATTAATTGGGAATTACCTCAATATTATTCTTTATTCGAAGGTACTTTATTTGACATGGCTTTAGCGCATCAATTAATTGAAAGACCTGATAATAAGTTTTATGAAAATTCTAAAGAAGGTTTAGATTTAAGATTAGGTAGAAACATCTCTCATGAAACAAAACAAAAATTAGGATTTTATTTATCAAACCATAATTTATTAGAAGAAAAAGAATTATTTGATTCTTTAATTAATGGTAAGTTAATGATTGATAAAAAGAATGCTTCATATAGTGAAAAATTATTCCGTGAGTTAGGCTATTCAGGACTAGAAGATTTAACTTCTTTACTAGAAGAAATTTCCGAGAAAGATTATAAAACTCTCGTAATAGAAAAATAGGTGATTTATGAGTGCAGAATTTCCAAATATAACAAATTTTAGAGACTTAAGCTATCTAACTAATAAAGATGGCTTACATATTAAACAAAATTTATTACTTCGTTCTAGTAAACTTAATGAGATTTCTCCTTTAGAAGCAAAGAAATTAAAAGATGTATATAATCTTTCATATATTATCGATTTAAGAAATCCTGTTGAAGCTAGACAAAAACCTGATTTATATGTCACATTCGCAAGGTATGATAATATTCCACTTCTTGCAAAAAAAGTAAATGGAATTTCACACGAAAACGATGATAAAAATGTTAATGAAACGAAGACTAAATCTCGCCCTCATCTAGAACAACTATATAAAGATATGGCGGTACAAGAATATTCAATTACTCAACTTAAAACTGTCATAAAAAGAATTATGGCTAATCGCGATGGTGCTTCTTTATATCATTGTTCAGAAGGTAAAGATCGAACAGGTATTGTTACATTGATTTTATTAACTATCTTAGATTTTGATATGGATACAATTTTTAGTGATTATCTTTTAACTAATCAATTTGTTAAATCTAAGGCGAAAAAACTTGCTTTTAAAGCTTTATTAAAAGAAAAAAGCTTTAAAGCAATGAAGAAAATATATGGTATTTATACTGTTGATAGAAGCTATTTACAAGGCTATATTGATGGTATAATTGAACAATATGGTACATTAGAAGATTTCATTCATTTAGGTTTAGAGATATCTTTAAAAGAAATTGAAGAATATAAAAAATTTGCTTTAGTCGATGCTTCTTTTCCTAAAGCAACTATTAGTGAATAAGCTGGGAAACCGGCTTTTTCTTTTCTAAAGATATATTTATATCTTTTTTTTACAAAATAGAATATGATATTAAAGAATTATTCGAGGTGAATTATGGATTATCAAGATTTATTTAAAGAAAGAAAAAGCGTAAGAAATTTTACGTCTCAAGATATTTCTTCTTCTGATTTATTAGAAATATTACGTGCTGGTCAAGCAGGACCAACATGTGTTAATTCACGTGACTTTGAATTTATTGTTATTAAGAATAAAGATACACTTAAAAAATTAAGTGAGAATAATGGTCATTCTGCTTCAATGTTACCTAATTGTAATATCGCGATTATGGTATGTGGCAATTTAAATAATGCTTTTAGTAAAGATAAGGATTACTGGATTATTGATACTTCTATTGCTTCACAAAATATTATGTTAAAAGCTCAAATGTTAGGTATTGGTTCAGTCATGTTAGGCTGTTATCCTCAAAAATATAAAGTAGATGGAATAATTAAGATCATGAACTTACCTTCTTATATCGTTCCTTTATGTATTATCGCGCTTGGATATGAAAGTAAAGAAGAATTAAATAAACCTAAATATAAATTTGAAGAAGAAAAAGTTCATTATGAAACTTTTGAGGAGGATAAATAGATGATTTATTTAGATTACGCGGCTAATTATCCAACTAAAAAAGAAGTTTTAGATGAATTAGTTAAAGTAGAAACTGAGTTTGTCGGTAATGCAAATTCAGTTCATGAACTAGGAAAAAAAACAAAAGAATATTTTTCTTTTTGTGACCATGAAATAAAAAGATTACTTTCTTTAGGTGAAGAAAAAGAACTAATTTATACTTCTAGCGCGACCGAAAGTAATAACCTTGCGATTAAAGGCGTTATTGAAGCTTATTCTTCTTTTGGTAATAAAGTTTTAGTAAGTGAATTAGAACATAGTTCAATTAATGGTTGTCTTGGTTATTTAAAAGATAAAGGCGTTCAAGTAGAATTTATTAAAACTAAAGAAAACGGCCTTATTGATGAAGAAGATTTAAAAAATAAATTGACAAGTAATGTTATTTTAGTTGTTATAGGTTTAGTTGATGGAGAACTAGGCACTATTCAAGATTATAAAAAGATTAGTGAAATAGTGTCTTTATCTTCTTCCCATTTATTAATGGATGTCACACAAGGTATTCTTAAATTTGACATTGATTTTTCGTGTATTGAAATGGCTTCTTTTACTCCTCATAAATTCGGTGGTTTAACAGGAACTGGTGTTTTAATTAAGAATAAATCAACAATTTTAACACCTTTGATTCATGGAGGTGAATCTTCTTCTATCTATCGAAGCGGATCAATTCCATTAGGATTAATCGCTTCTAGCTATAAAGCTATTGAACTAGAGAAAGTTCATTATGAAGAAAATAAAAAGATTATCGATGAATTATCAACTTATCTATTAACACGCTTAAAAGAAATTAAAAATATTCAAGTTAATTCATTTGTTAATAAATACATTTTTAATTTATCTTATAAAGGTAAAAAAGGTTCATACATCGTTTCATATTTATCAGAAAAAGGTATATGTGTTAGCCAAAAATCAGCATGTTCAATTAAGAATACTCCATCAAAGATTGTGATGGCGGTCTATAAAAATAAAGAACTAGCTTTATCTTCTTTTCGAGTTTCTCTTTCTGAAAGAAATGTTAAAGAAGATATTGATAGTTTAATTAGCGCATTAAAGGAGTTAGAAAAATAATGGAAAGATATAAAGAAATTGAAAGAAGTATTATTACTACTTATAGATCTTCAATCTGGGCTAATTTTATTAAGGCAGTTAGAGAATATAAGTTAGTGGAAGAAAATGATCATATCTGTGTTTGTATTTCTGGTGGAAAAGATTCAATGCTGATGGCTAAATTATTTCAACAACTTCATGCACATAGTGATTTTCCTTTTGAAGTTACTTATTTAGTGATGAATCCAGGATATAATGAAATTAATTTACAGGTAATTAAGAATAATTTAAATTTATTAAATATTCCTGCCATTATTAGAGAAACTAACATCTTTGAAATCGCAAATTCACAAGATCGTTCACCTTGTTATTTATGTGCAAAGATGAGAAGAGGAGCATTATATAATATCGCGACTGAACTAGGTTGTAATAAGATTGCTTTAGGCCATCATTATGATGATGTAATTGAAACAACTTTAATGAATATGCTTAATTCTGGTTCTATTCAAACAATGTTACCTAAATTAAGATCACAAAATTATTCTGGGATGGAATTAATTAGACCAATGTACCTCATTAGAGAAAAAGATATTATCAAATGGAAGAATTTTAATAAATTACAATTCATTCAATGTGCATGTCGCTTTACCGAGAATTGCGCAATATGCGATAATGGAGGAGGAGGTTCACAAAGAGCCGCGACTAAAAAACTTATCCATGATTTATTAGAATATAATCCTCAAGTTGAAAAGAATATCTTTAAATCGATGACTAATGTTAATATGGATATGATATTAGGATATAAAACAAAAGGTAAAGTCGTATCTTATTTAGATGAATATGAAAAGGAGAACAAGAATGAAGAAAAATAAATTATTTATAATTTTATTAACTAGCATTTTATTTTCTTCATGCTCTTTTAATGTTAGTTCTTTAGCGATAAGTTCTTCTTCAACAGAAAACGTTTCTTCTAGCGAAAACGAAACTAACTTAAATACCTTAAAATTAAAATCATTAGTTTCTGGAAGTTATTCAGAAAATTTTGATGTAGGAACAATTGATAATGTTTCATTTAGTTATTATCGAGCTTCTAGATTTGTTAATGGTGTTATCAATTTAAAACCTCAATATAATTTATTTGATATCGATAAATTAAATGGTGCATTATTAAATAACACTCCGATATATGGAATGAAAAAAATTGAGATTAATTATCAAAGTGAAACAACTTCTTCTAAAGCTAAATTATATTATTCAGATGATAGAAGCTATAATAATGTTATTGAATTAGATGCTTCTAGTTCTTATTTAACATCAACTTATTCTATAAGCGGCAATTTCTTTAAAATTGAAACAGGTGATGCGGAACTAGATATTAAAAGTTTAATCGTTACTTATGATGGAATAACTACAACTTATTCAAATTATGATTATGATTATTCTAATGATTATTATCGTTTGAATCCTTCTCCTTACGTAGGTACTTTAGTAAGTGGAGTAAGTAAAGTTACTATGCCTTTAAAAGTTAGTAAAACTAATGAAGGATACGAAATAAAAGAAACAAAAACTTATACTTATTATAGTTATGAAGAAGTAATTAAAGATAGTTCTTTAGCTTATGAAGTGGCATTAACTGATCCAGTTGATATTGCAAATTATTATATCGCTTTTAATGAATTTCCATGTAATTACGTAGTTAAAACTTTTTATTCAGATGCTACATCATATTTTAAAGATAAGACTAGATGCGTGTCATATTATACAAGAACTAATGGTTATGCTACTAGCGTTCCTTATCGTATATATAACAACAACAAACCACTTTATTTTGAATTAGATATCGCATTAGATTCTAAATATTCTGCTTCTAATCGAGGAGTTGGTCGACTCGTTGTCTTTATTAACGGATTTAACGCATTAAATTATAATAACAGTAATGTTGCTTTATATACTGATGATCATTATCAAACATTTACTGAATATCTTAATACTGGTGAATTTGGTGCCCGTTTTAACGCAGAAAACAAATATTTAGTAAATACTACTTGGAAAAATGTTATTACATTAAATTAAGGAGAAAAAGATGAAAAAACTAGGAAAATTATTTTTAATATCTTTATTGTCATTACCATTTTTTTCATGCGCGAATAAAATAGAAAAAACTTTAATTATTCAAAGAAGTTATGCGTTAAATGATACGATTAGTTTAACTTATAATGAACTAGAAAATAAGGTTAGTTCTAAAGATGACTTTATTTTATATATTTATGATGAAAGTTGTGAAGGTTGCATTAATTTTTTACCAATCTTACAATCATATATTAAAAATAATTCTCTTGAAGTATATTCTATTTCTTCTAACTTAATATCGACTTCTTCACCAATTATTTCTTATACTTATACTCCGACACTTGGTTTATTTAATGATGGAGTTCTAGAAAGAAAAATTGATGGCGTTAGTGATGAATTAATATTTTCATCTTATTCATCTTTAGAAAACTTCTTTAATGATTACATAAAGATGTCAAATGAAATTAAAGTTACAAAAGATAATTATTTAGATTTATTAAATAGTGATGAAGAATATATTATTTTATATTATTGGTCATTATGTTCTGATTGTTCTTATATGTTTAATAATTTCTTTAATAACTACTTAAAAGAAAATCCATCAATTACTTATTATGGTTTTGAATTAAGCTATTTCTACGCGAATAGAAGTAGTTCAACTGATCCTTTCTGGACTAATTTTACAAAAGGAGTAGGCCTATCTAAAGAAGGTTCTCCTTTTGGTTATAATAATGGAGTAGTACCGACTTTCCAATATCGTAAGAACAAAGTAATCCTCGACTCTGTCGTGATCTTTAATGATGAATATACTAAAATAAATAATGATAAAGGAGAAATAGAAGAAATAACGATTACACATTCGTATTATTCTTCTTCTCCTTACATCGGTAAAACCTATAAAAAGGATAATGATGTTTCTTCGTTAACAAAATATCGTGAAGATACATCTTCGTTCTATTTTAATAAAATTAAGGATATTTTTAATAAGATAAAATAATTATGAATTTACAAGAATATTTAAAGACATATATAAAAAGATATGATGATGAACATTATATTCATTATTTTAAAGCAAAAGATTTTATTAACCTTCATGAAGAAAAGAAATCTTTCATTTCTAAAAAAGGTTATAAGATTATGACTTTTCTATATTATTACGATAATTTTTCTAATGATAAATTAGTTATTTTTGTTCATGGCTTAGGCGGAGGTCATCTTTCTTATTTAAGAGAAATTGAATATCTTTGTAAAAAAGGTTTCTTAGTTTTATCTTTTGATTTAACTGGCTGTTTTGAATCAGAAGGAATATCTAATTTAAGTTTAACGCAGGCGATATGTGATTTAGATGATGTATTGAATTTTGTTAAATTAGAAGATAAATTTAAAAATAAAGAAATTATTTGTATTGGTCATTCTTTAGGTGGCTTCGCGGTTAATAATATTTATTCTCTTCATCAAGAGATTAGTAAGATAATATCTATTTCCGGAATTACAACAATTGATAACTTAACAAAAGATTATCTAAACAAAGATAAAGAAGATATCTTAAAATATGAAAGAGATGTTAATTTAAAATATGCATTATTAAATCCAATAGATAACTATAATCATAAACAATTAAAAGCTTTAATTATCCATTCTCAAGACGATAATATTATTTCTTTTTCTAACCATGCGATGTATCTTTATAATGGTATTAAAAATGATCAAGTTGAATTTTATTTTGTTAATAATAAATTACATAATCCTAATTATTCTTTAAATGCAGTTAAATATATGACTACTTCGTTTTCACAATATTTTTCTTTGTTAAACGAAGGAAAATTAACTTCTTTAAAAGAGAAGATAGATTATTTTAATACTTTAGATTTTGTTTTGATGACAGAACAAGATGAAGAAATAATGGATTTGATCGTTTCTTTTATTAAGAAATAAATAATGTTTTTTATTTACTTGTTTCTTAAAAAAATTCAATAAAGTATTTTTCTTATATCTTCTAATAATTAAAATTTTTAATTATATTTAGTATATCGATAATTTTGAATATTGTATTTACTAATTTATTAAGCAATAGTTTTTACGTTAAATCCTAGGCATTTTTTCTAAATTTGACTTATTTATCTATTAATAGTATAATGATTTCATATTGAGGAAAAAAACTATGAAGGAAGAGAGCATTAATATTGAGGTAACAAAAGAAGATATTGAATATCTAAATTTTTATGATGACATTAAATTTAATAATGAATTAAAAATTATTTTAAGTTCGGATGTTTTTTCTAATAAATCTTCTTTTCAATACTTAACAACTCTTACTAAAGAAAATAAAGAATTAGAAGTATTAGTTTCTATTAGAGAGATTCATGGAGCATATTACATAACTATCGCTCCTCTTAAAGATAATGAACATGAAGAAGTATTATCTCTTCTTGATGGAGTGTTTTTTAAATATGACATTAAGACGAAGATTTTTAAATTCAAAGATTATAAGAATAATAGAATTATCTACAACACATATTATGAAGTAATTGATCGAAAAAATAATCCTTTAAAAGTTGAATCGAGCTATTTCCCTAGCTTTGTTTATTTAATTAATAAAATTGTCGAAGGAAAGAAGAATATTGAACCTGGAGTTTATTTTAAAGTAAAAAAGAAAGGTTATGTTTTAGATGCGTTAAAAAAGACTTCTACAACTGTTATTGGTTTCTTTAAAAATGATGATATCTATATTAAAAAGATGGAAGAACTTGTTGAGAGTTCAATTATCGATAAATTAACTGGTGTTTATAATAAGAGTGAAATTACCAAACGTTGTCATTTATTAATTGATTCATTAACACCTAAAGATAAATTATTATTTGGAATTATTGATCTAGATTATTTTAAAAATATTAATGATACTTATGGCCATTCATTTGGTGATTCAATTTTAATTAGTTTTTCTAATGCTTTAAAAAATATAGTTTCTAAATATAAAGGTATTACAGGAAGAATCGGCGGCGATGAATTTATTTTTGCAATACCAGTTAATACTAATGTTGAAGCAGAATTAAAACCAATTTGTCGTGAACTTAAATATGAAATTAAAAATATTGAGATTAATGGAGCGAAATTTAATGTTTCTTCAACCATGGGACTAGCTTGTTATCCAAAAGATGGAACTACATATGATGAATTATTTGAAAAGATTGATAAAGCATTGTATAGGGGTAAAATAAAAGGTAGAGATTGTTATATCATTTATAGCGATGAAAAACATGGTAAATTAACATTTAATAATAACAAGGTTCAATTCGTCGGATTACCAGAAAGAAATAAATCAGATGCGGCATTTATTTCTGATTGCTTAGATCAATTAATTGGAGGAACTGATTTAGAAAAAGAAATCGCTTCTATTGTTGAAAAGATGGCTATTCATTTTAGATTAGAACATATTACTGTTTGTGACCCTGATTTAAATATCGCTTTCCAATATTCTCAAAATGGTGAATTCCTTAAAAAAGGTTATGAAATTTTAAAAAATGAACATTATCAAACTTTTTTTAAATCAGATAATATGTTACAAATATCAGATGTCTTAGATACTAGATTAAAGAATCAAGAAGCATTTGATTTCTATTCAAAATTAGGAATAAAAGCCTTAGTTCAAATTAAATTAATAAATAATGATACTCTTTCAGGCTATATGCTCATCGATATGATTCATGAAAGAAGAGCATGGCAGCCTGAAGAACTGATGTATTTTAATATTCTTGCGAAGATTATTTCAGGCTTTTATTATAAATATCAAAAGAAAGATAAAACAAATTAAATTTAAAAGGGTTGTCTTATAATAGATGACCCTTTTATTATTTTATTAGTGATAACTTTTTCTTATCACGGACGATAAAAAAATAAGATTATACATATATAAATTTACAGTGCTATAATAATTTCGTCTTCAAGATAAGAGATAAAAAGCGTTGATTGGAAGAGTAGTCAAATAGATACTTGTAGAGAGGCTTAGTTAGGTGAAATAAGCTAGAAATGATTTGATGAACATGGCCCAGGAGCTTCATCTTAAGGCGTGCTAAGAGATGAGGGATCGCCCTTTAAAGCGATAGAGTATGATTGTACTTGAAAATATAAAAATATTTAATTTTCAGCATGATTACGTCCTTAGCCTATGGCAAGGATTTTTTTAAGGAAGTGAAAAGATGTTAGATTATATTATTGAACTAAAGAATATCTGTAAATCATTTGGTGACACAGTAGTATTAAATAATATTAATCTCCAAGTTAATCGCGGAGATATTTATGGAGTACTAGGGTTATCTGGAGCAGGTAAATCAACTTTAGTTCGTTGTATTAATGGACTTGAAACATTTGATGAAGGTGAAATTCTTTATAATGGTGAGAAAGCGAGTTTTGATCGAACATATAAAAGAGAAGTAGCAATGATATTTCAAAGTTTCAATCTTTTACAACAAAGAACAGTTTTAAAGAATGTTGAATTAGCGGGAAACATTGTTCATGATAAAAATGCTTCTGTTAAAGCTAAAACTTTATTAGAAAAAGTTGGCTTAGGAGATAAGCTTAGTTCATATCCTTCTCAACTTTCCGGTGGTCAACAACAAAGAGTGGCTATCGCTCGTGCGTTAATGACTGATCCAAAGGTATTATTATGTGATGAAGCAACATCTGCTTTAGATCCTGAAACAACCCATTCAATTCTTGAATTATTAAAAGAATTAAATGAAGAACTAGGCTTAACAATTATCATTATTTCGCACCAAATGTCAGTCATTGAAGAAATATGTAATAGGGTCGCGATTATTGATCATGCCCAGATTGTTGAAGATGGTCCTCTTTACGACGTATTCCTTTCACCAAAGGCAGATATTTCTAAAAAACTTATTTATTCTGGTCACTTAAATACGACATTTAGTGATGATAAATATATTAAGCTCATCTTTGATGGAGAAATTGATAGTCCAATTATCGCGAATATCATTCAAGATTGTAATATGCTTATTTCTATTGTTTATGCCGATAGTAAAACTATTGATGATAAAGTTTATGGCCAAATGGTTATTAAGTTACCTTCGAGTGAAAAAGATGTTGTTAAATTAGAAAAATATCTTTCGTTGAAGAATATTAAGTACGAGGAGATTATTAAAGATGAAACAAAATAAAAATATCATTAAGATAATCGTTATCGTAATAATTGCTGTTCTTTTTATCAGCGCATTTATTACTTTATCTTGTATCTATCTTACTTCTGAACAATGGGCAATATTAGGTAAATCAACTTATGAAACATTAATTCAAACATTTATCGCGACTACTTTATCTTATTTAGTCGGTATTCCAGTCGGTGTTATCTTAAATATCACCGCGAAGAATGGCTTAAGACCGAATAAATATATTAACTTTGTCTTAGGGCTTTTCGTTAATATCTTAAGAAGTATTCCTTGTTTGATCTTAGTTGTTATTTGTATGCCTTGGACTAGAGCTTGGTTTAGTAGAGGTACAGGCGCGTGGTACGCGATCCTTATTCCTTTATTTGTTACAGCCTTTGGTTTTGCTTCGAGAATGGTTGAACAATCTCTACAAGAAGTTCCTTCAGGAGAAATTGAAGCATTTAAATCATTAGGCGCAAGTGATTTTCAAATAATCACAAAAGTATTACTTAAAGAAGCGAGGTCAAGTTTAATTTCTGGTGCTGCGGTTACAGGAGTAACATTATTAGGATATACATCATTCGCATACAATATTGCCGCGGGTGGTTTAATATCAACAATTTATACATATTATTCAAGAAATACAGGAGACTTTATGTCTAGTTGGTATTTCTGGGCATTAATTATCGTTGTCGTAGTGATCGTACAACTTATGCAAGAATTAGGTTTATTCATTTCAAAAAAATTAGATAAAAGGAGAAAATTAAAATGAAAAAATTAAATAAAATATTAACATTATCAGTTGCAACATTATCATTAGGATTTGCTTTAACAGGTTTTTCTAGCTGCGGAACTTCCTCAGATGATAAAACAATTTCTGTCGCGGCAAGTGATGTACCTCATGCTGAAATCTTAAATGGAGCAGTAAAGGGTATCTTAGAAAGTAAAGGTTACACATTAAAAGTTTCTACATTAGATTGGACTTTACAAAATGATGCAGTCGCGAATGGTGAATATGATGCAAACTATTTCCAACACATCCCATATTTATCAACATATGCTGGTAAAGTAGAATTAACCGCAACTTGTAAAGTTCATTATGAACCTTTAGGAATTTATAAAGGAAAAAAATCTTCTTTAGAAGGAGTTACAACAGTTGAAATCTGTGATGATGATTCTAACGCAATTAGAGCTTTACAATTATTAAAAGCTAAAGGTGTTATAACAGGTGACTTACCTATTGATGCAGCAGGTGAAAAATTAACATTTACTGATAAAAACTGGACTTCAAGTAATGGGGTTAATGTATATTTAATCGCAGAAAACTTACTTGCTCAATCTAGAGGCGATTATGATATTGCTTGCTTACCTTGTAATACAGCTTTAACTGGTAATATTGCTTCAACAGAAAGAATCGCGGTTGAAGATGATCCAGCACAAGTATCTGCAAAAGCAAACGTTCTTGCAGTAAGAAAATATGATTATTTAAATAACACATCTTATAAAACTAAGATTGATGTCTTAACCGATGCATTATTATCAACAACAGTTTCTGAATATGTCGCGACTAAATATTCAGGAAATATTACTTGTGATTCTTCTTCTCAAATTGATTTAAGATCATCAATTAAATAATTTATAGCTGGCGAAATTCGTCAGCTTTTTCTTTGATAAAATATAATTTTTCATTTGCTTTTGCGATAACTAATATTTATAATGCATGTGGGTGAAATTATGACTTTACAACAACTTAGATATCTTATTACTATATCGAATACTTCTTCGATGCATACAGCCGCGGAAGAATTATTAATTACTCAACCTAACCTATCAAAAGCGATTAGAGATTTAGAAGAAGAGATGGGAATAGTTATTTTTAAACGGACGAATAAAGGTGTTTTATTAACTGATGAAGGTAATAAATTTCTTTCATATGCAAGGCAAGTAGTAGAACAAGCTGATTTACTTGAAGATAATTATAAAAATAAAGAGAGCATTAAAAGAATATTTGCTATTTCTAGTCAACATTATGGCTTTGTTGTCAATGCTTTCGTTAAATTAGTACAAGAATTAGGTAAAGATAAATACGAATTCTCGTTACGTGAATGTAAAACTTATGAAGTTATTGAAGATTGTAAAGATGGTCGAAGTGAAATAGGTATATTATATCTATCAAATTTTAATAAAGAAATAATTACTAAATTCATTTCTAATAATGGTTTAAAATATGAATCTTTATTCGTTTGTAAACCACATGTCTTATTATCAAAAAATCATCCTCTTGCCCATAAAGAGAGTTTAAAATTGTCTGACTTATCAAATTATCCTCGTTTAAGTTATGATCAAGGATTAAATAATTCTTTCTATTATTCAGAAGAACCACATGCTTTAGAAAGCGTGAATAAATCGATTATTGTACAAGATAGAGCGACTCTTTTTAATATCTTAATTGGTTTAAATGGTTATACTATCGCGACAGGTAGAGTTAATCAAAATCTTGATGGTGATAATATTATTTCTGTTCCTTTAATTAGTGATGAAGTAATGGATTTAATTTACGTTTATAATAGCGATAGACCAATGAAAGAAATAACTAAACAATATTTAAAAATCCTAAAAGAATCAATTTAAGGTTCTATTAGTAGATAAAAATATCTACTAGTAGAATCTTTTTTTCTTTAGTAGAGAAATATTAACTATCAGTTTATAGATAAAATTTATTACTTAATATATTATGTATTCGAGGTGAAAGTTATGGATAACACAAACTATAAAGATTTAAAAAAAGAATATAGCGATCTAAAAATAGATTATATAAGAAATAAAAATCAAATCAAAGATCAAAAAAGAGATGAATTAATTACTTTAAAAGAAGAATATAAGATTAATAAATTAAAGATTGAACAACCTTTAAAAGCTGAAAAATACGCTTTAAAAGTGGAGAAAAAAAGAATTAATCGTAAGAAGAACGAACCACCTCACAGATTGTTATTAGAAGAAATTGGTAATTCAGTCACTCATGGGGTCGGAGCAATAATTGCATTAGTCTGTTTAGTTTTAATGCTTATTAAATCTAATACTCCGTTAGAATATGTTGCTTCAAGTATATATGGAACTTGCTTTTTCTTACAAATGTTATTTTCTTGTTTATATCATTCTTTTAGAAGTGGTAGCAGCGTAAAGAGAGTCTTTAGAAGATTTGATTATTCAACCATTTATTTACAAATTGGTGGCACATTCGCACCATTATTTTTGATTTATATGAATGAACATATGTGGGGACTTACGGCAAGTTTAATCTTCTTTTGTATCCAATGGGCTTTAATAATAACTGGTATTACCTTTGTTGGAGTATTTGGTCCAGGAAGATTAAGATGGTTACATTTTAGTTTATATTTCTTAATCGGTTGGAGTGGCGTTATTTTTATTCCATATTGGTTAAATGACAATCTTCCATTGTTCTTTTGGATTTTAGGTGGAGGTCTAGTTTATACTTTTGGAATGATTCCATTCGCGGCTTTAAGAAAGAAACCTTGTGCACATTTTATATGGCATTTCTTCGTGCTTATCGGTGCGATAGTTCAATGGGTTGGAATATATTTATATTTAATTTAATCATTATTTTACTTTAGAAGATTTTAAAGGCGTAAATGTTAGCTCTATTAGTAGATATAAATATGGTAACGCAGATGGAGGAGCTTCTATTACTTATGGCGATAATTGTAAAAAGACAGCTCCTGTATATGTACTTGAGTTAAAAGACCAATCAAAAGAACATATATTAAGAACAATTTTTGACTTAAAACAAAGATATTATGTTGTAGATGCATTTTTGAATGGACATGGTTTTCTTTATTTTTGTTAATAATAAACATTTTAATGAAATAAAAAGAGATAGGCTTAAATACCTATCTCTTTAATTTTGCTTAATTTATCTTGCTAACCAACCGCCGTCAATTGCAAGAGTGAATCCGTTAACGTAGTCACTTGCTTCACTAGCGAGGAAGATTGCGCCTCCCATAAGGTCTTCTTTTTGTCCCCATCTACCTTGAGGAATTCTTTCTAAGATAGCTTCATTTCTCGCCTCATCAGCGCGAATTGCTGCAGTGTTATTTGTAGACATATATCCAGGTGCGATCGCGTTAACATTAATGCCTTTAGATGCCCATTCATTACATAATGATCTAGTAATTCCAGCAATCGCAGATTTACTTGCGCAATACGAAACAACTCTAAATCCACCTTGATAAGAAAGCATTGAAGCAATGTTAATAATCTTACCTTTTCTATTATCATTAATACATTCTTTTGCGAATGCTTGAGATAAGAAGAAGACAAATTTTAAGTTGACATTTAGAACTTTATCCCAGTCACTTTCTGTAACATTAACTGAATCTTCTCTTAAGATCATACCTGCGTTATTAACTAAAATGTCGATATGACCAAATTTATCTTTTGCTTCTTTAATAATTCTTTCAATTGGTTCAGTTGTAGATAAATCTGCAGTTACTTGAAAAAATTCTCCACCTTCTTTTTCTACTAATTCTTTTGTTTCATCACAAGATCTTCTTGCTACTCCTACTACTTTCGCGCCAGCTTTTGCATAAGCGATACAAATACCTTGTCCTAAACCTGTATTTGCTCCTGTTACTAAAGCGACTTTACCTTTAAGTGAAAACATATTGTCCATAATAAAAACTCCTTTATGAATAAATTATATCATAAATAAAATTGATATAAATCTACTTATTAAATATGTGTGCTTTAAGCACATAGGAAAATAATTTAATATTTTATATTTAAAGATGAAAAAACGATATAATTTAATATATAATAGTTTATGACTGAGGTGAAAAGTATGAAAAATATTATGTTAACAGGTGATCGTCCTACTGGTAAATTACATATTGGACATTATGTAGGTAGTTTAAGAAGAAGGGTAGAATTACAATCACGAAATGATATTGATGAATTCTATATTATGATTGCAGATGCACAAGCATTAACTGATAATGCAGAAAATCCAGGTAAAATTAGAGATAATATTTTAAATGTTGCTTTAGATTATTTATCTGTCGGCATTGATCCTAATAAGGTTAATATCTTCATTCAATCTAGTATTCCTGCTTTAACTGAATTAAATATGTATTATATGAATTTAGTTACTGTATCTCGTTTACAAAGAAATCCAACGGTTAAAAACGAAATTAAGATGAGAGAATTTGAAGCTTCTATTCCAGTTGGTTTCTTTACATATCCTATATCTCAAGCAAGTGATATTACTGCTTTTAAAGCGAATATTATTCCTGCTGGAGAAGATCAAATGCCAATGGTAGAACAAACACAAGAAATCGTTCATAAATTTAATTCTGTATATGGTGAAGTTTTAGTTGAACCTAAAATTATGCTTCCTGAAAATGAAGCGAGTAATAGACTTGTGGGAACTGATGGAAAAGCAAAGATGTCAAAATCTTTAAATAATTGCATTTATTTAAGTGATGATGAAGAAACCTTAAAGAAGAAAGTGATGGGGATGTTTACTGATCCAAATCACTTAAGAGTTGAAGATCCAGGTAAAACTGAAGGTAATCCAGTCTTTATCTATTTAGAAAACTTTGTTAAAGATGAAGATTTCGCTAAATTCCTTCCAGATTATAAGAATTTAACTGAATTAAAAGCTCATTATGAAAGAGGTGGACTTGGTGATATGAAAGTTAAAAGATTCCTCTTCAATGTCTTAAATGAATATTTAAAACCATTTAGAGAAAAAAGAGCATATTACGAAGCTCATTTAGATGAAGTATATGAAATCTTAAGACAAGGTACATTAAAAGCAAATAAAAAGGCTAATGAAACATTAAAAGAAGTACGTCACGCTATGAAAATCGATTATTTTGATGATGATACTTTTATTAATGAAATGAAAGCTAAATTTTAAGCAACTACTATAGTTGCTTTTTATTTGACTTATAAAATGTGAAGTGTAACAATGATTTTGAGGTGAAATTATGGATCGATATTTTAATGAATTTAAACCATATAAAGATGGTATACATAACGATGGAGAAATTCTTTCTAAAGCAATTGTAGTTTGTGCGAAGAATAAAGAACGTTTAATTATTGAAAGTGGAACTTATAAATGCGGAACGATTTATTTAACTAATAATGCTTCTTTGTATTTAAAAAAGGGTGCTTTTATTAAATTAAGTGATGATGAAAAAGATTTCTTTTCTTTTGATTCTGGTAATAAAGTTATTACGAGAAATACTTGGGCAGATTGCACATATAACGGTAAACCTAGTAAATATTTTATTTATGGTAAAGACTTAGAAAATGTCTCTATCGAAGGAGAAGGAATAATTGATGGAAGTGAAGAAATATTTGTTGGAGTGACTAATCCTTATCATATAGAAGGTAAGTTTTATCCTCGTACTCCTTTAATCTATATGGAAAATTCTAAAAATTTTGTTTTGAAAGGAGTTACTTTACAAAGAAGTGCTTTCTGGACTGTTCATCTAGTTGGATGTGATGGAATATTAATTGATGGTATTACAATAAAAAATAATCCTATATTTACAAATTCTGATGGTATTGATCCAGATCATTCTAAGAATATTATTATCAGAAATTCTTCTATTTCATGCGCGGATGATTGTATCGTTTTAAAGTCGACATCATATGCAAAACATTTCGGTCCAACTGAAAATGTTGAAGTGTATAATTGCTCGTTAAAATCTACCTGCGCGGCGATAAAACTCGGAACTGAATCTTATTCAGATTTTAAGAATATCTATTTCCATGATATTGATATTATTGATACAAATCGCGGAATATCTTTAATGCTACGTGACGGGGGAAATGTTTATAATACTCGTTTTGAAAATATAAAAATTAATTCTCATCAAGTTTCTCCTTTACATTGGTGGGGAAGAGGTGAACCTATTTCAATTACTAATGTAAAAAGAGATGAATCATCTATTGAAGGAACTATCTATGATGTAAGCTTTAAAAATATTACCTGTGATTCTGAAAATGGTATTACTATTGTCGGTGATAAGATTAATGATATTACCTTTAATAACGTCAATCTCTTTATCCATGATAAGACTGCTTGGGAGAAAAAAGATCTTGATTTAAGACCTAGCATTTATAATGTTGTGGAAGGTTCGTTTCATGAACTTTATATTAAAGGTAATCCAAATATTAAGTGTGTAAATTGTTCCTTTAAAGACGTAGAAAAAGAATAAATATAAGTAAACCCTTAAGTTAGACTGATGAATCAGAAAGACTTGAGGGTTTTTATTATAAGTTAATATTAAAGAGAAACTACAAACGTTTTTCTTTATTAGAAAGTGAACGCTAAAAAAGATTATATAATTTTTAGGATTTTTCTTCTTTTCTTAACATTATCTATTATAGAAGGTTAAAAGGAGAAAGAAATATGCCAAATTGGATTAAAAATAAAATTATAGTTAAAAATAGGGAAGTTGTCGATGAGATTATTTCTTCATTTACAACATATAATGAAGAATACAAAGAATTAGAATTTGATTTTAATAAGATCATTCCAATGCCTAAAGATTTAGAAATTGAATTTTCTTCAAAAAGTGATGATGGATTATTACTTTATTTAACAAAGATTAATAAAAATATTACATACTTAGGGACAAAAGAAGATAAGTTAGAAACAAAAGAATATCTTAATTTAATAACTAAAATTAATGAACATTTATCAAATAAAAGAAATCTAATTTTAAATGAAGAAGAGACAAAAAAATTATTAAAAAAGTATGAAAATAATTTAGAAGAAATATATGCCATTGGCGAAAAACAAGTTAATAATATTCTTAATTATGATTCGCTTAACTGGTATGAATGGAGAATTAGAAACTGGGGATGTAAATGGAACGCGGATAAATTAGAAATTCTCGATGAAGGATCTTTAACTTTTGAAACACCATGGGAACCGCCGCTAGAAGTAATTATCGCGATGAGTAAAGCTAAGCCTAAGATGAAAATTGCTTTTTTATACGCGGATGAAGATATTGGATCACATGTTGGTTACATGCTTTTACAAGGTGGAAAAATAGATTTTAAAGGAAGTTTTGAAGATCAATCATTTGATGCTTATGAACTAGCCTATGATTTATGGGGAGATGATGTAATCAAAGTTAATATTCCAAACGATATTTGCAATTAAAATAAATTTCTAGAATAATCGCTTATTTGTGCTTTAAACACTATCTTGTCTAATTAAAAATTTTAAATTATTCTTTTATTTAACTTATAAAGATAAATAATGTATAATTTAAGTAATTGACAAAGGAAGGTAAAATTATGAACGAAAAATTAAAAGTAGCAATTGTTGGTGCAGGCCCTGCTGGATTATCCGCGGCAAAAGATTTATTAACTGCCGGAGTAGAAGTTGATATTTACGATAGAGAAAATTTCGCAGGTGGAGTTATGGCCTTTGGTATTCCTGGCTTTAGAATTGGCCTTGATACTGTTAATAGATCTATTACACCAGTTCAAGAATTAGGTGGTAATTTCATTTTTGGGAAAGATTTAAAAGAATCTGATTTCTTAGATCTTGCGACTAAATATGATTATGTCTATTTAGCTTTTGGCTTAACGCGTGTTCGTCGCTTAGGAGTTCCTGGTGAAGATTTAGAAGGATCATTAGATGCACTTGATTTCTTACGTGATTTTAACTTTGAAGATAAATTAAATTTAAAGAAATCTAAACCAAGTTTACATGGAACTGTTATTCTTGTTGGGGCAGGTAATGTCGCGATGGATGGAGCTCGTGCGGCGGTAAGATGTGGAGCAGAAAAAACAATCATCGTCTATAGAAGAAGTAGAGATGAAGCTCCTTGTAAGAAAAATGAAATGGAAGATGCCGAAAATGAAGGTGTAGAACTTCAATTCTTAACTAATCCAGTTGAATTAATTGGCGAAAATGGTCACGTTACAAAATGTAAATGTGAAGTTATGGAATTAGGCGAACCTGATGCAAGTGGTAGAAGAAGCCCAGTTGGAACAGGTAAATATATTGAAATTCCTTGTGACTATGTTATTTCTGCGATTGGTCAAATTCCAGATTCAAGTGTTTGGAATGTTGGCAAAATCGAAACTAACCATGGATATGTTGTTGGAAAAGAAAAATATGGCGCAGGTAAGATGATTGCTTATCAAACTAGCGTAGAGAATATCTTTACTGGTGGAGACGTCGTTTTAGGTGCGAAAACTATCGGCGATGCTTTATTATGTGGTAAAGGATTCGCTAAATACGTATTAGAACATAAATAGTGATTAAGAACATTCCTTCGGGAATGTTTTTTAATGCTTGTTTTTTATATCTTTAGTAAACAATTTATGCTAAAATGTTAATAAATAAAAAAGGTGGGCTCCGTATGGTAAAAGAAAATGATACTAATCAAACTATGCAGATGGACGACAGAGATTATGAATCTTTATTTAATGCCTTCGCAATTAATTATTTAAATATATTTTTAGTTTATCCTAATATTGGAAAATGTAGAATTTTAAAACTAAATGGTTACAAAACTACTGGTTTTGGTGATGTTAATTACATCGCTAATTATGATGAAATGCTTTCAAAATATATTAATGAACGTGTATTTGATGAAGATAAGCCATTATTAAATATGGAATTATCATTAACAGAAGTTGTTGATGAATTAGAGTCTAAAGATCAATTTGAACTTCCATATCGTGTTATTCAAGATAAACAAATTCATTATTATTCCGCTCATTATATTAAAGTTAATAAACCTGGGGAACAACTTTTAATTGTCGCAGGATTTAGAAATATCGATAGAATGATTATTGATGAAGATAAGAGAAAAGATGAAGCGATGAATAAAGCATATGAATCACTTGCAAAAGCTTTCTATTCTTTACATCGTATTGATATTATTAATAATGTTTATTATGAAATAAAATCTAGTATTTATATTAAAAGAGGCGAAGTAAAAGGAAGTAATTTATATAATGAAAATGTCGATTCAGTAATTGAATATGTCTGCGCACCTGAATTTTGTGATGCAGTTAAAGAATTTATGGATTTATCGACATTAGAAGAACGTTTAAAACATACTAATTCTGTCACAATTGAATTTATTGGTATATATACCGGTTGGGTAAGAATGTCTTTTATTGTTGATGATTACGATGACTATGGTCATTTACAACATGTCTTATTACTCGTTGAAGTTATCGATAAAGAAAGAAGAAAAGAAGAATCTTTAAGAGTTCTTGCTGAAAGAGATCATTTAAGTGGATTATATAATCGTGGTGCTGGTGAACATAAAATTAAGAAATTTATTAGTCAACAGATATCTGGTTTATTCTGCCTAATGGATTGTGATAATTTTAAATCTATTAATGATAACTTTGGTCACGAAATCGGTGATGAAGTTATTAAACAAATCGCGAATGTCTTAAAAAAGACCATTCGAGAAAGTGATATCGCTATGCGCTTAGGCGGCGATGAATTTGCAATATTCGTTCCTAATGTTACAAGTGAAGAAGAAGCAAGAGAAACTTGGAAGAGATGTGTTGATGGATTTAAAAATATTAAGATTAAAGAATTAGATGGCTTTAATCTTTCGATAAGCGCAGGATGTACATTACATAATGGACAAACTTCGGATAACTTTAATATTTTATATAAAAAAGCTGATGATGCAATGTACATATCTAAAAAGACTATTGGTTATAAACTTACATTTATTAAATAATGAGCCACTTAGGTGGCTTTTTATAAACGCAAAAAGAAAGTGGGAAATATGAATAAAATAAAAGTATTATTTGTTTGTCACGGCAATATTTGTCGTTCGCCAATGGCTGAATTTATCTTTTTAAATAAAATAAAGAAATTAAATTTAGAATCTTATTTTTATGTTGAATCTAAAGCTACTTCGGATGAAGAAATTTATTTAGGTAGAGGTAATCCTATTTATCCACCGGTTCAAGAAATATTATCTAAACATCATATCCCTTTCTCAAAAGAGAAAAGAGCGTGCAAACTTCTTAAAGAAGATTATGATAAATTCGATTATATTCTTGCAATGGATAAAAATAATTTAAGAAATATGTTAAAAATATTTAATAATGATAACGAACATAAAGTTAAATTGTTATTAGAATATATTTCTCTAAATGAAGATATTTCTGATCCATGGTATACGAGGGACTTCGAAAAAACTTATTTAGATATAACTCGTGGAATTGAAGGATTAATCGATTATTTAAAAACTACTTACAAATTAAATTTGTCTTGAGGAAGAGAAAAACTTGAATTGAAGATTGAAGGAGATTTATGAAAACAAGTATTTATTTACCTAATATATATTTATCTTTGGAAAAAGAATTTTCATCTCGTGGTTTTTCTTTATTCATTGTTGGAGGAACCTCTCGCGATATCTTATTAGGAAAAGAAATTTCTGATTTAGATTTTGTAACTGATGCGACGATAGATGAGATGAAATTATTTTTAAATTCATCTTATTCTAACGTTGGTTCGATGAGCATTAAGTATCTAGGTAAAAAGGTAGATTTAACTACTTTAAGAAAGGAAGAGGACTATTTAGATTATAGACATCCTTCGAAAGTAACCTTCATTAAAGATCCTAAGGAAGATTCTTTAAGGCGAGATTTTACGTTAAATGCGATATATATTTCTTCTAATGGCGATATTTTAGATTATCATCATGGAATAGAAGATTTAAAAAATAAAAAGTTAGTTTTTATTGGTGAAGCAAATAAAAGAATAAAAGAAGATCCTTTAAGGATATTAAGAGGAATTAGATTTTCTTTAGTTTATAATTTTGATATTACCTTTAAAAAAGAGATTGAAGATAATTTATCTTTATTAAAAATGATTCCTATTAGAAAAGCTTTTGAAGAATTAAATAAGATTAAAGAAGTTTCTTCTTATTATTATGAATTAGCTTATAAAGAATATCATTTAGGTAAAATATTTCCTTTTAATGATATTAAAGAAAATAAGAATATTTATTTAGGTGAAGAAAAAGATCTTCTTCTTTTAGCGAACCAAGGCGTTAGTTTATATTTATTAAATTATCATTTTTATAAAGAACATGAAGATGAATTCTTACAATATAATTATTTGTTTAATATCTGCTCATCTTATAATGATTATTTTAAAGCGAAAGAAGCTTCTAAAATAAGTGTTTATCTTTATGAATATATTGATAACGTTAATGAATTCGTTATCAATAATATTTCTTTTATTATGGCTGACGAATCACTAATTACTAATAAAGTAATCATTAATCAATCTTTGAAAGAAGAAATAAAAAATAATAATTTACATAAAGTTCTTTCACTACTTAAAAAAAGTGATAAGATTAATAAAAATAAAAAAGGAGATGAAACCAATGGATAAATTTAATATTAATTATCTTGATTATCGTTCTTTACTCATCGATTCATATAAATCATTAGGCTTAAATGAATATGATTTAGCGATTCTATTGCTTGTTGATAATATTTTAAAAGAGCAAGAAACTTTAGTGACAGCTGATATGCTCGCATTAAAGATGAATCTTGATATTAAACATATTGATGCTTCTTTAAGTTCTTTATTAACTAGAGGATTTATTGAATATATCACGACTGATAATTCAATTACTACTTCAATTAGACCAACATATTGCCGCTTAAAAGAAAATTTTGTGAAAGATTTAATCATTTCTTCTTCTTTAGAAGATGATAAAAATAAAAAAGATGAATTAACAAATATCTTTGGTACTTTTGAAAAAGAATTAGGACGTTCTTTAACCCCAGTTGAAATTGAAAAGATTAGAGAATGGGTCTCTCAAGATGTGAAAGATAGTTTAATTATCGATGCTTTACATGAATGCCAAAATAAATCAAAAAGAGTTACTCTTAAAGGAATTGATAAAATAATTATTAAACGTCTTGCGATGAATGATATTGAAAAAGAAGGCTATTCTTCTATTAGTGAATCAAATAAGAACGATTTAGAAAAAGCGATTGATATTGCTTCAACTAGATGGACTGATGATTAATGAAAAAAGAAGATAAAATTGTCATTCTTCGATCTTATTTAGATGAGATTTTACCTCACGCACAATGTGAACTTAATTATACAAAAGATTATGAACTACTTATCGCGGTGATGCTAAGCGCTCAAACGACGGATAAAAAGGTAAATAAAGTTACGGAAGTATTATTTTCTTCTTATCCTAGTTTGTTCGATTTATCTAAAGCAAGCGAAGAAGATATCTATGAAATTATTAAACCTCTCGGTTTAGCTTCTTCAAAAGCAAAAAACGTCATTCTTATTAGTCAAAAGTTAATTAATGACTTTAATGGGATTGTTCCTAATAATATCGATATATTAATGTCTTTTAATGGAGTAGGTAAAAAAACTGCATCAGTTGTTGTCGGTGAACTTTTTTTAGAAGAAGTTATTCCTGTTGATACTCATGTGAGTCGCGTTTCTAAAAGACTTAGTTTAGTAAATGAAAAAGATGAACCTAATGAAATTCAATTAAAATTAGAAAAGATAATTAAAGATCGAAGAATTTTATTTCATCATCAAATGATTCATTTTGGCCGATATTATTGCACAAGTAGAAATCCTCATTGTGAAAATTGTAGATTAAAAGAAATATGTTCTTATTTTAAAAAAGTGACTAAGATAAAATAGTCACTTTTTTACTTAAAAAGTGTCATGTAACTTTTTTGTTTAACTAAATTACCTTGTTAATATTTAGTTAATAAATATGAATTATTTTTTAAATTTTTTTATAATAAAAAATAGGAGAAAATAATTAATGAAAGAAGTAAATGAATTAATTAAAGAATTAACTTTAGAAGAAAAAATAGCTTTAGTATCTGGGACTAATTTTATGTATACTAATCCCATAAAAAGACTTGATATCCCTTCTATTAGAATGAGTGATGGCCCACATGGTTTAAGAGTACAAAAAGTTGGTGAAGCAAATAATGGAACGTCGGATAGTGAAATCGCAACTTGTTTTCCTCCGGCTTGTTTATCATCTTGTTCATGGAATAAAGATTTAATTTATAAAGTAGGTCAAGCGATGGGTGAAGAAGCACTTCATTATGGTATCGATGTTATTTTAGGTCCAGGAAACAATATTAAAAGAAATCCTCTCGGCGGAAGAAATTTTGAATATTTTTCAGAAGATCCTCTTCTTTCTGGCTTTATGGCTGGAACAATGATTAAAGGTATTCAAGATAAAGGCATAAGCGTTTCTTTAAAACATTTTGCTTGTAATAACCAAGAAAATTATCGTTTTATGGGTGATTCTATTGTTGATATAAGAGCGTTAAGAGAAATATATTTAAAAGCTTTTGAAATTGCTTTAAAAGTAGGTTCACCTGATTCCATTATGTGCAGTTATAATAAAATTAACGGGATATATGCTTCTGAAAGTAAGATGTTACTTAATGATATTTTAAGAAATGAATGGGGATTTAATGGCCTTATTATGACCGATTGGGGCGCGAGCCATCAAAGGGTCAATATGCTTAACGCGTCTTTAGATTTAGAGATGCCAGGAGATACCTTAATTTGTCGAAAATGGATTTATGACGCGATAAAAGATAAATCATTAGATGAAAGTGTGCTTGATAAAGCAGTGAAAAACGTTTTAAATCTAGTTTATAAGCATTCTAATAAAAAGAACGAATATAAAGCGGATTTTTCTACGCATAGTTCTTTATCTTTATTAATGACATTAGATTCAGCTGTATTATTAAAAAATGAAAATGATGTTTTACCATTAAAAAAAGAAAATAAATATTTAATTGTCGGTGATTTATTTTCACATATGCGTTATCAAGGCTCAGGTAGTTCATTAATTAATCCTTATTTATTAATCACTCCTCAACAAGCTTTTGATGAAGCAGGTGTAAATTATACTTATTTAAAGGGCTATAAAAGTAGTGAGTGCCTCCCTAATGTTGAACTTTTAAATGAAGTAAGTTCTTCTTTAGATACTTTCGATACTATCTTAGCTTTTATTGGTTTAACAGATTACGTAGAATCAGAAGGCGCGGATAGAGAAACTTTTTCTTTACCTAGTAATCAAATTGAACTAATTAAAAGAATAGTAAATAAGAACAAGAAAGTGATTTTAGTCTTATTTGGTGGATCACCATTTGAAATACCTTGTTTAAATGAAGTAGATGGCATTTTAAATATGTATTTACCTGGTCAAGAAGGAGGTCGAGCAGTTTATAAACTACTTTTTGGAGAAGTTTCTCCTTCTGGTAAATTAAGCGAAACTTGGCCGTTAACATATAACGATGTAAGTTCATCTAAAACTTATTCAAAAGAAAGAATTGAATTATATAAAGAAAGTATTTTTGTCGGATATAGATATTATGAATTAGTAAATAAAGATGTTGCATTCCCTTTTGGATATGGGTTAAGCTACACAAAATTTAAATATAGTGATATTAAGATTGAAGAAAATGATAATGAGATTGATGTAAGTTGTTTTATAACTAATATTGGTCCTTGTAGAGGAAGTGAAATTGTTGAACTTTACGTTAAAGGAGTCAATAGTAATATTTCTAAGCCTCTTAAAGAATTAAAAGGATTTAATAAAGTTAATTTAAACATAAATGAAACTAAAGAAGTTCATATTAAAGTAACTAAAGATGATTTAAGATATTTTAATATGAAAGAAAATCGATTTATCTTAGAAGAAGGTCAATATGAATTTAACCTTGCTTCTTCATCTAATAAAGTTGAATTATCTACAACTCTTTATCTTAAAGGAGAAACAAAAGATGATATTTATCCTACTAATGTACTTTCTTTAACAGATGAAGAATTTTTCTCGTTAGTTAATGTTTCTAAAGTAGAATTAAAACTTAAACCAATCACCTTAGAATCTCGTTTTAGCGATTTAAAAGAAACATTCTTCGGAAGAATGATTTATAAAAGCGCAAAAATAGTTCCTTCTTTTATGAAGAAAAAGGCTTCTAAAATGAAAGAGGGTAAAGAAAAAGATAATCGAATGAAAAATGCTTGCTTCTTAGATAAGATGATTGATTCAATTTCTTTTAATTGTATGAGTATGTCCACAGGAAGAAAATTTTCTTTTAATCAAGCAGAAGGAATTGTTCTTATCGCGAATGGACATATTTTTAAGGGCTTAAAAAAGATGTGTTCAAAAATAAAAGCACCGAAATTACCAAAAGAAAATGAATAAAAAAGCGCCGCAGGGCGCTTTTTACAGTTAAAGATTAAACATTTTATCGATAGCTTCAAGAAATTTAATTCTTGGCATATAAGCTTGTTCAATAAGTATACCTTTTTCTTTTATTGAAGTTAATGTTACAGATTTTCTAGAAGAATTTTCATATAGATCAATCATATCTTCGGCAGAAATCATATAGATTAAATCTAATGTTTTAAAATATATTAAAAAGAAAGCAATGCCACCTTGAGAAAGAACTTTCTTAAGGTGTTTAATTTGATGAAGCGGAATATTATTAAATGTTAAAGAAGTTTTTGAAAGTGTTTCTTTACATTCAAAGTCAATGTATTTACCTTTATAAACTCCATTATAATCAGTTTTAGATTGCTTTTCAAAATAAGCTTCAGTTATTCTACCAACATCATAATCGTTTTTAACAACGCGAATTGGTGTAGGCCTTTTAGAAAGTAAAGCTAAATCGTTATCTTCATAAAATTGGCAAGATAAGGTGACAGCATGTTCAAAATCCATTCCTCTATTTGCGTTAGAAAGAGATTTCTTCTTTTGAGAATATGGATTAACATCTTTGTTTTCATTTTGAACTATTATTTTTTTATTATTTGGATAATTAATCATAATTTATTTAATAACTTTCTTACATTCTTCAATTAAGTCTTCTTTAGAGACTGTCTCGTTATTGAATAACTTTGTAATTAAAGCCTTAATTGGGGCAGAATAAGTGGAAGTATGTTCAATAACTTTTAAATATTCTTCTAAAACTATATCTTTTCTTTCATCCATTGCTTTATAAAGATTTTTTAGATCGATCGCATCATTTAATGGGTCATGAGATATCCCAGTAGGTTCGACATTAAATAATTTGATGTAATTAACTAAAGAATAGTTATTATTATGTGCATCTTTAACATATTTAGAAATATAAGGAAGATAATCGAAGATATTATTAACAATACTATAACAATATGAATAATTACTAGGCTTAGAAAAAGAAATTGAATCGATGATCATTTTAGCGTCATTATTACCAAAAGTAACAAATAGAACATCGCTCGAAGGTAAGGAAACAAAACTTTGGAATTTTTTAAATGCTTCTTCGACACTTACCCCATATTCTTTTAATGTCTTTTCAGTAATTAATGTCATTTGTTCAACAATATTACCAATAATACCTAAAGGTTTAACAAAAATTTTGAATGTTTTTTGTTCTTCTGTATCGATTATATTTTTATCTTCATCAAGCATGACTTTAATTGCACCAATCGCGATAATTTCATGCGAAAACTGTGTACCTTCAAAATCGAGGAACACGATTGCTTTTTTGTTTTTTAAGTATCTTTTAAATGAGTCCATTGTTTCACCAACCTAAGTAATTATAAAGCAATAATGATATATTTTAAATGATATAAGTTACAAAATAGTAATTTATAAATTAATCGCGATTATTTTAAAAATAAAAAGAGACTTTGGTAAAGTCTCTTGATTCTTTATTCTTTTTAGAAAGTTTCAATAAATCTTTTTATTATTAATATAATAAGAGCGATTAAAGAAAATGATGCAAATGAATACATGATAATTGATAATATTCCAAACGTTGAAGTGATGGATAAAGAATTCTTATATGCCATATTATCATTTTTAAAGAAAATCATTGTCAATATTAACTTTTTTTAGCCTTTTTAAATACAACTGAAGCGGTAAAATAATAACTTTAATAATTTTCATATTTTGAATCTATAAATCGCTAATATTGTAATTATTATAATTTTTCTATTTTACTATAAACTAGGCTCGATTGACTATTTAGCAAAAACTTAGGAAATAAACTTTCTTAAACGAGGTGAATTTTTGATTTTTTAAAATTTCTATTTTATAATTAATTAAGTCACTTAAAAAATTATTTTAAATGGAAAGAGAGTATCATTATGAACAAAGAAGAACTATATAATTATTTCCTTAATCAATTAACTAATGGTGATTGTTATTTAGTTATTGGTAAAGGAAAAGCTAGATATAAGATGGCTCGAGGATCTTTTAAAACCAAGGATAATATCTATGAACGAAGAAAATTAACTTTCCTCTTTCAAGATGGTAAAAGATATATATTCTCAGATGGACAAACACAAGCTGAAATAATTGTTGATAAAGAAGATTATGTTAAATTCCATTTCCATGTTGATCCTGGTTTTAATCGTTTTACTTTAAGATTTAAAACGTTTAACGATGAACATATTTATGGATGTGGGGAACAATATTCTACTTTAGATTTAAAAGGTAAAGATGTGCCTATCTGGGTAAGTGAACACCAACAAGTCTTAAAAATTGCGAAAAAGCAATTAAGAGAGAGACTTCATGGACCTGATCCATCTTATGAAGCTCCTTATAAAGATCATCAAACATATTGTTCTACTCCTTCGTTTATGTCTTCTAAATGCTATGCAATGTATTGCCATGAAGATACATATGGTTTCTTATCATTTAAAAAAGATGAATTATTTATTAAATTTAGAGAAATACCTCAATCTATTTCGCTTCTTTGTGCGGATTCATTATTAGAACTATCGCAAGATGTTTCTCGCTTAGTTGGTTTACAACCTCGTGTTCCACGCTGGGTCAATGATGGTGTTATTCTCGCTGTACAAGGTGGAAGCGAAGTTCTACTAAAAAAATATGAAGAAGCAAAGAAAAAAGGTTTAAAAATCGCGGCAATTTGGTGTCAAGATTGGTGCGGAAATGTTGTTACTTCTTTCGGCTACCAAGTTTATTGGAACTGGGAAGCTAATGAAAAACTTTATCCTAATTTAAAAGAGATTATTAAAAATCTTAATAAAGAGGGAGTTAGATTTTTAGGTTATATCAATACCTTCTTAAAAGAAGGATGTCCTCAATATAATGAAGCAAAGAAAAAAGCATTCTTAATTCGAAAGAAAAATGGTTCAGTATATCATATTAAATCAACTACATTTAATGCTGGTATTGTTGATTTAACTAATCCAACAGCCCGTGAATGGTATATGAATATCATTAAGAAAAATATGATTGAATATGGCTTATCTGGTTGGATGGCTGATTTTGGTGAATATTTACCAACTGATTCAGTTTGTTATGGAGGTGTGAGTGAAAAACTTCATAATAGGTGGCCTACTATGTGGGCTAAATGTAATTTCGATGCTGTGAAAGAAGAAGGAAAAGAAGATGAGATTTTCTTTTTCTCACGAGCTGCTTACGCTCATACATTCCAGTTTACTTCTTCGATGTGGAACGGTGATCAACATGTTGATTTTTCTGATGAATATGGCTTAGGTTCAGTAATTCCTGCTTCTTTATCTCTTGCTTGCTCTGGATGCGGCGTTATTCATTCTGATATTGGAGGTTATACAACTATTACGACTCTTTATCCAATGAAAAGAAATGCTGAATTATTTTCTCGTTGGTCAGAAATGAATATCTTTACACCGATTTATCGTACTCATGAAGGCAATCAACCTAAGAATAATGTGCAATATGATTCAGATGAAACATATGATGAATTTATTCAAAATACAAATTATTTCGTTGCTTTAAAGAAGTATCGAGAAGACTTATATGAAGAATATTATAAAAATAATACTCCAATGATACGACCATTATTCTTCCATTATGATGAAGAAGAGGCATATATAAATAAAAAAGAATATATGTTTGGAGAAGACATTATCGTTTCTCCAGTTCTTCGACCAGGTGAAAAAGAACATACTTATTATCTTCCTAAAGGTGAGTGGGTCCAATTTTTCACTAATAAAGAAGTTAAAGATGGAGTTGGAACAGTCCCTTCTCCACTTGGTTTACCAATCGCATTTTATAGAAAAGATAGTAAATATGTTGATATATTTAAAAACTTAAAGAAAGATACAGGAGGAAATTAATATGAAATACTTTCTTGATTCAGCAAAATTAAATGAAATCGATTACGCTTACAAAAATTATAAGATTGATGGAGTTACGACAAACCCTAAACACATTATGAATTCTGGAAAAGAATTCCTAGAAGCAATTACTGATATTGCAAAATGGTTAAAAGACAATGATTTATTAGGGATGGATAAATTTCCAGTTTCAGTTGAAATTAATCCTCATTTAGCTACTGCTGAAGAAATGGTTTCTGAAGCAAAAAAGATTTCATCGTTATGTGAAAACTTTGTCATTAAGATTCCTTGTACTACCGAAGGATTAAAAGCGGCTTATTTCCTTGAAAAAGAGGGTATTAGAACTAATGTTACTTTAGTATTTTCTCCTTCACAAGCTATTCAAGCTGGTCGAATTAATGCAAAATTTGTTTCTCCATTTGTCGGATGGAAAGAAAATAATGGGGAAGATACTTATGACTATATGAAGAAACTTGTTACTATTTATAGACAAAAAGGTTATCAAACAGAAATTATTGTTGCAGCAGTAAGAAACGGTAAACAAATCGTAGACGCGGCAGAAATGGGCGCGGATATTGTAACAGCCGGTTTAAGCGTTTATGAAGATAGCTTCAATCATCCTTTTACAAGCTATGGACTTGGCGTATTCCAAGATGCGTGGGATAAAACAAAGGGGAATTAATATGAAAGTAGCGTTTATTGGGTTAGGCATTATGGGTATGCCAATGGCAACTAATGTCGCAAAAAAATATGATTTAATTGGTTATGATATTGTAAAAAAGGAAACACCATTTAAATTTGCTTCAACATATGAAGAATGCGTTAATTTCGCAGATGTTATTATCTCGATGGTACCTAAGAATGAACATATGTTAGCCCTTTATAAAGAAATTAAACCTTTCTTAAAAAAGGGTCAAATTTGGATAGATATGTCAACAATCTCTCCTTCAACTAATATAAGTGTCTGCGAAGATTTAGTTTCGACTGGAGTTGAATTATTAGATTGTCCAGTTGTTAAATCACAACCTGCCGCGGTTAAAGGAGAACTAGGAATTTATGTTGGAGGTAATAAAGAAACTTATCAAAAAGTTTATGATATTCTTTCTTGTATGGGTAAAAATATTATCTATATGGGAAATCATGGGACTGGTTTACAAATGAAAATCCTTCATAATGCTTTAGTAGGAGAAATTCAAAACGGCGTTAATGAAATTTTAGGTCTTGCTCAAGCTTTGAATTTAAATTTAGAAGATGTAGTCACGGCCTTTTCATATGGAGGAGCGAGTAATTTCTACTTAGATACAAAAGCAAAAAATATTATTTCTAATACTTATCCAACGGCTTTTTCAGTTGGTAATATGAATAAAGATGTTCATTTGGCTCACGAAATGGCTTTATCAGTTCATAAAGAATGCCCTAACTTAATGCGTGTAGTTCAAGTATATGAAAAAGCGATGTTAGAAGGATTAGAAAAAGAAGATTTTTCTGCATCCTATAAAGTAGTAAACGAGGTGAAATAATATGAGAAAACCTATTATTGGTATCGTTTGTTTAGTAAGAAAGACGTTTGATTTTGAAACAGCTTTTAAACTCTATGAAGAAAGAACTAAAAAAATAATGGAAGATAATTCGATAGATTGGATCTATTATCCAACTATGGTCATTGAAGAAGGAGAAGCAAAAAAAGCTGGTGAATACTTTGTTGAAAAACATGTTGATGCATTAGTTGTTGTTTCAGCGACTTTCCATCTAGGCTGTTTAGCTTTAATTTTACATAATATTGTAAAAAAACCATTCTTATTACAAGGATATAATGAACTTCCTCATGATGGAGGAAAAATTAGACTTAATGCAGTATGCGGCGTTAATTTAAATGCTTCTAATCTTTATAAGGGTGGAGTTAATGATTACGTTGTTTATGTCGGAGATGATATTGATCACGATTGGATTAAAGCAATCAAGATGAAGACTGCCTTAGAAAATTCTAATGTTGGTTTAATTGGCTTTAGAGCCCAAGGTTTCTATAATGTTGGAGTGAATGAATTACAATTATACAAGGAACTTGGAATCTTAATTTCTCATTATGAATTAAGTGATTTCTTCGGTGGCGAAGCGAGTGAAGAAGAAATTCAAAAAGAAGAAAAAGAACTTCGTGCGACATTTGATTGTAAGAAATTAAATGATAATCAAGTTAGACAGGTTGCCCGTCTCATCGTTGTTTGTTCTAAATTTATGTTAGATAAAGGCTTAGATGTCGTCGCGATTCGTTGTTGGCCAGAATTTGCGAAAAACTATGGTGTTTCACCTTGTGCGATGATGTCAGTTTTACAATCTCGTGGCCTACTACTAGCTTGTGAAGGTGATGTAGAAGCGGCTCTATCGATGGTCGCGGTTCGCGCGTGTGGCGAAGAAACACCATTTATGGCTGATTTATCACAAGTTAATTATCAAGAAAATTATGCATTATTATGGCATGATGGTGTCGCTCCTTGTAATTTATGGGATAAGAAGTGTAATAGATCACTTGAAACTTATTTTGCCGGCGGAAAAGGTGTTACGGCTGACTTTGTTTTAAAACCAGGTAAGATGTCGATATTAAGAATTGATGAAGCAAGAGGCAAAACAAGAATTTACTATGAAGAAGGTGAAGCTTTTGAAATGAATAAAGATTTATCGGGAACTTATGCAAAAGTTGTCTTCTCACGCCCAATTAATGAAGTAGTTGATACGCTTACTTATACAGGTGTCGCGCATCACGTCATTATGGGATATGTTCAATATAAAAAAGCAATGCAATATCTCGCGCGAATCATGTCTTGGGAGATTTTAGATGAAAATACTAAGTGTTACTGATCCTGCTTTTAAAGAATATGGATATAAAATAAAAATTGATACATCAGAAATTGTCTCTTATTTAAAAAATAAAGCGAGAATGCCTGAAAAAAATAATATCTATGTCCGTGATGATCTTTTGATGCATTCATTAAAAGGAATTAATGAAATTCAAGAGTCCGTCTTTTGGTTTAGCGATATTGAAGTTGGTTATTGTAATGGATACAATTCTTTATTAAATTGTTTAGAATATCATCTTTGTTCAGAAGTTAATATTGCAGGAGAAGATTTAGTTTTATTACTGGCAAAAGAAAGTGATATGATTGATGGGAAAGTATCATCAAGTGACATTAAAGCTTTCTTAGTGAAAAAAGGTGAAGCAATTGTTTTATATCCTCGTGTCTTACATTTTTCTCCTTGTAAGGTATCTAGTTCTGGCTTTACCTGTGCAGTTATTTTACTTGATAAAACAAATATGGATTTAGAAACTAAACCTAAGGATTGTCGTTTATGGAAAGTAAATAAATATTTATTAGCCCATAAAGATTCGTTACAAGCCTCTCAAGGAGCATATATTGGAATAGAAGGAGAAAATATCGAGGTGGAATATTAGAAGTTATGGAAATAGCTTTTATTCTCATTATCTTTTTATCTAATATAATTCAAACTATTACAGGCTTTGCTGGAACAGTTCTCGCGATGCCATTATCAATAAAATTAGTCGGTGGAAACATCGCAAAACCTGTTTTAAATCTAGTCGCGTTAATAGTTTGTATTTATGTCGTTATAAGAAATTTTAAAGATATATCATGGAAACATTTCTTGATTATACTTATCTTTGTAGGCTTTGGTTTTGGACTAGGTTATTTAGTTTCATTAATTCCTCTTGAAGGTAAGATTCTTCTATATATCTATGGAGGAATAGTTATTTTAATGGCTATAACCTTCTTCTTTATCGATTTTGAAAAAGTGAATATTCCGAAGTGGATTATGATAATTTTCTTAGTTATCGGGGGAATTATTCATAAATTATATATTTCTGGAGGACCATTTGTAGTTATCTATGGTCTACATGAATTAAAAGATAAAAATAGTTTTAGAGCTACTTTATCTTCTTTATGGATTATTCTTAATTCGATGTTATTTATTTCTCAGGCCGTTAATGGCTTATTTAGCGCTGAAGTGTGGATTTTATTTTCTTTAGGAGCAGGAGTAACGATTCTAAGTTTAATCATAGGATCAATTATTGCACCTAAGTTATCAAAAAAATTATTTATGAAAATAACTTGTTTACTTTTATTTATATCAGGGGTTACACTATTTATATGATGAATTTAACAACAACACAAAAAAAATTGATAAAAATAATTTTCGTTAACGGAAGTTCTTCTCGTTCTATTCTCGCGAATAATCTTTCTTTGACGAATGCTGCTTTAACTTTGTCTTTAAAACCATTACTAGAAGAAAATATTATTCTTGAAGAAAAATCATTAGAAACAAAAGTAGGACGAAAACAAGTTAAACTAACATTAAATCCAGAATATGGTTATTTTTTCGGTATTGATGTTAGAAAACATAATGTCTATTATTCGATGATGAATTTTAAAGGTG
Source organism: Azospirillum sp. CAG:239 (assembly GCA_963653535.1). Lineage (GTDB taxonomy): Bacteria > Bacillota_I > Bacilli_A > RFN20 > CAG-449 > UBA3210. Next base: position 41,919 of record CAVJWU010000001.1, read on the forward strand.
ACATTGTAAATTATTCTTCTAATAAAATAATTTCTTTAAAAGATTTTATTTCTCCTTATTTAGATAAAATACTTGGAACGGGTATTACCTTAAGAGGGACGTTAACAGAAGATATTCTTACTAAAAAATATCCTTCTTTAGCAGAAGAATTAAAACTTATTAAAGATAATATATTCATTTTTAATAACGTTGATGCTCTTGCGGATATTTATGCTTTATATCATAGTGAAGATAAAAACTTTTTATTAGTTAAGTATGGTCCTGGCTTAGGTTCATCAATTTATATACATGGTAATTCCTTAGGTACTAAATCGGAATTAGGACATACTTATTATAATGATAAAACAGTTGAAGAAAATATTTCTTATTTAACCTTACTAGGAAAAGAATTAGAAGAAAATGAAGGTAATGAACTTATCTTAAATGATGAATTAAAATTAAATAAAGTATTACATATTCTTTCTTTTAGTTTATGTAATGCTGATTCATTATTGTCATTACAAAAGATCGTTCTTTCAGGAGCTTTATTATCTAATGAAGCAGTAAAAGAAAAATTGAATGATGAATTAAAGAAGGTTAAAGAAGACTTTGATACTTCTAAAATTTGTATTTATCCTTTCTATAATGAGATTAATATCAAAAAAAGCTCGCTAGGAGCTTTTAATGAAATATTTAAATAATATTATTTAAGAACGAGGTTTCTCTTATCGATAAGAGAAATCTTTTCTTTTTCTTTAATTCCTTTAACAATTACTTTATCTTTTAAAGAAGTAACCTCAATTTCTCTAAATTTATTTTCTAAAGAATCATCATAATAATATTTATAAGTAAATGAACCTTCTTTTAAAGGATATATTTCAAATACAATTTCTTCATTGATATTTAAAGGAATAACTGAACCTTCTTTAATAAAATAAATTGGTAAATCACCAGGTTTATTTATTAAAGTTAAATGACCTACATATGGAACTTTATTATAGTAATAAGTCCCTTTTGGTAAAGAAATATTTACTTCGGTTTGACCTTCATTAAAGATTGGACAAACTAATATTGAATCACCTAACATAAATAAATCTGATTCTTCATCATAATCTTCTTCGTTAAGGAAAAGAGGATAAATTAAAGGTAGATAAGTTTCAACTTTATGATTTGCTTCAGAAAAGATATAAGGAACTAATGTGTGACGTAAAGAAAATAATCTTTGTACTTTTTCTTTTTCGCTTTCATATAACCAAGGCATGGTAGAACTTTCATCTTCATTCCAAGAATGTAATGTAAAACGAGGAGTAAATAAGCCATAACTAATCCATCTTAAGAATAATTCTTTAGTTGGTTTTGGTCCAGCAAAACCTCCGATATCTTGACCAATAAAGGTAAAACCAGTTAAAGAAGCAGTCATGGCCATTTTATGATTACCTCTAAAATCTTTAAAAGAAGTGAAGTTATCGCCAGTCCACGTCTCCGCGATTCTTTGAAAACCTGCGCATGAGGATCTAGTTACAGCCATATGACGAACATCTTTATTAACTGCATCAAACGAAGAAGAAATCATTAAATAAGAAAATAATGGTCTAATTAATTTAGCTTTTATTTCTTTATTAAATCCATGTGCGTAGACTTCTTCATCATGAATGTCATATTCATTATTGTCGTTCCAAATACTTTTAAAACCTAAATCTACGAGTTTTTCTTTAATGTTTCTTGACCAAAATTTATAAGCTTCAGGATGGGTGAAATCTAGATAACTCCCCATTCCTCCCCAATAAGGGAAAGTGTAAGGTGTACCATCTTTATAATGTAAGAACCATCCATTTTTCGCGATGTAATTATAAAGTGGATGAGTAGTTAAGAAAGCTGGCTTAACGTTTGGTAAAAAATTAATGCCGAGCTTTTTAAAATCATCCGCGAAAGCCTTTGGATCAGGAAACTTATCATAATTCCAGTTAAAAGTGCAACGTTTATCACCAATTTGAGTATATCCTGAAGATAAATAGAAACCTTTACAGGTAAGAGAATAATCTTTGAGCTTTTCTTTAAACTCATTAAATGCAATAAGAGGTTTATCGCTATCGGTATATGCCATTGTGGAGGCACAGTATTCAAAAGACCATCTTGGAGGAAGAAAAGATTTACCTGTTAAGAAAGTAAAACGTTTTATAATTTCTTTAATCGAACCAAAAATGACATAATAAACTAAGCTTTCTTCTTCAAAATGGGCATATTTATATTTTTCATAATAATTATTATGTTCATGACCGAAATCAATTTCACCATTAGAATAAGTATCGTAATATATACCATAACTTCCAATAGAGTTTTTACAAATATAGAAAGGTATTTGCTTGTAGAGAGGATCAGAAGTTAAAGCGTTAAAACCTAAGGCATCAAAAGTTTCTAATTTAAAGTGACATAAATTTTTATTAATTGGACCTGTTTTATCGCCTAAACCATAGATGTGTTCATTATCTTCGCGCGAGATATAATGATAACTTCCGTTACCTAGTTCTCCTTCAAAATTATAAGAAATAATATCACGATCTTTAAAGAGTAATTTATCTTTTTTATAATATGAGATAAGAAAATTATTTAAATTTATTTTAATAGTTATATCATCAATTTTTATTTCATCTTCGTTAATGTTTAAAACTTCTAAACCATCACGCGATAATCTATTTCGCCCTTCAAAAGGTAATGTTAATTCACCTGGACTAATAGAAAAAGTTGGTATTAAATCTTCTTTATTTTTATAAATTGCCACTCGTAACATATGAGAAAAGAAGTCTAATTGGACAAAGTTATCTTCACACTGATAGATTCTTTGCCCCTCTAACGAAGAGATTAATTTAAAGACATGGTTATATTTCATTTTGGATCTCCTTTAAAAGTGTTTATTAATAAAGGTAAATAATTTATTCGACTCATTTTAGTATTACTTAGTCTAAAACGTAATACTTTATGTTTACTTTTTTTCCATCTAGGTAAATTAATTCCATTAGGATCACCATATTTTATAAAGTTAGAAAAATAATTTACCATTAATAGAGAAACTTTATTATCTTCTTCGTCATATGGTCTCCACGATTTATTTAAAGTATTAAACGCGTATCTTAAGTCAGAAGAATGGAAAGCAAGATTCTTATCGCCTTTAGCGTTTACATCAAAATAATAAGCATAAGTATTATTTTTTGAAGCATATTTTCTTGCCATAATTCCTAAAATAAGCGTGAACATGTCGTTATTTGTAAAACCAATGATAGTCGGAATGGTGATTTTATTTTTTAATAAATTTTCTTCTTTATCAGATAAATAATAATGATCAATCATCGTCATAGTCGATATTTGATTATCTTTTCTTCTTGCTTTTACTTTTTCTAATGCATCAAAAATCTTCTTTGGTTCGATATTTCGAAATTCTTCTAAAGAAGTACATAAACATTCTTTCATGACGTCTAAATAATATTCTCGACGTTCTTCAACTTTTTTAGGAGTAGCAAGAGAAGGAAATTTTCCTCCTCCAGACATCATGATAGCTTTTGAAAATAAACCTTCTATTCGAGAAGAAACTAACATTGTCTGAATTGACATCGCGCCGGCAGATTGACCCATAATCGTAACGTTATTTGGATCACCACCAAATTCTTTAATGTGGTGCTTAACCCATTTTAATGCGACAACTTGATCATCAAAACCAAAATTACCATCATGATGAAATTCTTTTTCAATATCTTCATGACAGAAATAACCAAATATTCCGACACGATATTGAATAAATACGCTTACGATGCCATTACGAGAATAAATTTCTCCATCAAACGCGGATTCATAGTTCGCTCCTGAATCAAAACCTCCCCCGTGAATAAATACCATGACAGGATAGTTAGAACCACCTTTAGGCGTAAAAATATTTAAGTTAAGACAATCTTCTGAATAAGTAAAGTTAATTCCTTCACGGAATTCTTTATGATAAAACATCCTTGCTGGTACTTCTAAATGAGGATAATAACATCTTTTTTGAATGCATGCATCGCCATATTTAAATGCATTAAAATCTCCTAAAAAGGAGATTTCTTCTGCATATTTAAATCGAGAGGCTTTTGCAAAAGGAATACCTAAATATGCATAATCATATTCCCTTTCTAACCCATTAATAGTACCCAAACTTGTTTTTAGGCTAACCATTATTATTCACCACCAATTGTAATTTCATTTTTTTCTACTTGATTAGCAAGTAAAACTTCTTTTTGATCTTGTAATTCTTCAGTCTTCTTCTTATTTAAGCTATATACAAAGATTAATACTAATTCCATGAGTAAGAATAATACAGCAGGAATAATTGTCGCCATATAATACATGACATTTAATGTTGAAGATGTTTGTACGCTTCCAGCACCTGATTTATAATTCATTCCAATTAAAGCTCCGTTAACTGCGACAGCTGCGACAACTTGACCTAATTTTCTAAAGAACATGAATACTGAATAAGAAGAACCGTCATTTCTTAAACCAGTTTTAACTTCAACTTCATCAATTGCATCAGTCGCAAGAGCCCATATTTCTAAAGTGATAATTGATAAACCAATTCCAGAAACTAAACAGAATACTAAGAATAATGCTGGTACGTTAATAATGACATCTTTTAAGAAGATTAAGATAAAGTTAGGTATCGCAGCTACTAATGAACCGACAACACATAATTCTTTTTTACCATATTTTTTAACTAGTTTTCCAGCGAAGAACATAATGACAACCATTGGTCCATATGTACAAGCTTGAGAAGCAAGGTTCATCCAGTTCGCAGAGAATAAATCATTAAATAAATATGTATAGAATGATTGAGTAAACATTTGTCCTGCAAGGAGAAGTAAACCAACTAAGCATACGGCAACAAATGATTTATTTTTTAAAAGAGTTTTTGCAATTCGCATCGCTTCACCTTTTTTATGAACGCTAGGTTTAGCAACTACTCTTTCTTTATTGTTTTTATAAGCAACGAATAAGAGAATACCTCCTAAGATAGCAAGAATGGAGACACCAATTATAATAGGTAAATATTGAACTTGTGTTAATTGCTTACCATTTTCACCAATGACTGCATTACCATCGTTATCAAATACTTTCTTTGAATAAAACATCGTTAGAACTAATATTGGCATGGATCCTAATGCAGCCCCGGCGGAACGAAAGACAGAGAGTTTATTTCTTTCTTTTACATCAGTAGTAACAACACTTGCAAGTGATCCATAAGGAATTTGATGGACAGTATAAATCATACCAAATAAGATATATGTAACCGCGGCATAGATACTTACTCCAACTGTTCCCATCTTACTAGCGAGACTAGGCCAAGGAAGGAACATTAAGATAGTGGCAAGAGCTAAAGGAATTGCGACCCATTTCATCCATATTCTATAACGACCTTCTTTACCAGGTTTTCTAATATCGACAATTCGACCCATAATTGGATCATTAATTGCATCCCAAATTCTTGCACAAACAAACATTAACATGATAAATAAAGGAGCTAAACCTAAAATATCAGTATAATATTTTTGTAAGATGGTGGTTACAGTTGAAAAGCATAGACAACCTGCAAAATCACCTAATGCATAGCCGATATAATCTTTTGATTGTAAACCGGAAGTTTTTTCGATGTAGGTACGTTTATTTTCTACACCTGCTTGATTATCTTTTTCCATAATATTTTCCTTTCAAGGACATTACCTATAAATTTATCTTAGCATAAATGTAAGCGCTTTACTAAGTTATGACTTATTTTCTGTATAATTTTTTAAGTCACTTAAATAATATTGTTTAATTAACCAGTATTATAGAAAAAAAGGGCATATAAAATATAATGAAAAAACCTTCTAAATTCTCTAGAAGGTTTAATGATTATATTCATGTTTTATTTAGAAATTAATGTAATGAAAGAAGAGATTTCATTTTCGTTCATTCCACCGGCTTTTAAATATTCCTTAGCTTTAGAAACAAGATTAATAGAAGGATAATCTTCTTTTTTTGCTTCAAAATCTAAACATTCAACGAATGAATCGAAATATAAATTAACAATTGCATTATATTTAGAAGGATCATTTTCTTCTGTGAAGTGATAATAATTAGAATAAGTCATCATATAATCAACTTTCATTTCTTCATAAGTCGCGCCGGCAAGAGCTTCAATTAAGAAACAAACAAATCCAGTTCTATCTTTACCTTCCATACAATGGATGTAATAAGGTCCATTGTGATTTAACATATATCTTAATCCTGTTACTAACTTTTGTGCATATGGTATTGTTGTATAACCTGAGCCCATACTTAATAAGATCATATTATCGTTATCATAGAGAGATTTTGTATATGTAGAAGAAAAATCATCTTGAGACATATATTTATTTAATGTTTCAGTTGAATCAGCTAGATCAATAACACATTTAATTTTGTTCTTTTCTAGAAGTGAATCAGTAATTTTTGCTCTTGAACGAGAATTATCAACTGGTGAAGCACCTCGAAATAGAAAATTATCTTTTAATGAACCACCTTTTAAAGGCCTAAAGTTAGAAAATTCTTCATCACTAGTATATGTATTTCGATCTAAAGAATAAGATTGACCTAAGGCGTTCTGCGTTACTAGATATTTTTCTTTTTCGTTAAGAGAAATACTTACAGTATAACTTTCATTTAATCCCACGGCATCCCAAATACCGGTATTATTGTATGTGAGAGTGATATATTCATCACTTGGATAAGCGACTAAAACTGGATCACCATTTTTAACATAATATCCATTGTAATAAGGAATATCGCTGATAGAAAAACCATTAGAGAAGGTAACATTAACGCTGTCACCTAGAGAGAAACCAAGTGAAGAAAATTCTTCGCTAGTTACTAAAATCGTACATGCTTTAAAGGTGACATTTTCTTTAATTGCACAATCTTTTAAAATAGGTGTTTTACTTCCACAAGAAGTTAGTCCTAAAAGGATAATCGAGCTTAAGAAAGAAGCAGTTAATTTATTTAAAGTATTCATAAGGTAACCTCCTACTTATAATTATTATAAAGTTAAGTGAAATATGTGTCAAACAACAAAAAAGGTGGTTAATACCACCTATTTGTTCTTTAATGAATCTCTAACAAAATTACAATCAATATGTTGGAAAGTAATCGTATCGCAATAAGGTAAAGAAGCAGTTACAATTCCTTTATCTTCAACAGTCCAGATATTAACGATATGTTTTTTATAATATCGACGAATTTTCTTCATATTTAAGAAGGTGTATTCTAAATCAACTCCTTCGAAGAAATGTCTAAAATGATAAACGTATTCATGTTTATTATCATGTGCGACTAGTAATTGTCGCACAATACCAAATTTTTTAAATGGAAGTAAAACACGAGGATCAAAAGATATTAACATGTATTTAGATTTATCTTTAATATCTTTTAATTCTTCTTTAAGTTTATTAGCTAGAGCTTTGTAATTTCTTTTATAAACCTTTAATTCAATAACTAATGGTACGCGTTCATTTATTAATGATAAGACTTCTTGTAAAGAAGGAATTTGTTCACCATCTTTAAGTAGATAATATTTCTTTAATTCTTCTAATGATAAATCTTCAACAATACCTTCTTTTCCTGTTACTCTTAATAAGGAAGAATCATGAATAACGACTAATTTATTATCTTTTGTTAAATGGACATCTAGTTCAATTGCCATATCGTTATTAATCGCGTTATTAAAGGCTCTAAGACCATTTTCAATATCGCTTGAATTATGATATCCACGATGACAAATGCCTAAAAAGAAACGTGGATCTAATGATTTTTTTAATGCTTCTTTTTTCATATTAATCCTCTTGATCAAATGCTTCTAATCCTTTAGAAATCTTTACTTTATTTGTTTTTATATTTTTAACAAACATAAAGACTATAGTTGAAACACATAAACAACAAAGAGCATAGATTGGCAAGAAGGAAAAGTCAAGACCATCGATTAACATTAATGAGCCTAAAGCGATAGGAGTAATAGTTTGGCTTGCCATACTTGATGCGTAATAATAACCAGTAAATGCACCAATCTTTTTAGAAGAACATAATTCAACAACCATTGGGAAAGAATTGACGTGAACTAGAGACATACCTAAGCCTTTAATAAACCAAATTATATAAATAACAAATGGGAAAGTTCCACTTCCTGCTGCACCATTTAGGAAAGTCAAAGAAGCGATAACCCAAAATAAATAACTTAATAATGATAATGCTAGACCAGTAACAATCGTCCATTTTCTACCTATCTTTTCAGCGATAATACCACCAAAAGCAAAACCGATAACTGAACCTATACCGCCTACAATAGTATTAATCATATTTGAAGAAGTAGACGCTTTTAAATAATAAATTGTGTAGTTACCCATGAAAGTTGCAATACCATTATCTGCCATAAACCAGAAGAATTCAGCGATTAAGATAAAGATTAACATTCTCTTATTTGCTTTAGTCATTGGTTTATCATCTTCAATTTTATTTTCAACCGCGGCTAATTCTTCTCCTAGGGCTAATTCTTCTTTCATTTCTTCTTCAACCTTATTTTCATTAATTGAGAAGAATAAGACTAAAGCTGAAATAACCATTAAGACAGAAGCGAGTAAGAAAGGAACTTCAATCGCCCAAATATTATTAGTTTGCCAAGTGACTTTCTTAGTGCCTAAATATTGACTCAATACGAAGAAAATACCAACTATTGTCGCACATGCTCCACCAATATAACCCATGATATTAATAATACCATTAGCTTTAGATCTTAATGGCTTAGGTGTCATATCTGGCATTAATGCAACAGCAGGATTACGATACATCATCATAAATGTTACAACAATTGCCATCATGATGATAGTTCCTACTAAGTTATTATAATGGAAGAAAACAGGAATGAATGGGAAAGCAATCGCACATACTAATGTACCAACTAGGATATAAGGCATTCTTTTACCAATTTTAGTATGAGTTTTATCTGATAATTTCCCAAATATTGGTAATAAGATTAATGCGGCTAAATTATCCATGGCCATCATTATACCGACAAGATATTGAACTTCTTTAGCGTTAGTAATATTTAACGCTTTAGAGAATAACTCGGTTAAAAACGTAGGACACCATGAATCATAGACTTGCCATAGTAAGAGGATACCAAAGAAAGCAAAACCGATAATGAAAGTTCTTTTATAGTTTAGCTTTAATGGCTTTTGTTCTTTAGTTTGATTATCCATAAAAAAATCTCCTTACCTTTAATTGTAAGCGTTTTCAATAAAAAATCTAGCCCTAATTTTGTTAAGACTAGATTATTTACAAGTTTTTTACAATTATTTAGAGAATAATTCTTTGGCTAATTTAGGTAATTCTAATAATGAATTTATTTTGTATTCATCATTTTCAATAACACCAAATCCATATGCAGCATGAATGAATTTAACATTAGCTTTATTTGATTCTACTTTATCTTTTAAGGTATCACCAACATAAATAACTTCATCAATACCTTCTTTTTCTTTTAGATACATGATGTTTTGATATTTTGCTAGACCTAAATCGCCTGCGCATAACTTACCTTTAAAATATTTATCTTTTCCACAAGACGAGAGATAATTTTCTATATAACCTTTATCACAATTTGAGACGACATATAAAAAATAATCTTTCATTAATTCTTCGAGTACTTCATCTTCATGAGGATAAATTGTGCCAGGCTTTTTTGCAAGAAACTCAATTTCTCCTTTAATACATTCTTTAAAGAGCTTCATCGCTTTTTCTTCTTCTAAACCAGGAAAAGTAATAGGAAGAGTTTCTAATGGGGTTAATCCCATCGTAGACTTAATCATCTCGAAAGAAAATCTAAATGGTTCATTAAGTTCAATCATCGTTTTATTCCAACTTTCTTTAATTTGGTCGATTGCATCCCATAAAGTTCCATCTAAATCAAAAAATATCGCTTGTTTCATATCTATAAATACCTTCTTTCTTATTCATTATATTAAATTATTTTACATTTGTAAATTTTCTTAATTTGTTTACTAATTAGTTATTGATTTCAATTCTTTTTAGTTTATTATATTAAAGCGAAAGGAGAAATTTATGAAAAAATATTTAAAAGTTTGTGCTTTAGCATTAAGCTTAACTACCTTATTTTCTTGTTCACAAGGTGAAGATAGTTCTTTAAAAGTTTATACTGATGCAAGTTATAGATTTATGAATTTAAGCTGTGATGTAGGTGAATACAAACAAGTTTCTGCGATTGGATTAAACGTTGATAATCGTAATGATAAAAACGTCACATTAACTAATACTGATTTTAAAGTTTCATCAAAAGATAAAGAATACACATGCTTATATTTCGTTCTTGAATATGATATTGCTTCAAAAGCAGTTAAATCATTTAAGACAACTATTGATATCATTCCTTCAGATAATGGTACTACAGTTAAACAAAGTCAAATTTTTGTTGCTTTCTCAAATGAAATTGATACTACAAGTTATACTATTTCTTATAAAGGAACAACTTTAAAAGATATGGGAGCGTAAATCGATTTAAATTAACCCTGAGTTAGACTAATATCATTTAGTATAACTTAGGGTTTTTCTTTTGTTTTATTAGCTATTTTAAGTAAAAAATATAAATAAAATTTAATTTGTTTTATTTTACATTTAGGTCTTTTCATATATAATTATATTTAAAGGGAATAAACTTAAAATAATTAAATTAAAAGAAAGGAGAAAGGAGTTATTATGGATAATACATCGGGATTAAAACGTCGTTTAATACTTAGTATATTTACATTATCCATAACTTTTTCTTTGACTATATTTACTACTTTTAGTTGGTTTGTAGTAAGTAATTCTAGTACTGCTAGTAATATCGCTATTGAAGTTGCGAACAATGGATTAGTAAAGAATGTTACAATTCATTCATTTAAGGAATCTTCACAAAATACAAGAACTTATGATGAAAATGCAGTTGTTACTTATACTGTCGATAAATCTACTGGTTTAATAACTACTACTGATGAAGTTGCTTCTCTAGGTAAGTATGATTCGTTAGAATCTCAAACTATATTTTCTTGTCTATATGTCATTACTTTTGATACAGAGGTCCTTAAAGAGAGATCATCTAGTATTTCAATTGTTCCTTCAACAACAACTTCTGAAGATAATTCGTTATTAAATACTAAAATACAAACTAGCGATAATCCAATGAGTTCGATTATTACTTTTTCTTATCCAAGTAACGTTACTAAAGATAGTTCAGGTAATTATCAAATGGATTTTTCTTCTATTACTAGTGAACAATTTCTCAAGGTTAGTTCTTCTTCAGAAACAACTTATGTTCAAACTCTTAATGGAATAAGTATTGATCCTAGTTCAATTACATCTACAGAAGAAAATTATTATGTTTATATGACAGTATCTTACTTAATTAATAATATTGAATATATTTATTCATTAAATTTAGGTAGTACTGTTTTAGATAACATTGGAGATGATACTTCAATTACATATAAACAAGATTGGAAGATAAAGATATTATGAGAAGAGAGAAATTAATTACAATAGGCGTATCTTTAAGTTTTATAGTAGTTCTTTTTGCATCTTTTATTCCAACATTTTCTTGGTTTAATACAACGATAGAATTTAATGGTGGTATTAAAGGTGAATCAGCAGGAGCTTATTTTGCTGGTGGAGAAGGAACAAAAGAAAATCCATATATTTTAACTAATAGAAGACATTTTTATAACTTATCTTGGCTTCAATATTTAGGTTATTTTAATGAAACAACTACTTCAGATAGTACAGAAACTATTAAGAAACAATATTATTTTAAAGTAAATAATGATATAAATTGTGAAGGTTTAGCGTTACCTCCGATTGGAACTACTAAATATCCTTTTATCGGTTCTTTTGATGGAGGAAACTATACAATATCTAATTTTACTATCACTGATACTTATGAAAAATTAGTTTCTCATCCTCATGTTATTGAAGAAGATGGTAATGATTATTATTCCTCTGGTAGTGCGGCTATTAATTATTGTTCCATTGTTGGTACTTTTGGTGTTATAGGTTCATATAGTAACGTTCCTAGTGCAACTTATGATACTTCTATTCCATCATTATCTAATTTATATTTGGATGATGTTACTATTGCGACAAAGACAGATAATGTATTAGTTGGATGTTTTGCTGGTTACGTAAATTCAACTATTGATAACTGTGGTGTTCATTATGCTAAATTCGATATTGAAGCTAATACAACTAAGTTAACTAGTTTTAATAATGTTTCTGAATTTACATTAATCGGTTCATATAATAAGGAGAAATATTCATATGATCAAGATTCTAGCGGCTCAGGAACTGATTATGGTACAAGTATCGATTTGAGAAAATTATATGAAAAAGCTAAAACTGTTGATTCGACTACTATGATTTCTGGTGGTACTATGTCTATCCCTAAAGCATATGCAATACCTTTTGATTTTGATTCTACTAGTGGCATTGTAAGTTATAAAAATGAAGATGGTAGTGATATAACAACAACTGTATCTAGTACTGGATATACGCTTAATGTAACAAATGCTTCTACAATACCAGTTGCTTCAACTGGAACTAACATTGGATATTATTCTGGTGGAGAAGTAAAAGTATACGAAGATTATTTTGATTCATCTAAAGTTAATTTTGATAATATGCAAACGGCTAATAACTCTCAAATTAGCGTTGAAGACGACACTGAACACATTGATAAAATTAAGACTTATTTAAAAACAGCTATTTCTTCTAATTCGACTTATCGAAAAGGTGATAGCGCGATGGCTTTAACAGGCACTTATTTTAGTGATGGTGGATCTAGCACAGGAACGGCTTTTCCAAGTAGTAATGATAGCTATTTAGTTGTAAATAACGCTAAAGTTGGTAATTGGAAAGGAAGTTTATTTATTCCAGGTAGAGGCATTTGGGTAGCCCCAACTAAGCCAGGCCGCTTTGAATTTGTGGCTATAAATCCAAAATCAAGTGGATTAGTAACAAACGCAGCAATTGCTATTTTTCGTTTAAAAAGAAGTACACCTAAAGATTATTCAACTGGTTTTTCTAATGGAAAATATATTCAAGGTAATGATTTTACAAACGATATGTGTGGTTGCATTATTTATGGGGGAACTAAAGCATATACACCATATTATTATGGCGTTGATATTACTCAGGCTGATATAGATGCCGGATATGAATTTTTTATTACAAAATATGCCGGTACTAGCAATAACCCTTACATTGTTTATATTGATATTGGAACTGCGAGTGGTAGCGGAAGTACTTCTACATTAACAAATTTAGGTCAATTTGACTTTGTCACTAAAGTAGGTGATTCATTGACTAAAATTAAAACTTATGATGAAGGCTCTAGTTCGTATGTCGCTAACAAGGGGTATTCTAGTTCTAACGTAACATTTATAATTGGTGATACAACTTCTGATACAATTGTAGCTTTTAGAAGATTAGTTGATGAAAGTATCGGGGTTTATTATTACGATTCTTCGTCAAGTATTCTTACTCCTTCTAGCACGGGTACTAAAACTTCTACAAATAAAGAAGATTGTACTAGTTCAAATTAAAAAAAATCACAGAGATTCTGTGATTTTTATTTGTAAATTTATTTTATATTTTTATTTTCTTGGATCAATTGCTTTTTGGAATTCAAGGAATGGTTTAGAAACATCTTCAATTGGGTCTTTACAATCGTTATCTAACCAATTGATCATGATGTTAAATAAAGCTCCTGCCATAAAGTAAGCAACATATTTATCAAATTGAACTGGTAATACCTTTAAGAATTCAGTTGATAAGAAATCTAATAATTTCATATCTAAATGAGCTTTTCTTAAGCATTTATTAGTTCTCATATTAGATTTAAAGAATAAGAATAATGATAGAATTGCGATTTCATTAGTTTCTGGTGCATTTAAATCATTGTTGCTTTTTAGTTGATTCATAAATTTATCTTTGGACATTTCAAAGAATCTAATTAAGACATCTTCTTTAGTATCAAAATGACGATAATAAGTAACTCTACTTAATCCAGCTTTTGATGTGATATCAGTAATAGAGATGGAATTATAATCTTTTTCTTCCATTAATGATATTAATGCATTGGTGATTCTCGAATCGATTTCTTCTTTCTTCATTTTATGACCTCCGTATTCATAGTAACATAATAATACATATGATAAAAAAAATCACTAGAAAATTACAAAGAAATGAAGATTGTTACAAAATAGTATTAAAAAAGTCCTTTTTCAAGGACTAATTTAATATCATATGAATTATTGTTAGTATTGCGACTATATAACCAATGGAAATGAATAACATATATAAAGACATGGTGAAGTAATCGACAATCTTTGATCTCTTTCCTAGATGAGGATGATAGAATAATAAGAATGGTACTAGATAGATAATTTGATAATATTGACCTAAACCTCTTACGTTAGTGGAAATATTACGGTTTAAATATTCTTCTAACGCGATTAAGGAGATAATTACACATACTAAGATATTCTTAATGAAGAAATATTTATTACCAGTAAAGATCTTATTCGCGTTAGTACTTCCGTATTTATGAACGATAAATAATCTAATAAAGTATAAAGAAACTAAATAAGTGATACATAAGAAAGAGAATTGAGGTCTTTCAGTAGTGAAGAAATAATCAATCCATATATTACTTTTAATACCTAATGCTTTAGCGTTTAAGTGAATATAAGTAGTAAAGATAATCCAAATGATTGGTATTATTGAAAGTGACCTATAGATGATCTTTCTTTTTTTTGTATTAATAAAGTCAGGAGTATAGAACAAGAAGAACATAATACCGAAATAACAAGCAATTGAACCAAAATTATTCGGTACATTTACAAAATTAGTAATTAAAGAAGTAATGCCACGTGTATTAGTTAAATAAGTAACTAAGGTTGTTTCAATGAAATATAAACCAAAGAAGATACAGGAGAACATAAAGAAGTTTCTGATACTTCTTTTATCACCCATGTAGATGTCAAAATCAATAAAGTAGAGTAAGAACATACCAACTGTAAAATAGATAAACATCTTTTTTGTTGCATCATTATAAGTTACTTGGGTCATATTAGTATTATAGAATAACATATTGACGTTAATAATAACTCTAAATGAACCAAAGAGAATTAAGAAGATACCAACTATTTCAAAGACAGTTTCAGGAATAAAAGGAAAGAAACGTATATCTTTTTTAGGCTCTTTGTATGTCTTATTTTTCGAAACTATTTCTTGGACAACTTCTTGTTTTCTAAATTTATTTTTACCAAAGAAGATGGCGAATAGATATAAGAATAAGAAACCAACGATAAAGCAAATGCCTAAATAGAAAGCACCAAGAGAAGAAATCTCGGTAAATAAGTTTGCGTTAGCCCCTTTCGCGTGATCAATAAGTAAAGTCTTAAATGAATAGTCCATGTTAGTTGTTGTTTTTATCATTGAGGTGAAATCATTATAGACATCATTAACATGAGCTTTCATCTTTTCTTTTACTTTTTCTAAGGTTACTTTATCTATTTCTTCATTAGATTCAGTAGTAATATTTTCATTTAGCGTAAATACATCATCTTCAATTGTAAAAGAGGAGATATATTTAACTAAGGTATTATAATCAATATATTGAACGTTTAAAGTAGTTAATGAATCATTAGCAAGATTAGGAACAATATAATAAGTAGCGCCTTTTTCTTCTTTATAATTAATATATGCATTTAGGCTTCTAATTGCATAATCATTCGTTGATGCACTTATAGAAACAAATTTATCAGTGGTTGATTCATGTATTTCAGGTCGTAATGATTCATGAAGAAAGGAGAAAGTAGGAGATCCTTTTTCTCTAACTTGATGAACGAATTCTACGTATTCAGAAGTATAAAACTCGCTTGCATGTTCCATAGTATAAGCGTAAGAATTATAACCAAAGAAAGCGAATATACAAGAAAAGAGAATTGTAACTAATAAAATGTATTTAGTGATCTTTTTTGATAAGATATGGCGATACCATCGAACAAAACGTGATTCATTTTCATCTAATTCTTTCGGATAAGATGATATTCCTTCTAGATAAATCGAATAATCAATATTTAAAGCATCCGATATCTTCTTAATAGATCTCTTTGAAGGCTTCACATATCCATTTTCAAAATAACGATAAAATAAAGTAGGAATGTGTAAAAATTTTGCGAAAGTTCTTTTCGACATGTTCATTTCTTTACGTTTATTATAAAGATATTCGTTATATGATATCACTTCATCCATATCGAGAACTTCCTTTCTTTTGTAGTATTAATATTATAATGAAAAAATCTTTTAAAAACATAGTAAAAAGATTTTTATTTTAAAAATGCTTTTAATATTTATTTATAATCATTAAAATATTTTTATTAACGAAAGGAGAAATTTAAATTATGAAATTTAAAAAAGGTCTATTAATGATTTTAATTTCTTCTTTTATGCTTACTTCATGTGGAACAAGTAAAAAAAGATATAGCTTTACATATGGAGCAGGAGAAAGTAAATCTTATTCTGGAATTAGTTATTATGAAGATAGTTATTTTGATGAAGGTGGTAGCATTTATAATCCTTCATTATCTACTTGTTCAATGGCTCTATCGATGAGCGCATTTAATGGTAAAAATGTTGAAGAAGGATATTCTTTACGTTATATCAATGCTGAAAATTTCTTAAAGAATTATGGCTTTAGTTCTATTTACATTAATGATGGCTTTAAAAATAAACCTACTTCTACTTCTCTTGGTATTATAATTGGTCAAAAAAGACTAGGTGAAAAAACATTAATCGTGGTAGCTTTACGAGGAAGAAATTACGAAACTGAATGGGTCAATAATGTGACATTTGGTAATGGTAAAGAAGTTTCTGGTCACCAAGGCTATTCTGAAATGAGTCAAATATATTTAAATACCTTAGAAGATTATATCGTTAATAATAATATATCCGGAAATATCAAACTTTGGAGCGTAGGTTTTTCTCGTGGAGGAGCGATTAATAATATCTCCTTAGGTCAATTAGATAAAATGATTTCGAAGTCGACTTCATTATTTAATAATCGCGTAACATTAGAAAAAGAAGATATCTATGGATATTGTTTTGATGCTTTTAAAGGCGTTTCTACTAAAGAAGAAATTTCTCCTAAAGACAAGATTTATTCAAATATTCATAATATCATTAATCCTAATAATATCTTTAATAAGATTGGCTTTAAAGAACTTGATTTTACTACTTATGGAGTAGATTATTATTTACCTGATTCAGTTAGAAATGTTAATTATAATCGTCTTATTAGTAATATGAAAGCACAATATGCTTCTTTAGATGCTAGTAGTGAATTAGGTGATTATATCATCGATAATTTTTCTTTAAATCGTGATGAAGCATCTTATTATAGTATTGTCGATACGAAAACACGTATTAATTATAATGTCGGCTTATATTTAGATGAATTTTTAGAATTAATCGCAGTTTTTGGCTTACAATCACAAGAAAAATATTATACTGACTATGAAGAAGGCTTAAAACAACTTTTGACTGTTGTTTTTAAAAATGGTTCACTTAAATTTAGTCTTGAAACTCTTGCGATGAATTTAGTTCGTTATTTACTTTCATCGAGTAATATTGATTTATATATAAATAATTTACTTCATGATCAAAACGCATTTATCAATGATTTTTTAGTTTTATTACGTTCTAATTTAGTTTCTTTAGGCTTAAATATTAGTCCTACTATTTTACAAAATACCTTACATTCCTTTATTGGAATGATTATGTCAATATGTATGTTAGATAGCTCTTTCTTAACAAGTTTAATTAATTTAACTAATATAAAAGCGATTCTTAAAGCGATGAATCCAGAAATTACTTTAGCCCATTTAATGGCTTTAGATCCTAATTACTCGACACCTATTTCTTATAATAGTGATGGAAGTTATTATTATTTAAGCGTTAATGATGTAAATAGTGAAACGAAAATTATTATTAAAGATAAAGATGGAGAAGTGTGTGGTGAATTAACTAATAACTACTTATCTACTTTAGGAAGCTTAACTACAGGTAATTATTCAAAAATAGTATATTTTTATATTCCAGTTGAAGAAGCTTATACAATTGAAATAAGTAATGCGACAACTTATTCACTTACTTATTTTGACCAAACAAATCTAGATTATGTGCTTAAACCTTATGAAAGTGGTGAAGTAGGTTCTAGAAAAGAAATTGTTACTACTACTTACCCAGAGAAGAAATAAATATGAAAAAGAAAATTGAAATTAATAGAATTACTCCTAATGTCAATGAAGGATTAAATGATAAACAAATCGAAGAAAGAATTAACGGGGGATTTATTAATAAAAGTAAATCCGATAACGAAAAATCTTATTTAAGAATTATATTTGATAATTTCTTTAATTCTTTTAATGTTGTTTTAATGTCGATTTGTTTAGTCTTCCTTTTCTTTGTTATCTATTTAAATGCTTCGGGAAATAAGAATGTCGCGGATACTTATTTTGGCTATTCTAAATTTACTTTTATAATTCCTGTCTTTATTAATTCAATTATTGGAAGTGTTCAAGAAATTCATTCTAAGATTGTTCTTCATAAAATTAATATTGTTAATAAAGCTAAAGCAAAAGTTATTAGAAATGGTAAAGAAGAAATTATTTATTCTGATGAAATTCTTCTTGATGATATCATTATTCTTAATGCTGGTGATCAAGTTTTATGTGATATTGTCGTTATAGAAGGTAATATCGAAATTGATGAATCTTTATTAACGGGTGAATCTGATTTAATTAAAAAAGGCGATGGAGATAAGTTATTATCAGGATCTAGCGTTATCGTTGGCTCATGTAAAGGTAAAGTAATTTCTGTTGGAGAAGATACTTACGCGAATAAATTATCAAGTAAAGTTAAATCTATTTCAAAAAATAAATCAGAATTAATGGTATCAATCTTTACCTTAATTAAATTTTTAGCATTGGTTTTAATCGGTATTGTTATTGTTGTTATTTCAACATTGGTTTATAAAGTTGCTCGTTGGGGTAATGATCCTTCCGTTTGGAGCGAAGATTTATCAATTACTTATTCATTATCTAGCGCTTCTACTTGGGCAAGAATTGTTCTTACTGCTGGAGCTTTCGCGATAGGAGTAATTCCAACTGGATTAGTACTTTTAACTTCTTTAACACTCGCAATATCAATTGTTAAATTAGCGAAAGAAAATACTTTAATTCAAGATTTATATTCTTTAGAAAATTTATCGCGAGTAGATACTATTTGTTTAGATAAAACAGGGACTTTAACAGATGGAACGATGGAGGTAACACGCGAAATAACATTCATTAATAAAGAAGAAGTTCTTACCTTTATTAAAGAATTTAATTTTGCTTCTACAGATAATAATTCCACCGCGGTGGCATTAAAAAATAAATATCAAACTAAAGAAATAAAGAATTATTCTTACATACCTTTTTCTAGTAAAGATAAATGTTCTTCTTTAGTTTATGATGATAAAACTAAACTTACTTTAGGAGCACCTGATTATTTGATTTCTCCTTCATCAAAAGAATATGAAATAGTAAAGAAAGAATCTTCTTTAGGTAGTAGAGTTATCGCCTTAAAGAAAGATGAAACTTTAATCGCTTTATTCATCTTAAAAGATAATATTAGAAAATCAGCGAAAGATACTATCGCTTATTTTTATGAAAATAATCTCGATATTAAGATTATTTCTGGCGATAATCCTTTAACGGTCAGTTATATCGCGCATGAATGCGGAGTAAAAGATACATCTAAATACATTTCTTTAGAAAATGTTAAAGATGAAGAGATACCTTCTTTAGTCGATAATTATACGATATTTGCCCGTGTTTCTCCTGAACAAAAGAAATTAATTATTGAAGCTTTACAAGCAAAAAATAAAAAAGTAGGGATGACTGGTGATGGAGTAAATGATATCTTAGCTTTAAGAAAGGCTAATGCTTCTATTACCTTTAAAAAGGCTACGGATGCAGCTAAAGCTTGTAGTGATGTCGTATTAATGGATGATGATTTTGTCCATTTAAAAGAAGTTATTTCACAAGGCCGAAGAGTAGTTAATAACATTCAAAGATCAGCCACCCTCTTCTTAATGAAAACAACTTGCTTTGTTTTATTATCATTATTATTAATACCATTTAAGAAAGGACAAATGTTCTTCAGCGTAGAAAATATTTACCTTATGCAGTTTAGTATCATCGCTCTTGGCGGTTTCTTACTTTCTTTAGAAAGTTCTAAAGAACCTATTAAAGGAAATTTTAAAGATAATGTTTTATTTAAAGCCTTACTTTCTGGAACATTTATGACTTTCGCAGCTCTATTACCGATTTTAATTAATCAAATTGCTTTACTTTGTTCTTCTAATGTCATATTTAATAACTCAAATGTTAGTACGATGATTTCTTTATTAACGACAATTTCTGGATTAATTGTGCTAATTTGTATGACTTATCCACATAATAAATATCGTAAAGGAGTATTAATCGTTACTTTCTTATCTACTTTTGTAGCTGGATTATTCTCTCCAACAAGTTTTATTGGAGGTAAAGCAACTACCTTTTCAATGATTAAATCAGAAGATGGAAATATCTTCCATGCGCAGTT
This sequence comes from Azospirillum sp. CAG:239, assembly GCA_963653535.1. Taxonomy (GTDB): domain Bacteria; phylum Bacillota_I; class Bacilli_A; order RFN20; family CAG-449; genus UBA3210. The sequence continues at coordinate 62,688 of CAVJWU010000001.1, forward strand.
CTTTAAAGAAATGTTTCAACCTTGGAACTGTCCTTCATTAATCGCTTTAAATGAACAAGCATTACAAACTTATTTAACTCTAGGTTTATTCATTCTTATCGGCTTACCTTTATATATCTTTTTATTAAAATTTATTACTGAAAAGATAAGAAAATAATTTTGATAAAATCTAATCTAACGTAGAAGTAGATATGTTTACAAAAAGAAGAATGCTTATTCTTTATTATTTAATTTAATATATAACTTTATTTGTTTTATCCTATTTAATAATTAAATGTATCATTTCTTTACCATTAGGAAATTATTGATTGAGAAAACTTAATCATCGCTTACGTGGAAGATTATTATCATCTTTTAGTTTCTAGAGTTTATAATCTCTTCTAGTACGATAATAACGATATTTAAATAGAAAAAGAGCTTGAAAACAATTGTTTTCAGGCTCTTTTTATTAAGCTTTAACTTCTTGATCTTTATATTGAAGTTTATAAAGGTTGTAATAATAACCATGTTTTTTTAATAATTCTTGGTGATTACCACTTTCAATGATTTTACCTTTTTGTAAACAGATAATATTATCGGAATGTTGGATTGTCGATAATCTATGAGCGACGATTAACATCGTTCCGACATTCATCATTTTAAGAAGAGAATTTTGAATGACTTTTTCAGTTTCTGTATCAATATTCGCGGTTGCTTCATCAAGAATTAATATTTGAGGATTATGAACAATAGTTCTAGCGAAACTTAATAATTGTCTTTCACCACTTGAGAAGTTATTGCCTCCTTCTTTAACTGGTTCATTTATTCCGTTTGGTTGTTTATTAATTACTTGATCAGCGTTAACATATTTTACTGCTTGATCAATTTGTTCATCACTAATTTCATCATCTCTTAAATTAATATTAGATTTAATCGTTCCCGAGAAGAGGAAGACATCTTGTAACATTTGACCAATACCTTTTCTTAATGATTCAATCTTAATATTCTTAATATCAATACCATCAATTAAGATTTGTCCTTTTGTCACATCGTAGTTTCTTACGATTAATTGTAAGATAGTTGATTTACCTGCCCCAGTCGCTCCGACAAAAGCGACTGTTTGTTTAGGATAGATATGGAAAGAAACATCTTGTAAGACCCATTCGCCTTCTTTATAAGCAAACCAAACATTTTTGAATTCGATTTCACCTTTAAATTTAGTTATTTCAATCGCATCTTCTTTATCTTCAAAATTAGGTTTAGTATCTAATAAATTATATAATCTTTCACTAGAAGTAAAAGCACGTTGAAGTTCATTTAATCTATCTGCGAGATTTTGAATTGGGTTAAAGAATTTACTTGTCAAGGAATAAAACATTTGTACTCCTCCAACCATTGTTCCAATTGTAATTAAGTTCATTGAAACATCTTGAAGGTAGAAATAACAACCAAAACCAAAAATACAAGCAAGTGCGATATAATAGATTAAAGTAATCGTAGGACGATAAAAAGCAAAGATCTTAACATCTGTTTGTAAAGTAGAAACAATATCTTTATTTAAACGATTGAATTCTTCTTCTTTACGTTTTTCTTGATTGAAGATTTGAGTAATCTTCATGCCAGAAATCGATTCATTTAAGAAAGCGTTCATGACGGAGAAAGAATATCTTACTTTACGATAATTCGCTCGTGAATATTTTCTAAAGATGATGGAAATAACAAATATAATTGGTAGAAAGAACATTAAGATAGTGGCAATCTTCCAATTGATGAGATACATTACAACAATAACTCCGATGAGAGTTAATAATTCTTTAATTAAATTTACGATAGTAGTAGTGAATAAGTTACTTAATGCGTTAGTATCAGAAGCAACTCTAGTAACTAAAGAACCAACTGGTATTTCATTAATTTGTGATATTGACATGTTTTCAATGTGACTAAAAACAACTAAACGAATATCATAAATAATTTGTTGACCAATTTTTTGTAAACTAATTGAAGTGATGTAAACAAATAAAGTATTTAACATGTAAGTGACAAATGTTAAACCGCATAAGAAGAAAATATAAGGCATATTTAAATCTGTCGCAAGTTCTTTACTTAATTCAGAAGTAATAGTTCCTGGTAATACAGAGGCTAATAAGTCTAGGCCAATCATAATTAACATACCGAGAAGAACTAAGACTAATTTAAAAATATAAGGCTTAATAAATACATATGTTCTTTTAATGATCTCAAAATCTGACATTTTACGATCATTTTTTTCGTAAACGTGTTCTTCCATATTATTCGCCCTCCAATTCTTTTTCTAAAGTTTGAAGTTCTACCATCTTCTTATAAGTTGGAGAAGAAAGTAATAATTCTTCATTAGAACCAAATGCTTCAACTTCGCCATTATTCATAACAATAATCTTATCTAATCCTTTTACTGAAGATACTCTTGAAGCGATAAGAATAGTTGTTTTACCTTTTCTCATCTTGTGAATATTATCTAAGATTGTTTCTTCAGTTTTAACATCGACCGCGGAAACTGAATCATCTAAGATTAAGATTTTTGGATCTTTAACAATCGCACGAGAAATTGAGATTCTTTGTTTTTGTCCACCTGATAATGAAACTCCTTTTTCACCAATCAGCGTTTCATATTTATCATTAAATTCTTCAATATTTTGTGAAACAGAAGAAAAATCTGCCGCATCTTTAACTTGATTTATATCGATATTGTTATTAGAAAATGCAATATTATTTTTAATTGAATCAGAGAAGAGGAAATTATCTTGAGGACAATAACCAATATTATCTCTAATAAATTTAATAGGTAGATGCATGATGTCATATCCATCGATGAATAAAGTATTTTCTTTTACGTTATATAATCTAAATAACATATTGACTAATGTTGATTTACCGGCACCGATTTTACCGATGATACCAATCGTCTCACCTTCATTTATTTTGAAATTAAGATTTTTTAATACTAACTTTTCTGGTGCATCAGGATAAGCAAAAGAGAAATTCTTAAATTCAATTTCCCCTTTAATTTGATCAGGAGTAACAACTTGTCCATCGATAATTTCTACTTCTTCATCGAGAAGAGAAGATACTCTTTTTAAAGATGTTCTACTTCTTGCCATAAGGTTAATAGTTCCTGCAAGAGCGAATACTGGCCAAATGATCGTATCAACGTAGCCTAGATAGGTGATTAATGTACCAACACTTAAACCTTGAGTTTTATTTGATGAGATATAAAGATAAACTAAATAAGCTCCACCAGCTAAACAAATACAAATGATTGAATAGATAAATAAGTCAAAGAGAATTTCAAGTAATTGAGATTTTTTAACGAAATTGACGTTAGTATCTTTGTTTTTCGCTGCGACTTCTTTAAATGCCTTAAGTTCTTTCTTTTCTTTAACAAAAGCCTTAATAACTCTTATACCAGTGAAGTTTTCTTGAGCGAAATCTGATAAATCATCATAAGCTTGTTGTCTTTTTTCATAAGCTTTTTCCATCATCTTATCGACAAAATAGGCGACTAAACCTAAACCGATAATTGGGATAAGGGTAATAGAAGTTAAGATCGGTTGAACCATAAACATCTTAACTAAAGAGATGACAAGTAAGAAAATACCATCGATTAATTGAACTACACCAAAACCAAATGATTCTTCAATGGTTTCTAAATCGTTACTAAAATAAGATAGAATTGCCCCAGTCTTATTTTCTTTATAATAACGTTGAGAAAGAATCTCAGTTTTCTTAAACATTTCATAACGTAAGTCAGCTTGGATTTTTTTTGATTCACCAAATATACATATTCTCCAGATGAATCTTCCGATGAATAATCCAACCCCAACAATTAAAATGTAAAAAACATTTTTAATTAATGGTTCGAATGAATTAATTGTAACTACGCCGCTTTCTAAGTCATCAATTATTTGGCCGATTATTTCTGGAATGAAGAATTGAATATAATCAACGGCAATAACCGCGATTATACCAATGAAGAAATACCAGAAATATTTTTTATAATATTTATTGACATGTTTGCCAAAAAGCATATAAACATCTCCCTTCAAAATTTTTATATTAACAATAACAATATTTTAAGATAGTAAAATATTTAATTCAAACTTTTAACTGCTTTTTTGTTATTATTTTATCTTATAAGTTATATCCTAATTTCTAAAGTGAACTTGAGGTCAAGTCTTTTAATAAAAATAATTATTTTTCTTGACTTATGATTCTTTTCACTTTATGATGTTTTCACCATATAGAGTACGCGAGGGACAGTCCTTAAGACCGTACAGCAACCTGCATAAGCAAGGTGCTAATGACTGAATGATGGGTTAATTAGTTTCTATGCCCATCTTTCGATGGGCTTTTATTTATTCTAATGGTAGTTAGGAGGGTCAACCTTATATCGATATAATATTATCTTCTAATGATGTTCATATTTTGATATAGACAAAATTGTCTTTAAGAGAGTATAATTATAGATGCTGAAATAAGCATTTTGTAAATAAAGAGGTATGAAATATTATGGCAAAATTTATTATTGAAACTAGTGCACGTCACGTACACGTCACACAAGAAACATTAGAAAAATTATTCGGTACAGGTGCAGAATTAACTGTTAAAAAAGAATTATCACAACCTGGACAATTTGCATCAAATCAAAAAGTTGATTTAGTTGCATATAAGAAAAACAAAGTTACAGGTGAATTAGTAGAATCAAGATTAAAAGGCGTTTCTATTTTAGGACCAGTTAGAAAAGCAGACCAAGTTGAATTATCTTTAACTGATGCAAGAACTTTAGGCGTTGTCGCTCCTGTTAGAGAATCTGGCGATGTTGCTGGATCTGGTGTATGTAAATTAGTTGGCCCTGCTGGTGAAGTAGAATTAAAAGAAGGCGTTATTGCAGCTAAACGTCATATTCATATGACTCCTGCAGATGCAGAAACTTTCGGCGTTAAGAATGGTGATATCGTATCTGTTAAAGTATTAAAAGATACAGGTAGAAGCGTAATCTTCGGTGATACAGTTATTAGAGTTTCTCCAACATATGCTTTAGCAATGCACATTGATACAGATGAAGCTAATGCTGGTGCATTAAGCGGCGAAGTATTCGGAGAAATCGTTAAATAATTTAGGTAATCTTTATGGAACATTTAACTTATACTCCTAAGGGTGTATGTTCTAGACAAATGGATATTGACTATGAAGATAACAAGATTGTTTCTTTAAAGGTCACTGGTGGATGCAATGGTAATTTAAAAGGTATTGGTTCATTACTTGTCGGTATGGATATTGATGAAGCAATTAAAAGACTTGAAGGAATTACTTGTGGTATGAAACCTACATCTTGTCCAGATCAAATCGCTCAAGCTTTAAAAACAATAAAAAAATAAGAAGTATTATGGTTTGCTAGTACTTCTTATGAAGACTGCAAACCAAAATGCTTTAATATGCTTAGATATGCTTCTATCTATAATATTAAAGATAGAAGGGATATTTATGACAAAACAAAAAATATTATTTACATCTGAATCGGTTTCTGAAGGCCACCCAGATAAATTATGTGATCAAATTTCTGATGCAATTCTTGATGCTTGCTTAAAAGAAGATCCTTCTTCTCACGTTGCTTGCGAATGTTTTACAACTACTAATTTATTAGTTATCGGAGGAGAAATTACAACTTCTTCTCATGTTGATTATGAAAAAATCGCTCGTGATGTGATGGTTAAGATTGGTTATACTTCTAATGATTTAGGTATCGATGGAAGAAATTGTGAAATTATTAATCGTATTAAGAAACAATCTCCAGATATCAATATGGGTGTAGTAAGAGAAAAAGAAGAAGACCAAGGTGCTGGTGACCAAGGTATTATGTTTGGTTATGCATGTGATGAAACAGAAAATTATATGCCTCTTGCCATCGTTATCGCTCATAAGTTAGTTCGTTATGCATCTAATTTAAGACATCAAGGTGAATTTAAAGGTGCACGTCCTGATATGAAGTCACAAGTTACGATTGACTATACTTCAGGTAGTCCAAAAATCGATACAGTTTTAATGTCTATTCAACATGATCCAGATGTTAATATGGATGAATTTAAACAATTTGTCACTGAAAAGATTATGAAGGTTGTTATTAAATCATTTGGATTTAATGATGATTTCAAAGTATTAATTAATCCTACAGGTCGTTTCGTTATCGGCGGACCTGATGGAGATACTGGTTTAACTGGTAGAAAGATTATTGTCGATACTTATGGTGGTGTTGGTCGTCACGGTGGAGGAGCTTTCTCAGGTAAAGATCCTTCTAAAGTTGATAGATCTGCTGCTTATGCAGCTAGATATGTCGCGAAGAACTTATGCGCGGCTGGAGTAGCTAAAAAAGTCGAAGTTCAATTATCTTATGCAATTGGTGAATCTCATCCAGTTTCGATTGCAGTAGAAACATTTAATACTGAAACTATTTCAAAAGAAAAGATTCTTGAAATTGTTAATAGTCTATTCGATTTAAGACCAAATTCAATTATCAAGAAATTCTCTTTAACAAAACCTTCTTTCAAATATCAAGATCTTGCAACTTATGGCCATTTTGGTAGACCAGATGTTGATTGTCCTTGGGAATATTTAGATAAAGTAGACCAAATAAAAGAATTAATGAAATAATATTGAGCCAATCTGTTGATTGGCTTTTTAAAAGGAGAAAAACATGAAATTAGAACCTATCAGTTATTCAAAAGTACCTAATAAGGCAATATTATCTAGTTTTATTGATGATATTAAAGATTATCTTTTTCCTAATTATTTTTCTCAAGTTGATGATTTAGAAGCTAAATTAGAAGATAGTAAAAGATTATTTCTTCTAGCAGTTTCTCAAGATGAAGCTAAAAAAGATAAATTCTTTTCTTTATTAGATGAAGTGAAAGAAAAATTACTAAAAGACTTAGAATTCTTTTATGAATCTGATCCAGCTAGTAAATCTTATGAAGAGATAGTGGTGACTTATCCGGGTTTTTACGCGATTATGGTATATCGAATCGCTCATTTATTAGTGCAACTCGATATTCCTTTAATTCCTCGCTTTATTTCTGAAGTTGCTCATTCTCGCACAGGAATCGATATTCATCCTGGCGCGACAATCGACGAATATTTCTTTATTGATCATGGGACTGGAATTGTTATTGGTGAAACGACAATTATTGGTCACCATGTCAAGATGTATCAAGGAGTTACTTTAGGAGCGTTATCATTAGGACGTGGTAGAGCACTTAAAAATGATAAAAGACATCCTACTATCGGTAATTACGTTACTCTATATGCTGGAGCGAACGTTTTAGGAGGAGAAACTATTATTGGTGATAATGTCACAATTGGATCATGTGTTTTCTTAACAAAATCAATTCAAGATAATACGATTGTAGTTTGTTCAGATCCTAAACTTATTATCAAAGATAAAACAAATATTTAATAAGAACCTTCAGGGTTCTTTTTCTTTACAAATTTACATATATTAAGGCTATAATAGATAAATATTTTAAAATATATAGAAAATAGTCGATTTTTTTGAATTTATATTTTGATATTCATAAAATTTTCTTATTTTTCTCTTAAATAGTTAAAAAAAGGTAAATTTTAACTTTGGGGTATTTTCATATTAGCGCTTTCATTGTATAATATAGATGTAGTTAGAGATAACTATAGAAAATCACATTTTGTGACGGAGGTACTTATATGAAATGCCAAATTGTTGGTAAGAATATTGTCGTTACAGATTCAATTCGTAATGCAATAGAAGAAAAATTACATCGTATGGATAAATACTTTGTAATTAATGATGATGTTGTTGCAAAGGTACTAGTAAGAACTTATAAAACATCGCAAAAGGTAGAAATTACCATTAACACAAAGATGATGGATTTCCGTGTCGAAGTTAAACATGATGACCTATATGCCGCAATTGATATTGCTATTGATAAATTAGAAGGTCAAATGAGAAAACTTAAAACTAAGTTAGATCGTAGACATAAATTAAGCTTAGGTGAATCTATTGCATTCGAAAACTTTGTTCAAGAAGAAGATGATGGCAATGATGAAATGGTTAGAGTAAAGGAAATTTACTTAAAAGCTATGGATTTAAACGAAGCTATTACAAGAATGGAATCTTTAGGACATAACTTCTTCTTATTCAAAGATGAAGAAGATGACTGTGTATCAGTTGTTTATAAGAGAGAAGATGGAGGATATGGTGTCCTTCAAGGAAAAGAATAGATTTTTGTTTCCTTTCTGAGTAGTTCTATCTTAGAACTACTCTTTTTTCCTATTTTATTACTTTAAATAAGAAATAATAATAAAAATAAATAGATTATTGATCTACTAAAATGTATAATTATTGAGGTGATGTGAATGATTAAAGTTATCGCAACCGATTTAGATGGAACATTATTCTATCCAAAGCGCAAGTTACATTTAATTTCTAAGAAAAACAAGCAATTCCTCCAGAATGCTTTAGAATCTGGAAAAGAAATAATTCTCGTAACAGGAAGAAATTATCGTATCGCTACTAAAGTTGAAGAATGTCTTGAAAGAAAGAATCAATTATCAATTGTCGGATGTAATGGAGCCTTTATGATTCATAAAGGTGAATTAGTTGAAGAAACTCCAATGGATAATGAAAAAGCTTTTGAACTTTACGAAAAATTATCTGAACTTAAGATTGTCAAGGTTTGGATGATTTTTGGTAGTGACAAAGTGATGTATGTCGATTCAAGTAATGTCGGACCATTTGTTCGCGCATGTGGCTATCTTGGTTTTAATCTTCAAGGCGCGTATTATGAACCATTTGTTATTAGTAAATCGAAGACAGAAGAATTTATTAAGAATCCTTCTAATAAGATTTATAAGATGATGCCATGGTTTGGAACGGGTAAAAAAGGTGTCGAGAAAGCACGTCTATTTACTGAAAAATGGAATTCAGAACATCAAGAAAATACATTTACATTTTCTTGGTCAACTAACGCAATTGAAATAACTGATGGTAAAGTTACTAAAGCTGTTTCATTAGTAAAGTTAATTGAAAAACTAGGTTATACTCGTGATGAAGTCGCAGTTGTTGGCGATTCAGGTAACGACGTATCAATGTTTAAAGAATTCCCTAATTCATTTTGTATGGCCCATGCACCAAGCCAAGTTCGCGTAGAAGCAAAGACGATAATCAAATCATTTGACGATTTAAAGAATTATATTAAGTAAGGAGTATTTATGAATCAAAAAACACATTTTACATTAAGTTTCTATCATTTAAACTTATCAGTCAGAGATACATTAGAATATGTACAAAATAGAAAGTCATACCCAAAGAGTATGTACGAAGCTAAAAAGAATACATTCTTATTAGCTTTCAAAGAAAATTCTCCATTCAATGGTTTCTGTGACCACAATGGTAAAGATGGTGAATTAGTAAGAAGCCAATTAAAAGAAATGTATGATACTTGTTATGGAGATGATCAAACATTCGTTTCAATTGAAGGTGAAGAAGTAAAACCAGATCATTCATTAAATTTAAAGGTTTTAGATTATATTTTACCTTTAAGACAATCATTATCTAATATCATTAAAGCTTATTTAAATAACCAAAAACAAGAAGGTACATTAGAAGCAGGTGTTGAAGAATTAGTTCAAATCGATGATGATTTCTACAGAATTATTTGTTCAATGATTCTCGCAGATTTATTATTCAATGTTCACTTTGTTGAATTCAATAAAGCAATGCAAGAAACTGAAGGTAAAGAATCACCTCAATCAAATTTCTGTGTTAATGATATTAAGAAAGTTATTGGCATGTTCAATTTCGTTAAACAAAATGCTCGTCCTGATTTTGCTCAATTCCAAGAATGCGCAAAACAAATGGAATTTGGTATCGATTTAATTTCTGCTCGTCAACCAGTTCCAGAAGGTTCTTCATTCCGTGCAGAATTCGATAAGATTCTTCAAGGATGGTTCGCTCAAGTTGCTCGTTTAGAACCAATTTGGAGAGAAAAACACCAATTTATCTGGGGACAATTAGTTGAATTTGAAAGAAATATGCAAGCTCAACTAGCTAAAGCTAACGAAGAAAATAAATAATTAGTTGTAACTTACATTAATTTATTGTATATTTATCCCGAGGTAGATTTAAATGAATATCGAAAAAGTTAAAAAAGCACAAGGCAAAAAAACTAACGGCAAAAAAGTCGCAGAAGTTATTTACTTATCTATCGGTGGAGTATTCTTAACTTGGGGAGTTGTTTGTTTAGTACTCGCGTTATTAATTCAACACATTGGTACATCGACAACTTCAATGAAATTAAGTCCATTATATTTCTTAATTGAATTCCAATCTAATTTTAAAACATGGTGGGATTCATGGTTCTTTTGGAAGACTACATCTTTCTTAAGCATGGGTATTTGGTTTACCATTATCTTTGGTGCTTATGAATTATTAATTCTTGGTATCTACGCATACAAAAATGATGTTAATGAAAAGAAGATTAGAGCGAAGAAACTTCGTGAAAATAATGTTAAGAAGTTCTTAGAAGAACAAAAACTTAATGAAGAAAAAATTAATGAAGCTCAACCTAATAAACAAGTAGAACAAAATGCAATTTAAAAAGTGAGGTTAATCCTCACTTTTTTGTTACTTAATTAAATTATTCAATATATTAACTATAATATCTTCTAGTTCTTCTAATGTGACATCGAGTTTTCCTCTTAGATAATCAATTACTAAATCGATCATTCCATTTGAAGCAAAAGAAATTTGAACTTTTTTTACTTTTTCATTTTTTGATAAATTATTAATCTTTGTATCTTTAGAAAATCTCGCTAAAGATATTATTTTTAGTCGATCAAGAACTTGGATCGGATATTCATTACTTAAAACAGCACGATATAACTTTTCATGTTCTTTTAAGAAGATGAAGATAGCATTAACATAAGGATAAATTATGTCATTATGAGAAGAAGTATAACTATCCATCGTTTCATCGAGAACATCAATTAGTTCACTCGCTAAAGCAGCACATAGTTCATAAATATTATTATAATGACAATAGAATGTACTTTTAGAAATATCGGCTTTAGTACAAATATCAATGACTGTAATCTTATTAATATCGCCTTTTTCTTCCAGTAAAGAAGTAAGTGCTTCTCTAATTGCAATCTCAGTTTTTTGATAATTTCGATTTTTAACCATATATTAACCTTTCTTTTTGAACTAATTTTATTAAAATGTCCGAATTTAGACGTTTCTAAAATAACAGTGCTTTTTTCTTATATCTAATGATAGTATACTCAATCACGTTTAGAAAATCAAATTAGTTTTCTATATGAAAAGGAGTAAAAAGATAAATGAAAAAAGTAGCTAGATTTATTGTTAAATTTTCTAAAGCTATCATCATTCTCTTCATCGCCCTTATCGCTTACAGCGTTATCTCGATACCTAAAGTTAATATCGAATATTCGGTTAATTCGTACTTACCAAACTCAACTGATACTAAAAGGGCTCTAGATATCATGGATGAAGAATTTGTAACTTATGGAACTTCAACAATTATCATTCGAAATATATCTTATGAAGATGCTTCTTCATTAAGAGATGAAATTAAACTCATTCCTGGAGTAAAGGATTTACCATTTGAAAATACTAGTAAGTATTATGCTTCATCAAGTGCGTTATTTACTATTACTTATGATGGAACAGAAGATGATGCAGAATGTGTTGAAGCTTATAATAAGGTCATTTCTTTAATGAGTGGTTATGATGCTTTAGTTTCCGCCTCTTTAGTTGATAATTATGCTTCGCAACTAAAAAGTGATATTAATAGGATTTTAGTTCTCGCGGTTGTAATTATTATCATCGTATTATTGTTCACTTCGAATTCTTACGCGGAAGTCATTGTATTTATGATTGTCTTCGGTGTTTCGGCCTTATTGAATATGGGGACGAACTATTGGTTTGGAACAATCTCATTTATTTCTAATTCTGTCTGCGTAATTCTTCAACTTGCCCTTGCTATTGACTATGCAATTATTTTAAGTCATCGATTCGCAGAAGAAAAATTGACCGCGCCAAATTCGGAAGAAGCAATGGTCGAAGCTTTATCAAAAGCGATTGTGGAAATTTCTTCTTCATCTCTTACAACTATTTCTGGTTTATTAGCTTTATGTTGTATGAGTTTAAAATTAGGCCAAGACTTAGGATTAGTTCTTGCAAAAAGTATTATCTGTTCAATGTTTACAGTTTTCTTACTAATGCCTTCACTTATGTTAATGTTTTCTAAGATGATTGATAAATCATCTCATAAATCATTTGTTCCTAACATCAGTATCTTAGGTAAAGGTGTTATTAAATTAAGATATGTGAATACTTTTGTATTTGTTGGCTTAGTTTGTGCAGGTGCATATTTCTCTAATCAAATTAATTACGTTTATTCACAAAGTTCGATTGATACTTCTTCTCCAACTGAAGAGATGATTGCAAAACAAGAAATTAATGAAATATTTGGTAGTAAAAACCAATTCGTAGTTCTTGTTCCAAAAGGTGATTATGCGGTAGAAAGACATGTTGTTGATCTTCTTGATGAAGAAGAATTAATTAATGAAGTAACTGGTATTTCTAACGTAAAACTAACATCTAATGGTATATCACATTATTTAATTGATGAACTTAATTATATCGATTTTGCTGATTTCCTCGGAGTCGATCAATCAATCTCAAAATCAATTTATTATTCATATGCTTTCTTAAGTAAAGATGAGACAAATGATAGTATTGAAGAAGTTGCTGTATTTCAAGCAAATCCAGATAAATATACAATGTCAATTTTAGATTTATGTGATTGTGCATTTAAATATGATGACTTCATCGAAGCTTATCTTTCTGATGAACAAGAAACATTAGATAATTATTATGATATTAAAGATCAAATTACTGATGCGGAAGATCAATTAATTGGAACTAATTATACACGTATTGTTTGTAATATTACTTCGGAAGTAGAAGCTAAAGAAACTTTCGCGCTTATTGAAAGACTCGAAAAATCAGTTAAAGGTTATAATTCAGGATGTATTTTTGCTGGAGATAGTATGGCAAGTTATGATTTAAATGCATCTTTCTCAACAGATAACTTATTAATATCATTATTAACAATTGGCTTTGTTTATATAATCTTAGTCTTTACCTTTAAAAACTGGGCCTTACCTATTTTACTTGTCGCAGTTATTCAAGGCGCAATCTTTATTAACTTCTCTATCCCTTATCTATCAGGAAATAACCTTTATTTCTTCGTTTATTTAATTGTTTCTTCCATTCAAATGGGTGCGACAATTGACTATGCGATTGTTATTACTAATAGATATCAAGAATTAGAAACAAGAATGAGTAAGAAAGATGCTCTTATTGCTTCACTAAATGAATCATTCCCAACAATTATTACATCCGGAACAATCTTAGTTTCCGCGGCATATTTAATTAATTTCTTAGTAAGTGATCCTCTTATTTCTACTTTAGGATTAAGCTTAGGAAGAGGAACATTAATTTCTATTGCTTCAGTTTTAATTGTTTTACCTTGTTTATTATATTTCTTCTATAAAGGCTTATCTAAAGCAAAAATTCCAGAAATAAATACGAAAAAATTAATTTCAAATATAAAGGAGAAAATGAAAGATGAAAATATCAAAAATACTGACTCTTCTTGCACTAAGTAGCGCATTTGTAATTACTTCTTCAAATGAAGCTTTAGTGAGTTACGCAGAAGAAAATAATTATTATGTATGTTTTAAAAGTGATAACTATTCTTTATTAAATAAAAATAAGATGGATGAAAGCGGAGAAATCTATGTCTTAAAAGATGTCTCTTTATCTTCTAGTAATGACTTCTATGTTCGTGATCAATATGGTTCAAGATATTATAATTCTAATAATAAAGAGATGAGCGTTGAAGATTCTTCTACGTTAGATTATAACATCTATTATTCTCCATTATATGTATTTGATGAAGACCATGTCACTGGATCAATGTATGTATCTAATAGCCATATTACTTATGAAGTTGTTTCTAAAGATGATATTAAAGGTGATATAAATGGTAAAGAAATCACTTTAAGCTATAATCCTTATCAAAAGAAATATGATTCATTTGAATTAAATAATGTCGAAATTTCTAAAGATCAAGTTATTACTTTATTTGATGAAAATGGTGAAACTTTATCAACATTAACATGTTCATCAACAAACAAATATCATATTATCTATACTCCAGATAAGGTGATTGATGGAAATACATATCGTTTTAATAAAGATGGAGAATATGGTTCAGGAGATGATTATGTATATAATATCTATTTAGAACAAGTCGAAGAATATTATATTTATTTCCGTGATATTACCTTTAATCAATATGATGCAACATATGATAATAAAGGCTTAACTCTTTTAGAAAGAGATTTAACTTCACCTAATATTTATTTATATAAATCACAAGATATTTATCTATCTAATGTCGATCAAAAAGTTGAATATATTATTTATCATAAGGAAGGTAATACATTTGAAGAAATTAATGACGATGACGATGAAGATAAGATTTCTTATAAGAATGGTAGTTATGTCGGTAATTATTATTTAAGTCTCACTGTGACAAATAATACATATGTTACAGCTTTAAGCCAAGATGATCGTAAATATGATGATTATTATTTAGCGGGTATTAACAATAGTTATCTTTATACTGAAGATGGTAAAATATCATTAAATGATAAATTTAAATTTGTTCTAATTGATGATAGTGATTCTTTATACGATAAAGATTATGATCAATATTATTTAAAAATTTATATTTCCAAAAATGAAGTAGGTAAAGAATATTACATCACCAATGGTAAAAATTATTATAAGAATGGAACTAAATACATTAAGTTTAATCAAGAAGGCTATTATGAAATTTATTTCTCTGATAGTCATCTATATGGAGTTAATCAAAATTATAAATATACTTTAATTGATGAAACTAAAGATCTTGAATATATTAAAATTGAAACTACTGATGATTTCTTAGAAATGATTTCTAATTGTAATAAGAATGCCAATTATTCATTTAATAAAGTTTTCTATTTAACTTCATCAATCGATTTAAAAGGTGTAAATGTAACTTCCATTAAAGCATTCTATGGTGAATTAAATGGTAATTATCATTCAATCAATAATTTAAGCTTAGAAAGTGATAATGAAGAAACAAACTTTAATTTTATTGCTTACCTAGGTAAAAAAGGTTCAATTAAAAATTTATCAATCGAAAATCTTTCTATTAAAGCAGAGAGTAGTTCTAATGTTGGTTTTATCGGTAAAAACTTAGGCTCAATTACTGATATTAAGATAGATGGTACGGTTGAAGGAAAAAACGTTGTCGGTGGCTTAGTCGCTTATAATTCAAATTACGCATTAGAAGAAGATGATGTTGTCGCTGATTCAAGTGAAAATTATGGCTATGGTTCATTAATTGGAATTGAAGCTAATGTTAAAGTAAAAGGTGAAAATACTATCGGAGGTATTGCTGGTTTTAACGGTGGTAAGATTTATGAATCTGTTTCAAAAGGTGAAGTAAATAATTATTCTTATTCATCAAAAAAGACCATTGAAAGAATCGGTGGTATTGCAGGATATTCAACTGGTGTAATCGGACTATCAAGAAATGAAGGTAGCGTTGGTTATTATAACGAAGGTAATTACGTTGGAGGTATTGCAGGTCTTACCACTGGTATGTTCTTCTATAATACTAATAACGCAGTTGTTAATGGTAAAAACAATGTTGGCGGTATCGCAGGCTTATTTGGTACATTAAAAAATGAATCTTCTTCTGAAGAAGAAACTAATGAAGAAACAGATTTAAATAAACATTATTTAGCTTATTGTATTAATAAAAATGAAGTAAAAGGTAGCACTAATGTCGGAGGTATTATTGGACGCGTTAATTCTACTGGTATTGAACTAGAAAATTCTATCTCAACAGGTAATATTACTTCTCACTCTGGTTCTTATGGAGGAGGTATTGTCGGTTATCTAACTTCTGGAAAAATAACTTCATGTATTTCAAGTGGTAACCTCTTTACAAGCGGAACTTCCGCGGGTAAATATGAAGGCGGTATCGCGGGTTATTCAAATGGTGATATTACTTATTGTTACGCGACTAATAATATTTCAGGAAACGATTATCTCGGCGGAATAGTAGGATATGCTTCCGCGACATCAACATTAAAGAGTAATGTTGCATCTTCCTTAATTGCTAAATTAAATTCATCTACTTTAAGAGTTGGTTATATCGCAGGAGAAGTAGAAAATATCCTTACTGATGACGTTAAAAATGATAATGTTAAATATAATTATTATGTCAATGACAATTCTGATATTGGAGGAATTAATTCTCGTGTATTAGGTAGTGAATTTGATGATGCTGCCGCGAGTAAAGAAAATAGTGAATTATATTCTTATGAAGAAATAAATGCTTCTTTAAATAAAAACTTCGCAGGTGAAGGTTTTATTGGAGGTAGTAAGGTAACTAGTTATCCTTATTTAAGAAATTTCACTTTCTTTAAAGAAAATGAAACTTATTCTTTCGATTATGATCAAGAAAACTTATTTAAAATGTATCAAGAAGATTTCTTATCACTTGAAGAAGAATATGATCAATCTTCTTTACAATTCAATTTCTACGAATGGGATGAAGATGCTGGTGATATTGATGAATTAAATTCATATAAACTCATCGCTTCAAAAAGATATTATGGAGAACAAGAAATTGAATATCCTAAATTTATTCTCGCTCAATTAAATAGTGATAACGAATATGTTTATGAAGCAACTGATGGAGTATATTATGCATATTTTGAACATGTTGAATATACTTCTTCTTCAACAAATATCTATGCAAAATATATTAAACAAGTAAAAACATTAAAAGATGGCGATTACTTGCTCGAAGGTGAATTTAAAGAAGGAACGACTGCAAAAGTAAGTCAAATTGGTGATACGATTAATATTAAACTATATTATGAAGGAGAAGAAATTGAAGCTCATAATATCACATTAAAGATTAAGACAAGTGAAAATTATAATTATGAAGTTTCACATAATAACGAAATAACAGCTAAAAATGTTACTTCTTTTGGTGAATATAAAGTAATTAAATTAGATTCATCGAAAGACATTGTCATTTTAAATGAAGTCCATGAAACACCTATTCCAAATTATGTCATTATTATTCTAAGTATAGTAGGTACGCTTGGAGTATTATGGCTAGGTAAATTAATTCTAAGTGGCATTAAAAATAAGAAGAAAAAGGCTATTACAAAATAACATAGAAGAAAAGACTATTGCTCGGCAATAGTCTTTTTAGTTAGTATTTAATTTTTTTAAGTAAGTTTTTAATTTCTTTTTCACTTAATAAAGAATGAATTTCGTTATAGGAAGATAACTTCAAATCTTTTGTTACCTTATATAATTCGTTTATAATATGATCATCATAATTTTCTTCATGAAGATAATTTGTTTCATTCGCGTTGTCTGCTTGTTCATCAATTAAAGTTAATAAATTTCTTCTTATATAAGCGATAAAACTAGGCTCAATCCAATATGAATAAGTGATATTTTCTTTTTCTTCTTGCAAAGAATGAATATATAAAGAGATACCATCATCAACATTGTGCCATAAATCTATAAAGGCATAATTAATATTGTATTCATTAATTTTCTTCATGAAGACAAAAGCATCTTCATGGATAATTTCAATTTTATCTTTATAAGGGAATTGAGGTAATATATGCTTTTTAAATAAGTTAATGACATTTATATCTTTTTCAATAATGTAGATTTTTTTAACATCTTCTTTTAAAGAAATCATATATGGATAATATCCTAGTCCTAAACCAAAGACTCCAACTATTCCGTTAGAAGAAGAAATAGATTCTTCCATTGTTTCTATTTCATGTGGAGTAATACTCATCCAAATTTCATTATTTTGTGAAATGGTTAAATATTTAAAATTTTCTTTAAAGAAACCAAAATGAGTAATTTCGGCATAATTTTCATTGTTAAAAGAAATATCTTTGTACATGAATCCTTCATAAGGTTTAAATGAATCGTATTTAAATTCAAGGTTCTTTTCTTTTATTTCAGGTGCTTTAATATTGAGATAATATGGATTATTAAGATATTTTTTAGTATCTAAGAGAGTCATATCATCAATATGATGTATTTTTTCAATATAATGAAGCTCGTTATCAATATCGATTTCCATTACATCTAAGAAAGCATAATAAAATGCTTTATTTAAATTGCCTTTTTTTAAATAACGTGAGATTAATTTTTCATTAATTGAAGTAGATTCATTTAATAAGTAATATAAATACATGCTAGAGACATTAAGATTATTTTCTCTAACTTGTAAAAGGGAAATAAGTTTTTCTAAATCTAATTTTGTTAAGTTAATTTTCATACTTCATCATTTTACTTTTAAAGAAAAACTTTTTCAAGAATTAGATATTAATAATTAGATTAAATCGTTTATAATTAGTAAGGTTATTTTAATTTAAATCTTAGTAATTATTTCCTTATTAACAATTGGTCTACTAATTTGTTTAACTAATGTTTTTAATATATGAACTAACCATTAATCTTAAGGAAGACTTACCAAGAATTAAATATTTAGATAAAATTAATTTAAGAAAGAATATTAAACATGAAGATATACAATAGGTTAAATGAATTTTTAAAAGATAAATTTTCTGAAAGGACTTTAAAAATATGTATTGATGGAGGATTTACTTGTCCTAACCGCGATGGAACGAAAGGAGTAGGAGGGTGTATATTTTGCTCTGAACTAGGTTCTGGCGATCATTTAAAAAGATTACCGATTAAAGAACAAGTAGAAAACTATTTTAAGAGTTATCGTTCCTCACGGGCGAATAAATTTATCGCTTATTTTCAAAATTTTACTTCGACTTACTCTGATGTTCAAACGTTAAAAAGAAAATATGATGAAGCATTAATTGATGAAAGAATCGTCGCTTTAGATATTGATACTAGACCAGATTGTATATCAAAAGATGTGTGCGAACTTCTTTCTAGTTATAAAGATAAGTATTATGTCTATGTTGAATTAGGCTTACAATCTAGTAATGAATTCACCCATTCTTTTATTAATCAAAATATAGTTAATGAAGAATTTATTCGTGCGATTAAATTATTAAATGAATATAAAATCGACGTAGTAGTTCATGTGATGGTTGGTTTACCTTATGAAACACATGTTGATATAGAAAATACGATTAAATTTATTAATCAATTTAATATTCAGGGAATTAAGATTCATTCTACTTATATAGTTAAAGATACAATACTAGAAAAATTATATTTAGAAGGTAAATATGTTCCATTAGAATTAGATGAATATATTTCTGAAGTTATCTATATTTTGACGCATATTAATAAAGATATTATTATCCATCGGATAAGTGGAGATGCTCCTAAAGATAAATTAGTTGCTCCTGAATGGAACTTACATAAAAAATGGGTCTTAAACAAAGTTAATAATATCATGGAGGAAAATAATTTATACCAAGGTATGTATTTTAATGAAAAATAATATTTATGTAAGGGCTATTTTTAAATAGTTATAGATTATTTTTTTTACAAGTGTTATGATAATTTTGTTAGGAGTAAATATATGGAAAATAAAAAATTATTAAAAATTGTTAGCATTATTTTATTTGTTATCGGTGCTTTAAACCTTGCACTTGGTATTTCTTATTTAGTAAGAACTATCGGCGGTTGGTTACCAGTACCAGAAGGTCAAACTAAAGAAGTAGTCACTGTTGCAGGTTATCTTGCTTTTGCTTTCTCACTAGTTAATGCTTTCTTAGGTTGTTATTTAGGTGTTAAAGGTGTTCAAAAAGCTAACGGCAAACAAATTAGCAAAGTCCCTTATGTTCTTGGTATTATCCTTTTAGTATTACAAATCATTGGTGTAGTATCTAATTGCGTTAGCCTCATTTCAGCTTTCACACTCACTACTTTATTTGATTTATTAATTTCAGTAGTTGAAGCTTGTGGCTTAGTTGTTTACGTTAAAGGAACTAAATAGTTTATTATCTCCCGAAAGGGAGATTTTTATTTGCAAAATATAGATAATTTTATTTACATTGTGGTAGTATAATCAATGTAAAAAAGAAGGTATATTTTATGCAAGAAAAAGTCGAAAATAGAGATAATAAAATATTAGATTTTCTCATTAAAACATTAAACGGGATGGCTTATGGATTATTCGCAACCTTAATTATCGGTACTATAATTGGTACGATTGGTCAATTATTTTCTTTAGGTGATAATTCATTTTGTTCTTTTATGTTTAATATCCTAGGAAGTGGAAAAACAGGCGTATCGTACGTTTTACAAATTCTTCTAGGAGCAGGAATTGGTGTTGGAGTAGCTTTATCGTTAAATTTAAAGCCATTAAATACAATCGTTCTTGCCGCAAGTGGAGAACTTGCAGCTTATTTTTCTTTATCAACTAAGTTTGTAACTAATGGAACTTATTCCGATGCTTTAAAAGTTGGTGATCCATTAACAATTTATTTAGTTTGTATCGCGGTTAGTTTAGCGATGAAATATGTCTTAAGAAAGAAAACACCTGTTGATGTATTATTAATTCCTTTATTTGGTATTACTGTTTCATTAGTGGCTTCATTATTAATTAGATATCCAGCGATTTATGTTACCTATGGAATGCAATGGCTTGTTAATTCTGGTACTAATACTGTTCCTTTAGTGATGGGGGTAATTGTTTCTGTCTTAATGGGTATGGCCTTAACTGCACCTATTTCTAGTGCGGCCATCGCGGCGATGATTTTTATTCTTCCAGATGGAATGAGTATCGCAGAAGCTATTAGTAATCCTACTTATTCTGGATTAGTTATCGCAAGTGGAGCGGCAATTGTTGGTTGTTCTACCCAGATGGTTGGTTTTGCAATTCAATCTAGAAAAGATAATGGTATTGGCATGGTAATTTCAATTGGTATTGGTACATCGATGTTACAATTTAAAAATATTCTTAAAAAACCAATTGTTTGGTTACCAACTATTATTGCTAGCGCGATTATCGGACCTTTGTCAACATGCGTATTTAAAATCGTCTGTATGGGTTCTAGCGCAGGGATGGGAACTGCAGGTCTAGTTGGTCAAATTGGCACTTTCTCATCTATGGGAAATACTTGGCAAACTTGGGTAGGAATATTTGGTTTACAAATTGTTCTACCAGCTATTTTAGTATTTATTATCGATTTAATCTTTAGAAAATTTAATCTAATTAAAGATGGAGATTTAAAGGTTTAATTTGTATTTACCTCTTAAGAAAACGAGCAATCGGAAAGTCTTGAGGGGTTTTTATTATGAAATTAATGTAAAAAATTATATTTAACTTTGTACACTTAGATTTATCACTCAAGATAAAATTAGAACTATGGATGAGGTAAAATTAATAAAATATATTATATTTATAATCAATTATTAAATTTTTCGAGAAAATCGTAACAATCACTTTTTTCACTAAAACAGGACTATTTTAACGTAAATATAAACTTTCGAAAAAAATGCCTATTTTAAAATTTATCTAAATGGTTTATAATTTAATCTAGATTTAAGAAAGGATGATAGACGATGGAAAAAGGAAGTTTATTAGTCATACAATCTGGAGGACCAACTCAAAGCATGAATGCTTCATTAGTTGGTGCGATTACAAAAGGTAGAGAAAAATATGATCATGTTTACGGAGCAATCTATGGTATCGATGGTCTTTTAAAAGATCAACTTGTTTCTTTTGATGAAACTAGTGATCATGAACTTGAAGTAATTAAATATACAAATGGTTCATATTTAGGAAGTAGCAAACATAGATTAAATGAAAGATTCTTAAATAGTCATTTTAATCTAGAACCTGATTATTGCGCAATTTTAAATACAGTAAAAAAATATGATATTAGAGGCATAGTTATTATCGGCGGTAATTATTCAATGGATGGAGTTGAAAAATTATCGAATTTCTTCACTTCGATTAATTACCCTTGTCACATTATCGGTGCGCCTAAAACTCTTGATAATGACTTAAAAGAATGTGATCATACACCAGGCTATGGTAGTTCAATTAAACTTATTGCTTCAGTCTGTGAAGAATTATGTTTAGATAATGCAACTTATGAATCAGGTAGAGTTGTTATTGTTGAAGTTACTGGTGGAGATACTGGTTGGTTAACAGCAGGAAGTAAACTTGCTACATTAAATGGTTTAGGACCTGATTTAATTTATTTACCTGAACAAGTATTCATCATGAGAAACTTCTTAGATGACGTTAAGAAGGTTATGGATGAAAAGAAGAGATGTTTAGTATTTGTTTCTGAAGGTGTAAGAGGACCTAATGGAGCTTATATTGAAAGATCGTATTCATATAATTATTTAAACGATATTGAAGGACATCACCAATTAGGTGGAGTTAATACTATTTTAGCCCAAGTTGTTAATGAAACATTTGGTTATCCAGTTAGACCTATTAGATTTAACGCGATTCAAAGAACTGCCGCGCATTATGTTAGTAAAGTAGATATTGATGAAGCGTTTGAAAGTGCTTCTTTTGCAGTAGAAGCGACTTTAAATGAAACTAGTAAAGTTGTTTCACTTAAAAGAAGAATTCAACAAGAATATGATGTTTATTACGTACTTACAGATGTAAAAGAAGTTGTTGATAAAACAAAATATTTCCCAGTTGAATGGATTAAAGATGGTAAAGACGTTTCTGATGAATTTATTAAATATGCTTTACCTTTAATTCAAGGTGAATATATTCCTCTCCTTAAAAATGGATTACCAGAACTTGCTTATTTAAAGAAATAAAAGTTAGATCATACATTTTGTATGGTCTTTTTATTTTTATTGCGATATAATACCATTCGTACAAGAAAGGTTATATTTTATGGCATCAAATTCAAAAAAAATTAATTCAAAAGTTATCTTTTTGATTGCAGGATTATTATTACTCATCAAATTTTTAGTTTCTGGCGGTGTTCCTTCTCCTAGTGGAGATGTTTCTAAATTCATCGTTAGCATCTTTACTTTAATCGCTTTAGTCGGTTTTTATGTTTATTTTGCATTTGTTCAAAAAGAACATAAAGGAACAATCGTTTCATTAGCTCCAGCAGTATTACTTTATATTTTATATGGTAGTTATTCATTTAATTATAATGTCGATTGGATTAATGCAATTTTAAATCCTACTACTAGCATGTGTTATATTTTAATGGTCCTCTGCGGATTTATCTATTTATTCATTCACAATAAACTAATTGGTTTAGTTTTAACTAGTGCTTCATTAGTTTATGGAACATTAATATTTGTTAGTTATGTTGTTATGATGATTGTATCCCTCGTTAATGGTAATGGTTTTAATGTCACTAATATGTTTAATGCGCTTTTATTAACTTGCAGTTATTTACTAGTTAGTTATGGTTCATATAGAACTAGTATTCATAAGGAATGGTAATTAGATGAAATTTAGTTTAATTAAAGAAAAGGTCAATCATTTCCTCTATGGAGATTATTATCTATATATTCTAAGTGCAATCGCGTATATATCGTGGGCATTAACTCATTTTACTTCTTTGCCATTTTATTATTTAGGCTATTCTGCTCTTATTGTATTTTTATTAATTTCCTTTATATTCGCAGAAGATATCTATCCATTTACTCCTTTAATTATGTTTGGAATGATAGTTCTAGAATGTAAAAGCGGTAACTTTGATCAAGATTCTTTACCGATGGCACTTTATGTTACAACTTTAATTTATATCGTCTTAATGGTGATCTTTGTTATTAAAAATAAGACGAATATCTTTAAAGCTAAATTAAGAAATTCTTTCTTCTTTATGGGGATAGTTTGTATTCCAGTCTTATTTATTAATGTAAATACAACTATTGGTTTTACTGGTTATTTATTACCTTTCTTATTAATGGGATATGCGTTATTATATGCGATATTTGTTACAGGACATAAAGTAAATCACGATATTAAAAGACATGCATTAATGATTCTTATTTTAATCGGCGTGGTTACAACGTTAGATATGTTAACATTATTAATTGAATCACAAGTTAGAGATGTTGATTATATGACTTGGGGATCAGGCGGATGGACTAATCGAAATATCGCGGTAGTAAGCGTCAATTTCGCAATTGGGGCATTATTCTATTTTATAAGTAAGCAACATTCATTAAAAAATATCGTTTTATTAGTTGCTTCTGTTGGTTTCTTATCATTTGGTGTGGCCTTAAGTTGTTCTCGTGGAGGAGGATTAACTTATTTAATCATTCTTTTCTTATCAGTAATTTATACTACTTTTGTTATTGATAAGAAATATCGTACTTCTTATTTAATGAGTATGTTTATTATGGTAGTTATACTTTTTGTTATCGCAGCGACTTGTAAAGATGTCACTAATGCATTTATTCATAAGTTTGTTGTAAATAGAAATGATATTTCTTCTAACCGTTTTGCAATGTGGAAAGAAGGACTCGAAAAATGGTTAAAATCACCTTTTATTGGTGAAGGAATTATTACTACTTATAGTTATATTAATGGCCAAGGTATATCAATTTATATGTATCATAACGGACCTATTCAAATGTTATGTTCAGGTGGTATTATTGGAGCAATTTGCTATTTATATAATAATGGAGAAACAGTTTATTTAATGCTTAAAAATAGACGTTCACCTTATTCAATGTACGCCCTAATTATCTTTATTGGTATGTTTGTTCATTCATTAACAGATAATTTATATATTGCTCCTACATATATGTTTTCATTATTTATCATTTTAATGGGACTTGAAAATTCTTCGGACATAAAAAAATTAGACTCTATTAACTAGGGTCTAATTTTTTTTCTTTATCGATCTACATCAAAGAATAAATCTTTATAAGTAGGATATGTGAAATTAGCTTTAGAGATATCTTTTTCAATGGTATCGTAAGAAGCTCTTAATTCTTCCATTAATGGACAAACTTTATGAAGGAGGATTTCGCCTTTCTTTTTAAAATCATCTTCAAGATTTACCTTAACTAATAATTCTTCAATGTCATGGATAAGAACTTTTGATTTCTTAATATAACTTGATAAATAAACAATTAAGTCATCATCATCTTCTAAAGCAGTCGCCTTTAAGTCTCTAATTTCTTTTCTTACGACTGGATTAGCTTCAGAACGAACCATATCAATTAAAGCTTTTGCTTCAATGACTTTCTTTTTAGCATAATCTTCATAGAAAACTTCTCCTCTAGAAAGAATTTCTTCTTTAGAAAGGACGTCGTTTCTTGTAAATAAAGCAATTGTATCTTCAGAGGTATAATGTTCGATTGCTTCATAGAAAGTTCTTATGTTTGGTAAGCCACGAGACTGAGCTTCTTTTACCCAATTTTCTGAATAACCATCGCCAGAGAAGAGGATCTTTTTATGTTTAGAAACTAATTCAGCACAAATTTCTAATGCACCTTTTCTAATATCTTGACGGTATTTTAAATTGTCGAGTTTTTCAGCAATTTCTCTTAATTCATCAGCGATAATAGTATTTATAGTAATATTTAAATTAGCAGCGTTCATACTTGAACCTAACATTCTAAATTCAAATTTATTGCCGGTAAAAGCAACTGGAGAAGTTCTGTTACGATCAGAATTATCGTGTGGTAAATAACTTAATGAAGAGATACCAAAATCTTTTAATTTATTTTTCTTAAAATCAGTTGGTGCATCGTTAGTAATAGAATTTAATACTTCTTCTACAACATCACCTAGATAAATAGAAACGATAGCTGGAGGAGCTTCGTTAGCGCCTAATCGATAATCGTTTCCTGGATTAGAAGCACATAATCTAATAAGTTCAGGATGTTTATCTACTCCAGCGATAATTGCAGAAACGAAAGTTAAGAATTGAATATTTTCATGTGGGTTTTTACCTGGATCTAATAAGTTAGTTCCTGTATCAGTAATTAATGAATAGTTATTATGTTTACCTGATCCATTAACACCTTTATATGGTTTTTCAGCAAGTAAACATACAAAGTCATGTTTTAAAGCAACACGAGTAAGAACATCCATAATTATGTTATTTTGATCGATTGCGATATTTGAGTTAGCGAAAATGCAAGCTAATTCGAATTGACCAGGAGCTACTTCGTTATGTTCTGATTTAGCATAAATTCCAAGTTCCCATAATTCTTTATTAACATCATCCATGAAGGCTTTAACACGAGTTGGAATTAAACCTAAATAGTGATCTTCAAGTTCTTGACCTTTAGGAGGTAAAGAACCGATTAAGGTTGTGCCGGTTAAAACTAGATCAGAACGTTTCATAAAGTCGTGACGATCGACTAAGAAATATTCTTGTTCTAATCCAACTGAAGGATAAACTGATGTACAATCTTTATCACCAAATAAATTGACGATTTTAGTTGCTTCTTTACTAACAGCATCCATTGATTTTAATAATGGTTCTTTCATATCGAGAGATTCACCATTATAAGAAACGAAAATGGTTGGAATACATAAAATATTATCTTTAATAAATGCTGGAGAAGTACAATCCCAATATGTATAACCACGAGCTTCAAATGTCGCTCTTAAGCCTCCGGAAGGGAAGGAAGAAGCATCTGGTTCCCCTTTAATTAAATTTTTACCAGAAAACTTCATGATTGGTTGGCCTTCTTTCATATCGATGAAGGCATCGTGCTTTTCAGCAGTAGTTCCAGTAAGAGGTTGGAACCAGTGAGTAAAATGAGTACAACCTTTTTCAATTGCCCATTCTTTCATGGCGTGCGCGATTGCATCGGCTGTGACTCTATCTAATGCGTCAGTTTTGTTTTTTGTTTTTTCCCATTTTGAAAAGACTGGTGAAGGTAATTTGACTTTCATGACTTGTTCGTCAAACAACTTATCACCAAATGTAATATCATTTATTTTCATAACTTGTCCCCCTGAATTACGATAGAAATATATAAGATAAAGAGAATAAAATCAATAAAAATATCTAAACTTTGAATTTTTTTGCGTATTACATAAATAAAAATCAAATATTTCTTTAAAAAGCTGAATTTTAATCGAATGAATATATAAGCGCTTTAAATATTTTATATAAGCGAAATAATAGAATCTTGCTTTTGTTTATGTTATATTAAGAACAATTGATATTGAGGTGCAATATGAAGATTGTCATTATTGGAATTGGTAAATTAGGAAAACTCTTAACAAAAAACTTTTCTTTAGATAAACATGATATTACGGTTATTGATCGTCATCAAGAAATCGTTGAAGATATCGTCAATGAATTTGATGTCATGGGCTATACTGGTAATGGAGCGAGCTTAAATGCGTTAACAGAAGCTCATTGCGCCAACGCTGATTTATTAATAGCTTGTACATCCGATGATGAATTGAATATTCTTAGCTGTGTCGTAGCTAAGAAAATCGGTATTAAACAAACAATTGCGCGAGTAAGAAATCCTGAATATACTTCGCAAGTTTCTACGATGTCGCAAGAATTAAATATTTCTTTTACAGTTAATCCTGAACTAGATGCTGCGAGTGAAATTAGTCGAATCTTACGTTTCCCTAGTGCGATTAAGATGGAAACTTTTGCAAATAATAAAGTTGATCTAGCAGAGATAAAAATTGAACCTTCATCTCATTTAGTAAATAAATCATTAAAAGATATAAGAGAAAAATATCCTTTTAGCGTGCTTGTCTGCGCGGTAAAAAGAGATGATAAGGTTTATATTCCTAAAGGTAATTTCGTTTTAAGAGAAAATGATAATATCTATTTAATGGCGGATTCAAATGAAATTGTTAATATTTTTAAAAGATTAAATATCTATAAACAAAAACTTAAAACAACAATGCTTATCGGTGGTAGTAAGATTTCTTATTATCTCGCTAAAGATTTAATTGCTTCTGGAATTGATGTCAAGATTATCGAACGTAATGAAGATAAATGCGAAGAACTTGCTTCTTTATTACCTCAAGCGACCATCATTAATAGTGATGCGACTAATCACGAAGTTCTTCTCGAAGAAGGATTACAAACGGTTGATTCAGTTGTTACATTAACTGGAATGGATGAAACGAATATTATTGTTTCAACTTATTGTAAACAACAAAATGTCGATAAAATTATTACCAAAGTAAATAATGAAAATTATAGTAGTATCGTTGGAGCGATGGGACTAGAAAGTGTTATTTCACCTCGTGAAATTTCTTGTGATATGATCACTCGTTATGTTAGAGGTATGGAAACAGGCCATGGTTCAGAATTTAAAACGCTTTATCGTCTTGTTAATAACCAAATTGAAGCATTAGAATTTTATATACCTCGTGAAACTTCATATACTGGTATTCCTTTAAAAGATTTAAGACTTAAACCTAATGTATTACTTGCATGCATTATTCGTGAAGATAATGTCATTATTCCAAGTGGTAAAGATTTTATTATGCCAAATGATTCAGTAATTATTTTTGCGACTTACTCAAATATTAAAGATGTGGAGGATATTATTGCCTAATGAACTACCGCATGATTTTTAATATTATTGGTAATATTTTAAAAGTTATAGGTATTATGCTTTTAGTACCAGTAATTATCGCTTTAATATATCAAGAGAGTTTAAGAAATATTTTGTCCTTTGGTTTAACTGCGCTCGGCAGTTTTGCGATTGGATTCTTACTCAGCTTTAAAAAACCTAAAAATTTAAACTTCTACGCGAAAGAAGGACTAGTTATTGTCGGATTATCTTGGTTTATCATTTCTTTAGTAGGATGTTTACCTTTAATTATTAATGGCGATATTCCTAACTTTTTTGATGCCTTTTTTGAAGTTGTTTCCGGTTTTACTACAACAGGAGCGACAGTTCTTAGCGATATTGATTCTCTAGCTAAATCAAGTATCTTCTATCGTTCCTTTACCCATTGGTTAGGAGGTATGGGAGTATTAGTTTTCGTCTTAGCTTTCTTACCAAGTAACGCACAAAATATCCATCTGTTAAGAGCGGAATCTCCTGGTCCACAAGTTGGAAAACTTGTTTCAAAAATTAAATTAACTGCGACAATTTTATATATTATATATGCAGTTTTAACTTTAATTGAAGTTATTTTCCTTCTCTGCGGAGGTATGCCCCTATTTGATAGCATCGTCAATTCTTTAGCGACAGCTGGTACTGGTGGATTTAGCATGAACAATGCCGGAATTGGAGGATATTCTGTTTATTCACAAGTAGTTATCGCCGTATTTATGTTAATCTTTGGGGTTAACTTTAATTTATATTATTTTGCTTTGATCGGTCACGTTAAACAAGCCCTTAAATCGGAAGAATTAAGATGGTATTTAATTATTGTCTTTTTAGCGACTAGTTTAATTACGCTTGATTTAACTTTATACAACAATTTAAGCGTAAATCTTGGCTTTATGACTAACTTAAAAAATGCTTTCTTCCAAGTTACTTCGATTATAACTACTACAGGATTTTCAACGGTTGACTTTAATTATTGGCCAATATTCTCTCAAACAATTTTATTAATATTAATCTTTATTGGAGGTTGTGCAGGTTCAACTGCTGGTGGTATTAAAGTATCACGTTTTGTTATTTTTATTAAAACAATTAACCAAAATATAAAAAAGATGATTCATCCTCATTCAGTTTCAACTATTACTTTTGAAGGACAAAAGGTTGAAAAAGGGGTTCAAGACGGAGTAAGTGCTTATTTTGGAACAATCTTTATCCTATTTTTATTATCAACAATTTTAATTAGTATTGATGGTTACGATATAACGACAAACATCAGCGCAGTTGCAACATGTATTAATAACGTTGGTCCGGGCTTAAATGTCGTTGGACCTACTGGTAACTTTGGAGGATTTTCTTCATTTAGTAAAATGGTGTTAATATTCGATATGATTATCGGTCGACTTGAAATTTATCCTGTACTTGTCTTATTCCATATAAGTACGTGGAAAAAATAATTGGGGGAAGAATATGGAAATAGCAAAATATGTATTAATGTTTTTAGGAGGGTTAGGAGCTTTACTTATCGGCATGAAGATTTTCTCAGAGACAATTGAGAAAATGTGCGGTAAATTCTTAACTAAATTATTTGATAAAACGACTAAAAATAAATTTATGGGGGTTGGAATTGGTTGTTTAACTACGGCGATGATTCAATCTTCTGGTGCGACGACTGTCATGGTTGTCGGTTTAGCTAACTCTGGTATTTTACCTTTAGCCGCGGCCACTTCAATTATTATTGGGGCAAATATCGGTACGACTATTACCGCTCAAATCGCTGCAATATCAACTTTAGGTCAATCAGCGGTTTCGATCGGTGTCGTCTGTATGTCAGTTACGGCTGTTGGAATGTTTATGCAAATGATTGCTAAATCAAGAAAATGGAAAGATATTGGTTACGCGATCGCTAGTTTTGGTCTTATTTTCTTAGGACTAGAAATCATGTCTATTTCCATCGGTAAAGTTACTTTAAATGATTCATTAGAAGTTATTTCTGGCAGCGGACTTTTAGGAGTTAATCTTGGAGGAAAAGATTACGTATATTATTACGTTCAAAACGTATTTAATTCGGTTAGTAATCCTTTCTTACTTCTTTTAATTGGTCTTGCTCTTACCGCGGCTATGCAATCTTCTTCGGCATTAACGACTGTCTTAGTTTCGATGGTTACGGCTGGACTAGTTGTTGGAGGTGGAGGAGATGGAGTAATCTATGTCTTACTTGGATCAAATATCGGTTCTTGTGTTACAGCATTAATTTCTTCCATTGGTACTTCTTGTAATGCTCGTAGAGCTTCGATGATTCACCTTCTATTCAATGTTGGAGGAGCAATTATCTTCATGGTTATATTGCTCATCTTAAATTTATTTAATTTATCTTTTATGGATTTAACATTCGGAAGATGGTTTTCTTTTTCACCAGCTTTACAAGTATCAATGTTTCATACTTTCTTTAATGTTGTGGCTTGTATTATATTCTTACCATTTACTAAATATTTAGAAAAACTTGCTTGCCTTCTTGTTAGAGATAAGAAAAATGATGTTCCTAATAAATCTCATTTAGTTTATACTGATCGACGTTTATTACGCGCTAACCCATCATTAACCTTATCTCAATTAAGAAAAGAAACGATGAATTTCGCTCAAGAATCTATGGATACATTAAATATTGCTTTAGAAGATTTCTTAACTAAAACAAAAGAACATTCAAAAGAAGTCAGTGATAAAATTGATGATCAAAATGAATATTCTAATGAAATCCTTTCTTTATTAACTAGACTTTCATCTGTTAGTGAACTTTCAAAAGAAGATGCACATGATTTGACCGATCTTCACCATGTTATTTCTGACGTATTAAGAATTACCGAAGTTAGCGATAATGTTTTAAAATACACAGAAAAACAAATTGATAAAGATTTACATTTCTCTAAGGGAGTTGATGAACAAATTAGAGAAATGTTTAAAAAAGTTGAAGCTTTATATGATGTAACTAAAGTTTGCTATCTTGATAAAAATAAGAATTTATTAACGAAAGTAGATAAATTAGAAGATGAAATTGATAATTGTCGTTCCACTTTATTAAATCAACATATCGAAAGATTAACTAAAGGTTTATGTGAATATAGTAATATTTCAATATTTGTTAATTTAATTTCTAATTTAGAACGTGTCGGCGACCATTTACATTACATCGCTCACACTGTAGATGAAGGAGAATAATCATATGGAAGAAAAGAAAGCTCGCTCAAAAAGTTTTTTTAGAAAAGCAAATACAATTATCGATCAATACAAAAAATTCTATAAAGAAGAACCAACTGATTGTTTTTCTTCTCCGGGAAGAATTGAAATTTTAGGAAATCATACTGACCATAATAATGGCCTAGTCATGGTTAGTTCAATTGATTTATCGATTATGGCGGTTGCGAGAAAAAATGATAGTGAATTTGTTTCATATGCATCAAGTGAATTTCCTTCAATAAAAATTAATATTAATGATTTAACTTTTAAAGAAGAAGAAAAAGGTAATTCCACTTCTTTAATTAAAGGAATTCTTTTTAGAATGAAAGAATTAGGTTATTCTATCGGAGGAGTAAATATCTACGCGATATCAACTATTTATCGTGGTGCTGGTATTTCTTCAAGCGCAGCTTTTGAAGTTTTAATCGCGAAGATTTTATCTTATTATTACAATAACGATGAAATTAAAAGAGTCGAACTTGCGAAAATTGCTCAATACGCGGAATCTACTTATTTTGGTAAACCTTGTGGTTTATTAGATCAAATGGGAATTGCTCTTGGCGCGATTAATTATATTGATTTTAAAAATCCTGATCGTCCATATATAAAACATTTATCTTCTCCAGTAGTAAATTATGATTTAATTTTAGTTAATACCTTAGGTAGCCATTCTAAATTAACTCCTTTATTTAGTAAAATACGTGAAGATATGTCTTCTTTATCGGCTTATTTTAATAAAACTACTTTAAGAGAAGTTGGAGGAAGAGACTATTTTAGTAAAGAACATGAATTAAAAGAAAAATTCTCTAATGATGTTTTCTTAAGAGGAAAACATTATTTTGATGAAAATAATCGTGTTAGAAGAGCTTTAAAAGCTTGTGAAAACAATGATGAATTAACATTTTTAAAATGTATTAATGAATCAGGAGAATCATCTTTTTATCAACTAAAAAATTGTTATGTTGAAAATGAAAATGAAGCTTTACCACAAGCGCTATTATTTACTAAAGAATTCCTTCAAGGTAAAGGAGCTTCACGCCTTAACGGGGGAGGTTTTGCTGGAACAATGACTTGCTTCTGCCCAAAAGAAAGAAGTGAAGAATATATATCGATAATGGAACAAAAATTTGGTAAAGGTAATGTTAAAAAGATTGCTTTAACTCGCCACGGAACTCGAAGAGTTTGTTCAGTTGAAGAAATAGTTAATGATGAAGAAATGCAAAAAGAAATAAAGGAAAATAAATAATGGAAAAAGAAGAATACGTAAAAGAATTTATTAAAGTTATTAACGCTCAAGAAGAAGATAAAATCTATCGTTTTTTTACTAGAAATAGTTCTATTTACCTTATAAATCAAGATAAAGAATTAGATTTAGGAGAATTAGTAACTTATTTAAAAGAAAATTATTTTGGTAAAGAAATAATAATTAATCGTGAACTTAAATCAAAAGTTTGTAATAAACTCGAAACAAAAGTTGAAAATAAAGATGTCTCCTTCTATTTTGAAATTAAAGATCGTCGTATATTTCGACTTGAAATATTAGATTAAGCCTTCGGGCTTTTTCTTTTTAGGATTTTTATTAAATTCACCACATTATATTTATAGAGGTGAATTTTATGATAGATGTAACAAAATTAATAAGTATCGTTTCTTCTCTTAATAATAAACGATATGGTGAATTATCTAATAAGATGAAAGAAAATATAAAATATATTTTTTATGACATTCAAGATAGTGATTTAATAAATGCTTATATAAACGAAGATGAAAAAGCAAATTTATATATTGTTATTCATTCTAAGGAAAAGAAAGTAAACCTGATAGTAAAAGAAAATTCATATCTTTATGAAGAAAATTATTATGATTTCTTTTCTTTTTTAACGAAAAATAATATTTCTACTCCTGTTCTTAGAATCTTCTCTTATTATCATTTTTGTTTAGTTACTAAAATTAATCAAAGAATTAAATTAGACAAAAAAGAAATCTTACATGAATATCGAACTTATATTTCGTTAGTTAATGAAGAATTAAATAAAGAAGAAAACTTAAAAAGAATAATTGCCCATTTCTTTAATGATGAAAAAGAACAAACATATATTTATTTCTATCACGTCAATAAAATATTTTGTTTTGAAGATTTATATTCCTTTATTAAAGAAGGAAAGAAAAAAGATGAAGTTATTCACTTTGGTACATTAGAATATAAACCTAATTTATTACGATTAAATAAGGCATTTTATGATTATTCAAAAATTAAGATTAATTTAAAATGAGTAAAGTTTACTTAAATTGACAAGTTAGTTAAATTGTAATAGAATAAGCAAGAAAGGTATAAAACTAACTAGTTTTATGGTGAAAAATATGGATTTAGTTATTTTAGCCGCGGGTATGGGTTCTCGTTTTGGAGGATTAAAACAAATCGAACCTATTGATAAATACGGCAATTTTATTATTGATTATTCAATTTATGATGCAAAGAAAGCAGGTTTTGATAAAGTCATCTTCATTATTAAAGAAGAAAATTATGAAATCTTCAAAGATACTATTGGTAAAAGAGTAGAAGATAAGATTGAAACTCATTATGTTTTCCAAAAATTATCATTAATTCCAGAAGGTTATTCTTTACCAAGCGATAGAGTTAAACCATTAGGTACCGCTCAAGCAATTCTTGCTGCTAAAGATGTTGTAAGTGATAAATTTATTATTATTAATGCCGACGATTATTATGGAAGCGATGCATTTAAGGTTGCCGCAGATTATTTAAGATCTTTAAAAGATGGTTCTAAAAATGTTTATGCAAACGTCGCTTATAAGGTTTCAAATACAATGACTGAAAATGGTTCAGTTAAAAGAGGCGTCTTATATTTTGATGAAGACAATAAATTAAAATATCTAGTTGAATCTAAGATTGAAAAAGTTGATGGTAAGATTAATGCAACTCCATTAGATAAAGATGAAACTACCATTATTCCTGAATCAACTTTAGTCAGTATGAACATGTTCTGCTTCACTAGAGATATTATGGATTATTTAGTAAGAGATTTTGTTCCATTTATGGAAGAAAATAAGAATTCCTTAGATAAATGTGAATATTTAATTCCTACTGTTGTTTCTTCTTTAATCTCTAAAGGAGAAGTAAGCGTAAAAGTTCTTCCTACTACTTCAGTTTGGTATGGAATTACCTATAAAGCAGATAAAGAAGATGTTGTTTCTTCTTTAGCTTCTTTAATGGAAAAAGGTGAATATCCAGAAGGTATTTGGAAAAAATAAATAACTAAACTATCGTGTAAACGATAGTTTTTCTTTATCTTTTAGTTTAAAATAAATTTAGAAAGTGGTGATGTTATGGCTAAATATTTAATTTGTTCTGATGTTCATGGTGATGCGACATCAATGAAAAAAGTCTTAGAAATTTTTAATGAAGAAAAGTGCGATAAAATCTTGTTGCTAGGAGATTTATTATATCATGGACCTAGAAATGATTTACCTAGTGGATATGCTCCTAAAGAAGTGATTAAGATGGTTAATCCGTTAAAAGATAAAATTATAATGGTAAGAGGTAACTGTGAAGCAGAAGTTGATCAGATGGTCCTTGATTTTCATATTTATAAAACAAAACATTTAGTTATTGATGGACATAATTTTTATCTTGAACATGGTCATCATTTAGATAGATTTAATCCTAAATTTAAACCTGGTGATATCGTTTTAAGTGGACATACACATGTAAGTTTATGTGAAGAAGAAAGAGGAATATATTTTATTAATCCAGGATCTACATCAATTCCAAAAGATAGTATTGGAAAAGAATTTATGATATATGAAAATGGAATGATAACTCTTTATACATTAGATCATAAATTGGTCTATTCAAAGAAGATTTTTTAGGGTAAAAAAATGAGAATTGGTTAAGTAAAAATTAACCAATTTTTTTAATAAAATTTTTTTAAAAAAATATAAAAAAATAATTGTAATATAAAATAAAAAACTTATAATCATTTTGTTAATAAAAATTAGAAAGGTATTTATTAACGTATTCGGATTACGTAGGGTGGATAAAAAAGTTATTATCGAACTTCAAGACATCGTAAAAAGTTACGATGATGAAGTTATTGTAGATCATTTGAATCTACAAATTTACGAGAATGAGTTCTTAACTCTTCTTGGACCTTCTGGATGTGGCAAAACAACAACTCTAAGAATGATTGGAGGATTCGAAACACCAGATTCAGGAAATATTATTTTGAATAACAAAATAATTAATCAAATACCTTCTTATGCTAGACCTGTTAATACAGTCTTCCAAAAGTATGCATTATTTCCTCATTTGAATGTTATTGATAATATTGCTTTTGGACTAGTTAATTCTAGTTATGAGAGAAAACTCGCTTTATATGGTAAAGAAAATATTGAAAACGATGTTTTAAAAGCGAGAAAAAAAGAATCGAATAGAAAACCTAATCGATTTGAAATGAATAGAGCAATCAAAAAGAGAATATATGAAGATGCATATAAAGCTTTAGAACTTGTCAATTTAAAGGGCTATGAAAAAAGAAAGATTACTCAACTTTCTGGCGGCCAACAACAAAGAGTAGGCATCGCAAGAGCGATTGTTAATAAACCAACCATTCTTCTTTTAGATGAACCTTTATCGGCATTAGATTTAAAATTACGTCAATCGATGCATTACGAATTAAAAGAAATGCAAAGAAAATTAGGCATTACTTTCGTCTTTGTCACTCATGACCAAGAAGAAGCAATGACCATGTCTGATCGAATTGTCGTCATGAATGGAGGCTTAATTCAACAATTAGGCACACCAAAAGAAATTTATAATGAACCAAAAAATAGATTCGTCGCGAACTTTATTGGTGAATCAAATATCTTTAGAGGAACATATGTTAAAAAAGATACTATTTCTTTTTATAACATTGAAATTCCTTGTGTTGGATATAACTTTAAGGACAATGAAACCATCGATATTGTTATTCGTCCAGAAGACTTTGATGTAGTTCCTTTAGATAAAGCTTATTTAAAAGCTCGTGTTACGTCTTGTATTTTTAAAGGCGTATTCTATGAAATCTGCGTTGATTATTTAGGTGATGAAATCGTTGTTCATGACTATGAAGAAGTTAAAGTAGGTGATGAAATTGGATTAAAAGTTGATCCATATGAAATCTCTTTAATGAAGGTAGAAGAACATGAATAAATATTTTAAGAAATTTGGTATACCATATTATGTATGGTTATTTCTTCTCGCCATTCTTCCTATCTTCATCATGCTTATTTTAGCTTTTGTCGATTGTGAAGGGGTTGATCTTAACGGAGCTAGTTTTACTTTTAATAATTTTTCGTTATTAACAACTAAATCTACTTTAATCAGTTTTGGTAATTCGTTAATGTACGCTTTTATTACCACTTTCTTATGCGCAGCAATCGGTTATATTGTCGCTTATCGAATCTATCGATCACATTTTAAAAATAAATTCTTAATTGTTACATTATTAATTCTTCCAATGTGGAGCAATATTTTATTAAGAATTAATGCTTTAAAAAATATTATGGAACCTCATAATATCATCATTTCTATCTTAAATTCTTGGGGGCTAAATGTTGTAGGCCCTTCTCTTGCGGGTACTCCTATCGCGGTTATTATTGGTCTAGTAGCTACTTACTTACCATTTATGATTTTAACAATCTATACTGCTTTAGAAAAACTTGATTCTTCCTTAGAAGAAGCGGCCTTAGATTTAGGTTTAACCAATATGAAAAAGTTTTGGAAAGTAGTTTTCCCTTTATCTTTTAAAGGTATTATTACTGGCTCTATCATGGTATTCTTACCATGTATGTCTGGATTTGCTATTCCAGAAATTCTCGGACAAGGTAATATCGTTTTAATCGGTAATGTCATAGATCAATTATTTAGAAACATGAATTATAACGCCGGAGCTTTATTAAGTATCGTCATCTTAATTTTAATTTTAGGCGCGATCGCGATAGTTAATGTTGTTGATAAGGAAGGAGAGACACTCATATAATATGGAATACGAAGTTGCAAAAATTGAAGATTACGGCTATAAAGATCATAAAGTATTTGAAAAGATATGGGATGTTATTTCTCGAATCATCGTCATTTTAACGATTTTCGCACTTTATGCTTCAATTGTTGTTATCTTAATTCAATCATTTAATAAATCAAGCAATGTATCTTCTTTTACAGGATTTACATTCGAATGGTATGGAAAGATTATTTCTTCTCGTGCTTTATGGAATTCAATTGTTAATACATTTGTAATTTCTATTTTAGCTACAGCAATTTCAACCTTACTTGGTACTTTAATTGCAGTTGGTATCTTCTCTTTAAGCAAGAAATCTCAACGCATTTTATTGATGTTGAATAATATTCCTTTACTTAATGCAGACATTGTTACTGGTATTGGTTTAATGCTAGTATTTTCTATTTTTGTTAAGCTTTTCCCTTATTTCTTTGGTTGGAAAACGCTTCTTATCGCTCATGTATATTTTACTTTACCTTATATCGTATTATCAGTTTTACCTAAAATAAAAGAAATTGATGGAAACATGTTTGATGCTTCTTTAGATTTAGGCTTAAAGCCATTTAGATCTTTAATTAAAGTTATTATTCCTGCGATTAAAGCAGGTATCTTCTCAGGAATGATTTTAGCCTTTACAATGAGTTTTGATGATTTCGTTGTTTCTTATTATACAACTGGTAATGGATTTGATACTTTATCAATTTGGATTTATTCTTCGATTGGTAGAAAGAGTTTAACTCCTGCAGTTTATGCTTTCTCTTCATTATTTACGATTGTATCGATGATTGTTGTTATCATTATGAATATTATTAAAGGAAGAAAAAAAGATGAAAAGAAGTAAGTTATTGTTTCTAGTAGGATTAATCTGTTCATCTTTAACTTCTACTAGTTGTTCAAATAAAGAAAAATTATTAATCCTTAACTGGGGTGAATATATTAATGATGAATTAGTCGCAGCTTTTGAAGAAGAATTTAACTGTGAAGTAAGTATTTCTATCGCGGATAGTAACGAATTATTCTATTCAAAAGTAAAAAGTGGGACAACCGTTTATGATTTAGTTGTTCCAAGTGATTACATGGTTAAAAAAATGTATGAAAGTGATTTACTTCAAAAAATAGATACTTCTAAATTAACAAATTTTTCACAAGATAAATTTCTTCCTGGAGTAAAAGGTATTGAAGAAGAATATTCTTCTAAATATGATTTTGAAGAATATTATTCATATCAAATTCCTTATTTCTGGGGTACATTTGGCTTAATGTATAATAAACAAAAAGAAGGTCTTCAAGAAGCTTTAGAAACTTATTCTTGGGATGCTTTCTTTAATAAGGACTTGTTACCTAAAGGAACAACTACAGGCATGTATAATGTTCCTCGTGATTCTTACGCGGCTAGTATGTTCCATTTAGGTTATTCACCAAATGAAATGGGTGAAAAATACCTTCAAGAAGTTAAAGAAGATTTAACTAAAGCTAATTTTGACCAATGGGGAACTGATGAATTAAAAAAACAAATTCAAAAAGGTGATTTAGATGTTGCTTTTGTCTATACTGGTGATTTCTTAGATATGTTCTATCAAGATACTTCGGATGGAGGAAAAGGAATTGACGAAGTCACTTATGATATTTATATTCCTGATAATACGATTGCCTTTATGGATTCATTCGTTTTAACTAAAAACGCAAGAAATGTCGATTTAGCTTATAAATTTATGAATTATTTCTTAGATCCTGAAGTTGCTTATAAAAACGCAAGTGTTGTAGGTTATTGTACAACTTTACAATCTTCTTATGATGAAATAGTCGCTTTAAAATCTTCTCCTGATCTATCTTCACAAGCTTGGTCATATGCAATGACTACTTATTACCCAATCTTAGAAGGAGAAAAGAAATATAAAGGTACTCCATTAATCAATTTTGATAAAAATTATTTAACAAAAGTAACTTCAATGGTTAATGATGTTAAAACAAATTAATTAAATATTAACTAACTACACGTATAATATAACTAGAAGGAGACTAAATATATGGATATAAATGATTACATGAAATTAATGAAAAAACCTAACTATGTATTAATATCTTCTTATGCTAGTTTAGTTCTAGGCGGTATTCTTGCCTTCGTTAGTTTATTTGTTGGATTTCCAGCTTTCATTTACACCTTATCAATCGGTTTAGTTTTTATCCTTTATTTCTTAATTTATTTTATTATTCGTAAAGTAAGAAATAGAGAAAATAAAATTAAGGTTAAAGATGTAAAAGAAAAGAAATACAAGGTGCAAAAACCAATTAAAATTGATGGTGATGATTCACGAATCATTTCGATTTGTCCGGCGTGTCAAAAGAAAATCCGACTACCAAATAAAAAAGGACTTCACGATGTGACGTGTCCAGTTTGTCATCAAAAATATAAAATTAAAATAAAATAAAAATTATGTATAAACCTCCTTAAAAGTGCTAAACTATTGTGTAGTTTATAGGAGGTTTTTATTATGGTAAAAATTGATATTATATCTGGCTTCTTAGGCGCAGGTAAAACCACATTAATCAAAAAATTATTTGAAGCAAAGAAACTTAAAGAAGAAAAAGTTGTTTTAATAGAAAATGAATTTGGTGAAATCGGTATTGATGGATCATTCTTAAAAGAATCAGGCATCAATATTAAGGAAATTAACTCTGGATGTATTTGTTGTTCTTTAGTTGGAGATTTTTCTAAATCAATGAAAGAATTAATCGCTCAATATAATCCTGATAGAATTATTATTGAACCTTCAGGAGTAGGCAAACTTTCTGATATTATCGGAGCAGTTGGAAAAGTTGATGAAGATTTAAAAATTAATATTCTTGCAACTGTCGTCGACGGTGGCAAAACCAAAATGTATATTAAAAATTTTGGTGAATTCTTTATTAACCAAGTCTCTTCATGTGACTCTGTAGTTATTGGTAAGGTCGATAAAATTTCTGAAGATAAACTTGTTGAAGCAGTTAATGCAGTAAAAGAAATTAATGAAAAGGCTAATATTTTAACTACTGATATTCAAACTCTTGATGGTGATAAATTATTAGCATTCTTAGAAGAAAAAGTTTCTTTAAAAGATGATTTAATTAAAGAAACTCTTGCTTCTTTACATGATGAAGATGAATGCGATGATCCAAATTGTTCTTGCCATCATCATCACCATCATCACGATGATGACGAAGAAGAACATGATCACGAATGCTGTTGCTGCCATCATGATGAAGACGAAGAAGAGCATGAACATCATCATCATCACCATCATGATGAAGACGAGGAAGAACATGATCACGAATGCTGTTGCTGCCATCATGATGAAGACGAAGAAGAGCATGAACATCATCATCACCATCATCACGATGATGACGAGGAAGAACATGATCACGAATGTTGCTGCTGCCACCATGATGAAGATGAAGAAGAACATGAACATCACCATCACCACCATCATCATCACGGCCATGATGCAGATGAAGTATTTACTTCTTGGGGAGAAGAAACTCCTAGAGCCTATTCTCATGATGAATTAGAAGCAATTTTAAAAGCTCTCTGTGATGAAAATGCTCCTTATGGAGTTATCCTTCGTTCAAAAGGTATATTAAAAGCAAGCGATAATGAAAAATGGTATTATTTTGATTTAGTCGCAGGAGATTATGAAATTAGATTAGGTGAACCAGATTATACTGGTAGAATTGTTGTTATCGGTTCACATATTGATGAAGCAAAAATTGCATCATTATTTAAAAAGTAGGTG
Organism: Azospirillum sp. CAG:239; assembly: GCA_963653535.1. GTDB lineage: Bacteria > Bacillota_I > Bacilli_A > RFN20 > CAG-449 > UBA3210. Next base: position 104,423 of record CAVJWU010000001.1, read on the forward strand.
TCTATGAAGAAAATTCCAGTATTTTTTATAAATGGTATGCTTGATTCAGGTAAATCAACCTTTATTATTGATACATTAAAGAGTGATCAACCTGAAGACGGTAAATTAATGAAGACTTTAATTGTTTGTTGTGAACAAGGAGAAGTAGAATATTCTAAAGAAATTTTAACTAGTACTAATACCGAAATTATTTATTTTGAAAATGAAAGTGATTTTGATTACAAAGTTCTCGATAAAGAAATTAAGAGAGTTAAACCAGATCGTATTGTAATTGAAATGAATGGTATGTGGGAATTAACTAAATTACAATTCCCAAGAAATATTGAAATTGTTCAAGTTGTTTCATTTATCGATGCAACAACATTTGCAATTTATTTCAATAATATGAGACAAAAGTTCAATGATATGATTTCTAGAAGCCAAATTGTTTGTTTTACTAAACTCACATCTAAAGATCAAATTGAACCTTATCAAACAGCTTTGAAATTAATTAATAATCGATGCGCATATTATATTTTTGATGAAAATTTAAAAGCAAGTGATGCATTTGAAGAACCTCTTCCATATGATATTGATGCTCCAATCATTAAAATTTCTGAAAGTGATTATCCAACTTTCTACGTTGATACTTTTGATCATAAAGAAAGATATGAAGGTAAAACAGTTGAATATGATGCGATGATTTTTATTACTGATAAATTACCAAAAAATCAATTTATCGCAGGTAGAATGATTATGAATTGCTGCGCGAACGACGTTCAACTTTATGGCTTTTTAGCTATCGATAATCTCGGAGTTGAACTTAAAAATAAATGTTGGGCACATATCGTCGCGAAAATATCATATGAATTCTCTGAAGAATATAATGAAGAAGAATTAATTTTAAATCCAACATCCATTACTTTAATTGATGGAAAAGGTAAAGAAGAAATATTAAATATGACTGCATAGAAAGGAGATAACTTTGGCTAAAGACGTTAACAAAATTAATGACTATAAAAAGATTAAAGAACAAAAAGATTTAACTTTTAATGGTATGAGTGCGACTGAATGGGCAAAACATTCTAAGAGTGTTTATAAAGATATTCCTCCGATGAAGGAAAATGAACATTTCGATGAAATGAAAATCATTCCTTTAGAACTTATTGATCGTTTAATCAATATTTATTCTAAAGAAGAAGACAAGATTCTCGATCCATTCATGGGCTCAGGAACATCAATTATTTCTGGTATTAGAAATAATAGATTTTGTTATGGCTATGAAATTAGTGAAAAGTACTTTATTCATGCAGAAAATAATATTATGTCTTCCCTTAACTTACTTGTTAATGGAGAATATAAAATCTTTAATGAAGATTGTTTAGAAGGTTTAAAAAAATTAAATGAAGGTGAAATTCAACTTACTTTATCTTCTTTAAGCTTACCTATTAATAAAAGAAAAAAGAAATATGAATATGATTTAAGAATTTTTGATAATTTAACTTATGAAGAATATCTTTCACGTTTAGAAAGTGTATTAAGTGAAGTTTATCGTGTGACTAGAAAAAATGGTTATGTCGCATTAATTGTTGAAGATTATCGAAATATAAAGAATGATATTCCTTATGTTGAATTTCATTCCGATATTGCAAAAGTTGGTCAAAAAGTTGGTTTCCTTTATCAAGATGTAATTATTTATGATCATAACGATCAAAGAGGACTCTTATTACAAGGTTATCCAAATATCTTCTATGCAAATTTAAATCATGATTACATCGTTATTTTAAGAAAGGCTAAATAAAATGGCAGGAACAACTAAAGTTATTGAAATAAATGAAAATGTTTACGCTTCTAATGATTTAGCCGCGGATTCGTTAAGAAAATATTTAAAAGAACAAGGTGTTTACATGCTTAATTTTATGTCTTCACCTGGAAGTGGTAAAACTACTACTCTAATTAAATTAATTAATGCTTTAAAAGATAAATATCATATTGCATTAATGAATGTTGATATTAAAACAAGTCTAGATGCAAATAAAATAGCGTTAAATACCGGCATTGATACATTAAATATTAATAATGGAGGATTATGCCATATTGATGCAGATATGACTACTAGAGCGATTAAAAATATTGATTTAAGTAATATTGATTTACTTATCTTAGAAAATATTGGTAATCTAGTTTGCCCTGCTGAATTTGATACAGGTGCGAATAAAAACGTCATGATATTATCGATTCCTGAAGGTGATGATAAGCCATTAAAATATCCTTTAATGTTTTCTAAATGTGATTTAATTTTAATTAATAAAATTGATGTCATAGATTATTTTAATTTTAATTTTAATAAAGTAGATAAATATATTCATGATATTAATAAGAACGCAAAAATATTAAATATATCCGCGAAAACTAATGAAGGTATTGATGAACTTAGTTCTTTAATAAGCGAAGAAATAGAAAAAAATAAACTTAATTAATCACTCGTTATAGAGTGATTTTTTATTTAATAAACGTAAGATTTAAAGTAAGCGTCAATTCACTTCATTACATTATATATTTATTAATTTATTGAATCAAAAATAATTAAATGATACAATTTAAGTGTAATGATTGCTAACAATTTCTTGATATTTTAAATATTCCCTAAGGGATGTTAACATTACTATTAAATCTCCTTTAGGTCAAAACTTAAAGGAGATTTTTGTTTTTTAGGAAAGGTAGGTGGCTTTATGAAAAATAAAATTTATTTGATATTGGGAGTGATACTATGTATTTAGTTAGTAACTAGTTGTGATGATAGTATAACTAGTTCAAATTTAAATATTGAAATTAGAAAAACGTTATTCAACTACGTTAAAAGTTGAAAGAAAGGAAAACGTATATTTATAATAATTCTTTAAATGGGTCAAACATAATATACCAGGAAGAAAATATGAAATTTAAAATTATTACATTGCTTATTTCAAGTATATTTGCTATACAAAGTTATTCAAGTGTTCCTATTAATAATTCTGCGAATATTTCGCAAATAGATACTAATGAAGCACCTGAAATAGTGAAAATCAATCAAAGTTATTTTATTGATGGTGTTGAAATTAAAGATAGTTCAGAATTAATAAATAATAATCAAACATCTGTATCTTTGACAACAACAGCATCTGTTTCAAATTGGAATATGGTCAGCAAAAATCTTGATACTGGAACACTTGATTTCTTTTATTTTGATCAAGATCATTATATATATAGACAATTTGCATATGACGAAGAACAAAATACATCAGCTTTAACTACAACTTCTATATTTTCTAACACTTCAACATTGAATGATTACTCTAATATTGAATGTGCAGAAACAGAAACTTTCATCAATACAGATGGTTCAATTTCATTAGTCACTGAGGGGTACGATCCAGACGTTATTGATACTAATGATGAATATAGTTTGATTACATTTGGTGTTATTGGAGATGATGATAGAACAGTTGTAAGTGATACAACAACAGGAATGTATAAATGTGCTGGTAATATTGTTGCAAAATATAATGTTCAAAATTTAAAGACAGGTAATGTTGATGCATTATATTATGGTAGCACAGGGTTTATGGAAGGACCTGATATTTTAGTAACCGCTGGACACTCAGTCTATGGTGACGTTACAAGTGGAAATGAAAATTATGAAGATAATCTTTTTAATCCAAGATTTCCAGATGAAATTTATTATTATCCAGCTCGTAATGGAAATTCTAAGCCTTATGGTGGTGTTACAGTTGAGAGAATTTACCTTGAAAAAAGTTACTATCAAGAAACTACAAAAGATTGGGCTTGCTGTAAATTAAGTTCAAAAATTGGTAATACCACTGGTTGGTTTGGGAAAATTAGTTATTTTTATCAAGAAAACTATGCTATAAAGACAATTGGATATCCAAGTACTGGAAATTCACAAATGTATGAATCTTCTGGTAATATGATTTACTTTGAATCTAGTGAAAATGGATATTATTATAGAACAAATTTAGATGCAGATGGAGGTCAAAGTGGTTCTCCATACATCATTAATTTAAATGGAAATAATTATGTTTGTGGAATACATACTTATGCAGTAATATATACAAGTTCTGGTGAAACAGCATACACTGGTGGAATAAGAATTGATGGCATTATGTTTGCTTTCTTGAATAGCTTTGTTACATCAGAAAGTTTATATGATATTAAAATTGATGATTACGGATTTGCTGATGATTACCCAACAGATGATGACACAAAGAATAATTTTATTACACATAATTTAAGTAATGGTTTGTCTTTTAGAACAAGAAGATATAGAACTGGTTATATTCAACAAGAATACATTGTTATGTCACCTATTAGAGATAATATTCCTGAAATGAAAGCATACATAGAATACTCATTTAATAGACCTATTGAAAAGATGAATGTAGATTTAACAATGTGGAGATCATCTACTATAGAATTAATTACTAGTTCTAACGGAAATGCATATTTGCAAGTACCTGGTGCTGATGGATGGGTAAATCAATTAGATTTACTATCTTCGGAAACTGCACTTCCAACCGATAGAACACAACCAAAAACTTATACAATAGAATTTGAAACGCCAGTATATTCTTTTAGATTTTATTCTGAGTACAATGGAACAACATATGTTTCAGGCTCTAATCGTGGAAGAATTTGTATTGGGGATATGCGATTACAATTCCCAAAAAATAATTATATGCCTCTTAGTTGGTCTGAATTAGACTATGAACCTAATGAATGGATCGATTGCCAATCATATACAAATTGTTATGCATATGCTTTAGATGCAAAATATAATCCATCTCCTGCTCCATATTGGGCAATGCAACCTGGTCAAAGTGGTGGTGCGAGTAGTGTTCCAAGCATATCATATTCTAATGATCAATCTTACTTAGTAGAAGCAGTTAAAAAAGATTCAATATATTATGGATTTAAATTTGAACCTATTAATAAATATGAAAAATGCGACGATGGATGCTATAAAGTAGCATTAGTTGTTGCTCCTGGTTATGATTATCACTGGTATCGTCAAGATGCAGTTGGGTATTGGTCACATAAACCAGGTTCTACTGCTGTAAAAAGAACAGATGATTCTGGAATGTTAATTACAGATCCAGAAACATGTGATAGAACTTCATTAAGCCCTCGTTACACATTGTTTGTTGGATTTTTTGAAGTAACGCCTTTAGGTTAATGATATGAAAAGAAAAATAATAACGCTATTAACAATTTTACTTATGCAGTGTGCTTTATCTTCATGTGACAATCAACATACAACTAGTATTGATTATACTATTTACGAATCAGCATATGGAATGAAAGGTACTGAGCTATATTGTTGGGAAATTTCTAATAATGATTGGAGATGTGGAGCACTTATTGGAACTAATAGAAATAAAACATATGATGAATTAAAAACAATTCAAGAAGATTATCCATGCCCATTAAGTACAATGAAAACAATATTATCTTCTTACCCTCACGATGCTAGAAATTCTATTTATATTAGAATTATTGATTATCCATTGTCGATTGATAATCTCGAAGGAGAAATGCCTGATGACGATACATTGTTATTTTTAAAAAATGAGTTAGGGTTAAACTAACAAAAATTGATTAAAATAATGTTATTGTAAATTTATTTATTACATACAAAAAGAAAGGCTTGGAGTAAGGCATATACATAAATAAAAAGAAGTATTTATAAACCATTTGGCTCTATTAAAGGGATGTTAACATTACTATTAAATCTCCTTTAGGTCAAAACTTAAAGGAGATTTTTGTTTTTTAGGAAAGGTAGGTGGCTTTATGAAAAATAAAATTTATTTGATATTGGGAGTGATACTATGTATTTAGTTAGTAACTAGTTGTGATGATAGTATAACTAGTTCAAATTTAAATATTGAAATTAGAAAAACGTTATTCAACTACGTTAAAAGTTGAAAGAAAGGAAAACGTATATTTATAATAATTCTTTAAATGGGTCAAACATAATATACCAGGAAGAAAATATGAAATTTAAAATTATTACATTGCTTATTTCAAGTATATTTGCTATACAAAGTTATTCAAGTGTTCCTATTAATAATTCTGCGAATATTTCGCAAATAGATACTAATGAAGCACCTGAAATAGTGAAAATCAATCAAAGTTATTTTATTGATGGTGTTGAAATTAAAGATAGTTCAGAATTAATAAATAATAATCAAACATCTGTATCTTTGACAACAACAGCATCTGTTTCAAATTGGAATATGGTCAGCAAAAATCTTGATACTGGAACACTTGATTTCTTTTATTTTGATCAAGATCATTATATATATAGACAATTTGCATATGACGAAGAACAAAATACATCAGCTTTAACTACAACTTCTATATTTTCTAACACTTCAACATTGAATGATTACTCTAATATTGAATGTGCAGAAACAGAAACTTTCATCAATACAGATGGTTCAATTTCATTAGTCACTGAGGGGTACGATCCAGACGTTATTGATACTAATGATGAATATAGTTTGATTACATTTGGTGTTATTGGAGATGATGATAGAACAGTTGTAAGTGATACAACAACAGGAATGTATAAATGTGCTGGTAATATTGTTGCAAAATATAATGTTCAAAATTTAAAGACAGGTAATGTTGATGCATTATATTATGGTAGCACAGGGTTTATGGAAGGACCTGATATTTTAGTAACCGCTGGACACTCAGTCTATGGTGACGTTACAAGTGGAAATGAAAATTATGAAGATAATCTTTTTAATCCAAGATTTCCAGATGAAATTTATTATTATCCAGCTCGTAATGGAAATTCTAAGCCTTATGGTGGTGTTACAGTTGAGAGAATTTACCTTGAAAAAAGTTACTATCAAGAAACTACAAAAGATTGGGCTTGCTGTAAATTAAGTTCAAAAATTGGTAATACCACTGGTTGGTTTGGGAAAATTAGTTATTTTTATCAAGAAAACTATGCTATAAAGACAATTGGATATCCAAGTACTGGAAATTCACAAATGTATGAATCTTCTGGTAATATGATTTACTTTGAATCTAGTGAAAATGGATATTATTATAGAACAAATTTAGATGCAGATGGAGGTCAAAGTGGTTCTCCATACATCATTAATTTAAATGGAAATAATTATGTTTGTGGAATACATACTTATGCAGTAATATATACAAGTTCTGGTGAAACAGCATACACTGGTGGAATAAGAATTGATGGCATTATGTTTGCTTTCTTGAATAGCTTTGTTACATCAGAAAGTTTATATGATATTAAAATTGATGATTACGGATTTGCTGATGATTACCCAACAGATGATGACACAAAGAATAATTTTATTACACATAATTTAAGTAATGGTTTGTCTTTTAGAACAAGAAGATATAGAACTGGTTATATTCAACAAGAATACATTGTTATGTCACCTATTAGAGATAATATTCCTGAAATGAAAGCATACATAGAATACTCATTTAATAGACCTATTGAAAAGATGAATGTAGATTTAACAATGTGGAGATCATCTACTATAGAATTAATTACTAGTTCTAACGGAAATGCATATTTGCAAGTACCTGGTGCTGATGGATGGGTAAATCAATTAGATTTACTATCTTCGGAAACTGCACTTCCAACCGATAGAACACAACCAAAAACTTATACAATAGAATTTGAAACGCCAGTATATTCTTTTAGATTTTATTCTGAGTACAATGGAACAACATATGTTTCAGGCTCTAATCGTGGAAGAATTTGTATTGGGGATATGCGATTACAATTCCCAAAAAATAATTATATGCCTCTTAGTTGGAACGAATTAGAATATAATCCATCAATTTGGAAGGGAACTGTTGAACAAAAAAATAATTGCTATGGTTATGCTTTAAACAACCAAGTAAAACCAGGAACTAACACATTGTGGTATATGCAACAACCTGGAGAATATTCTGGCAATACAATTACAGAATGTACTGCAAATATACTTGTTAATGCTGTAACAAATGATTTTAATTCTTATAGTTCATATATGAATACAACATATAAATTTGAACCAATTGGTAAATATGAAAAATGTCCTGAAGGCACATATAAAGTAGCTTTAGTATGCTATAAAACTGGTTGGTGGATATTTACTAGTAAAGATTACCACTGGTATCGCCAAGATGCAGATGGGTATTGGTCACATAAACAAGGTACTACTGAAGTAAAAAGAATAGATAATTCTGGTATGTTAATTACAGATCCAGAAACATGTGATAGAGGAAACTATACAAATTTTGTTGGATACTTTGCGGTCACACCATGGAGTAATTTATATGCTCAATAAAAAAATTTTTATGCATAAAATAACTATACTATTTTCTTTGTGTTTTTTTAGTGGATGCTATTTAAACGATGGAATATATGCTTACTATAATATAAATTTAGATAAAGGTATTGAAGTTTATACTCACGTATTAAGTGAAAACGAATATGAATTTGGATTTATGCCTGGTACAAATATGATTAAAAAAGCTGATGACGTTAATAAATTAGTATATGTTAATTTAAAAAAAGGAAAGGATATCATTAGTTCTTATGATAATAAGATTAACGAAAATAATCTTATAGTACTCATTATTCCTAATCCTTGTAATGATGAGGATTTAAAGCAAGGAAATATTGGTGACAATATATTAATTGCAAATGAAGTTAAAAGTCTTTTGTTAGATATAACGTAAGCGTCAATTCGCTCATATATAAATAAAATTAATACTCCTGTACAATAGGTACAGGAGGATTTTTTTATGCGTTATAGTGAAGATTTTAAAACTGAAGTTATAAATGAGATGATATTAAGCAAAAAGATATTGATAAGTTATTACCATTTGCTAAAGATTTACCTGATTATTTAAAATATAGCAAAAAAGACTTAGATTAAAATCAAATTAATCTAGGTCTTTTAGGACGTCCATAAAGTGAATTGACGCTTACCTTAAAGTATATAATTGATAACATTAGAACTAAAAAAATAGAGGAACTTTTACCTTGGTCTTTAAGCTTACCAAAGGATTTAATAATTAAGAAATAATTACCGAATATGCCGGCGTAATTATAAAAGGCCGGCGTTTTTCACCGGATTTAAACTTATAACGACAAAAAACTCGGAAAAATCAGGTTTTTTATTCGTGGTCTTGAATTACAGAATTGAAAGTTAAGGGTTATAGTTGTAAAATTAACCCATAACTTCAAAGGGGAAATCTTTGAAGTTTACAATTAAATCTTCATAATACAATTATTATCTAGCAAACTTTTATAAATTATGCTATATTTTTAAAAAACCTTGCTCCTTCCGTTATAGTTTGTGTTAAGCGCTTTCATGGGGGGGGGTAATGCATATTACACTTTTTATAAGTCTTGGTTTTAAAAATTAAGACTTTTTTAGTCGTTTAAGGAAAGAGTGTATTATGAAGAAAAAAAGAATTATTTTATTAGTCTCAGCCTTAGCTTTAAGTTTATGTTCTTGTGGAACTAATACATCTTATGTGACTGGCCCTCAAGGAGAACAAGGTATTCAAGGTGAGAAGGGAAATGATGGATTAGATGGTTTATCGTTACTCGTTGGAGAAGAAAGTCCTGATAACTCACTTGGTAAAAATGGAGATACCTATATTGATACAACTAGTTTTGATTATTATCTAAAGAAGGATGGCACATGGACAAAACTTGGTAATATTAAGGGCAGTGATGGTGTCGATGGAGAAAAAGGAGAACAAGGTATTCAAGGTGAAAAGGGAAATGATGGATCAGACGGTCTTTCAATCCTTTCAGGGCAAGGAGAACCTAATAATTCACTAGGTAAAGATGGTGATAGCTACATTAATACTTTGACCTTTGATTATTATTTTAAAAATGATGGTGCTTGGACAAAGATAGGAAACATAAAAGGTTCCGATGGATCTGATGGAGAAAAAGGAGAACAAGGTATCCAGGGCGAAGCAGGTAAAGATGGTACTAATGGTAAATCTGCTTACGATATCTATGTAGAGAATTATCCAAACTATCCAGGAACAGAAAAGGATTGGATCAGTGATTTAGCGTTAGGTAGACTTGCTGTTACAGTTCATTTTGAAACAAATGGCGGAAGTGAATTAGAAGATCTTACTTACTGCAAGGGTGAGGAAGTATATACATCGGATTTCAAAACACCAACTAAAGAAGATTTTACATTTACTAATTGGTATATTGATGATAGTTATACAACAGCAGTTAGTGAATCATTTGTAGCTCTTAATGATATTACTTTATATGCTTCTTATGAAGAAACTAGTCATTCTAAAGGTGAACTAATCTCTATATCAACTACATCAGTAGAAGATGTATCTTGTGCTGGTTTATTTACATGTAAATATTGTGGGGAAGAATATTATGATTCGATAACTTATAGTGATATTGGCGTTCCTGTAATATGTCTTGATGGAGATCTTACAGGTATATCTAAAACAAATGAGGTTAAGATTACATCTTCATATGATAATGGTGATACTAGTTTTGATTGCGATGCAACTTTAAAAGTACAAGGGTCTAGTTCAGCAGGTTATCCTAAGAAAAATTATAATATTAAATTTTATAAGAGTGGATCAAATTATTCAAAGAAGAATAAAGTAGAACTAATAGAAGGTTATGGTAAACAAAGTAAATATACATTAAAAGCTAACTATGTTGATTATTCAGAAGTTCGTAATAATGTATCAGGTGATATTTGGGGAGATATTGTAAGAGCAAGACAAACTCAAAATGAATTAAGTGCCCTACCTAACGGAGGAGCTGTTGATGGATATCCTGTTTTAGTATTTCAAAATGGTTTATATCAAGGACTATATACTTTAAATACTCCTAAGAATGAAATCATGTTTGGTATGACAGATGAAACTGTTAAACAAGCAATTATTAGTACTAATACGTGGAATGATTCAGTTGCTTTAAGAGAAAATATTGCATCTAACTGGTCTAATGGATGGGAGATAGAATATTGTTCTACTGAAGATGATGAAACTCTAGGAACGTCTTGGGTAGCATCTAGCTTTAATGAATTTATGAATTTCTTAAATAATAATGATGGGGATTCTTTAAAGGAAGGCCTTAGTAATTATGTTGATATAGAAGCGGCGATCGATACATTAATTTTTACCTCATTTATTTATGCTGGTGATAATACTTCTAAGAATATGTTATGGGCTACTTATGACGGCGTAAAATGGATTCCTAGTATGTATGATATGGATGGAACTTGGGGAATGGTTTGGGATGGATCATTTAAATATGATGCATCTGATGCTTGGTTCCCTTATACAGGTAATAACCTATGGAATAAGATATGGACTAATTATCATGATGAAGTAGTAGAAAGATATCAAGAACTTAGAAATAGCGCTTTATCACTAAATAATATAAGCCAAAAGTTCTCTTCCTTCTTTGATTTTATTCCTGATATGCTTTATGAAGCAGAATCTAATAAGTGGACTAGCGTTCCAAGCCAAAAGATTAATAATGAAACTCAAATTATGTCTTGGCTTGTTACAAGAGTAAGAACAATGGATTCATTCTTTGGTGTAACAGTAAATGATTCAGCATTCAAGGCTACATTTAGTATTGATAATAATAGTTCTATAGAAATATATAAGTCTCAGGATTATACTCCTAAAGGTGATTATAGTTTAGTAACAGTAGCAAGAAATTCTGATACTAATTTAATTGATGGATCGGGAGATGGACAAATTAACTTTAAGGTAGTTGTTCCTGATGGGTACAAGATAGATACTATTACAGTTAATGGTACTTATAAGAATTTAAAAGGTCCTGAAGACACAGGAGTAGATAATACTTATAGAATTACTAAAGTTAAGAGTGATTTAGAAGTTATTGTTACTTTAGTTAAAATAGATGAATAAATTTTAATGATAGTATTTTTAAGCCAGGTTTCCTATAAAAAGGATGCTTGGCTTTTTTGAATTAGTTTTATTTAGATATTGAAAAGAACTGAAAGTTTATAATATGGTTTTTAATGGTTTACTAATTCGTAAAAGAGTTGAAACAAATAAAGTCTCTAGCGGTATTGATAAGATGCATATTAACAGAAATGGCTTTAGAGTTATAATTTGGAAACAGTGGAAAGTTACTATAAAGCAGATAGAGGCTCTAGTTCAATTAAAAATTGATGGAGAAGAAGCCAAGGGATTAACCTAATATAGTAGAAGTTATCAATTCATCTCTCATTCTTGCATATTGCAAAGAGAAATCTAAAATGCACTACTAAAAAGAGGGCTTTTGAAATAAGCCCTCTTGAATACTATCTAAAAGAGATAGCATAGATATTTGTTTAAATAGTTGTATGTAAAATACCACACATAAGGTGGTGTGAGAGTGAAGAAGTTATTTTTCACTATCAACATGATACCTTATAAAAAACTAGTATAATGGTTATAATTTGATTTATGAATAATCATGTTACTTTTATTAACGATCTTCTCTAAAGTAAGATAATCCAAGAGAAGAAGGTGGTTGGACGGATTTTTTTCCAACAATTGATGTAACGATTAAAACAATAATTGTTACTAGATATGGTAATAATGAAATGAGGTTTTTTTCAACTGTTGAAATACCAGTAATATAAGTAGGAAGAACATATAATAAACCAAATAAGATACTTCCTCCGATGGCAATAAGAGGTTTCCAACATGAGAAGATAACTAAGGCTAATGCTAACCAACCAAATGCTTGAATAGTTGAAGAATTTTCCCAGCTTCCTCCGACATACCCCATGACGTAATATAAGCCTCCAATTCCAGCGATGGAAGAACCGATGATAATCGCGGCATATTTATATTTACTAGTAGGAATACCAGCCGCATCCGCGGTTGCTGGATTTTCTCCAACGGCACGTAAATTTAATCCGATACGAGATTTTTTTAATAAAAGATGTGCCGCGATGGCTAGACCAATCGCGATAAATGCGACAAATGAATAATTAATAAAGATATTTCCAAATGAAGATAAATAATCACCAAAAGGTAGATGATAATTAAATACCTTTGAAGCATATGAGAAATTTGTCTTATTGACGCGGTCTGATAAGAAGAAATCAGTTAGACCGGCGCCAAATGTAGTTAAAGCTAAACCTGTAACGTTTTGATTACCTTTTAATGTAACACAGATAAAGGCATAAATTAATCCTCCAAAAGAAGAGAAGATAACACTGAAGAGGAGGGAAAAGAAGATAATTAAGAACCAAGAAGCATTTTCTGGATTAGAAGTATACCAACTCATAACAATAGATATACCAATACAGCCTCCTAAAGTTCCCATACACATAATGCCAGGAATACCTAAGTTGAGGTGACCAGCTTTTTCTGTAATTGTTTCTCCTAAACAACCATATAAGAAGACAATAGCGATGGCAATTGCACTAGGTAAAATAGTATTAAAGAATTGCATATTATTTTACCTCCTTGGATAAACCTTCATTAGAAGGATTATCATCTACTTTCTTTTCTTTTTTTCTAAAGACAACTTTATAATTTACAAAGAATTCAAAGGCAATGATTAAGAAATACATAACTCCGAGAACAATTTGTCCTCCAGCAGTAGAAGTAATACCGAATGTTGTTTGAACTTGTGACATTCCTCGATTTAAGAAAGTGATTAAGAATGAAGTTAACAACATATATAAAGGATTAAATTGACCTAACCAAGTCGCCATAATTGCAGTAAAACCTAAGTTATTCGCAGAATTAGTTGTAATAGAGAAATCGATGCTACCAGCGATTAATAAACCGACAAGTCCTGAAATCGCGCCGGAAAGAATTAATGTTCTAATGATAACCTTTTTTACGTTAATTCCGACGTATCTAGCAGTATTTTTTGATTCACCAACAACTGCAAGTTCATAACCATGTTTAGTATATTTTAAATAGACAAACATAATTCCTAACATAATTAAACTAATGATAATTGGTAAGACATATTCGTTACCAATCACAGGTAAATGACCATATTGAATTTGAGGAAGAGTTTGAGATCCATTTTTAACAGCTATCGCTAAAAAAACAGATACAAGTCCGACGGCAATATAATTTAGCATTAAAGTAAATAATGATTCGTTTGTATTAAAATAAGCTTTGAAGATAGCAGGGATTATAGCCCATAAAATACCTAAACCGACGGAAGATATAATCATACACAAGATAATGATTGGATTAGGAACTCCTGCCGCGCCCATATAATACATACAGATTATCGCCCCTAGACAACTCATTAAGATTTGTCCATTTCCTCCAAGATTCCAATATTTCATTTTAAATGCTGGAACTAAGCTTAAACCGACGAGTAATAATAAAGATAATTCTCTTAACATTCTCCATACTCTTTTTGGAGTACCGAAGTTACCGGCGAATAATTCACCAATTACTTCAATTGGATTCGCTCCAGCAATAGTTAACATAAATAAGCAACAAAAGAGAAAACCTAAAATGATTGATGAAGATTTAATAATTAATAACTTTTTAAAATTTAAATCTGTTCTTTTTATGATGTGAAACAAAGGTTCTTTTTTTTCAGCCATATTATTTTGCCTCCTCACTTAAGTTAGTCATTAAATAACCAACTTTTTCTTTTGTTGTTGTTCTTGCATTTAGAATACCATTTACTTTACCTTGACATAAGACAAGAATTCGATCACATAAAGCTAAGATAACATCAAGATCTTCACCGACATAAATTACCGAAGCACCTTTTCTTTTTTGTTCATCAAGTAAATTATAAATTAAATATGATGAATTAATATCTAAACCACGAACTGGATAAGCACACATTAATACTTTTGGTGAAGAAGCAATTTCTCTACCAACTAATAACTTTTGAACGTTACCACCTGATAATTTTCTAATAGGGACATATTCATTTTCCGTTTTAACATCTAAATCGTGAATTGTTTTTAAAGCGAGTTCTTGAGGATTATGACGATTGACAAAAAAGTTATGGCCTTTTCTAAAACTTCTTAATAACATGTTATCGATAATGGACATGTTGCCGACTAAACCCATTCCTAAACGATCTTCAGGAACGAAAGATAATCTAACACCAAGTTCACGAATTTGACGTGGTGATTTGTTTCTCAAGTCGACTTTTTCTTCGTTTTTGTCTGGATCAAAATAAGTAATATCACCAGATTCAAGTTTTAATAAACCGGCGATTGATTCAAGAATTTCTTTTTGCCCTGAACCAGAAATTCCGGCAATACCGAGAATTTCGCCGCCTTTTGCGACAAATGATACATCATCTAAAACAAGGCGACCATCGGAATTTCGATAAGATAGATTATTGACTAATAAACGATTAGTAGGATTACTTACTTCACTACGATCGATGTTAAGTTCAATTTTTTTACCGACCATCATTTCAGTTAATTCATCTTCAGTTGTATCTTTAGTTAAAACTGTCGCGATATATTCACCTTTTCTTAAAACAATGACTCGAGATGAGATTTCCATAACTTCATTTAATTTGTGAGTGATGATAATAATTGATTTACCATCTTCTTTCATATTTCTTAAAATTTGGAATAATTTAGTAATTTCTAATGGTGTTAATACTGCGGTAGGTTCATCTAAAATAAGAACATTCGCTCCACGATAGAGAACTTTAATAATTTCTAAAGTTTGCTTTTCAGAAACTGACATATTATAGACTTTTTCATCTAAATCGAGGACAAAGCCATATTTATTTAATATTTCTTGTACGATTATTCTTGCGTTTTTGATTTTTGCTCTTTCTTTATCTTTAATACCTAAGACGATATTTTCTAAAGCAGTGAATGTATCAATTAATTTAAAGTGTTGATAAACCATACCAATACCATAATTAAATGCATCACGTGGTGAAAGGATATTAACGACATTACCATGAACTAATATTTGGCCTTCATCTTGACGATAAATTCCTGAAAGAATATTCATTAATGTTGTTTTTCCTGAACCATTTTCACCTAGTAAAGCGACAATTTCACCTTGATAAATATCAAAAGAGATGTTTTTATTCGCAACATTAGATCCAAATCTTTTAGTAATATTCATAAAAGAGATATTAACATTGTTTTTATTTTCTTCCATTGATAGACTCCTTTAAAAGTAAATACCCAAGAGCTTATTCAGCCCTTGGGCGTATTTATTAAATTTTATTAGTTACCTGAACTTAATTCAGTAATACCATCAATTCTAACATCAAAATATGGTGCAGAACGATATTCAGATTCAGCAAAATATGTAACACCGTTTTCTGTTTTAATAACTTGTGTATCAGGTGTATAATCTGCATCTGTATCAACATCAGCTTTATATGATGTTAAATGAGCACCTTTAACAGTGAATTTAGAACAATCGAATACTTTTAAAGAACCATTTTTAATTTTTGTATGAACTTCTTTTAATTTTTCTTCTGTGCCAGAAACTGCTGCTTTACTACCAGGAGTAACTAAACAAACAGAACCATCATAAATAGAAGAACCTAATGTACCAGTATAATCAGTAGGAATTTCTGTACCATTAAGAACTGCATCAATGCAAAGTTCAAAATATGGTTGCCAGTTAATTTTACTTGAAATGACATATGTATTTGGGCCGGCACTTTCGGTAGAACCATTATATGAGATATTTGGAACACCAGCTTCTTCACAAGCAGTAGGAGCACCTAAAGAGTCTGCGTGTTGAGAAATAATAGAGCAACCTCTATTAATTAATGATTTAGCTGCATTCTTTTCTGCTGTTTCATCGTACCAAGAGTTAGTATATGAAACTTCCATTGTAACATCAGAAACAATTGATTGAACGCCTAAGAAATATGATGTATAACCAGATACAACTTCTGCATATGGGAAAGCACCAACATAACCTATTTTCTTAGATGTAGATGCATTTTTTGAAATCATATCTTGTAATTTTAAACCAGCTGCGACACCTGCAAGATATCTACCTTCGTAAATAGATGCGAATGCGTTGTGGAAATTAGAAACTTTTTCTGTATGAGCCATTGTACCAGTTGCATGAGCAAATTGGACATCGCTTGCTTTTTTCGCGGATGCGAGTAAATGAGATTCATGACCAAATGAATCGGCAAAAATGAACTTACAACCTTGATCTACTAAATCATCTGCTTCTTCAGTAACTTTTGCACTTTCAGGAATACCTGTTTTGATGATTGCTGTGACGCCTTTAGCATTACATGCTGCATTAAAAGCATCAATGAAGTTTTTATCATAAGTAGAGTTTGAATCGTGTAAAGCGATTAAACCAACTTTGACATTCTTGTTACTTGAATTACAGCTAGCTAATGAGACTGCACCAGTAACAGAAAGTAATGAAACTAGTAAGATCGTTTTGAGTGTGTTTTTCATATATTATTTCTTTCTCCTTTTTTCCTAAAAGCAAAAAGAAAGTCTATTATAAAGACATATTCATACGATATATTGACTTTATTCGTAGTGCTGAATTATACGGTTCAGCGTAGAGACTTTCCCACCAATTAGGGTAATTATACGAAATTGCCGACTATCATCGACAAGTTAAATATAAGGTATTTTTTTTCTAAATAATAGACTTAAATTTATGAAAGCGATTTCAAATAATTTTAATCAACGAAAACTGGTTTATTGTTTTTAAAATCTTTTATTGAAGCAGTAGAAATTACTTTAATTCCTTTTTCTTCGATTCTTGCTCTACCACCTTGGAATCTTTTTTCAACTACTACTCCAACACCTTTAATATTACCTTTAGCTTGTAAGATAATATCAATTAATCCTAAAGCTGCGTTACCTTCGGCAAGGAAGTCATCAATAATTAAATAATTTCCTCCTTCAGTGAGATATCTTTTATCAATAGTGATAGTAGAAGATGTTTTTCTAGTAAAAGATTTTACTTCTGAAGTATATACGTTAGTTCCTGTAATTAATGATTTTGATTTTTTTGCAAAGACGACTGGGATATTTCCTAAACATTGAGCTACTCCAATGGCATAAGCAATTCCTGAAGTTTCAATAGTGACAATCTTATCAATATTAGTGAAATTAGATGCAATCTCCTTACAAATTTTATTTAAGAGTTCAACGTCAATTTGATGATTGATAAATGAATCAATTTTTAAAATTTCATTATCAATTACAATACCATCTTTTAAAATCTTTTCTTCTAGTTCTTTCATTTTTTTACCCCCGTGACAAGAATTTCTATTAGAATATCATTTATAGAATATCACTAATTAATTTATTTTCCATTATTATTTTAAAAAAAAGAAAAATT
>CAVJWU010000002.1:0-117361 GCA_963653535.1 Azospirillum sp. CAG:239
TAATGAAGGATCTTTATTATAAATAAATGGAATAGAAGAAACTAACGTTTTATCAACAAAAAAAGAATAATAACTTCCTATATAAATTAAATAAAGCAAAATTAAGCTCGTTAAAAAAATTAAACCAAAAAGTAATAATTTATTAAAATAAAACTTTTTGATAGAAATTAATTTACTTGAAGCTTGTGTTATTTTGTTCATATAAATTTAGTTCCTTATACTTACATTATACCAAAGAAAAAAAATAAAGATAGATACGATTTATTTTAAACAAATAGAATTTTAAGCGCTTTCATAAAATAGTCAAAATAAAAAGCATATAACCGATTTTTTCGAAAATCAATTTATATGCTTTTTTTATTTCCTAAATTTTAGAAATCATCATCATATTTTTTCATCTTTTTCTTTTTCTTAGGATGGAAAATGATGAAGCATGGGAGCCATAATATTCCATAAAGAGTAAAAGCAAACCATGAAGCGGTAATGATGTTATTTACATAAAATTCATTAGTAGGTGCAATATTTGTTAATCCTTTAACAATTAATGAATGCATTGCTCCAATTGGTACTTGAATATACGCGATAGCTAAATAAACTCCATTCGCGATTGTATTTCCTCCAGTAAAGAAATTCTTTAAGAAAGAAATATTATTAATTAAAAATGCTAAAAAGTAAATAATGAAAGGTAGAAAGAAGATACTTGCTAAAATACTTCTTTTCTTTGCAGTTAATAATGTTAAAAATATTAAAACAATAAAAGTTATTACAAAGGCAATTATTAACCAAGTTCCATCTAATTCGAATAAATTAATATCTAACATAGTATTATCTCCTTTCTTTAACAATAATATAAATTGACAAAATATACAATGAAATTATTTTTTAATTACGAAAGAATCAACTTGTGAACGGTTGTTTTGACGTGAGACAAGTAATGTTTTATCAACAATATTCGCTAAATCAGCGACTTTTTCACTTGGTGCAGAAAGAATTACTTGTAAGCCAAAATTCTTTAAAATCTTAATTGATTCAACAATACGTGTTGCATCCATTTTTGAGAAAGCTTCATCAAATATAACTAAACGAATAGCGTTGCTCGATGATCCTTGTTGTCTAATACGATAAAGTTGACTAAATGAAGCTAAGATTGAAACATAGAATGGTGTTTGAGTTTCACCACCTGATTGTTTCTTAATATTCTTTGCAAGAGAATAAGCTTTACCTTCACCTTTTTTAACGAGCATATCAAACATTAAATATGTACGATAATCAGTAAATTTTTCAACATTTTGAGCTAAGACAGAATTTTGATCGTTAGTTGATGAAACATCACCAATCAGTTTGAATAAGGAATTCATAACGTCTTGATATTTTTCAAAATATGCATTTTCATCATCACCACATTGAATTAATAAATTATCAGTAATCATATCATAATATTCACGATATTGTGGTGCTGGAGTAACTGTGAAAGTATATGAGTCATTTCCGAATTTAGCATCTTTTAATGCTTCATTTAAATCATCAATTTGTGTTCTAACTGTTTCAATTGCTGTTTTGAGTTGGAAGATAAAATCATCTTTAAATTCTTTTGTTGCATTCGCGTAAGCTGAAGCAATCTTATCTTGATATTCAGGTAATTTAACATCACGGAGAAGTGTTAATTCATTATCAAAGTCATCATTAGTTTCTTTTGTCGTATCATATGATAACTTATAAGTTAAGCAATATTCCCTTCTTAATTCACTTAAAGCATTAAATAATGAACGCTTTTTATTTTGTGAACGGATGAATAAATCTTCATATTCTGATCGAATTGCAACTAGTCCCCTGCCACTTGCAAGTTCTTCATTAAATTTAGGTAAAGCAACGGAAGAAACAAATTCTTCATCAAATGAAGTTTTAATTTCATCTAAGATTTGATTTGAAGATTGAATTTGCGTAGGTATTTTTTCTTCTTGAATAATACGGATTGATTCTTCTAACTTACCTTTTTCTAAGATTAAGTTTTGTTTATCTTCTTCTAAATTTTTGACATCACTTTCAATATGAGCGATCTTACCTTCGATTGAAGAAATTTCAATCGAACCAGTATTCTCTAATTCTTCTTTATAACGTTTAACATTTTCATTTAATGAATCAAGCGTAGAAGCATTTTCTAAAATCATTGTCGCTGTTTCAACTTCGTTTGATGAAAGAATGTCTAAAGAATTAACTAAAGTTAATGCAGTATTTAAAGTTTTTAAAACATTTAAAATCTTTTCGTTTTGTTCAACTTCTAATTTCTTCGCTCTCTTAAGTTCATCAGAAATCTTTCTACCCATTAATGGATAACGGTAATTCTTTTCAGGAATGACAAATGAAGCAAAGTTACGATAGCCTTCACATTTAGGAGTAATACCGCGACCTGTTTCACGAGCTTCGTGGAATGATTCACATTTAATCATCTTACCGAGTAAGAAATTAGAATAATCACGCGCACCTTGATGAGAAGTAATAATTTCTTCTGCAAGAGAATCTTCATCGATTGAAAAATTAGCTTTATGAAGTTTTTCTTGGTCAATTAAACCAGTACGATAATATTGTTGTTTTCTTAAGATTTCAGGAAGAATCTTATTCGCAGTTTCATAATATTCGTTATCAACAAACATATTTTGTTTTTGATTACCAACAAAACCTTCAATTGCGTTAACCCAACGAGGAGTTTTGATATCAACTAAATCAGCAAAGAAAGTAACTGGAACTTGTTTACCATAATAATCAGATAAACGATGTTCTAATTCTCTTCTAATATTGACAAGTTGTAAATCGTAGTTCTTAGAACCATTGTTCATGTCAGAAACTTGTTGTTTTGCATGAGCATTTTCCATCACTAAATCGGAATATTTACTTCTAATTCTTGAACCTAATTCAAATACATCTGATTTATATTTAACTAAAGCATCTCTAAAGGAAGTTAATGTTTTATCATCAATTTCTTCTGTATTAGTGAAAACGTTCTTAAAAGAATTAATGACTTTTAATAATTCTTCACTAGAAGTAATTAAAGTTTCTAATTCGTTTTTATATGAGATATAAGTACGATCATCTTTAATAGATGAACAAATTGAAATGATTTGATTTGCGGTATTAGAATAATCATTAATATATTTACTTAATTGATTTCTTAATGTGGATAATTGATTTTTAATTTCTTCAATTTTCTTTTCTGTCGCAACTTTTTGATTCGCTAATTCATTAGTTAATTGGAAAGCGCCAGAAGAAACTTTTTGAGCAATTAAATTTTCTTTTTGTTTATTTAAATCAGTAATTTTTTCTTCAAGAGTAACTAGTTCAACGGAAATTTCTTTTAATCTAGTTTCACTTGCAGTTATATCTTTTTGAAAATTCGCGATTGTATTTAAATAAACTTGATAAGTAATTCTTTTTGAAATATAAGAAGCGAGGTTTAAATCTTTCTTCTTTTCATTAAATTCATTATAAGCATTTTGAATTTCGACTAAGCGAGAAATTTTTTGTTGCATATTGCTCGCTTCAATTTCTAAACGTTTATATTGTTGAATATTATTTCTCATCGAATCAACATTAACTTTATTAGGAACATCACAAACATATTCAGTTAAGAATTGTTCAATGTTAGTAATAGGTGTAAAAGAAACAGCTTTTTTAAATAATGAGAAATATTTATCTTTAATATTACCGAATTGTTCTTTAATACGTTCTTGATATTGAGCGTTACTATCTGCGAAATAATATTCGCTAGAAGAATAATTCTTAGAGAAATATTCGTTTAATTGTTTATAAGACATTGGTACTTGTAATGAGACGAAATTATTTTCTGGAATCTTATCTTGAAGGATGAAGAAATGATGTTCTTCTGATGAATCTTCAAAAACATCAAATACAATACCAGTTACAAATGATTTTTCATATGTATCATCATACCATTCTAAAGCGATATATGATGAGAAACGTCCATTTCTTAAATAACGGAAAGAACCTTCGCCATCATCACCAATTTCACCTTTTAAATAACCTTTTAAAGTACGGCCAGCTTTTTCAGAAGCAGCTTTATTAAATTGTCTACCTGAAGTATCACCAAGTAAAACAACTTGCATCGCGTCAATTAAAGTTGATTTACCGGCTGCATTTTGTCCAGTTAAGAAATTGACTTGGTCGATTTCAAAGGTAACATTATAGAAATAGTGCCAATTGATAATACGGACTTTAACTAATTTTTTCATTGCCTACCTCCTATAAAGAATCATCAAATGATGAAACTGCATCAAATATTGCATTAATCTTTGTCATATCGATGACATATAGAATAGAAGGAAGAATAACGAATGTTAAACTTCTATCTTTGAATTCACCGCTGACACGAGAGATGATATTGTGGTTTTCTAAAAATCTGAAAGAAGAAGCTAGTCCAACTGCAGTAGGCTTCTTATCAGGTCTAATTAGACCTTTATCGTTTAATAAACTCAATAATTCAGCAGTTGTGAAATAAACTTCTTGAGTCATTTCGTTTTTTTCACGTGCTAATTCATATGCATATCTTAATCCATATACAATTAATGAAGTTAAAAAGTCAATTCTAACATGGTTTTCTTGGAATTCATTATTGATCATAATAACGCCAAGACGAGAATCTTTTTCAATTGTCCAACCAGAAAATTCTAAATATTCTCTAATCATATCGATGTTCTTTTCAATGAATAAATAATCTTTATTAGTCTTCATCATTTTAGAATGGCGATCATAATTTTCTCTTAAAACAAATGATTTTAGCATTAAATTATTAACAACATGTGCGAATTCGTCTTTGTCAGAACTTGATAAAAGTAAATATTTTTCTTCGAACATAATTAATCCTTTCTTCTAACATATTGATAGTTAGGCATTTCATATTTTTCTTCTTTTGTAAGATATTCGACGTCACTAGGACGAACAAAATCATAGAAAGATGTTCTTGAATCAGCTTTAACTGTACCTAAAATTACCATAATAAAATCTTCAACTGATTTAACTGGAATCTTCTTAACATCGATTTCATCTTCGTCTTTAAAAGCATTAGCCATGAAATCCATGATTTTTTCATCACTATAAGCATCCATGATTTGAAGAAGAGATTGCATTAAGCCTTCATTAGCTTCTTGTTCAAAATCATCAATAGCCATTGGTTCACCTTCAAATCTTTCATTTCTACGATAAGGTTTAGTTAATGAATCGGAATCAATATAACCTTGTTGATAGAATAATAAAGAATTATTAACATCTTTAACGATATTTTGATAACCATTTGCTTCACCATTAATAACTTTCGCTAACGACAAGAAAATTGTTTCAAGTTTTCCTTTAATCGTTTTATCAGAATTATTTAAATAGATGACTTTTTCAGTTGTTGCTTTTGTATAATTAGATTGAGCTTTATCAATATCACCCATCTCTTCTGTCAATTTGTTATATGTATCTTGAATGTAGTTAATTTTCTTAATTACATCACTTTGTGCTTCTTCTTTTGTTTTTAAAGTAGAATTTAATACTAAAGCTTGCGAAACAATTTTATTAAATACTTCTTCAGTATTTAACCATCTCTTTAAGATACTAGAAATTGGTCCATTATATAAAATGATTGAATCATTAGTTTTTAATGGATGGTAAATTGGATCAACAACATCTTCACGTGCAATATCAAAGTGTTGATTTAATACTTCATTAGGCGAAAACATATTCGCGAGTTGCTTATGGAATACACGAATTGAATGATCTAGTTTAGTAACTTCAAGTTCTAGATCACGAGTTTTATTGACTGCATTAACTAAAGCACGATACATGTAATCAGATTGATTTTCATCTTCATATTGTAAATCTGCATAAGTTGAACGAACATTTGAAACATATTGAGTTTCATTATCAGAGACAAATTCATAAACAATCTTAAGCATGCTCATTGAATATGAAGGAATTAAAATATATTCAACACCGGTTTTAATATCTTGATCAAGAATAATCCAACCAGTGTCAACTAGTCTTTTAACAATTAAATTATATTTGCCTTGTAAAGTAGGTTCATATATAAGAGATTTATCATCATCATAATCTTCTTCTTCGATAATCAAGTTTTTGACTAAACCTTCACCGCGATTCTTAAGCAAATCTAAAAAATCACTTTTACGAATACGGTTGTGATATAAAGTTAAGCAATCATAAAGAGTAACAATCGCTAATCCATAGATATTTTTATTTTTGCTTGATAAAATCGAGAAAAAATTATCTGGAATTTTATTAAATAAATTCATTAACTTCCTCCCCTAGTAGTTATAAAATTTCTATAACATTCAATATAGTAATATTATATATTACTAATAGAAAATTAACAAATAAAAATACTAAAAAAAGCGCGATAATTTCGCGCTTAGAAATAACATAAATTGTTAAAGGATATATAATTTATTTTTGGCTTAGATTTTTAAAATATTGAACTTTTTCATCAATCATATTTTGTACAATTGAACTTACTTCACTACTTGATTTATCTTTATAGAATTCGTAATCAAGAGGCTTAAAGAAATGGATATAAATAGGATATTTTTTCTTTAAAGGAGTATGTTTATTAAGTACTTCTCCTGTTCCATAAATTGCACAAGGAACAATCTTTTTTTGATTATTCATCGGATATTTAAAAGCTCCTGCTTTAAATTCATTTAATTTAAAATCTTTATCTTTAGATCTAGTTCCTTCAGGGAAAATAATATAACGAATATTTTTTACTTTCATATCTTCAGAAAGAGATTTCATGACTTTAATTTCTTGACGTAAATTATCTCTTTCTAAGAAATAGCCTTCTAAAGCTAAGACAAGTTTACCAATTTCTGGAACTTTATTTAATTCATCTTTAGCCACATATGCAATAGGATCTTCAAAGATGTTAAAGAAAACTACTGCATCTACTAAAGATTGATGATTTGGAGTAATTAAATAAGAATCATCGCTAGGTAAATTTTCTTTTCCTGAAACGATAAGATCCATATGAAGATAACGAGTTAATTTTTTTGCTTCTTTTTGGATATAATAATATCTTAATAAACGAGATTCTTTCATCGATTTTTTAAAATCGAAAACGCAATAAAAGAATAATCTAAATATTATACCTAAACTTTTAATAACATATCCTATAACTTTAAACATATTTTATTTTTTTCCTATACCTACAATTGTTTCGACGATAACAAATGGCTTGTCATCAACTTCTTCAATCCGTCCTTTAATCGCGACTAATGCGCCGGCATCAAAATAAAACAAATCCCCTTTATTCGTTTTATTCCATGTCATTAAAGGAATAAGATCAGTTTCTTTTTTTTCATAAAGAGGCATATACCCTCTTTCGACTTCTAATAGTCTAAAGTTTTTTTCATGTTCAACTTTTGAAAGAACACCGATTAAGTTTACCGAATTTAGCATGCTTAGTACCTCCTAATATATAATTATACATTATATTTCAGAAGAAAAATCCTAAGTTTGCCCTTATTTTGTCTTAATTAAGACAACTAAAGATAGACTATTTACGCTTAAATATTGAGCGAAACAGTCGCTAGTAATTTTACCTGATTCATTAAATATTACTTTATAATAATCATCTAAAGCAATTTCAATTTTTGATTTAGTTGGATTAATGATGATTCTAAAATCTTCAAGTGGAGCGATAAGTTTTTCATCATGATAAATAATTGATAAACAACCATTCTCTTCATCTTCGAAAGTAATTAATTTTTCGATATCATCTTTATTATTTAATCTTAAGAAAGGATAAGACTTCTTAAGTTCAATTAATTCTTTAAAATATTTATATAGATGTTCTCTTTCATCAACTAAATTCCATTTAAATGAATTAATTTCATCTCCTGATCGATATGAATTATGATCACCATTTTTCGATAAGCCAATTTCTTGACCTGCATGGAAGAAAGGAACACCAAAACTTAAGACAGTTACTGCATTAATAAGTTTTAAATGTTTAAAAATATCATCTTCAAAATCATCATAACAACATACTTTTAATTTATCATATAAGGTATTGTTATCGTGACATTCAACGTAATTAATTGATTGAGTTGGAGAAGAAAATAAAGGAGGGAAAGCAATTGGTAAAGTACAACCAACATAAGCATGTTTAAATCCATCACGGTAATTAGTATCGCCAGTTAAATATCCACGTTTGTAAAGAGCTGAATAATCTGATTTACCTTTAACAATATCTCTATAACGATCATTAAAGAAGCCAATTGAAGGTAACTCTTTCGCGTTATACATGCTAGCTTTTTGATTTCCTGACATAACAGAAGGCATATCCCAACCTTCGCCATAAATAATAAAATCAGGTTTAATCTTACGACATTCATCATAAACTTCTTGAATAGTTTTAATATCGATTAAGCCCATTAAATCAAATCTAAATCCATCAATTCCATAATCTTTAACATAATGTAAACAAGAATCGACGATAAATTTTCTTGCCATTATATGGCGCGATTCAAATTCGTTGCCACAGAAAGAACCATTTGATGGAGTTCCATCTTCATTATATCTAAAATAATAATGAGGACAAATATTTTCAAAATTAGACTCATCAAGATTAAAGACGTGATTGTAAACAACATCCATAACAACTCTAATGCCATGTTTATGGAACGAAGCAACCATCTTTTTAGCTTCTAAAATTCTCGTATATGGATCAAATAATTCAGTCGCGAAACTACCTTCAGGAGCGTTATAATTTAAAGGATCATAACCCCAGTTATATGTATCTTCTGGATGTTCATCACTTGTAGTTGCAAAATCATAAAAAGGAAGAATTTGTACGTGAGTAATACCTAATGATTTAATATAATCAATTCCAATCGGATTACCATTTGGAGTTAGTAAACCTTCTTCAGTTAAGCCAAGATATTTTCCTTTATATCTAAACGGTGCGAATTTATCACTCGATATATCTCTAACACTTAATTCATAAATAATTGAATCACAAATATCTCTTAATGGAGGTAAATCTTTCTCGTGAAGATCTATTTCCGTTCTTTCATCATTAATAACTACTCCGTAAATTGAATTTAATGATAAAGATTTAGCATAAGGATCAACGACATTATGATATTTACCATTTACTCTAACGATATAATAATAGAAGTAACCATCTAAATCACCATCAACACTAGCTTCAAATATACCAGTTTCTTTATCTTTTGTCATGACACGCGAAACAGGAGATTTATTATCATTTGGTCTAAAAGTAATAAGATTACAAGTATATGCTAGAGGAGAAAATACTCTAAAAATTGTTTTATTTTTAGAATATATCGCACCTAATGGACCATCAAAATGAATACGGTCAATATATTTATCTTGTAAGCATAAAATCGAACAATTTAATTTAATACGAATATTTCTTTCATCCCAAATTTCATATTCATTACCTAAATCTAAGAAAGGTAATTGATCTAAATAATAGAAATGATATTTAGAATTTTCTTGATGGTTTTTAATATGTAGTTCTTTAATTAAAAATCCTTTTTGATACAAATAAAATTTTAAACATCCGTTAGAGTTATAACTCATTGGAATCATCACTTCAATAGTGTTAATATCAATTAAATTAGCTTTAAATTCTGTTCTTTCAATCATAAAAACTCTCTTTCTCTAATTTATCTTTTTATATTCAGGTGCGATTTCTCTTCTACCGTTATCTAATCTAACTAAAATTCCTTCATCTTCTAGATCGGCAAGAATTTTGTCCGCGCGAGTAAATCCAACTGATAACTCTCTTTGTAAGAATGAAGTTGAAGCTTGTTGCTTTTGTAAGATTAAATCACGTGCTTCATCGCTTAATTCATCTCTTTCTCTTTTTCTTGAAGCTGCATCTCCTCCTAGTGCATTTAATGAACTAGATTCAGCTAGATTCATAAAATTACGATCATATTCAGGCTCTCTTTGAGCTTTAATAAATTTACATAATTCATATACTTCACTAGAAGAAACAAATGAGCCTTGTAGTCTAACTAAGGAATTATGACGTGGTAAACGACACAACATATCGCCATAACCTAATAACGATTCAGCCCCTGCTTCATCAAGAATAGTTTTTGAATCAACATAGCTTGGAACGAGTAAACCAATTCTCGAAGGAATAACACCTTTAATATCACCAGTAATAACATTGACCGAAGGTCTTTGGGTACAAATAATTAAATATATACCGCAGGCTCTTGATTTTTGACATAATCTTTTGACACTTAATTCGATTTCTTTACCATATTCTGACATGAAATCAGAGAATTCATCGATGATTAAGACGATATTAGACATCTTATCATAATGCTCAATTTCGGCAATTTCATTATATTCAGAAATTTTACTTGCCCCAACTCGTGCGAGAAGTTCATATCTTCTTTCCATTTCATCGACCATTTTCTTTAAAGCAACTTTACCTTCACGTGCATCAGAAATAACTGGACAAAGTAAATGTGGTAATTCGTTATAACGTGAGAATTCAACTTTCTTTGGATCAATTAACATTAACTTTAATTCATCAGGAGTATTTCTCATTAATAATGTTGCAATAATTGTATTAATAAAGACTGATTTACCAGAACCAGTCGTACCCGCGACCAGCGCGTGAGGTAATTCATCTATTAAAGTAGTGACGACTTTACCTTCAATATCTTTTCCTAATGGAATTAATAATTTATTTTTTACTCCATCTTTATCTTTAATTGCTTCAAAGCACTCTTTAAAATCTACTGGAGTTGCTTTGACGTTACCGACTTCAATAGAAGAAGTATTTCTTCCTTCGACAACAGTTTCAAGTCTTACTGATTTATCGCCGTTAAGAGCGATAGAAACTTCATCGACAACTTTTGTTAAATCATTGACTCTAACTCCTTCATTCATCTTAACATTAAATCTAGTGACTGAAGGGCCAATTGTATAAGAAATAACTTGGGCGCCAATTTTATATTCTTGGAAAGTTTTATTGATTTTTTGTGCTTTTTCAGCCGCGGCATTTTCATTTAAAGTCTTAGTATCTTCCGAAGGATGATATTTTAAAATTTCAAATGGAGGTAACACATAAGCTTTTTTTGCTTTAGGTTTAATAGTTACATTCTCATTAATTTTTTCTTTTTCTTCTTGCGCTTCATTTTTAACTTCGATATTTTCATAAGTTGGTTTTGAACTAACATTATTTAATGAATTTTGTGAACTAGATTTATTTAAGTTTACATTAATAGTTGGAGTTGGATGACTATAATAATTATTAATATTATTAGGTTGTTCTTTAATTAATTTTTCTTCAACGATAACTTCTTTTCTAATAGGTTCAACAGATTTTTTTTCTTCGACATAAGTAGGAACACTTACTTCAAAATCATCATTAACTTCATCAAACATATTAGAAATATCATCAATACTAGGTAAAGGAATATCTTCAACACCATGATCTTTTTTTTCTTCTATTTTTAAATCTTCAATTTTATATGATTTATCTTGATTAACTTTTACTTCTTTATTTATAACGGGTGTTTCTATATCTTCTAGTCCTAAGGAAGAAGAAGGAGTAATATGGTTTTGAATATCGACATTAACTTCTACGTTAACTTCTTTATCTTCTTTTTTGGAACTATTATTAAATTCGTTATAATCTTCATTCATTTGTTTTGTAAATGAATCATCTACATCAGTTCTTGTAACATAAATCGATTCTTTATTTAATGTCACTTCATTATCAACGATTTTTCTTTCTTCTTTCTTTCGTGCCTTTTTCTCTTTGAGGTTCTTAATGTAATTTTTTATGCACTTATAAATGTATAAGACTATTTCTTTAAAAGCTAAGAAAAGACCGATAACAAAGATTAATCCCGTTAAGATGTAGTTACCTATTGGAGTTAAAGCAGTATTAAATAAAGCTTTTAGTAAATAACCAACGAAGCCTCCGCCTACTTCATTTAAATCTTGGAAATTATTAATTACAGGGAAATAAGGAGAAACTAATGATAAGTGTAAAGAGAATTGTGAATTTAAATTATTAAAATACAAAGGTGTATTAGTAATTGAACAAGCACTTAAAAGGGAAAAGAAAATAAATAAAATTCCGCAGACCTTTAAAGAAAAATGTACTTTAAAGATTTTTCTTTTTATCATGAGATATAAGCCAAAAAAGATGCTTAATAAGAAAAAGATAAAATAAAAAGCACCGAATAAATATACAAATATATATGTTAAAAAATTACCAATAGGTCCATTGTTTAACAAACCAATTATTGAAATTAAAATGATGATGAGCCCACAAAAGAAGCATTCAAAGTCGTTATTTAATAGATTTTCTTTTTTTTCATTTATCTTTTTCATAAATACACCTACAACAAAATTAGTATAACACAATTATTTTCTTATTTTTATTATAAATATAATAAAACTTTTAAAATTTTTATAAATTATAACAAGAATAAAAAAATAAGGCTCATCACCTTATTTTTTTGAAAGTTCGCTAGGCTAAAGTTTCATGTTTTTTTAAGAATTTATTCTTCTTATGATACTTTAATATAGCATTGAGAATTAGACAAATCGCACAAATTGCGACTTCTGCGATTAATGTAATTAAGCAATACATATTGACAGTATCTTTTAGACTGGTCATGTCTAAAATCACTGAGATTATGACAGTTAATCCAACAATCGAATCGATCACAATTAATGTCTTTTCCATCATTGTCATCTTCATAGGATCACCTACTTACTTGTTTGTTTCAATTTCGCCAGAATTAGTATCAATTTCATTATTTAGTTGTCTAATTTCCTCAGTTATGGCCACGTTCTGAGATGAAATTGATGTACAGATTGGAAGTAAAATTGCTAAAGATAAAATAATAATAACACTTCCGATAATGCCGAGTTTTCTCGCTTTGTAATCAAAACTAGTCATGTTTTTCTTATAAATTTTATCTTTCATAATCCCTATTTCCTTTCTATAACTCTTAATTTAGCTGGTTTGGAACGATTATTACTTGCAAGTTCTTCTTCGCTAGCAGTAATTATCTTTTTGTTTACTAAACGATAGTTAATTTCTTTGTTAGATGAAGGAAGGTACCTTGAAGTAACTTCTTCTTTAGTTAATGAATTGAAATATTGTTTGACGATACGATCTTCCAATGAGTTAAATGTGATAACTGCAACCCTACCTCCGCTTTTTAACATTTCACATGCATCTTTTAATGCAATTTTAAGAACTTCTAGTTCGCGATTTACTTCAATTCTAATCGCTTGGAATGTTTGTTTTGCTGGATGACCAGGTTTGGATAAAACTTTCTTAGGCAATGCTTTTTTAATTACATCAACTAGTTCGTAAGTGGTGACAAGGGGAGAAATTGATCTTTGAGATATAATCTCACGGGCAATTTGATAAGCGAATGGTTCTTCTCCATATTCTCTAATGATTCTTGTTAAATCATTCAATGAGTAGTTATTTACTACATCGTATGCAGAAATTCTAGAGTCTTGGTTCATTCTCATATCGAGTCTAGCATCATAACGGTAGGAGAATCCCCGATCAGATTCATCAAATTGTGCTGAGCTTACGCCTAAATCAAATAGAAATCCATCTACTTCATTAACGCCTAATTCATTTAAATCTTTTTTTAGATTTTCAAAATTGTCGTTAATTAATGTAAAGTTTTCACCAATTTTTTCTAATCTTTCTCTTGATTCATTAATAGCTTGTTTATCTTGATCGAAACAGTATAGATGTCCTTTGCTCGCTACTTTCAGGATTTCACTTGAATGGCCACCTCGACCAAGAGTGCCATCTACGTAAATTCCATCTTGCTTTAAGTTCAGTCCATCGATAGTCTCTTTTAGAAGGACTGGTATGTGTTTGTATTCCATAATTACATTCCCTCATAAAGACTTGAAGCATTATCTTCATAAGTAGCTTCATTATCCTCTTCCATCTTCGCGAATCTTTCTTTATCCCATATCTCAATGTGATCGTCGATACCGATAATAACGACATCTTTATCAATTGAACATTTTTCTTTTATATCTTTATTCAATTGGATACGGCCTTGCTTATCAATATCGCATTGGTATGAGTTTGCGAAAAACGTACGCTTATAACTTCTTATTTGAGGATTAAATAAACTCTTAGAAGAAATCTCTTCGACTATTTTGTTAAATGTTTCTTCAGTATAAATAGCTAAACATTTATCAAGACCGAGATTAATATAAACGCTTGATCCAAGCTTCTCTCTAAGTTTCGAAGGCAAGGTAACACGGGATTTTTCATCTAAGCTATGATAATAGGTTCCGATAAAAAACATATTTGTTACCCCACTTTCCTCCACCTGTAACCAAAGTATACCACATTTAACCCACTTGACAAGTATTTTTTTATAATTTTAATCTAAAATTTTATTTTTTACGAAAAAAAAGGATGATTGGCATTCCAACCATCCTTAAAGCTCTTTTTAAGCTTCAGTAATTATTTGTTATCTTCAAAAACTTCTAATTTATTATTTTTTTGAACGAGTAAAACTTGTTTAGTCGCTTCATTAAGTTCCTCATTTAATTCTTTAGAAAGATTCATTGCTTCTTCATAAAGAGCTAAAGATTCTTTTAGCGTCATTTTTTCATTTTCTAATTTGTTTACTAATTCTTCTAAGCGAGAAAACTTTTCTTCAATTGTTAATGTTGTTTTTGCCATCTTAATTCTCCTTAATCTTTTTTATTACCTTAGTTTCAATTCTTCCATCGCTAAAGGTAATAGACAAATGATCATTTTCTTTTACTTCGTTAACGCTAGTGATAATTTCGTCATTTAAATTAACTAACGAATAACCTTTATTTAATATTAAATAAGGATTTAAAGCTTGTAATCTTCCTTTTAAATTATTTATTGAATGATCTAAAGAAACAATAATTTCGTTCATTCTTACATTTAATCTTATATTCAATTCTTTAATCTCTTTTAGCTTAATTTGATATTTATCATAAGGTGAAATTAAACCTTTAGATGCATTTATATTTAATAATCTATTTTTATATGAATCAATCTGACGATTAATTAAAGAATTTAAGTTTACTTGGGTCGATTTTAATTCTTCAATTAAATCATATTTATTCGGTGTTGCTTTCACACCAGCATCAGTTGGAGTTATACAACATACATCAGAAACTAAATCAATTAAGGTCGAATCGATTTGGTGACCAACGGCAGAAATAATTGCTACTTCCATTGAAGCAACATAACGAACTAATTCTTCATCGTTAAAGCAGAATAAATCTTCATTTGATCCTCCTCCTCGTCCAACAATAATAACATCTAAATTATAAGACTTAGTATTTTCTAAGGCTTTAATAATACTTTTAGGTGCATCTTGACCTTGTACTAAGCAAGGAAAAACATAGATAGAAGGATTATATCTTTTTTGAATTGTATTAATAATATCATGAACAGCTGCACCAGTAGAAGCACTGACAATCCCAATCGATTGGGGGAATTTAGGGATTTCTTTTTTGGGTAATGAAAATAAACCTTCTTTTTCAAGTTTTTTCTTTAATTCTTGAAGTTTAAGTAATTCTTTTCCTAGTCCATAAGGCTCCATATAATAAGCAGTTAAAGAATATGTTCCTCGAACTTCATAAACATCAATTGTGCCTTTAAGGAGAACTTCATCACCATCTTTAGGGACAAAGTTCAATCTACTAGCAGTTGTCGACCACATCTTACAACTTAAAGAACATCTTTCGTCTTTAATAGAAAAATAATAATGCCCTTTAAAATCTTTTCTTAGTCCAGAAATTTCTCCTTGCACTAAGATATTTTGTAAAGAAGCATTATTTTCGATAATGTATTTAATATATTGATTGATATTTGTAACAGTAAAAATTGTATCCATGATTATAAAATCTTGTCTAAGACTGCATTAATAAAACGATATTCTTTATCGTCTAAATATTTTTTCGCAAGTTCTACCGCGACATTAATCATTGTCGCTTTATTTACATCATCAAAAGAACAATATTTTACTTCACCAATTGAGAATAATAATATTGCATGACCGACGATATTTAAACGATCTAATCTTAATTTTTCTGATAAATGTGAAGCGATTAATTGATCAATTTCACCTTGGTTTAATAAAGATTTGACGACTACTTCTTTTGAAAAAGTTGGAACGTCTTCATATTCACATTCATAAACACCTTCCATTAGTTCTTTTACATCTGCTTCTTTATTATTTACTTGATAGAACAAATAGCCGTAGACTACTTGCATGATTTTTTCTTGTTCTTGGTTTCTAGATAATTCTTCACTCATATATAACCTCCATAAAAAAATAAGCCGGAGCTTACTTTTTATTCAATTCCTGCTACTTTGATCTTAATTGAAAATGGAACCATTTCGACCATCGTTGTTAAGGCCTCCGCGACTTCATCTTGAATTAAAGCACAAATCTTATCAACATTGTTTCCTTTTTTTATAATAACTTGAATATTTACAATAACCTTATTATTAGAAATAGAACAATGGACTGGCTTATGAAATCTAAAAGGCGAATTGTTCTTCTTTGTAGTTGAAACACCAATGACTTTATTTGTTACGATTGAAACAATTTGTTCAAAAGAATTAGTGGAAATTGCCATCTTGCCTCTATTTGAATAATTTTGAATAAAAACATAATCTGCCATATTTCAAAAGCCTCCTTCAATTAAATATATTATATTAAATTAAACAATTTATTTCAATTAATAGTTAAATTTATTAAGAAAAACACTTCCTAGACGATTTTCTAGAAAGTGTTTAAATTAAATCTTTAAAATTACACCTGATTTAACTTGTAATTTATTATTTTTAACTGCTCCGTCTTTTGACTTAAATAAGATTTCTCCATCTACATCAATTTCATGATCAGTTAAATTAATGATAACTTTAATATTGTCTCTTAAATAAGAAATTAATCTTAATTCAGTATTTTCAAGAACAAAATTATTATTAAATAAATGATTATGTTCTTTTCTTAAAGAAATTAAATTCTTAATGTAATTTAATAATGAATTTTCATCTTTTAAAGCATCTTCAGCATTAAAAGAATCATCACTTAAAGGGAGATATAACTTATCAGAAGTAGAAAAGCCATTATTTTTCGAATGATCAAATTTCATTGGAGTACGATCACCAGTACGATGATAACCTCCGTCTTTTGAATTTAAATTTTGATATTTAATGCCAAGTTCATCTCCATAATAAACAAAAGGAATACCAGGAAGAGTCATTTGAACCATATAGAATAATCTTAATTCTTCATCGTTTAAGAAAGTTGCAAGTCGCCAAGTATCATGATTTCCTGAAATAACTGAAATATGACCATTATTTTCTCTTGCTTCATTAATTTTTTTAACTAAATCTTCTTTAAAGAGTTTAAAGACCTCGTCATTACCTCCATTTAAGACATTTAAAGAATTTGAACATTTATTTTCCTTAGTCAAATAATGGAAGAAATCATCTTCATGATCTAGAATAAAATCTGAATCAAAGCCAGCTTTTAAGGCACGTGATGGGGCACACCACTCTGAAACTAAGAAGAAATCTTTATGAATTTCTCTTACCTTTTTAAAGATATATTGCCATACTTTAATTGTTGCTTCTTTTTCATCATCATTTTTAACAAGTGAATCAGCCATATCGACTCTAAAACCATCCGCGCCGTTATTTAGCCAAAAGGTCATAATACTAACAATATAATCTCTTGCTTTAAAAGTTCTTTCATCTTCATATGACATTTGCCAAGAATATAATCTATCATGATTAAAACCATAATTGAATGCAGGTTGATGAGAAAAGAAATTAACCATGTATGCACCATTACGATCATGGCGACCAGATATTAAAATATAAGGTCTTTCATAATCCCAGACTGAATTATTCCAAATAAACAAATCAGAACAGTAATTTCTAGTAGGTTTTGCAGATTCTAAGAATAATGGATTTTGTTCACTCGCGTGACCAGGAACTAAATCAACAATGATTTTTAAACCAAGCTCATGAGCTTTAGTAATCAAATTTTTAAAATCATTAATTGTTCCAAAACGAGGGTCGACATCAAAGAAATCAGAAATATCATAACCGCCGTCTTTAAAAGGAGATTTATAAAATGGATTTAACCAAATCGCGTTAAAGCCTAAATTTTTTACATATTCTAGTTTACTAGTTATACCATTTAAATCGCCAATACCATCACCATTTGAATCTTTAAATGATGTAGGATAAATTTCATAAAAAACTAAATTATCTTTCCAAGAGTTCATAATTATTCCTTCCCTACTTGTTTAATTGATAAACCAATTCTCTTTTTATTCGCATCAACTTGAATAACTTTTACTTTAACAATTTGACCAATTTTTAATGCATCTAGTGGATGCTTAATAAATTTATCAGAAATTTCTGAAATATGAACTAAACCATCTTGGTGAACTCCAATGTCAATGAATGCACCAAAATCGATAATATTTCTAACTGTTCCATCTAATTCCATCCCAACTTGAAGATCTTTAATATCAGTAACATCGTTTCTTAAAATAGCTTGAGCATTTAAATCACGGATGTCTCTACCAGGTTTTTCTAATTCTAGGATAATATCTTTTAATGTTTCTACGCCGACATTTAGTTTTTTCGCAGTCGAATCGATATTAATAGAATCTAACTTTTTAATTAAAATAGGTGAACCTAAATCTTCTAAAGAACAGCCAATTTCTTTTAATAAATTTAAAGTTATTTCATAAGATTCAGGATGAATTCCTGTATTATCTAAAGGATAATGATCACTAATACGTAAGAAACCTGCACATTGTTCAAAAGCTTTTTGACCAAGTTTAGGAACATTTAATAATTCTTTTCTCGAAGTAAATTCTCCATTTGCTTCTCGATATGTAACAATGTTTGTCGCAATAGTAGAATTAATGCCAGAGACATAACTTAATAAAGAAGGAGAAGCATGATTTAAATCAACACCGACTAAGTTAACGCAGTTTTCAATTACGCCTCCTAATGCTTCACCTAAATGTTTTTGGTTCATATCATGTTGATATTGACCAACACCGATTGATTTAGGATCAATTTTAACTAGTTCAGCAAGAGGATCTTGGACTCTTCTAGCTAAAGAAATCGCACTTCTTACTGAAACATCTAAATTAGGGAATTCTTTTGTTCCAAGTTTAGAAGCGCTATAAACTGATGCGCCTGCTTCATTAGTGATTACAAAATCAATTTTACAATTTGGAAATTTATCAAATAAATATTCTTTGATGAATCTTTCTGATTCTCTTCCTCCAGTACCATTACCTAATGAGATTAAGTCTACTTTATATTTAGTAACTAAGGAAGCGAGTTTAATACCTTCTTTTTCAAGAATATCTTTTTTATCGACTGTTCCATATAAAACACCAGTATAAAGTACTTTACCTAAGCGATCAACAATACCAATTTTACAACCAGTTCTAATACCTGGGTCAAAGCCTAAAACGACTTTATTTTTAGTAGGTGATTGAAGTAATAATTCTTTTAAATTTGATTTAAAAACTTCAATTGAGGTATTTTCACTTGTTTCAAGTAAAGAAGAAAATACTTCATTATCAATACTTGGTTTAATTAATCTTTTATATGCATCTTCAATCGCTGAAGTTAAAATTTCTTCAAAAGGAGAATTGTTCTTAATTATATCTTTTTTGATATGATTAATATTAGTTTCATCGCGTCCAGTAATATCAATTTTTAAAACACCAAGTTTTTCACCTCTACTAATAGCGAGTACTCTATGTGAAGCAATTTTACAAACTGGTTCAGAATAATCGTAGTATTGGGCGAATTTTTCTAATTCGTCAGCGTCTTTTTTATTTAATTTAGTTGAAACGTTAAAATTTTTAATGACATTACTTCTAATAAATTTACGATAATTTGAATTATCTGAAATATTTTCTGCAATAATGTCTTTTGCTCCTTGAATTGCATCTTCCGCATTATTAATTTTCTTTTCAGGATTAATAAAAGTTTTTACAAATTCATTTAATTCTGGCTTATTAACTTGTTTTAATAAGTACTCGCTTAATCCTTCTAATCCTGCTTCACGAGCGATTGATGCTCTAGTTTTCTTCTTAGGTTTATAAGGACGATAGATATCTTCAAGTTCAGATAATGTACGAGCGTTAAATAATGAATTTTTAATTTCATCAGTCAATTTACCTTGTTCATCAATTGACTTTAAGATTGTATCTAAACGATCGTAAAAATTATTATAATAAGTATATTTTTCAACAAAGTTTCTTAAAACTTCATCGCTTAGTGAACCTGTCAATTCTTTTCTATAACGAGCAATGAAAGGAACAGAACATCCTTCATTTAATAAAGATATGACATTTTCAACTTGTTTTGATTTTAATTGTAAATCACTTTCAAGTTTTTGATTTATTAATTCTTGATACATATTTTCTCCTAATAAAGTAAATGTTAGGCCGCGCCTAACATTACTATTTTTTTAGATTGCTACAATATTAACAATCTTACCTTTAATGACAATTATTTTCTTGATTGTTTTACCTTCAAGACGAGTTTTAATACCTTCATTATTTAAAGCAATATCTTCAATTTCTTTTTCACTTGCTTCAGTAGGTACTTCGATAATTTCTCTTACTTTACCACAAATTTGGACAGCGATTTTAACGCTTTGTAAAGCAAGTTTTGATTCATCATATTTTGGCCAACTAACAAAATCGATAATTTCTTTATGACCTAATTTTTCCCAAATTTCACTACAAATATGAGGACAAATAGGTGCAAGCAATTGAACAAATCCTTCTAAATATGGTTTATAAATATGTTCTTGTTTATAGACTTCATTAATAAAAATCATCATTTGTGAAATCGCAGTATTAAATGCCATCGCTTCAAAGTCATTAGTGACTTTCTTGACTGTAAAGTTATAAATATAATCTAAAGCATGATCATTTTCTAAAGTCATTTTAGAAGTAAATGCTTCTTCATCAAATAATCTAAATACACGATCTAACCATCTTTTTGCTCCGTCAAGACCTGAATCTGACCAAGGTAAACTTGCTTCAAGAGGTCCCATGAACATTTCATAAAGTCTTAATGAATCTGCGCCATAATCACGAACAACATCATCTGGGTTAACAACATTACCTTTAGATTTAGACATTTTTTCGCCATTAGAGCCAAGAATCATTCCTTGATGGAATAATTTTTTAAATGGTTCTTTATGTGAAACGTATCCTTGATCATAAAGGAAATTCATCCAGAATCTAGAATATAATAAGTGACCTACCGCGTGTTCAGTTCCGCCGACATAAAGATCGACTGGCATCCAGTGTTTTTCTAATTCCTTATCGCAGAATGTTTGATCATTATTTGGATCAATATATCTTAAATAATACCAAGATGAACCAGCGCTACCAGGCATAGTAGATGATTCTCTTTTTGCTTGTTTTCCATTATAAGTTAAATTAATCCAATCAGTCGCATTTTCTAAAGGTGATTTACCATCTTTAGATCTCTTATAATCTTTTACTTCAGGTAAAAGTAAAGGAAGTTCTGCATCCTTTAAAGGAACAATTTCATCCCCGATAAAGACAACAGGAATTGGTTCACCCCAATATCTTTGACGAGCGAAAATCCATTCTCTTAATTTATAGTTAACTTGTTTCTTACCAATACCTTTTTCGGTGAGGTATTCAAGCATCTTATTAATCGCATCTTCTTTATTTAAACCATCTAAGAAAGAAGAATTAATGTGAATTCCATCTTGAGTATAAGCTTCTTTTGTTACGTCTCCACCTTCAAGAACTGGAATAATTTCAAGTCCGAATTTTTTTGCGAATGCATAATCTCTTTCATCGTGAGCTGGAACTGCCATAATCGCACCTGTACCATAAGTAATTAATACATAATCAGAAATCCAAATAGGAATTAATTTATTATTAACTGGATTAACTGCATATGCACCAGTAAAAGCACCTGTTTTTTCTTTATTTAATTCAGTTCTTTCTAAATCTGATTTACTAGCTGCGAATTCAATATATTTATTAACTTCTTCAAGATGTTCAGGTGTCGTAATCTTTTTAACTAAAGGATGTTCTGGTGATAAGACACAATAAGTCGCACCGAATAAAGTATCACAACGAGTGGTAAAGACAGTAAACTTTTCATCTGTTCCATTAACGTTAAAATCAACTAATGCACCGACTGATTTACCAATCCAGTTTCTTTGAATTTCTTTTGTTGAACTTGGCCAATCAATTTGATCTAGTTGATCAAGTAATCTTTCCGCATACTTAGGAATATCAAGTACCCATTGTTTCATATTCTTTCTAACAACTGGATAATTACCTCTTTCAGAACGGCCATTAATAACTTCATCATTAGCTAAAACAGTACCTAATTCTTCACACCAGTTGACTGGCATATCGACAAGTTTTGCTAAGCCTTGTTCTAATAATTTTTTAAAAATCCATTGAGTCCATTTATAGAATTTAGGATCACAAGTAGAAATTTGTTTGCTCCAATCAAAACTAAAACCTAACATCTTAAGTTGAGCAGTAAATGTTTTAATGTTTTCTAAGGTGAACCCTTCAGGATGATTTCCTGTTTGGATTGCAAATTGTTCCGCAGGTAAACCAAAAGAATCAAATCCCATTGGATGTAAAACATTATATCCTTGGGCTCTTTTCATTCTCGCCATAATATCAGTTGCGGTATAACCTTCTGGATGGCCGACATGAAGACCTTTTCCACTTGGATAAGGGAACATATCTAAAACATAATATTTAGGTTTTGAAAAATCATGTGTATCACAAAAATAAGTATTGTTATCATCCCAATATTTTTGCCATTTCTTCTCTATTTCTTGATAATTGTAACTCATAAGTCCTCCATTTAAATATAAATATTTAAATTCATACTCTATAATAATAACTTTTCTTGTGATGTGTTACAAGTAATTTAAGATTTAGGGAGTAAATAAAACAGCAATTAGAAATGAGCAAATTATTTTTCAATCGCGACTTTATTAAGAATATATTTTTTTAAATCTAAATAGAAATTACGAAGTTTATTATATTCTAAACGAGTATCAAAACTCAAATTCAAGAGATGTTTATAACGGTCCATAAAGATTAAATAATAACCAATAAACAAGGATATATAAACAAAAGAATTAATATTAGAAATATAATTCATAACAATAACAACTATTGCAATTAATAAATAAAATAAATATGATTGTACACCTTCTTCGATGACGTAAGAATTTCCTACTTTATTCAATTTTGAATAAATTGAAGTTAAATTAAATGAAGTATCAAAATTAATAAATTTATTTTCTAATTTAGTAAGTTCGTATTTTTTCGTATTTTTACTAAGTAAAAGCATTTGTTTACTAGCGAATTGAATAATAATAATTCCTAAAAGAATAAAAATATGCATAATTCCATTATTTATTAAGATGCACGAAATAAAAATAAGGATAAATAAATCATTCAAAGTCCCATAAACATAAAGAATAATTTTTCCTTTTAATGTCAGAATTAAAGTTAAATCATTAGATGTTAATTGGATATTCTTTTTAATTGCAACATCAAGAATTTCCTTAACTTCATTATCATAAGATTTATTTTGTCCTAGTAAGATGTAACCTTTAAAAAAGCAAGAAAAGCAAATTAAAACCGCGGTTACAATTGTTAAAGTAATATTTTGTTTTTCCGCATTTGAACTGATGAAAGAAAATAAATAAATTAAACCAAAATCTAAAATTAAAAAAGTTAAATATAGAATAATATAATTAAGATTTAATAATTTTCTTTTCACGTTTATCTTCTTTTTTTCACACTTTTTAACAATTAAACTAAAGCCAGTAAATAATGTTAAAAATTCATTAATTTCCATTTTAATTTGACCAAAATTAGGATCATTAACAATAACATAATTCTTATATTTACGAACAAATAAAACAAAATGAGAAATATTATTATCATTTAATTGAACAATTGAATTCGGATGTTTAAATATTTCCTCTTTTGTAGTTACTTCGACTCCTTCTAATTCCATATCGAATTTAGATGCAATCTTTTTTAAATCAGTAAATGAATAGGCGTTTTTAGTATAATTTCGCTCCAAATTTAAATATTTTCGATTTTTATAAGCATATGATAAACACATTTTTAAGCAAGCGAATCCGCAGTCAAATTCATTTTCTTGTAAACATATATATTCCATAAAATTTTTCCTCCTATATATGTTTTTTGCTTAAAATAAGAATAATCCTAAAATAAATTTAATTTTTTTAAAAAAAGACTTAGTCACAAGGACTAAGTCTAATCATCATCAACAAAATCAAATAAGCTAATTTTATCTTTGTCATCATTACTTTCTTCGTTAGTAACATTAGAAGTAGGAATTTCTATTTTTCTTAAATCAGATTCATCAATTAACGAAACTTCATCTTCTTCAACTAATGGTTCATATAATTTCGAATCAGAAGAAATTATTTCAACATCGATATTGAAGTAATCAACAATATTAAACGCACTTCCTAATTCTAAATTATCACTCTTTAAATAAGAATCTATTGGCGTTAATTTAATGTCTTTAAATTCTATCTTTTTAACTTCTTGATTTTCATAAAGAACGTATTCAACGCTATCTTCAACTTTCTTACCTACTTTATTAATATAAATAATATTTTGAGGGTCAGATTTAAATGATTTAATTAAGTTAGTTTTCGCACTTAATCTAGATGTTTTTTCAAGATGAGCAGAATCAATTAATCGAACACCACTTTGTTTAGTTATAACGTGGAAATAAACTTTTTCATGTGGTTCAACGCTTATTAATTGAGAAAGATATTTGTTATCTTTATCCATTTTAATCGCTTTAATACCGCCAGCTTTTACACCAACTTTTTTCACTTCAGATTCATCAAAATAATTAAATGATCCATTATCGAGAACTACACCTAGACCAGTTTGACCAAAGCAAGCTTTAACGTCTGTTACTTCATCATCATTTAATAATTTAAAACATTTTGAAGGTTTATTAAATTTAGAAGTTTCAAATTGGTATAAAGGAGAACGTTTAATTTGTCCTTGTTTACTAATTAGACTAATCGATACTCCTTTAATAAACTCTCTAACTAAAATACCTTTAATAATCTTTTCTTTTGGTGAAAGAGTTGAAATATCATTAATATGTGAACCTTCTTCTTTCCACTTCATATCATCTAATTTATATACTGGTAAACAAATATAATTACCAAAATTAGTAAATAAAAGTAAAGAATCAGTTGTATATGCTTTAACTATACCTTTAATACAATCACCTAATTTAATATTAGGTAAGAATTCACTAGATTTAAATGATTTTAAATTACTACGCTTAATATAACCATCGCGCGTAAATGAAATCATACATTCATCTTTAGAAATTAAAGCTTTCTTATCAATATCGAATGATGTATCTTGATCTTCAATAAGAGTTCTACGATCATCACCAAATTTATCTTTAACTTTATTTAAATCGGATTTAATAAGATTATTCATCTTTACAGGTGATTCAAGTAAGCCTTTTAAATATTCAATATTTTTAGTTAATTCATCTTTTTCATTAACTAAAGTCATAATATCCAAATTA
The DNA here is from genome assembly GCA_963653535.1 of Azospirillum sp. CAG:239. Classification (GTDB taxonomy): domain Bacteria; phylum Bacillota_I; class Bacilli_A; order RFN20; family CAG-449; genus UBA3210. The sequence goes on from CAVJWU010000002.1 coordinate 25,745, forward strand.
GATAAACGATATAATTGTAAGTTTAAGATTGCTTCAGCTTGAACTTCTGAGAAAGCAAATTGTTTAACTAAATTTACTTTTGCATCAGCTTTATCTTTACTTTTCTTAATTAATGCAACAACTTCATCAATAATAGAACAAGCTTTAATTAAGCCTTCAACGATATGAAGTCTATTCTCAGCTTTTTCTAAATCAAATTTACTTCTTCTTGTTAAGACATCAACTTGATGTTCAATATAGCAATCAATCATTTCCGTTAATGGAGCGACAACTGGGCGATCGTGGTCAATAACTAAGCAATTAAACTTAATAGTTGAACATAAGACACCTTTCGATAATAAGAAATTTAAAATGTTATTTGGATCAGAATCTTTTTTAATATCTATCGCGATTCTTAATCCATCACGGTCCGTTTCATCTCTAACTTCGATAATTGCATCTAATTTATTTGCAAATCGACATTTATCAATATTATTGACTAATTCAGATTTATCTTTGCCCCAAGGGATTTCTGTAATGATTATTTGATTAACATCTTTTAAGGACGTATTAACTTCTGTTTTACACCATAATTTAAAACTACCATTTCCACTTTCATACATTGGAAGTAAGATAGAAGTATCTTTAATAATACCACCGGTTGGAAAATCTGGTCCTTTAATAAATTCCATCAATTCTTTTGTGCTGCATTTTTTATGTGATATACGATAATTGATCGCATCAATAACTTCTCTTAAATTGTGAGGAGGAATATCAGTAGATGAACCAATCGCAATTCCCTGCGTACCATTAACTAATAAGTTAGGAAAGCGAGCAGGAAGAACAGTAGGTTCAAATTCTAAATCATCGAAGTTTAGTTGCATATCAACTGTGTTCTTATTTAAATCTTGAACCATTAAATCAGATAATTCAGATAATCGAGCTTCAGTATAACGATATGCCGCCGGACCATCACCATCGATTGAACCATTATTACCTTGGAAATCAATTAAAGGATAACGCATTTTCCAATCTTGTGACATTCTTACCATCGCTTCATAGACTGAAGTATCGCCATGAGGATGGAATCGACCGATAACGGCACCAACTGTACGAGCACATTTTCTAGTTGGTTTACTAGAAACGTTACCTTCTAGAATCATCGTATAAAGGATTCTTCTTTGAACAGGTTTAAGACCATCACGAACATCAGGAACTGCTCTTTCTTGAAGAACATATTTTGAATAACGACCAAATCCTTCCGACATGACGTCTTCAATATTAGATACTTGAATAAATTCTTCTTGTCTTAAAGAGGAAGTATCTAATTCAGTTTTTTTCTTAGCCATTATGTTTTACCTCCTCAACAAAGAAATCTCCTTTTGTAGAGAAATCAACATTTTCTTTAATCCAAGTATTTCTTCCCGATGGGTCTTTACCCATGAATAATTCAACATATTTAGAAGCAACATCAGCGTCATTAATTGTTAATTTAATTAATTTACGGTGTTGAGGATCCATTGTTGTAACCCAAAGTTGATCAGCGTTCATTTCACCAAGTCCTTTATAACGGGAAATTGTATATCCTCCCCCAACTTTTTTCTTTGCTTCTTCTAGTTCTGTTTGATTCCAAGCATATTCTTCAACGACCTTTTTACCAGTCATTTTCATTACACGGTATAAAGGAGGACAAGCAACATAAACATGACCTAATTCAATTAAAGGTCTCATTTTCTTATAGAAGAAATTAATTAATAAATTTTGAATGTGGGCTCCATCAGTATCAGCATCGGTCATAATAATAACTTTATCGTAACGTAAATTTCTAATATTAAAATCTTTACCAGTACCAGTACCAATTGTATAAGCGAGCGTTGATAATTCTTCATTCTTCATAAAGGCATCTTCAGCATCATTAGAAATATTCTTTGGTTTACCTCTTAAAGGTAATAAACCTTGGAAAGATCTATTACGACATTTCTTCGCGTTACCTCCAGCAGAATCACCTTCGACGATAAATAATTCATTCTTACGGTAATCTTTCGATTGAGGAGGAACTAGTTTACCTGATAACATCAAAGTATTTTTTTCATTATCTTTTGGAGAAAGTTTTCTTACTTCATCTTTTGCGCTTCGCGCGGCAAGTCTAGCTTTTTGTGCTTCAAAGATTTTATTGACAATCTTAGTCGCATATTCCTTATTTTCAATTAAGTATCTAGTCATATTAGTATAGACTAAATTATCAACTGCAGTTGCCGCATCTGGCGTACCTAATTTTTCCTTAGTTTGTCCTTCAAATTGAATTTTTTCTTCAGGAATTCTTACCGAAACTACGCAGGAAAGACCTTCTCTAATATCATTTCCATCAAGTTTTGCATCACCTTTAAGAAGCTTATTACGATCAATATATTCATTAAATGCTTTAGTTAAGCCAGAACGATAACCACGAACGTGAGAACCTTCCATCGTAGTAAAAATGGAGTTAGCGAAAGAATATACTTTTTCTTCATATGAATCAGATAAAAATTGGAAAGCAAATTCTACTTTAATATCTTTAGTATTATCAACAAAATAACCGATAGGATGAAGGGAAGATTTACCTTGATTCTTTTTATCTAAGTATTCAACAATACCATCTTTATAGAAGAATTCAACTTTTTTATCTTTCACTCTCTCATCAATTAAAACGAAACGAACATTAGGACATTGACAAGCGCAGTTATTTAATCTTTCTTCAATTAAATCAAATTTAAATTCTGGTTCAGGTAAAGCCTTTTTATCAGGCTTAAAAGTAATTGTTGATCCTCTTTTAGTTGTTGGACCAACTTCTTTTGTACCTAAACGTTTATTTCCACCTTCACGATATTCTGCATAATATTCTTTTCCATCACGATAAACATTTACTTTTACCCATTCAGAAAGAGCGTTAACGCAAGCAGCTCCAACACCATGTAAACCTGCCGCGGATTTATAGTTAGATGAATCGAATTTACCTCCCCCATGAAGAGTACAGAAGACGATATCAAGTCCATCCATTTTTTCTTTTTCATTATAATCACATGGAATACCTCTACCTTCATCAGAAATAGAAATAGAACCATCATTATGTATAATTACGCTAATCTTTTTGCCATAGCCTGCAATAGCTTCATCAATTGAATTATCAATAATTTCCCACACTAAGTGATGTGTACCTCTCCAGTCAGTAGAGCCGATATACATACCTGGTCTTTTTTTTACAGGATCAAGTCCTTTTAAAATTTTTAAAGATGAAGCAGAATAAGAATTTTTATTTTCACTCATAATCTAGCTCCTTTATCATTTGGATTATATCAAAAAATACTTTAACTTTCTATAATAATAAGTTATTATAATTGTGATTTTGGAGAAAAAAATTATGATTGGATATGTAATATTAATTCTATTCTATTGTCTATTAATTGGATATTTATTCGGTTCAATTTCAAATGGAATTATTCTTTCTAAAAAACTATATAATAAAGATGTACGTGAATATGGTTCACATAATTCCGGCGGAACGAATATGGGTCGAGTCTTTGGCTTAAAAGCTGGATTAATTACTATCGTTCTAGATATGGCGAAAACAATTATTCCTTTCTATGCCTGTTATTTAATTATTAAATTCACACCTCTATCTTCAATTATGGAACTTCCATTTGATTTAGCGACAATCTCTGCTTTAACATGTGGACTAGGAGGAGTACTTGGACATTGTTTTCCTATCTTTTATCACTTTAAAGGTGGTAAAGCTGTCTCATGTATGGCAGGAATTATTATCGCTTCATCATGGGCATTATTAATTATTGGAATTATTATTTTCTTTAGTATATTCTTAACTACTCATAAAGTTTCTTTAAGTAGTATATGTGCTTCAATAGGAACTGCCTTAAGTTCAATTGCATTAATCTATTTACCATCATGGTTAATGAATGCACATTTAGAAGCTAGTTATTTCTTTACTGGATTTATGTTAGTTTATGCAACTATATTAATTATTAGACATCGAACAAATATCCAAAGATTATTAAGTGGTACAGAAAAAGAAATATATTTAACAAAGAAGAAGAAAAATAACGCTTAAAAGCGTTATTTTTTTGTAAAAAAAATAAGCTTTTTTCAAGCTTATTTATATTGATTCATATTTTTCATGACTTGTTTAATTTGAGCTTCTGAAGGTTTTCTACCCATAGACAAAAACATCGCTCTAATCATTTTTTCATTAATTGGAGGATTCTTTTTTAATTGTCTAGTCATTAATGCTCTAGCACCGAAATAACCGCCGACAAGACCAGCGACTAAACCGATAGCGAGATACATAACTGAATCCCAACCAAAACTCATTAAAATATTTATATTACTTAACATATGTTCACCTCGTATAAATAATAAATGATTTAAACTTATTATTCAAGAATAATAAAATAAATCAAAGTTAATCAATAGTTAAAATAAAAGTGGGTTTCCCCACTTAAAAATTAACTAAGCTCTTGAATCGTAAGAACCATCACTTGTCATAACAATGATCTTTTGACCATTTTCAACGAATAATGGAACTCTAACTTTTAAACCTGTTTCAGTCATTGCATCTTTCATAGCTTTGTTGACTGTATCACCACGTGTTGCAGGTTCGCATTCTGTAATTAATAAAGTTACTTTTGCAGGTAATTCAATACCCATAATTTCTCCTTCGTAGAATGTCATTGCGACAACACTTTCAGGAACTAAGAAATTCTTTTCCCATTCTAATCTTTCATGTGGGACTGAAACTTGTTCATATGTTTCAATATCCATGAAGACATAGCCTGTGCCATCATCATAAAGATATTGCATTTGTTTCTTATCGAGTCTTAAAATTTCAACTTTATCACCGCCGATAAAAGATAATTCTAATACTGCTCCTGTTCTAACATTTTTTGATTTGATTTTGACTTTCATTTTAGCCATTGCTGTTTTGTTTAAGTCAATATCGATACATGTGTAAATTTGACCTTCGTATTCAAATGTATTACCAGGTCTTACTTCTGTACAGTTTACCATAAATTCCTCCTATAAAACCTAAAATATTTTACTATATATCAAAATAAAAATAAATTAAAAATTAACTTTACTTTTAAAATTGTGTAAATAAATACTTAAATTTTCTTTAAATACATGTTCACTTTTAATAATTTTTCATAAGTGAAAGCTTCTCCATGACCAAATAAGCAAGTTGTTTCACTTGGGAAATCGTGTTCTTTAACTTTCTTTAACGAAGAAAATAATTCACTTTCACTGGCAGTTGGTAAATCATATCGACCAATTGATTCACATAATATAGTGTCACCAGTAAAAAGAAGATTATCTTCTTTAAAATAAAACATACATCCACCAAAAGTATGTCCAGGGGTATGAATAACTTCAAAGTTAATATTTTCTAGCGTTACTTCTCCTTCTTCTAATGGAAGAATTTCACAATTAGGAATGTAATTTTTATATTGAGGTGGACAATCAAAGCGTGAAGAAGAACAATTCTTATTTGGATTCATAATTAAAGGAATCTCTTCTTTATAGGCATATACCTTAACTAACGGAAAATCGTTAATTATTTCATTAATTCCTGAAATATGATCATAATGACCATGTGTTAATAATATAAAAGAAATTCCTCCAATAGAAAGAATATAATCTTTTACTTTTTTTGAATAAAATCCTGGATCAACAATAAAATTAGTATTATTAATTGAAACGATATATTCATTACAAGAAAACATCTCTTGACAAACAAATTTCTTAACTTTCATCTTATTTTCTCCTAAAAAGAAAAAAAGAGCTTTTTAGCTCTAATTTCTTACTTCTTTTCTTTATGATTTGTCATCTTATTGCATTTTTTGCAATATTTTTTGATTTCAAATTTTTCTGGGTGATTTCTTTTATTTTTAGTTGTAATGTAGTTTTCATCACCGCATTCTGTACATTTTAAGATAATATCTTCACGTGGCATAGTTTTCCACCTCCATTTGTTACCTATGTAAGTTTACCATAGTCAAAATTAAAATACTACAATTATTTTTTAAAATAATAATTTTATTATCATTCTATTTATTGTAGAATTATCTTGAGGTATTTATATGTTAAGAAATGAAACAAATATAGTTAAAATTAAAAATATTGAAATGGGTGGAGATAATAAAATTCTCATTCAATCGATGTGCAACATTAAAACAGAAAAGGTTAATGAAGTAGTTAATCAAATACATCAATTAGAAAAAGCAGGATGTGATTTAATTAGAGTTTCTGTCTTAGATGAAAATGATGCTTACGCGATTAAAGATATTGTTAAACAAATTAATATTCCTCTAATCGCAGATATACATTTCTCTAAGAAATTAGCTTTACTCGCGATTGAAAATGGGGCGAGTAAAATTAGATTAAATCCTGGAAATATTAAAAATGAAGATGATGTAGTTGAAATCATTGAACTCGCTAAAAAGAACAATGTTGCGATTAGAATCGGCGTTAATTCCGGCTCAGTTCCAAAGGAAATCATTCAATCTAACGATTTAAAAATGTCATCAAAAATCATGTTAGATTTATTAGATAATTATATTAAAATCTTTGAAAAACATGATTTCCATAATTTAGTTCTCGCATTAAAATCTTCTTCTCCATTAATTACATTAGAATGTTATAGACAAGCAGCGAGAAGATATAAATATCCATTACATATCGGAGTAACTGAATCATCAATTAAAGATATCGGTTTAATTAGATCGACAATTGCTTTAGCTCCATTACTTATGGAAGGAATTGGAAATACAATTAGAATTTCTCTTTCTGATGATCCAGTCGAAGAAATTTATGCTGCAAAGAGATTACTTCACGATTTAGGTTTATATAAAGATTATTACACTTTAATTTCTTGTCCAATGTGTGGAAGAACTACTGCAGATACAAAAGACATCGCCACAAAAGTAATGTCTTTATTAGAACAATATAAACTCAATATCACTGTTGCATGCATGGGATGTGTCGTTAATGGAATTGGCGAAGGTATGCAAGCAGATTTAGGTATTGCCTGTGCAAAACTAAATACATATGTCATCTTTAAAAAAGGCGAAGTAGTTGAAAGCGTAAATTCCGAAGAATTATTCCCTCATTTTGAAGAACATTTAAAATCATTTATTAAGTAGTCAATAGACTACTTTTTATTTTTCAAAAATAAAAGACTCTTTCGAGTCTAATATTCATTTCCATATCCGCCTTTACGAGCATTAGCTTTCTTTTGTTCACGGATATTCTTTTTAATGATGTCTTTTTTATGATCGTCTTTAGCTTTTTTAACTGCATCACGAATCTTCTTTTTATAACCAGGTTTTACCTTTTTAGTTCTAACTTTAGCGATTTCTTTTTTAATTTTAGTTTCTAAGACTTCATTAACTTCTTTTTTCTTTTTGCCAGTAATAGTATCAATTTTCTTTAATCCTTCATTCTTAAGAACGTAATAATCAAAGTTAATATTCTTATTTTTTGCGATTAACTTATTTAATAAATCCATTTCATCATCATTATAGAAGATATATGAATCACCATGTTTATTAAATCGACCAGTTCTACCAGCACGATGATAATAATAATCTAAATCAGTTGGTAAATCTAAAGAAATAATCGTAGAAATATCAGGAATATCAATTCCACGAGAAGCAATATCACTACAGATGATCAAATTAAAATCACCTTCTTTAATTCTTCTCATCGTAATCTTTCTTTCACGTGATTCTAAATCACCTGAAAGTAAAGCACATTTAATTCCGAGTTTATTTAATTCTTTATAAACTTTATCCACACGTGTCTTTTCACTTGCAAAAACCATCGTATAATATGGCTTTTCTGTGTTTAAGAAAGTAACGAGTTGTTCGATTGGATCTTTATGTTTTAAATTAACTAAGTGATGCGAAACATTAGAATTAACCTTAGTTTGCTTATTTATATCAATAATTTCATCTGCGCCGATGAATTTATATGTATCAGAAATAAGATGATTTTTCATCGTTGCAGTAAAGATTAATCTTTGATCAGGTCTAATTAAGAATAAGAGATCTTTAATATCATTTACATAAGCTTCATCAAGTAACATGTCACATTCATCTAAAACGAACATCTTAATGAATTTATAATCCATTTTATTCTTTAAGAAAATATCATGTATTCTTCCAGGAGTACCTATGACAATTTGAGGTTTACTTGAAGTATAACTTACTTTGGATAAATCTTCTTTTTTATCATTACTAGAAGTTAATAAACCGACTTTAATATCTAATTTACTACCAATATCTAAAGCAAATTTATAAGTTTGAGAAGCTAATTCAACAGTAGGAGAAATAATTAATGCTTGTACAGCATTATTATCCTTATCAATATTATTAAAGATAGGAATTAAAAATGCATGCGTTTTTCCACTTCCAGTCATTGATTTACAAATTAATGACTTTCCTTTAAGTGCCTTAGGTAAGACTGCTTCTTGAATAGGAGTTGGTTCAATATAACCTAACCCTTTTAGCGTCTCAACTAATTCTTTTTTTAAATTATATGAACCAAAAAACATAAAACCTCCTTAGTTATCTTTCTTTAAATTTAATTTAATTTGTAAATCGTCAAGTTGAGCTTCATCAACTGGCATTGGTGCATTTGACATTGGATCAACTGCATTTAAGTTCTTAGGGAATGCGATTACATCTCTAATATTATCGGTATTATTAATTAACATTGAAACTCTATCAAGTCCTAAAGCAAAACCGCCGTGAGGTGGAACGCCATATTTAAGAGCGTTAACAAAGAAGCCAAATTTTCTTTGAATATCTTCTTCAGTGAAACCTAATAATTCAAAGATTGTTTTTTGTTCTTCTTGATCAAAAATTCTTAAAGATCCTCCGCCGGCTTCATAACCATTAATAACAATATCATATGCTGCAGCATAAACTTTTTCAGGGTGTTCTTTAAGTAATGGAACATCACGGTCTAATGGTTTAGTAAATGGATGATGGCAAGGAGAAATTTCTTTTGTCTCTTCGTTATAATCAAATAATGGGAATTCAACAACCCATAAGAAGTCATAACTTAATGGATCATATAAGCCTAATTCTTTACCATATTTAGTTCTTATTGCACCTAAGCAAGAACAAACTCTCATTCTAATACCAGCACCGACAATAACTAAATCATTTTCTTTTAATTCTAAAATAGAAGCAAGTTCATTTAATGTTTCTTCCGAGAAAAATTTATTTAATGAAGATTCAACCTTATTATTAACAAATTTAAAGAAACCAAATTTACCAATACCGAATTTTTTCGCAGTTAAATCTAAATTATCTTGAACTTTTCTAGATGTTGATGAAGCAACTCCTGGAATAACAATTGCGCGAATTGTTTTTGCATTCTTATAAGCTTCAAATTCAGTTTTAGAAAGAATATTAGTAACATCATGTAATTCAAGACCAAATCTAGTATCTGGTTTATCAGAACCATAAGTATCAATACAATAATCGTATTTTAATCTTCTAAATGGAGTTTGAATATCCATTCCTTTTGCTTCTTTCCAAATGTTTTTAATTAAACCTTCACCTAAAGTAAGGATATCTTCTTGGCTAAAGAAAGAACATTCGACATCAACTTGAGTAAAGTCAGGTTGACGATCAGCACGTAAATCTTCATCTCTAAAGCAACGAGCGACTTGGTAATATCTTTCCATACCACCGACCATTAATAATTGTTTAAATAATTGAGGTGATTGAGGTAAAGCAAAGAATGATCCAGGTCTAGTTCTTGAAGGGACTAAATAATCCCTTGCTCCTTCAGGAGTAGATAAACATAAAACTGGAGTTTCAACTTCGATAAATTCATGTGCATCTAAATATTGATGACATGCACGAGAAATTTTCGCTCTATTAATTAAATTTTGTTGCATGCATGGTCTTCTTAAATCAAGATAACGATATTTTAATCTTGTATCTTCAAGTGCATCAGTTTCATCAGCAATAATAAATGGAGTTTGTGCAGCCGAATTAACAATCTTAATTTCACTTGCAACTACTTCAATTTCTCCTGTAGGAAGTTTCTTATTAGGTGTTTCTTTTTTAGTAACAACACCAGTTACTTCAATAATATATTCTGATTTAATATCTTTTGCGATGGAGAATTTTTCATCTTCAAATGTAATTTGAGTATATCCCCATCTATCTCTTAAATCGATAAAGACAAGGGAACCTAAATTTCTCTTTTTCGCAACCCATCCGATTAATGTGACGACTTTACCGACATCAGATAATCTTAATTCACCATTATTATGTGTACGATTCATATTTTTCTCCTATTTTTTTAAAGTTGCAATAATATCTTCTTTTGAAAGGGCAACTTGTTCTTGAGTTAATAAATTTTTCATTTGATATAGATTATTATTAATTTCATCTTCACCAATAACAATCATATATTTTGCATTTTTTCTTAAAGCTATTTTAATTGAAGCTTTCATTGATTTATCTTCTAAATTGATATCACATTTTAAATCATTATTTCTTATTTCGTGAGCGAAAGAGAAAGCAAAATCTTTTGCTTTTTCACCTAGATAAACAATATAAGCGTCTAAAGTAGGGCGAGCATAATTATCTAAATCAATTTCTTTTAATAAAGAATTTAATCTTTCAATACCAAAAGCAAATCCGACGCTAGAAAGTTCTGGTCCACCGACTTCATGAACGAGATTATCGTAATGTCCGCCTGCTCCTATCGCCCCTAAATTAGTGCCATTTTCTGAAATGTAATGGAATTCAAAGACAACGTGAGAATAATAATCTAGTCCTCTAACTAAAGTATTATCAATAACGTATTCAATTTTTTCTTTATCTAAAAGAGATAATACTTCATTAAATCTCGCTTTTGATTCTTCATTGAGATAATCTCCCATTTTTGGGGCTAAAGAAACTTTTTCAATATCTTCAGGAACTTTACAATCTAAGATTCTTAATGGATTAACTTCATATCTTCTTTGACAATCTGGACACATTGAAGCAATATAAGGCTTAAAATATTCTTTTAAAGCGCTACGATAATTATCTCTACTTAGTTGATCACCGATAGAATTAATTTTTAAAATTACCTTTTTAAAACCAATTTTATGTAAAGCATCTACACCAAGAATAATTGTTTCTGCATCTTCATAAGAAGAAGTAACTCCGACAGTTTCAACTCCAAATTGATTAAATTGTCTATATCGACCTGCTGAAGGTCTTTCATATCTAAAAGCTGGACCTAAATAGAATTGTTTTAAAGGTAAATCATGTGTCGCATATAATTTATTAGAAACTATCGCTCGCATAACTCCTGCCGTAACTTCTGGTCGTAAAGAAATATTTCGTCCACCTTTGTCAGTAAAATCAAACATTTCTTTAGTGACAATATCACTTGATTCACCCGCAGAACGAGTAAATAAATCAGTTGATTCATAAATAGGAGTATGGATTGGAGTATATCCATAATTTAAAGCGACAGATTTTAAACTATCTTCTATTTTTTCAATATTTAATGCATCTTCATAGTATGCATCATACGTTCCTCTTTGTGGTTGATAATTTGGCATATTTCCTCCTAAACATAAAAAAAGTACCTTATAAGGACGCTTTCGCGCGGTACCACCTTATTTCACTATCTCGTGCTCTTAAAAGTTTTAACGTAACAACCGATAAATCTCTTTATAGTCTCCATAGTGTCTGCTCATTAATCTTAATAAACACTTTCACCTAATGTGTTCTCTCTAAGAATAATCTTAATAAGGTTTCTATCTCATCGACATAATTATTATAAATAATTAGGTTTACATTTTTCAACTAAATTATTTATTTTAAGATATCTTCTGAATCATCAAACATTCTTTCGTGAAAATGTTCATTTATATCTTCTCTTTCAAAAACTTGAAGCATAATTTCAAAATTAGAAGCTAGTTTATAATTTCTTAAATCACTTCTTTTTACAAAAAAGTTTTTTCCTTCATCATTACTTTTAAGTTCACCTTCAAAAGTTGAAGTCTTAAAAAGAAAACAAACATTTCTAACATCATCTTTAAACCATTGTTTAATTCCACATAATTTAAGATTAGAAATAGTTAATCCTGTCTCTTCTTTTATTTCTCTTATCGTTGAATCAACAATCGATTCATGATTTTCAACATGTCCTCCAGGAAAAGCTACTCCACACCATGATTTGACTCTATCTTGAACTAAAACTTCATCATTTTTAGTAATCATACACATATTTGATAAAATGATTTTTTCTGGTAAATGAGCCATAAATTCCTCCTATAAACAAAGGTTCGCCTTTCGACGAACCTATTTAATTCTTTTAATATTGAACATATTGAGGAACTCTTTTGGAGTATCCGCGATAAATTTATAATGTTTATTTTTATTGGTTGGATGATCAAATTCTAAGATTCTTGCATGTAATCCTAATCGTTTAAATGGATCTTTAGTAGAACCATATTTATCATCACCAACAACATTATGACCAAGATCTTTCATGTGGACTCTAATTTGATTTTTTCGTCCTGTATCAATATTGACTTTAAGTAATGAATATTCTTCAGTTTCTCCAATAACTTCATAATGCGTAATTGCTTTTAAACCTTCTTTAGGATTACGAGCTGAATACATTAAATTAGTTTTACTTTGTAGAAGACCAGAAATTCTTGTTCCTTGTTTTTCGACAAAGATACCTTCAGTCACCGCGATATATTGTCTTTGCTTAACTAAAGCATTCCATGAATCTTGTAAAGCTTCTTTTAATTCTTCATTTTTGGTAAAAATTAAGACTCCAGAAGTTTCTTTATCTAAACGATGTACGACAAAGATTCTATTTTTTGGATCGATTTCACGAACATAATCCATCATATAGCGATACGCAGTATGTTCTTTATCCTTATCATCAGCGATTGAAAGAAGTCCACTTGGTTTATTAATAACAATTAATTCATCATCTTCATATAAAATTGGAAGTTTTGAAAAACGTTTACCATTTTTCTTCACTGGATAAGGTGAAATGGACACAATATCTTTGGCGATAACTTCAAAATCAAATTGGCTTACTGGAGCTCCATTAACTAAGACTTGATGATTCTTAAGTAAAGTCTTAATATTATTTCTCGATTTAGAAGTTAATGTTTCTAATAAGAAATCTAAAAGAATCATCTTATGAGGAACACGGTATTCCTTCATCTCGAGTTTCTTACGAGCAAAAGTTGATTTAGGGTTATTTCTTGAAACAGATTTTGTCGAAGTTTTTTTATTGTTTTTTGCGTTATTTTTAACGTTTTTCATTAATGAGTAACCCTTTCTACTTCGTAAACTGAAGGAACATTAATCAATGTATTTTTAATATTTCTAAATTGTTCAGCATTTTTAACTTGGATTGTTAAATTAATAGATGAAGTTAATGTCTCTGGATGTTGTTTAGCCATAATTTTATTTACTGGAACTTTCATTTGTGACATGGTATTTAAAATATCGACTAATAAAGAATCTCTATCACTTGCGCGAACGACAATTTGAATTGGAACAGTAGTTTCAGCAAAATTTGGATTCCATTCAACATCGATTAATCTTCCAGTTAAGCCCTTAACGGAAGGACAATCTTTACGATGAACCTTAACACCTTTTCCTTGAGAAACAAAGCCGATAATTGGATCACCTGGAATAGGCGAACAACATTTAGAAAGAACACATAAGACGTTTGGTGTTCCTTTAACTAATACTGATTGGTTAGAGAAAGAAGCTTTTTTCGAAGTAGTATTCTTCTTAATATAATTATCTAGTTGACTTTCTTGTCTTAAGCCTAAGAAATCAATAATTTCTGTCGGTAATATACGTTTATTAAAAATCGCTAAATAAAGATCATCAAGAGATTCAACTTCAAAATGTTTTAATACTTCATTAGTTAAATAACCTTCCATTTGAGAAGAAGAAATACCATTATCTTTAAAGACATCAGTTAATGATAATTTACCTTTTTCAATTTGAGTTTCTTTTAAGAATTCTTGATTACGTTTTGCAAGATATTTTCTAATGTAGTTTTTTGCCCCAGTTGATTTAGCAATTTTTAACCAACCTTCATTGATATTAGGATTTTGTGTAGTTTTAATTTCAACAACATCACCCATCTTTAATTCAGTTGAAAGAGGTACTAATTGGTTATTAACTAAAGCACCGACCGCTCTTTCACCAACTTTAGAATGGACTTTAAAAGCAAAATCAAGAGGAGTTGATCCACTTGGTAAATCAATAACTTTACCATGAGGAGTAAAGCAATAGATGTTTTCTCCAAAGATATCATTAGTTAAATTATCCATGTATTCTTTGGAAGTAGCGTCTTTTTCATTGGACATTGAAATAAAATCACTGAACCAATGAAGTTTTTCCATGATTTCTTGTTGTTCTTTTTTAGGATCGTATTTCGCACCTTCTTTATATCTCCAGTGTGCAGCAACACCTTGTTCAGCGATATCATCCATATCTTTCGTTCTAATTTGAATTTCAATAATGGATGAATCACGATCTAAAATAGTCGTATGTAAAGATTGATACATGTTCGATTTAGGAACAGCGATATAATCTTTAAATCGATTTGGTAAAGGAGAATATTCTGAGTGAATTAAACCTAAAATTTCATAACAATTAATCTCAGTTTTAGTAATAATTCTCAATGCGACAATATCGTAAATTGTATCAAATGTAAGATGTTTATCTTTCATTTTCTTCCAAATGGAATAAGGACGTTTAATACGAGCGCTTATCTCAAAAGGAATTTTACTAGGAAGTAATAAGTCTGCGATTTTCTTTTCAAGTTTATTAATTCCTTCTTCTTTGTATTTAATATTGTTATTTAAATAATCAGTAATTTCTTTATAAGCTTCAGGTTCAAGATATTTTAAACATAAATCTTGAAGTTCACCTTTAATTTCGTTTAAACCTAGTCGATCAGCGATTGGAGTATAAACTTCTAAGGTTTCTTGCGAAATAGAAATTTTCTTTTCTGGAGTTTGGAAATCAAGTGTTCTCATATTATGTAATCGATCACATAATTTAATTAAAATAACACGAATATCCTTTGCCATCCCTAAGAAAATTTTACGATGTCCTTCCGCGACGAAATCAACATCATGTCTTCTTTGATGGGATAAAGCTTTAATTTTTGTAAGTGAAAAAACGATTTCGGCGACGTCATCACTAAATTCTTTTCTTAATTCATCTTCAGTGACTCCGCAGTCCTCAATCGTATCATGTAGAAAGGCTGCAGCAATTGTTGTTGGACCGCCTTTTAATTTAGCGATTAAATAACCAACTTCAATTACGTGAATTACATAAGGTTGACCTGATTTTCTAAATTGGCCTTTATGCTTTTCTTCGGCATATTTATAGGCTTTTCTAATAAATTCAATGTCATCTTTATTATGAATATATTCGCTAAAAACGTCTTCTACATCTTGATATGTATGAGTAACGTCATTAGCCATAATTATTCATCCTTTACATCATCATAGATTAAACATTTTAAATTGTCTTTTTCGAGTCTCTTAACTCCAGGTAAAGAAGTTAAACCAATTAAAGCGACCATGCCAACTAGTTCTCCTCCAAGAGATTCAATTAAATGTTTACCTGCATCCATTGTTCCTCCAAGAGCGACAATGTCATCAACAATAACAAATTTTAATCCTTTTTTAATAGAATCTTTAGTGACACATAATGTATCTGTGCCGTATTCTAATTCATAAGTATACGTTGCATTTTCTCTAGGTAATTTACCAGGTTTTCTTAAAGGTACAAAGCCTAAGCCTAACTTATAAGCGATTGGTGCACCAAAAATAAAACCTCTAGATTCAGCTCCGACAATAATGTCCGCGCCCATTTCTTTACAAAGTTCTGCCATTTCATCAATTGCTTGAGCGAATGCTTCAGGGCGTTCTACTAAAGAAGTAATATCTTTAAATTGTACTCCCTTTTTTGGAAAGTCTTTAACAGTAATAATTGTATCTTCTAAATTCATAAATTATCCCTCATTTCTAAAACCATATGTGGTTATCAATACGTAGATATTTTACAACATTTTTTTTAATTATAATAATATTTTATTGTAAATATCAAAAAAAATTGAGGATTATAAAAGCCGTGTTTCCACGGCTTAATATTAATCATCTAAATCAAAGTCTTCTAATGATGCAAATGCAGGATTTACTTCATTTTTCTTTTTTTCATTATATTCGTCTTCAGAAATTACTTCCCAATTTTCACCAGTAATTTTTTCAGGATCATCTTTACTAATTATTTTTAAAGGAATAGATGAAATAATTAATGAAACGACATCGTTATATAAATCATAATGATCATCATTAACTTTTATAATATCTTCACTTTCATCTTCATTAAAGTCATTTGATTCGAAAGCTAAAGTTAAATTGTCTTCATCATTGAGTGAAAAATCAACTGGTTTTAAAGTTCTAGTCGAAGAAAGCACTAATTCTGCATTAACTTTTAAATTAACTAATACTAAAGAAGAAACTAAATTTACATTAACTTCTACATTTACACTTTTAACTTCAAGAATGTCTTTACAAGTTGCAATATCTTCTTTATTAAGGCTAACTTCTTCATGAAGAGTAAAATTCTTTAATGAATAAATATCTTTTTTCTTAAGTAATAACATATTATTTTCTTAACTCCGCTTTAAAGTCTTTGAATAAGGCATTAAGGATGCTATTCTCTGCTTCTTGAATTTCTTTTTCAACTAAAGTCTTCGTTTCACTTCCATAAGTAATACTAAATGCAACTGATTTAATGTTCAATGGTAAGAATTCACCTTGATAGACATCAAATACTTCAACATCTCTAACAATCGATTTACCATTTTTCTTAATAGTTCTAATCATATCTTCAACTAAGACATCTTTTGAAATTACTAACGCTAAATCTCTATTAACAGTTGGGAATTTAGAAACTTGAGCCATCTTAGTTTGAGAAGTTTTTAAGCTTAATATCTTAGTTAAATTTAAATCTAAGACATATGTTTCTTTTATATCTTTAGAATATGTTGGATGAATTTGTCCTACTACTCCAACAACATCTTTACCAATCATAATCTTAGTAGCTCTACCAGGGTGATAGAACTTTGAATCAGTAAGTCTAACTTCTTTATATCTATTTTTATCAATGCCTAAAGAAGAAAGGATTGCTTCTAAAATACCATGGATATCATAGAAATCATATGGTCTAGTTTCAAAACTACCTCTTAATGGTTTATTACCGTTAAGAGCGACAACTAATTCTTCAAATGATTGAGATTTAGTATCAATAGAAGATATTTCAAAGAAAGCTAAATTCTTTTGTTGATGAGATAAGTTATATGAAATTGTATCAAGCATACTTGAAACTAATCCTCTTCTAACGACGCTATGATCTAGTGTCATAGGATTTAAAATAACATAAGGTTCATCTTCATTCAATAAAACAAATTCTTCATTCATAGTTGGAGAAATTAAGTTATAAGTTAAAATTTCATTTAATCCATTATCGATTAATAAATTTCTAATTTTTAAACGTTTTTGTTGATGAAGGTCTAAGCCACCAGTAGTTGTAACCATTAAAGGTAATTGGCTCTTAATGCAATCAAAACCAACATATCTAATAACTTCTTCCGATAAATCAGCATTGCATTTTAAATCAATACGATGATCTGGTGGGAAAGCGACAAATTCATTTTCATCTTTTGAAACAACTTTAATCATTAATGCTTCTAAGACATTCTTAATTTCTTCAAAGCTAAATGATGTACCTAAACGGGAATTGATGTAAGAAACTGAACAATCAATTTGAGTATCGTTTTTACCAACAGTTGAATAATTTACATTTTTTGAAACTTTCTTTGCATCAGCTAGTTCAACTAATAATTCACTCGCTAAAAGGAGGACATCTTCATATTGGTAAGGATTAATACCTTTAGTAAATCTTGCACTAGAATCACTTGCTAACCCTAAGCGATTAGAAGTTTTTCTTACTGAGCTACCTTTAAATGAAGCAGCTTCAATAATAATATTCTTAGTTTCAGGAGTAACTGCGACACATTCTAATCCCATAATACCAGCAATACAAACTGGTTTATCGTTATTTGTTACAACTAAATCATTTGCTTCTAATTTATAAGTTTCATTATCTAGAGCTATTACTTCACTAGTAATATCATTTCTAACTACAAACTTATTTAATTCAAGTTTATCTTTATCGTACATGTGTAATGGTTGACCTGTTAATAACATTACATAGTTACCAATATCAACAATATTATTAATAGATCTAATTCCTTCTGCCATTAAAGCTCTTTGTAACCATAAAGGAGATTCTTTTGTAGTGACATCAAGAACTTCTTTAATAGAAAATTGAGGACAATCAGGAGTTAATGAACTACATTCAAATGATGAATCAAATTCATCATATCTCTTAGGTTCAGGAATTTTAACTTCACGATGGAATAAAGCACCTAATTCTTTTGCAATAGAATAAATAGCTAAGCAATCACTTCTATTTGCTAAAACATTAATATTAAAGATAGTATCATCTAAGCCTAAATATTCTAAGACGTTTTCTTCGCCAACTGGTGCATCATCATCTAATTCTTCAATACCATTAATTTGTGTTTCTGTTAAGAAAAATTTATCGACGCCAAGTTCATTAAGCGCGCAACACATACCATTAGATTCAACTCCTCTAATGACTGATTTAGTGATAGTTATATCTTTAGCAGGGAGAACACAACCTTCTAAAGCGACGATAACTTTTAAACCAACTCTTACATTAGGTGCGCCACAGACAATTTGAACTACACCATATTTTTCACCTTCGTCAACTTTTAAGACATGTAAATGAGATGAATCTGGGTGTTCGTCGCATTCGATAATTTGGCCAATAACTAATTTTGAAGCACTTGCTAACGTAGTAACTTCTTCAACTTCTAAACCAGAGAAAGTTAATTTTTCTTCGATTTCTTTTGGAGAAATATCGTGTAAATCAACAAATTTAGATAATAATTTATAACTTGCTAACATAATAAATCTCCTCCTTAGTCTTTCTTAAATTGTGATAAGAATCTCTTATCATTAGTATAGAATTTTCTAATATCATCGATACCATATTTTAACATTGCAACTCTTTCAATTCCGATACCAAAAGCAAAGCCTTGATAGACTTTTGTATCAAAACCACACATTTCAAGAACATGTGGATGAACCATACCAGCCCCAAGAATTTCAATCCAACCGGTACCTTTACATAATTTACAGCCTTTTCCACCGCATTCAAAGCAAGAAATATCTGCTTCAACAGAAGGTTCAGTAAATGGGAAATAACTAGATCTCATTCTAACTTCACGTTTTTCACCAAACATTGATTTAGCGAATAATTCTAAAGTTGATAATAAGTTACCCATATTGACATTTTTATCGATAACTAAACCTTCAATTTGACCAAATTGATGAGAATGAGTCGCGTCATCATCACGACGATAAACTTTACCAGGAGAGATGATTTTAATTGGACCAACGCCATTTTTTGATAACATGACATGAGCTTGAACTGGAGAAGTTTGGCTTCTCATCAAGTGATTTTCATCAATATAGAAAGAATCTTGCATGTCACGTGCTGGGTGATCTTTAGGAACATTTAATAATTCAAAATTAAAATGATCTAATTCAACTTCTGTTCCTTCAACAATGTTATAGCCCATTCCGATAAAGATGTTAGAAACATCATCAATAATAATTTGGAAAGGATGTTTGCTACCTTTTGAATAAGAATATGAAGGTAAAGTAAAATCAATGACTTCGCTTTCTAATTTTTTCTTTAATAATTCATTTTCAATTTCTTGTCTTTTTTGTTCAATACGATTAGTGATATCTTGTTTAATCGCGTTGATTTCTTGGCCAAATTTAGCCTTATCTTCTGCATTTAAGTTTTTCATTAATGACATCATTTTCATTAATTCACTCTTTTTAGATAAATAATTATTTCTAATATTAGTTAATAATTCTGGTGAATCAATTTCATTAATTTCCTTTAATGCAGTTTCATGTAGTTTCTTTAAATTGTCAAACATATAAACCTCCGAAAAACTAAGATTATAAAATCAATCTTTTTAATAATACTCTCATTTTAATTTATTTAAAATAAATTAGATTAAACACAAACATTATTTTTTTATTAAACGATGTTTCTTTTCATATACTTCATCTAAGAAATCATTAAGTTTCTTAAATGATTTTGTATTTTTTGAAAATTTTACAACTCTATCTCTAGAACCATATTTAATAATTAATGACATATTTCTCAACTTAAAAAATAAAGTAATAAATATTATAAAACATATAATTCCTACTACTAAAATAATATAAGCGATAAGAGGATAGAAAAATAAAGTAGGAATACATCCACCAATCGATACAACGAGTAAAAATATCGCTAAAAAAAGGAATACAGGATGAGAATGCATCTTAGTTTGAGAAGCTTTAATTTCTAATAAATCAATTAAAATTTTCTCTTTTCCTCCATTACTAACCTTCCTAATAATTAAGCAATCATCACTTAAGTCTAGTGATGAATCACCAATGATAAGATGGTCACCTTTTTGAGTTTTTTCATCTATTATTTCTTCTTCATTACTATTTTTTTTAATTGGTAGTTCAAAGTCGAAATCGATATCTTCTTGATTTTTTCTTTTCATCTAATCACTCCTTTTATTTTTGTTTTAATGCATCAATATTAAATGCATATAAGAAACCTAAGATTAGTTCTTTTCTAACGATTTTATTAATAAATAATTCATTAAATAATTTAAAGATTAAATTACGATCTTCCTTATTTAAGGACAAGAAAACTTTAAATCCTCGATGAGGACGTAAACCAGCATCTGTTAATGATTTAGAATTACCCGCGTATAAGATGTTAAATAAGCTTTCAACAAAACGCTTTTTATAATCATTATCATAATCAAACATAATACGATCAATTTGCTTATTAATTTCATCACTTCCTAAAGAAAATGAATCATCTCTTTTAAAATTAGTATCACTTATTGCCCAGGATAATGGATCATGAGTTTGTAATCCTTTAATATTTGAATGAATGATAGTAGGAGGAACCATTTCATAGAAGAATCGACCGACTAAACCTTCACTAGGAACATAATGTAACATCTTACTTTTACGGTAAACTGGTACTTTTAATAATGTTTGAACGCTGTAACCTGGTCCATCAAATGAATAAGCACATTTTAATTTATTAAATACTTCTTCTTTACAAAATGCCGCGGCATATAAAGCTTCTAAACCACCTTTAGAATGACCGACAAAGATATATTCTTTATCTTCTAAACAGTATTTATTGACGTAATCAACAGCATTATGTAAGCAAGGAACATCAGATTTATACATCATATCGAAGTCTTCTCTCCATCCGACTATCGTATCATCAGTTGAGCCAAAAATAATAGCTACCGTATGATCATCTAAATCGCACATGAAGAAAGTTGATTGAGTGACTTCTTCTTCAGAAATCGTTACTT
Source organism: Azospirillum sp. CAG:239 (assembly GCA_963653535.1). Lineage (GTDB taxonomy): Bacteria > Bacillota_I > Bacilli_A > RFN20 > CAG-449 > UBA3210. The sequence continues at coordinate 47,366 of CAVJWU010000002.1, forward strand.
CGGCATTATACATCTTTAGATGTTTAAATCGATGGCATTCACTAGCCGAGAAGACCATATTAGATATTCTTTTATTTAAGATGAAACCAAATTGTTTCTTTTTATGAAACTGATATTGTTTTTCCATTACTTTAGAAAAACTTCTCTTTTTTCCACTATTAGGCTTAGGAATAGAAAATTGAACATCAATCAAAGAAACCATAGACAAAATTAAACCATCCACTTCAGTAAATGGAATTTGTTTTAAAGATTTTTGTCCAATTGATTTAATATATGATGGTAAATATCCCATTAATGCCTCCTTAGAAAAAATAAAAATTATTTATTATCGTCTTGTTCAATATCTAAAAAGAAATCAGGTAAGATAGAATTTGTATCTTGAGGAATAGAAGGTTCTTCTTCCTTCTTTTCTTCAGCGACAGGAGTTCTAGTAGGTCTAACGTATGGAGTTGGATCACTTGGAACGTAATCTTCATCAAATTCAGTCGCAATGACTGAAACTAACATATTGTCATTAAGTTCAGGATTTTGTTGAACGCCAAAGATAATATTAACATTAGAACCAGCTGCTTCCGTAATATAGGAAACTGCTTCTTGCGTTTCATCTAGCGTAACTCCGTTACCACCGGTAATAGAAATAATTGCTGAATGAGCGCCTTTAATACTTGCTTCTAGTAATGGGGAAGCGATGGCGTTAGTTGCTGCATCAATTGCTTTATTAGTTCCACTACCAACACCAAAACCAATTAAAGCTAGTCCTTTACCTTGTAAAGTAGCTTTGACATCAGCAAAATCTAAGTTAATTAAGCCTGGTAATAAAATTAAATCGGTAATTGTTTTAACTGATTGAGATAAGACTCTATCTGATTCAGCAAAAGCTTCGGCGATTGATTTATTACCGTTCATCATCATTAATTTATCATTAGAAACAACGATAATTGAATCAACTTCTTCTTTTAATTTATTTAATCCTTCGACTGCTTTTACTTTTCTTGAATTTCCTTCAAATGAGAAAGGTCTAGTAACAATTGCAATCGTTAATGCTCCAGCTTCACGAGCTGCACGAGCGACAATTGGAGCTGCGCCCGTACCAGTACCGCCGCCCATTCCGGCAGCGATAAAGACCATATTTGCACCTTGAACAATTTCTTTAATATCTTCAATTGATTGAGAAGCAGCTTCTGCACCAATTTCAGGATTACCGCCGGCACCTAAGCCTTTTGTATAATCTTTACCTAAAACATATTTATGCTCAGCTTGAGAAGTCGCTAGAGCTTGTGCGTCAGTATTAACAACCCAGAATTCACATGACTTAATATCATCTTTAATCATTTGGTTGACCGCGTTATTTCCGCCACCACCTACACCGATGACAACAATTTTTGCATAACTTTCAAATGCATCAAAATTAAATTCTTCCATATACCCTCCTAAAGCTCTTCTTGAGCGTCATATTTTTCATTTCTTTTTGTCGATGAATCTTGTACTCGAGAAATAATCGTATTTGTAAAAGAATCATCACTATCAATTTGCACATAACGATCCGCGTATTTAATTAAACCTAAGCATACTTGATAAGATTGATTTCTCGCTCCAAAACTATATGGGCAATAAGAAATGACATTAACACCTAATTCCTCATCGAGTAATTCTTTTAAGCCATTTAATCTACTTCCTCCACCTGTAATAACTAAAGGAAGGAATTTATTATCCGAATCATTCCATTCATTGATAACTTGTTTAATTTTATCGATTAAGAGTTTTAAGCATTCTTTTATAGTTATATTAATATCTTTAATTGTAATATCTTTAAAAACATTAACTTTAAATCCAGGTTCATTATCTAAACCATATTTTTCTTTAAGAATAGTTGCTTCTTTAAAGGTGATATTAAGTTTTTCAGACATGTATTGAGAAATCTTATCACTACCAAAACCAATACATTGATTTTTTGTAATGATCGTTTTGTTTTCAATTTTAGTAAAAGTAGTAATATCTCCTCCAATATTAAGTAAATAATAATTTGAAGAAATAGATTGTACTTCATCAACATTATCTAAATAAATACTTGTTACTAAAGGAGCTGAGGTAACTTGTTTAACTCGTAAACTAGCTTGTTCAACAACTTTAATAAATTTTTCAACATAAGTCTCGGCAAGAGCATAAACAGTGGCATACATTGTAAGATTTTGAGCGGTCTTGCCAATTGGTGATTCAGAAGAATTTTCTCTACCATCTAAAACATATTTATAAGGGATAACATCATAAACTTTAAATCCATCACTAAATTTTACTTTCTTTAATTGTGAGATACAGTTATTAATATCCATTTGGCAGATTTTTCCTTCTGGATTAATCGTATTTGTTGAAGCATTTTGTAATTTCCAATCAAGAGATAAAGGTGGAATCGCTAAAACTACATCACGTATTTTTACACCAAGAGATTCACTCGCAGTAGAAACTACTCCTTTTATCGCAGCGATAAGAGAGTCAGATTCAACAACTAAACCTCTTTCTAATGCGCTACAACTTGATTCTAAAGCATGGAGAACGTAGACTTTTTCATCTTGAACAAATCCATAAACTAGTCTCACGCATTTAGAAGTAATTTCTAATGCTGCGTATCTTTTATTTTCATTACTCATACACGTCCTCCTACTTATTGTTTGGTAATACTTGATATCTTAAAGAAGTTGAATCATAAATTACCTTAATTCCTTTAACTACATATTCTTTGTTATTGAATGTATCAGTATAAGAAATTATCTTTTCATCGTTATAAAGATATTTACCATTAAGATCTTTTTCAAGGTAGATTTTTAATGAATCTTCGTTAATAATTTTTGATGCAATTGAAATACTATTTAAAGCATCAAAACTCACTTTTAATAAGGTGTTATCATCGATTGTATAATAGAAATCGTAATAATAATTATCTGCATCATAACCGACGTACATCGTTTTATAAGCATTTGTTGATTTTCTAATATTGAGAATAAGATTACAAAGATGAACATAACGAGTTAGGTTAAATTTATCGGTTAGCGGTTTACTAACAAGGTCTAGTGATAAAGGTAAATATGATGACATATAATTTTTAATAAATTCATCTTCGTTATTTAGTAATGTTTCATCAACTTTATTACCATTCGTTAAATAATATTCATTATCATATTTAAACATTGGGGATATTTCTTGAGCGAAAATATTTAAGCCCATTGGAGTGATGCTAACTTTAACGCTACTTTCATCAATTAATGGATATTTTTTTAACGAAGAAGCGATTGCATCACTAGAAATTAAATAAAGTGAATTAGATTTAGAAATTCCTGCAATTGATAAATAGTTTTCACTAGTTAAATAAATCATTCCATCAATAGTCGAATTATATACTTTAGAAATTGGTGTAACAAAATAGACCACGATTAAAAGAGCGATTACTCCAATGATAGAAAGTTTACTAATAAAAACCTTTCTTCTCTTCTTGGACCTATTTTGTAATTCATTTTCAAAATCACTCATAGTTACCCTCTTTTCTACACGATGTTCTTCGTATTTATTATATAATAATAAATTTTGCGTTTATTTTAAATAGAAAATGAGTTTTTAATGAATTAATAGGGTTAAATTAACCAAATTAAAAGGTATCTAGATAGATACCTAATAATAACTATTTGTTTTTAATCGTGACATCAAGTTGATTGAATGGAATTTCAATGTTATTTTCATCAAGTGCTTTCTTAACTTGATCAAGTAAATCGAAATTGACAGTCCAATAATCTTCGTTTTTAGTCCAAACTCTCAAGAGAATAACAATTGAAGAATCCGCGTATGATTGAACTTTTACAAAAGGTTCTGGATTTTTTAATATAAGAGCTTGAGATTTTGCAACTTCAGAAATAACTTTTAAGGCTAAATTGACATCAGAAGAATAACTGATTGTATATTGTTGATCAAGACGTCTAATTGGTTTAACTGAATAGTTGATGATATTTCCTCCGCTTAAAGCTCCATTAGGAATATAAACTACTTTATTATCTGGAGTCTTCATGTGAGTATAGATAAGATTAATTTCTTCAACAGTTCCACTTACTCCTTGTGCTTCAATAAAATCACCAAGTCTAAATGGTCTAGTAACAATTAAGATTACCCATCCAGCAATATTAGATAATGATCCTTGTAAAGCTAAGCCTAAAGCAACTGCACAAGAAGAAATGATACTTGCAATACCAGTCATTTCAATACCGATAAATCCAAAGAAAACGATTAATGCAAGGACTTTTAATACTTTTCTTGTCGCATTATAAACTGCGTTACAAACGATCTCATCTTTTCCCTTTTTTCTTAAACGATTTCTTAAATTCTTCGCAAAAGAATTAATAATAATGAAAGCTACGATAAGTAAAAGAATACCGATGACTAATTTAATACCTGTAGTTAAACACCATGTTTTAATCGCATCCCAAATTCCTTCCCAAGAAAAAGTAGATGTTGTTGTTTGAGTAGTTGAAGAAGCATCTTCTAAAATATTAAGCATATATCTCTCCTTTCAAATTTATAATTATACTCTAAAAATGTATATTTTTAGTTAATTTTTGTAATTAATTTCGCTTATTTTTAATTGTATTGCATTATTTCTACTAAAAGTATCTAATGTTAATTTACCTTTTAAAATTGCACACTTATAAGTGTAGTTAGGAACCATATTAAAGCCGATAAAAGTACAACATTTATTAATTCTTCCACGTACATGAGTTCCATTTAAAGAATTTAGTAAACTCGTCGAACAATTAACAATAAAATTAGGTTCTTTGTAGTCTTGACCAAATGGTTTTAAGGTATTTAAGAATAAATAATTATCATTTGTTAGTTCTTCAGCAGTTACTTCAATATTTATCTCTTCTTGTGGAGTTAAAATTCTTCCCCTAGCAAGATTATTAATTTCTTCTTTAAAGATGAGAAAATCTTCTTTTTTTATACTTAATCCACCTGATAAAGCATGTCCCCCGCTTGATAAAAGATATTTATTTAATTTAGTAAATACTTCACTTAAAGGTAAACCTTCTAAAGATCGCGCGGAGCCTTTTAATATTCCTTCTTCTCCATCAGTAAAGCAAATAGTTGGAATTTTCTTTTCTAACATTATTTTATTCGCGATGATGCCAATTAAACCTTCTTTTATATGAGGAACATAAATACAATATACTGCATCAGATAAATATTCATCTAAAGATAAAGAAGAAATTATTTCGGAGGTCAATTTTTTTCTTAACATATTATTTTCCCTAATAAATCGATATAAAGAAGAAATTTCAAATTCATTTTCAGAAGTCAAGAATTTTACTCCATCATTAACTTTAACGCTTTCGACCATTCTTCCTAAAGAATTTATTTTTGGAGCAATAACAAAAGAAATATCATTTTCATCGACTAAAGATTTTCCATCGAGTAAATATTTAATTTGAGGATAATTATTTATTTTAATAGTTTCTATTCCTAAACGAACAATAATGCGATTATATGATTTTAAACTCATCATATCCGATACAGTGCCAAGAGAAGCTAAAACAAGTAAATAAGGGTCAATATAGCCGAGAACAAGACGAGAAATATTAAAACAAACATATGCCGCGCATTGAGGTAAGTTAGATCCATCAACTTTTAAAAATGGATGAACAATCGCATAAGCATTAGGTAGAACTTCACCTAATTCATGATGGTCAAAAATTAATACATCAATACCATGCTCATTTAAATAATCTACTTCCTCTTTTAAAGAAATTCCATTATCGACTAGAATTACTAATTTATAACCACGAGCAATAATCATATCTGCCATTTTTAAATTTAAACCATAGCCATCTTTATATCTTGAGGGAATATAATAACCTACTTGATAATTCAATATTTGAAACATCTTATAAATAATTGAAGTCGAAGTAAATCCATCACAATCATAATCACCATAAATCATTGTTTTTTCATTATTTTTAATCGCACTTTTAATTCTTTCTACTGCTTTTTCAATATTTAAGAATCTAAAAGGATCTTCTAAATCATTATAAGTTAATGTCTTAGTTAATTCGTTATAATCATCAATAGATAAAGAATATGCTTTTAATAATTTATTTTGAAAAGAGTTCATGTTTCCTCCTAAAGAAAAAGGCTACAGAAGTAGCCTTAAGATTAATCATTAATTCCAGGAATGATTGCTTCACGAGCTTCAGAACCAGGATTTTTATTTTTAAGTTTTGCTTCTTCCATCTTCTTTCTATTAATCTTTTCTCTATTGATTGAGAAAGAGAAATGAATGTGTTTAAAGAAGAATAATTGGCAAGGAAGAGCAAGCATAATTGTTGCAATGTAACCAACAAAAATAGTAATTGCCATCGCTCCATAAGTTGAGAATACACTTGAAGTTAATGGTGACGCGAAAGCTACAACGAAAGTAGAAACTAATGCAAGTAATGTAATTACGCTGATAGATCTAGTTTCAGATGTTAATACTTGATTTGCGATAATTGCTCTTTGTTCGTAAGTACCAACTTTAATTTTATTTTCTCTTAATAAAACTTTATTTTTTTCATAAAGAGGAATTTGAATAATCATAACGACAATTAATCCTGCTGCAATACCAGTTAATGATAAAGCTGACATACCAATTCTACTTGCTACATAGAATGAAATAGCGATTAAAGAAGTTGGGATTAAAGTAACTAATGTTGATAAACCATAAGTTAGACCATATCTAACTAATACAAATACGATTGATAAACCAGCGAATAATGAAACAACAATAATCGCAGATGTAGTTAAGTAATTAACACTTGAAGAATTAACTTCGACAATAGCAGCAGTTACTTGGTAATCTGCACCAGAATAATTAGTTTTAGCTTGAATAGTTGAAATTAAATTAGAATCATTAATTTGTTCAATTTCACTTGTAGTTAATGTTGTATTAAATGCGACAGAAACATAAGCGACATCGTGTTTTTGAACAGTTGTATAATCTTCTGCTTCTGGTAAAACATCTTCGACAACATTAATATCAATTGTATAAATCTTATTTGCGATGCTTGGATAATTATTGTTGAAGAAAGATTTAACTTCTTCAGATTTTTCAAACATATAATGTCCACTTGAATTATCGACATAAGAAGACATTTCAATACGTGTATATGTCTTTGAATCAGATGAAACATTGAAGACATTAGAAGATGGAATAATAACAAATACAGCGATTAAAATAACACATAAACCAGAAATAACAGTTGCGATAATTGAATTTCTCTTTAAGTTTTTAACTGGATCAACTTTGTTAATAACTTTAGTTGTTTTTTCATCTAATACGCTTTGTTTATTAGTTTTGACGCCAAAGATAGAAAGTTTTTCACTTGCGAGTTTATTATGAGTTAACCAATACATCGCAAATAATGTATATAAACGATTAACTATTAAACTGACACATGTACCAATTAATAAAACTGCTGGGAATAATTTAGTTTGTGATGAAACTGCGTTAAGAGCAATAATTGTAACAAATAAACCTAAGACTGTAACATCAATTAAGTTAACTAAAGTAGATTTAGTTGCTTGTTGATTAGCTTTAATTGCGCTCTTACCATTTTGTAATTCATTCTTAAATTTAGTTAAATAAACAATCGCGTAAGAAGTATTCATAATTAGGGAAGCTAAGAAACCTAAGCTAACCATTGTTGTAAATGTATATCCAAAGAAATTGAATAAAATTAATTGCATGAATAAACTTAATAAGATAGAAGTAAATGCTGCTAAACCGGCAAGTCTAAATCTAACAACTAAATAGATTAATGCAACTAATGAAGCACCAATAATACCGTAGATAATAATATTTGTATACGCATTACCTTCACTAGCTTCAATTCTTTGAGTATAAAGTCTTTTCATTGAATAAGTTGATGAACCATAGTTAATGATTCTTTCAACTGTATGAGCTGATTTAGCGACCATTTCTGTTTGAGTGTAGTCATAAGCAGAAATTTTAAATGTAGCATCTTGATAATCACCATTAGAATCTTCAGTGTATGTAAAGTTATCAGTTGGAACTAAAGCTAAAATTTTGCTTCTAATTTCTTCTTGTCTTAAAGTTTCAGTATCTTGATAAGCTTCAACATAAGAATCATTTTCAGTTTTATCAAGCCATAAGACCATAACACCAGTAATAGAGTTAGTATCTTCACTATCAGAGTTATATTTTTCCATGAACTTTTTATAAGCACTATTACAAGTATCGACAAACTTCTTAAATTCTTTTGCATCTTTTAAATCAACAGATACATAAGGAGTAGATGAATTCCATTCAACACTTGCGCTACCAATAACAAATGGTTCTTCCATTTCTAAAGAATAATCAGCATCATTAGAAAGTAAAGTAGAAACAGTGATTTTACCTGTTGCTTCAACTGATCTAAGAACATAGTCTAAATCAGTTTCTGTTTCAGCATTCATTTTGATACGGATGAAATTTTCATCTCCATCATTAGATTTTTCAACTGAAACACTTGCGTTTTCTACTCCAGCATCTTCAATTCTACTAACGACAGTTTTACCAATGTCATTAATATTGTTATTATCAGAGCCTAAGTCAACTTTATATAAAGTTTCATAACCACCTTCATATTCAAGTCCTGAATTAATTTTTTCTTTTTGTGGATTAAAACCGCAAACAATGATCAATAATGTAGATATTATCAATAATAAGAATCCATAGAATCGACGCATTTTCTTCCTCCTAAACAATTTCATTTTTTACAAATGAGATTTTTGATATTTTGACTTATTTATTCTAATAAATAAATCAGTTATTTATTTCAATAAATCGTTTAATAGTATACTATTAATATTTATTATTTTCAATAATAAGGTATGAAAAATAGTTTATTTCCACAACAAAAGAGACTACTACCTTAAACATAACTTAAATATAAAAAGAAGGGTTAAATTTCCCTTCTAATTCTTAGAAAATAAATCAATATTGAAATGTTTATAAGCTAGTTCAGTTGCTACTCTACCACGAGGAGTTTTATTAATTAAACCTAGTTTTAATAAATAAGGTTCATAGACCTCTTCAAGGTTATTAACTTCTTCACCGATAGTTGAAGCTAATGTTTCAAGACCAACTGGGCCGCCGTTAAATCTCTTAATCAAAGTGTTAATATAACGTGAATCAATGTCATCGAGACCTAAATCATCAATTTTTAAAAAGCCTAATGCTTCATTAGTTAATTCTAAAGATATATTTTCTTCATCTTTATAAGAAGCAAAATCTCTTACACGACGATAAATTCTATTCGCAATACGCGGCGTACCTCTACTTCTAAGAGCGATTTCTTTTGCTCCTTCTTCACAAATTGGTGTTTTAAAAACTTGCGATGTTCTTTTAACAATTGAAGTTAGTTCTTCAGTCGTATAATAGTTTAATCTGGAAGTAATACCAAAACGATCTCTTAAAGGTGATGATAAATCACCAGGTTTAGTAGTCGCACCAAATAAAGTAAATGGCGCAATATCAATTGAGATGTTTCTTGCTTCATCATCTTTACCAATCATTAAAGTTAAGGTAAAATCTTCCATCGCGCCATAAAGAATCTCTTCTACTACGCGTGGAATACGATGAATTTCATCGATAAAGAGGATATCGCCAGGTTCTATAGTCGATAAAATCGCGGCTAAATCGCCAGGTTTTTCAATACTTGGTCCATTAACTAAACGTATATTAGTTCCCATTTCATGCGAAACTACATAAGCTAAAGTTGTTTTACCAAGTCCTGGAGGACCATAAACTAAAACATGATCAAGAACTTCATTTCTCTTTTTAGCCGCAGCAATAAAAACGCTTAAATTACGTTTCATTTCTTCTTGACCAATATAGTCATCAAAAGTTAATGGGCGAAGTGATTTTTCTTCTTCCATTTCTTTAATATCTTTTTTATTTGGATCTAACATTCTTGCCATATTATTTCCTCATCATTCTTAATACGCTTGTGATATATTCTTCAGTAGATAAAGATTCATCATCAATTAGATTAAGACATTTTTCTATTTCTTTTTGTTTAAAGCCTAAATTCTTTAAACCAATCATTGCATCATCTTTGTTTCTATTACGAACAACGTTCTTAATTTCAACTTTATTAACGCTAAAGTTAGTTAAACTACCCTTTAAATCAAGAATAATTTGTGAAGCCGCTTTTGGACCAATCCCATCTAATTTCTTTAGGCGCATAACATCTTCATTTTCAATCGCAGAAATAAAATCAGTGATAGATATGCCTCTTAATGCGCTTAAAGCTGTTTTTGGTCCAACTCCTTTACAAGAGATAAGTTTATTAAATAAATCTTTTTCTTCTAATGTTTTAAAGCCGACAAAGAATTCTTCATCTTCTCTTAAAATATGCACAATATAGATTATTAAATCATCATTAATTTCAAATGAAGAAGAATCAATTACAAGAACTTCATAACCAACTCCATTTACATCAACAACGATAGAAGTATCAAATACGCAGACAATTTTCCCTTTTAAATAGTAATACATATTAGATTTTTTCTAGCAAGATTAACCCTAAAAAAGTTAGCAGGCATAAAAATGCTGAAATTAAGCCAATATAGATACTTTTAAGTTGTTTCTCTTGCATAAGTCTCCTTTCCCTATTTAGCATAAATACCAATAGTTGCTTTGTTATTTTCAATTGATTTAATTCGAATAGTATACTTTAAAGAATTACCATCATTAAATTTAAATTCACTTAATCCAGTCGATCTAATAAAAGCATCATTATTATAACTAAAAGTTGAAGTCAATACTGTTGTAGGATTCTTTTTGGAAACGACATTTATTAAATTGTTGTCTTTATTTAACATCACACCAGTATTTGAATGAGCGATTGTTACATATTTTGAATCTGGTATTGTACTAGGATATTCATGAATATACTTAAATGTTTTTAATTTGCTATCAACTAAGCCTAAACGTGCATCAACATGGTAAATTTTAATAAATGATTTATCAATTAATTGGTATGAACCATATTTATGTTGAACATCAAATTCATTTAATCCAGTAGGAGTATATAATTCGAGTAATAAATATTCATCAAATGGCGAATAAGAATAATCTAAACTTGAAGAAGGAATAAGTAAAGCACTACCACCATCTTCTAAAGAAGTTATCTCATAATCTCCTTCTTTTGAAACTAAAGTAGGAGTTAACCAATCTAATTCATATTTAGAAAAAGCATTTTGATCACCGATGTTTTGGTCCATCATATCTAACTTACCAACTGGAGTAGTTGAAGAAGATGAATAATAATCAGATAAACCTAATAAATGGCCAAATTCATGAATATAAATATGTCCATCAACTAATAAATTATTATTTTCATCTTTATAACCACCACTCTTAAGATAATTATAACTTAACCAAGTATAACTTGGACAAGTAGGATTATCGATATTTGCTAGTTCGGTATTAGTAACAGTATAAGCAAAAAGAGTTGTTAATAAATTATCCTTCATATTTGGAGATAAAGTAGTATGATAATAATTTTCATAATAAGAAATACAATTATTACCACTTCCATATGATTCATAATCATTGTTAGGGAAAACTAAAGCTAAACCATCATAATAACCATCTTTATCTGCATCATAATTCTTCATTAAATCTGGATATTCTACCTTTAACCAAGAGATAACTTTATCTTTTAAATATGTAATTGGATCACTATGTGAAGCAGTTTGAACATGCTCTAAAAGAGTAGTTCCTAATGAACAATAATTAGTAACTGTTCCTTTTAAGGTAAATTTGCCATAACTTGATTTATGATAATAACTTGCAACTGATTCATAACCTGTTGGATGAAGCGAATTAGGAGTATTAACGCTATCACCAAAAAAAACATTATAAATATCTTTCTTTGATTGTTCTTCATTAATACCTAATGTTTCAGGAGTAAAATCAGTAAAATAAACCGGAACAACAATTAAATCATTTTCTCCTTGAGAAGGAAATAAATGTTGATTTAGTCCTGTTTTAATTTGGTTTAAAGTAATTTTTTGAAAATTATCTTTTTTTGTTTCACTAGATGATTCAGATGTAGAACTACTATTTGATGTATTGATAGAAGTCCCACTACAAGAAAATAGTGCGATACAAGTACAAGAAACTAACGAACACAATAAAATTTTATTCATTTAAAGATAGCCTCCTATTCGAAATAATCGAATTCAAAATCACAAAGAGTAACGCTATCCCCATCAACTGCGCCCATTTCTTTTAATTTATCATCAACCTTTAAATTACGTAAGATTGATAATAATTTTAATACACCTTCATCAGAAGTTAAGTTAATCAAAGAATAAGTTCTTTCAATTCTTTCACCACAAATCTTAAATGCATGTGGTCCAACTTTTTCAATTCTGAATTCTTCTTTTAAGTCAAGATGAGCATCATAAACTTTAACATCTTGATCTTTTTCTTCATAAAGTGGGAAGTATTCAGCATTTGCAAGAACATCTTTAATCTTATAAAGAAGTATATCAATTCGATCATTAGTTAATGCAGAAATTGGATATACATCGTATTTCCCTTCTAAAGCTTTTTTAACTTTTTCATATTGTTCTTCAGTAATCTCATCTTCAACCTTACTACAAGCAACAATCATTGGTCTTTTTAATAAATTAAAACCATAAGTTTCTAATTCTTTATTAATAGTTTCAAAATCATTGAGAGGATCATCATGAGTCATATCTAAAACATGAACGATAACTCTACATCTTTCAATATGTCTTAAGAATTGTAATCCTAATCCTTTTCCTTGGGATGCTCCTTCAATTAAGCCAGGTAAATCTGCGACAACAAAGGAAGAACCATCTTTTAAATAAGTAACACCTAAATTAGGTGTAATAGTAGTAAATGGATAATCCGCTATTTCAGGTTTTGCAGCTGAAATTACGCTTAATAAAGTAGATTTGCCTACGCTAGGTAAACCAACTAAACCGACATCCGCGAGAAGTTTCATTTCTAAGGTAATTGTTCTTTCTTGTCCTGGAAGACCGTTTTCTGCAACTTTAGGTGCTTGAATAACACTTGTCGTAAAGCAAGCATTACCTCGACCTCCACGACCGCCTTTAGCTACAACGAATTCTTGACCTTCTTTAGATAAATCGGCAAGGAATGTGTGATTAGGTTCTTCAAATACAACTGTTCCAACAGGAACTTTAACATAGATGTTTTCTGCTGCATGGCCATACATCTTTTTCTTTTGACCTTTTTCACCATCTTCTGCTTGAATCTTTTTAACGTGTGAAAATCTCATTAAAGTAGATTCGTCACTAGTAGCTTTTAAAATAATGCTACCACCTCGACCTCCATTACCTCCATCAGGTCCACCAAATTCATTTGATTTAATATGTAAAAAAGAAAGGGCTCCATTACCACCTCTTCCAGCTTTAACAACAAAAGGTCTTGTTTTATCTATAAACATAATAATTATCTCCTTTCTCAATTATGTAATAATTATACAAATAGTTAAGTTAAATCTCAATAAATAATCTCTCTCTTTTATCCTTTAGGATAAATGTAAGAGAGAGATGGGATTTTAAAGAAATAAAAAGCATTTGGACATCCAAATGCTTGATAACAAAATTAATTATTTCCTTCGACTGGAACAACTGTTGCTTTAGTTCTTGATTTACCCCAGCGGACGAATTTAACAATACCATCGCATGTTGCGAAAATAGTATCATCTCCACCTTTCATAGTGTTAACACCTGGATAAATTTTTGTACCACGTTGGCGATAAATGATTGATCCTGCTGTACAGAATTGACCATCTGAGACTTTACAACCTAATCTCTTAGATTCTGAGTCACGACCGTTCTTTGTAGAACCGACACCCTTTTTAGAAGCAAATAATTGAATATTTAATTTAAACATCATAGTTTGCACCTTCTTTCGTATTTATTTTATTTTTATATATTTTGGATAACTCTCTTGTATAGTTTGTAATTGAATAATAATTACATTGAGAACTCTAAGTGATTCACTTTGTTCTTTTAGAATTACTCTAGCGTATCCACTTTCTAAAGTAACACTTTCAATATCATTTTTATTAAATGCATTGAAACCACCAGTAACTATACTAGATACTCCGGCACAGATAAGATCTTGGCCAGATTCGGCAAATCCTGCATGTCCTTTTACTTCAAGACCATAAGGTTTACCATCATGCGAAATCACATTAACTTGGATCATATTAATTAAGCATTAATTGATTCGATTGTTAAACATGTGTATGGTTGACGATGACCTTGTTTTCTACGATAGTTAGCTTTGCTCTTATATTTGAAAACTAAGATTTTCTTTTGTTTGTCTTGTTTTTCAACTTTAGCAACTACTGTAGCACCTTGAACATATGGTGTACCAACGCTAGTCTTATCACCTGAAACAAGTAATACTTTGTCGAAAGTATATTCAGCACCTGCTTCAACATCTAACTTTTCAGTAAAGATTTTTTGACCAACTTCAACTTTAATTTGCTTTCCGCCAGTTTCGATAATTGCGTACATAAATTTCGTTACCTCCTATTTTCTATAGACTTAGACTCGCTTTAAAGGTAGACTTAAACATCTTTAAAAAACCTTTTCAATGCGGTTGAGGCCCTCTATAAGGCGACAACATATATAAAATACCAAAATTAAAGCATTAATTCAATAAAATATTTCAACTTTTCAACTTTTTTAGTTTAGGATTGAAAGTAAATTAATTAATAGTTCTTTATCGGTGATGATTAGAATAATATTTTCTCTCGCTCTAGTTAATCCTTGATATAACATTTTGACAATAGGATATTTAGTTCCTTCAAGTTCTTTTCCTTTTAATTCTCCATCTTGATAATAAAAATAAGAATTTAAAATCATTACTACTTTTTGAAAGTCTTGGCCTACTACTTCATTAGAATCTAAAATTGTTACATTTTCATCTAGATTAGGATTCATTTGTTTAATCGGATAACTAATAAATGTATAATCCTTATTATTTAAGTCTAATGCTCTTTTAATAGCCTTCTTTTCATCAGGTTCATAAATTATTGAGCAGCTATCTTTAAGAGGAATTTCTTTATTAAAATTATTTAGATTAAAAACACAATCGATGAAAGAAATTACTTCCACGTTTGATCTTATTTTATTCGTCAAACGATAATGGGTATCTTTAGCTTCATGAAGAATTAATGAAATGACCTTTTTTGCGTTTTCACTATTAAAAATTACTTGATTCGCATCATAAGAAAATACACATTTCTTATGGTTTTCTTTTATATATTGAACAATTTTAAAGAATTTTTCATATGGATAAATTCTTTGTGTTTCATCAAAAAAGATATAATCATATTTATCTAAAGTTTTTAATGATACTTTATATAATTCTTTAATCGTTAAATTTTCAATTTTTTCATTTAAAATTTTATGTCCTTCACTTAAAGTTTCAACGTTGATTATTAACACTTTCCCTTTTAAAGAAAAATCATAAGCTAAATCATATAAAAGTAATGTTTTACCAGTTCCAGGCGAACCAGTGAGAGCAAAAATATTACGTTTATTTTGTTTAATTAAATCTTTAATTTTCTTTTTAATATCCCTTTGATGAGGAGTTAAGATATATTTTCCTTCAATGAACTTCTCATTATTATTTAAAGGTGAAACTAAAATGTTCTTTGGATCGTAAATTTCATCTAAATTAATTGTTTGATCAACAGGTAATTTTAAATAATCTAATAGTTCTTCTTTAGTTGATTCAACAAGTGTTTTATTTTCTAGTTTATACAATTTATTTACTACACTTTTATAGGTGAAATGAACGGCATGTTTTTTACCGATAACATTAGTGAAATAACGATTCTGTTTTAGTTGATCTAGTACCTTATTTAAGGAAATATCACCGCTTTTAAGTTCGATATTAATTACCGTGTCAGACGTTATTTTTAATAAATCCATCTCTTTATTTAAATGAGGAACAACGTAGCCAAAAATAAAGCCATCAACTAAAGTAGAATTATCATTTATACCTAAGAATTTTAATAATTTTTCAATATCTAAAATTTCATTATGATGATATTCTCGCCCAGGATAAAAAGAACATAAATAAGAAACATAATTCTTAGAAATAAGTTCTTCTTTGGAAAGTTTAACTAAATCGTATAAAGATACTAATTTATAAGCCATAATTTCACCTAACCTTTTAAAGAACAAAGCGCAATCGGACTTGTTTTTAAATAAAATATCTCATTTTTATTTACTATTTCTTGATATATTTCTTTATTTACTTTAGATGATCCTGATGAATTTAAAGCTTCCATTGGGGCTTTATTAGAGACAAAAAAAGTTAATAAACCTAGTTCATTTCTTTTCTTAATAAGTGGTAAGATAATATCTGTTTTTATATTTGAATAGATTGTTTCAAGCATAAAATTATCTAAAAATAAATATTTTACATTTGTTAACATCTCATAATCAAATTCATAATTAGTCTTATTAAAGCGATAATTATTCGATAAATCTTTAAAAAAGCCTGAACAATCAATATAGGAAATATATTCATTTTTTAAAGATAAAGACAAAGATTTAGAAAAAACTGACATCATAAAAGTTTTTCCTATTCCATCTTCTCCATAAAGATAAATTCCTTTATCACATGAAATCCCTTTTGCGATTTTTGCCATCTTAGTCACAACTTTAGTTCGATCATTAGGAAAATAATTTAATAATTCTTTTAAAGGATAATTAAAATAAGTTTTATCTGTTTCACAAATGATGAATTTAGAAACGATATTATCATTTTCTATTTTGTAATTACAACGAGAAATAATTTCTTCTAATTTATTCTTCTCATTATCGTAATATAATTTTAAAACAAAACCACCTTTAGAACATGAATTTAGTCCTTGGCAATTCTTACATTTTTCTTTATCTTTCATTACACGAGAAAAATAAGAAACATTTTTATAAACAAATTCTTCACTTAATGAATTTTCTTTAATAAAATTTCTCATTTCAGTATTATTATACACTTTATCAAATGTTTCTTTTTTTATCTTTTTTATTTCATCATAGTCTAGATGGATAATATCATCAATATTTACACCCATACTATAATCCCTCGATTAAGGAAGATAAATCTTCTTTTGTGATATTTTCTTCATTATCATCACTTGGTGACGAAATATTAACATCTAATTTTTTACGACGAGAATTTTGTTTTAAATAATTCATCGCATCTAAAGTAGAAGTAATACCTTCTCTATTTAAACTTGCAGCAATTTTAGTAACATAAGTTCTTGATAATTGGTTATTATTTCTTTCTAAACAATAATCAATTAAGACATTAATGACTGAAGAATTTAAACCATAACTTTCATTTAATTCAGTAATAAGTTTTACATCACTTGGTGAAACTGCTCCATTATTTTGTTTAATCTTTAAATAATCTAAAGCAGAATAAGTTTGCATCATTTCAACTTTTTTACCCATTTTACTAGTTGAACTATAAGCGATATTATTAGAACCGTTCTTTCTTAAAACTTGATACGATTTATCTTTTACGCATAATTCTTTGACCATTTCATAATCAATTTTTTCTTTTTCTTCAGGTCGATATGCTTGAGAAACATAATCCGACATAATTTCTTCATTGACACCATAAAGTAAGGCTAATTCAGAAATTTTTTTCATATCGCTTTTCTTAATAGCTTTTGGTAAAATATTAAAATTTTCTAAAGAAGATAAGAATTTTGCATTATCAAATCCTTTTGATACATCAATTACTTTTCTTCCATATCCTCCAACAATATTAAGAGTTGAAGAATAAACATTTTCATCTAATGAAGATTTAAACACATCATTAAAAGAAGCGCTAATTTCATTGTAGCCTTCTAAATCAAGCTTTTTAGTTTTATATCTTCTTAGGTATTGTTGAACTTTCTTTTCACCAATACGAGAAATTAATAAACCTTTAAAAAGAATATCATCAAAGAATTCCTTTGGAGTTTTTGGCGCGTATAAAACAAATTTTAAAAAGGATTGTTCTTTATCTTTTTTATAATAAGTTCTTATTAGTCCAATACCTTCTAATTTATTTTTTGCTTCAGTTAAATTAGATATATCGATGCCCATTTCTAAAAGAAGATCTTCTAAAGAAGCAATATCACTTTTCTTTTTATAATCTGCATATAAAGTTAAATATAAAGAAATCGCGTGACTACCAACAATAGGTTGATAAAGCATAGTTAAAGTATCGTGATCAAAATCACTAATAATAGAATTTAAATATACTTCATAAAAATCTTCTTTGTTTAAATAAATCATAATGTCACCTACTTAAATTATCTTACAATTTTATGTTCTTAAATGAAAGAATATTTTTTAAATATAAAAGATAAAAATAAAAATGTAAGCCCTTAGATTTATTAATTTCTAAAAAAGATAATTTTATTCTTTTCTATTAATAGAAAATATAATAGAATGTTTAAGTATTTTGTTTAAAAATATAAATGAAAAAGAGGTTTTATATGAATATTACAAAAAAGACAAAAGTAGTATGTACAATCGGTCCTGCAAGTGATACTTATGAAAAATGTTTAGAATTATATCACGCAGGTATGAACGTCATGAGAATGAATTTCTCACATGGTTCTTATGAAGAACACGGCAAAAAAGTCGCAATTGCAAAAAAATTATGGGAAAATGATAAAATTATCATGCCTTTAATGTTAGATACTAAAGGCCCAGAAATTCGTACTCATTTATTTAAAAATGGTAAAGCTAAATTTGAAACAGATTCCATTGTAAGAATTTCTATGACAGAAGTTTTAGGTGATTCAACTCACTTCTCTGTTACTTATCCAGGTTTATATGATGATTGTGAAGTTGGTCAACACGTCAAATTAGATGATGGTAATATCACATTCGTCATCGAAGAAAAAGACGAAGCAAAGAAAGAATTAGTTTGTAGAGCATTAAATCACCATGAAGTTAAAGATAGACGTGGTGTTAACTGCCCAGAAACTGAAATTCAAATGCCATATATTTCTGAAAAAGATTATAATGACATTGTATGGGGAACTAAACAAGAAGAAGTTGCTTATATTGCAGCATCATTTGTTAGAGACGCAAACGATGTCTTAGACATTAGAAAAATCTTAGTTGAAAACGGTCGTTCAGATATTAAGATCATTTCAAAAATTGAAAACCCATTAGCTGTTAAAAATATTGACGATATTTTAAAGGTTACAGATGCAATCATGGTCGCTCGTGGTGACTTAGGTGTTGAAATTCCAGCAGAAGATGTCCCAGTTGTTCAAAAATTATTAATTGAAAAATGTAGAATTGCTGGTAAACCAGTCATTACTGCAACTCAAATGTTAGACTCAATGAAGACTAACCCAAACCCAACTAGAGCGGAAGTTTCCGACGTTGCAAATGCAGTTTCTTCAGGTACAGATGCAGTTATGTTATCAGCTGAATCCGCAAGTGGTGAATATCCAGTTGAAGCTGCTTCAATGCAAGCAAAAATTGCAACAAAGATGGAAAAATATCTTCCATATGCACATTTAGCTAATGAAGCTTTCGAAACATCTAATAAAAACAATAACGATGCTATTTCTAACGCAGTCGCAACAACTGCAATCTTAATTGATGCAAAGTTAATTGTCGTTCTTGCTGAAACTGATGAAGCTATTTCACGTTTATCAAAAGCTAGACCATGCTGTCCAATCTTATCTGTATCTAACGATATGAAGATTTGTAGAAATTCCACATTAATGTGGGGTGTATATCCAACTTATATTCCTTTCATTCCTCAATTAATTGAAGAAATGGAAGTATTCGCACTTTTCAAAGCTAGAGAACTTGGTATTCCTGCAGGAAGCAATATTATTTTAACTGGTGGTACTCCAACAGGTTCTAATAAAACTAACTTCATGAAGATTATCCGTACAAGAGAATTCAAAGAAATGGAGGACTAATTATGGAATATGTCATGTCAATTGACTTAGGGGGAACTAATTTAAGAATCGCAATAGTATCAGAATCATTAGATATTGTTGATGTCGTTAGAGAATCAACAACTAAGAATGATAAAGATAAATTATTTGAACAAATTTGTCGAATGATCGATTCATTACCATATGAAAAATATGGTGTTAAAAAAGTTGGTATTTCTGCCTGCGGATTAATTGATGGTGATCATATTACATTATTACCTAACTTAAAAATTAAAGACTTCGATTTAAATAAACGTTTAGAAGAAAAATATGGTTTTAAGGTCAATATTAGAAATGACGCGAACTGCACTGCTCTAGCAGAAGCAAGTTTTGGTTCAACTAAGGATGTTAAAGATTCATATTTTATCACTATTTCAACTGGTATCGGAGGATGCTTAATTCACGATTCAAATATGATTAATTTACCATTTGAAATTGGTCATATTCTCGTCCATTACAAAAATGGCTATGAAGAATTTGAAAAATTATGTTCAGGAACTGGAATGGAAAATTTAGCCCGTGCTTATGGTCTTGAAGTAACTGGATGTAAAGACTTCTTTTCTAAAGTAGAAGAAAAAGATAAATTAGCATTAGACATTTTAGATATATGGGAAGAAATGGTCGCGGTATTTATCGCGAATACCCAAATGGAATTTAATGTCGATAAATTCTGTTTATCTGGTGGAGTTATGAAATCTTCAAAATACTTTATTAAAGACATTGAAGAAAAAGCTAATAAAATCATTAAAAATTATCCATTAAAAGAAATTAAAATCGTTCTTGCTGAAATGGATCAAGATGCTGGTTTATTCGGCGGAGTCGCAGTAGCCTTAAAAATTAAATAAGTTTGAAAGACATCACGAAATGTGATGTTTTTCTTTACGAATTTTCATAAATTTATTGTAATATTTTATCTAGAATCTTATAATCTAAGAGGTTATGAAAAAGACATGCTTATAGAAAACTTTTTAGAGAGAGCTAACTGGTGAAAATGCTCACAATCCTATAAGAACTACTTTGGAGCCTTCTAGAAATAGACGTTTATCGCGTTAAGATTATAAATTAAGAGTATATCGAATTTTGATATAAACTAAGGTGGTACCGCGAATTAACGTCCTTATTTAGAGGATGTTTTTTTTATTTTAAGGAGGAAATTATGAAACTAACATGTTTAGACGGAAAAGTAATTGAAGTTAGTGAAGGTCAATCAGGTTTAGACGTAGCAAAAAGTATTTCACTTTCACTTGCGAAATCTTCAATCGCTTATTCATTAAATGGTAAAGTCTACGATTTAAATAGACCTATCCAAGAAGATGGTGAATTCATCTTAATTAAGCAAGGCGATAAAGAAAGCTATGATGTATTAAATCATTCTACATCTCACCTTCTCGCTCAAGCAATTCACAAATTATATCCAGATGCAAAATTTGGTTTTGGCCCAAGCATTGATGAAGGATTCTATTATGATATCGATTTCTCTTCACCTATTACTGATGCTGATTTTCCTAAAATTGAAAAGGAAATGGCAAAACTTGCTTCTCAAGGTAATCCTATCGTAAGAGAAGAAGTAACTAAAGAAGAAGCTTTAGAATTATTTAAGGACAATCCTTATAAAATAGAATTAATTAATGGTATTGATGGTTCAATCACCATCTACCGTCAAGGTGATTTCTTCGATTTATGCGCAGGACCACACTTAGAAAAAACTTCTCAAATCAAGCACTTTAAATTATTATCTCTTGCTGGAGCATATTGGAGAGGCGATGTTAAAAATAAACAATTAACAAGAATTTATGGTACTTCATGGTGGTCAAAAGAAGAATTAGATAAACACCTTTTAGATCTTGAAGAACGTAAAAAAAGAGATCATAAGAAAATCGGTAAAGATTTAGGTTTATTCATGATTTCTGAATTTGGACCAGGTGAACCATTCTGGCTACCAAATGGATATACATTAAGAAGAACTCTTGAAAATTTCTGGTTAGAATATCATAAGAAAAATGGTTATTTAGTCATTGAAACACCTATTATGTTATCTAGAACTTTATGGGAAACTTCCGGTCACTGGGATCATTATCAAGAAGACATGTACACATTAAAAGTTGATGATCAAGACTTTGCGATAAAACCAATGAACTGCCCAGGTGCAATTTTAGTTTATAAAAATTCATTACATTCTTATAAAGAATTACCTTTAAGATATGCAGAATTAGGTCATGTCCATAGAAATGAAGCTTCTGGTGCTTTAAATGGTTTATTTAGAGTTAGATCCTTCCACCAAGATGACGCTCACACATTATTAATGGAAGAACAAATCGGTGATGAAATCCAAAGAATCATTAAGATTTATGACTATATGTATTCTTTATTTGGATTAGATTATTCAATTGAATTATCTACTCGTCCAGAAGATAACTTTATCGGTGATATCGAAGTTTGGGACAAAGCTGAAGATGATTTAAAGAAAGCTTGTTTAGCAACAGGTAAATCATTTAAGATTAATCCAGGTGACGGGGCATTCTACGGACCAAAACTTGACTTCAAATTAAAAGATTCAATGAATAGAATTTGGCAATGTGGTACAGTTCAATTAGATATGCAACTTCCAGGAAGATTTGATTGTACATATGTTGATAAAGATGGTAATAAGAAAACTCCAATCATGATTCATAGAGCTTGCTTTGGTTCAATTGAAAGATTTATTGGTATCATTACTGAAAACTTTGCTGGTCAATTCCCTACTTGGTTAGCTCCAGTTCAAATTAACTTACTTCCTGTCGCACCAGTTCATAATGAATATGCTTATAAAGTAAAAGAAGAATTAGAAGCATTAGGTTTAAGAGTAACTCTTGATGATTCAAATGAAAAACTTGGTTATCGATTAAGAAATTCTTCTTTATTAAAAACTCCTTATACAGTAGTTATTGGTGATAAAGAAGTTGAAAATAATTCTTTAACATATCGTATTATTGGTTCAACAGAACAAGTAACTGTTTCAAAAGAAGAATTTATTAAGAAACTTCTTGATGAAGTTAAATCAAAAGCTTTAAGAAAATAAGCAAAATAAAACTAGGAATTTTTGAAATTCCTAGTTTTTAATTTGGCTTATTTTACCTTAGGTCCGGCATTAACCATTTTCCAAGAAGAAGCAAAGTAAACATTAACTTTATTATCGACGTAACCTTCTTCCCATCCTTCAGGTTTAGTTTCAAAATAAGAATAAACATTTAATGAAGGACAATTATTAAATGCTTTTTTCTTAATTGTAGTGACATTTTCTGATAAAACGATTGTTTTAAAATTGTCTAGATAGGCAAAGGCATTAGTATTAATAGTTGTAATAGTATCTGGTAAATAAACTCTTTCTAACGCGAATGGTTCATCTGGTGCACAGAATGAAGAACCAATTTCTTTAACAACCTTTCCATTATAAGTTTTCGCAATGACAATTTCAGAAACAGATCTAATCATACCTGAAATATAAGGGTCGAAGGAACTAGCAATATAATAGTTTCTATCACTTGATAAAGTATAATTTACTCCTTCAGTTGAATAAGTATCATTAATGACTGTTTTATTAAATACAGCAGTATAAACAGTATTCTTAGTTACAGCAGTAAATTCTTTATCCCATCCACTAAATGTATATGAGAAATTTTCATCACTTGGTCGCGTTGGATTTTCTTTTGTATAACTTGGAACTGAACCACTTTCTATCGTTTCAGTATAAATTGTTTTTGAATCATAATTTTTAAATGTGACGACAACTGGATTAGTAAAAGTTGTAGATGATGAACTTTGTTCTGAAGATGAACTTACATTATTACTAGAAGTTGAACTTGAATTATTTTCACTACTAGAAACATTATTACAACTAAATAAACTTAAACCAATTAAAGGTAAAATTAATAATTTTGATAAATTAGTTTTCATATTTCTCCTTAAAAATAAATTAGTTAGCTCTTCGCTAACTAATTAATAAAAATTTTAGCCGTGTAAACCACGTGCTTGACGATCCATGTCTTCAACGACAATATCGTAAATTTCACCTAAAGATCTACAATATTCAAGAACTTTCCAAGGTTCATTTGTATGATAATGAATTTTGATTAATTCATCATCACCAACTGCTAGTAAGCAATCACCAACGAAATTTTTTTCAAAATATTCACTGATTGCATCTTCATCTAAATTTTTTCCTTCGATTAATAATTGAGTATCATATCTAAATTCGATTGATTGTTCAGCCATAATTTCTCCTTCTAGTGATAATCTTTTAATAATGAAATAAATTTATAATAAGGGATTTCGATATCTTCAAGTAAAGATAATACATCATCCGATTTTTTATTTCTTAACCTATCACAAACTATAGATATATTATCATATAATCGCGTAAAACACAAATAACCAATTTGAGATTTTAATTTATGTGCATACATAAATGCTTGATCTAAATCATTTTCTTGTACTTTTTTATAAGTTTCTATGTATAAGTCTTGTTTTAAAAAATTATCTAAAATCACTTTAATGAAGAAATCTTCATCATCGAGAAAATATAATTTTAACGCTTTATCGACATCAATACCAATCTTAATGAGATTTTCTTTAAATTTTTTATCCATATTAACCTTTATAAATATATAAAATCTTTGGTCTGCCACCAGTAGAATAATCTATTTTTGTCTCTAAATAGTTTTCTTCCACTAGATAATTTAAATAATGTCTAATCGTTACAATTGATAAAGGTAATTCTTTAGCAATTTGATCACAAGTTACTTCTTTACCGCCGTTAATTCTTAAGAAATTAATAAGAGTATTTAATGTTTGACCTTGAATACCTTTAGCGATTAAGCCGTTTTCATTAGATTCACTTCTAAAACTAAATAATGAATCAATTTCTTGTTGTGAAAGGATTTTTTCACGATCATATTGTTTAAACGCGACAAACTTATCAATAGCTTTTTTAAATCTTTGGTAATCAAAAGGTTTAATTAAATAATCTAAGCAACCGAGCAAATATAATTTTCTCACTTCATCAAATTTAGTTTCAGCAGTAACCATAATTACTTCATGTTTAAAGCCATAACGTTCACGTAATAATTTTAAAAATTGTTCTCCATTCATCTGAGGAAGATAAAAATCAAGAACGATTAAATCGACATAATTTTTATCTAAAAAGTTTAATGCTTCTTGTCCGTTACTAACACAAGAAACAACTTCGACATAAGGATTTTTTTCTGTGTAATTACGATTAATTTGAGCGACCATCGGATCATCTTCAACAATTAAAACTTTGTATTTTGAAATAGCCATTTAAAAGCCTCCTATACACTTAAATAAGTATAAATGTATACTATTTAAATGTAATAATATTAACTAAAAAGTGACAAAAAATGTCACTTAATAAATTATTCATCAATGTTAATTGTATAAATTTCTTTATCATTACTTAGAGGATTTACGCTGCCATCATTATTCTTTAAAAGATGAATAATAGAAAAGATATTAAAAGCGATAAAGCCCATAATTGTTGCTAAGGATAATGAATCAACAATATCTAAGATATTTAATGTTAGATTATTAGTTCCAGTTCCTCCAAGATAATTATTAATACCACATATACCTAAAATAGAACCTAAAACATGTAATAATCCATATACAATAACAAAACCAATTGTTAAATAAGCATCTAATAAAGTATCTTCAATCTTATCATTAAAAACGATTAAAAAGAATTTTTTAAAACATCTTAACGAAGAGAAAGTTAATAAAGCAACTAGACAACCATAGATAATAAATTGATACCCTAGTTCTTTCATAATCAAGATAGATTTTTCATCTATCGTTATTCCACTTTGCGCCATCATCGTATTAAATTTTTCTGGATTAGAATAATATAAATTAGTCATTCCGATATAAGAAATACCATCGATAACAAGAAATACTGAAGCGATAATTAATATCACTTTAAGAATTCTTCTTAAGATAAAAATATTATTTAATAATGATTTTTTTGGATCAACATTATTTACATCATTAATTTTACTTAATTTATAAATTTTATATAAATAATAAGCAAAATATAAAGGAAATACTAATTCAATTATCGAAGAAAAAACAATAGAAGTAATACTAGAAGCAGTAATAGATGTAAGAGAGAAAATATTTGAAACAATGGTATAAGCAAAAATGACAATTGAATAGAAAATTAAACTAATAATAAGGCCAATAAACTTATAAGAAGTAAAATGTTTTTTTAAAGCAATAACCTTATTAGATTCATTTTCTTTAAAAGATAACATTCTATTAACTTGATTATTTAGTTCTTCTCTATTCATTATTTTACTTTACCTTCCCACAAAGCAATACGTGCTTCAGCACGGATTAAAGCTTTCTTTGCTCTTTCGATATCAATATTTGGATTAGTTGGAGCTTCACTTAAATAAGCATTAGCTCTTTCAAGAGCTTTTCTCGCTCTATCAATATCAATATCATCTTTTAGGTTAAAACTTGCAACGATTAATTTAACTTCTTTTTCTAATACATTTAAGATACCTTCACCAATAAAAGCATATACCCTACCTTTTGAGACAGAATCAAAATAACAAATACTTGGTTCAATATTAGTCACTAATGGAAAGTGATGAGGAAGAATTGTTAATTCTCCATTACCACTTTTCACATGTAACAACGTAATATCGACTGGATCTAAAACTCCATTTGGAGTTATTATACTTAAATTATAAGCCATATTATAAGTTCTTAGCCTTTTCTACAGCTTCTTCGATTGTACCAACATATAAGAATGCTTGTTCTGGTAAATCATCATGTTTTCCATCTAAAATTTCTTTAAATGAACGAATTGTATCTTGTAATGTAACAAACTTTCCAGGGAAGCCATTAAAGACTTCAGCGACATGGAATGGTTGAGAAAGGAAGTTTCTAATTCTTCTTGCTCTATTAACAGTTACTTTATCTTCATCAGATAATTCATCCATACCTAAAATTGCGATGATATCTTGTAATTCTTTATATTTTTGTAGAATTGATTGTACTCCACGAGCGACTTCATAATGTTCTTTACCAACAATATTTGGATCAAGAATTGTTGATGAAGATCCTAATGGATCAACTGCAGGATAAATACCTAAAGCAGCAGTACCTCTATCAAGAACAGTTTTAGCGTCAAGATGAGTGAATGTAGTTGCAGGAGCTGGGTCAGTTAAGTCATCAGCAGGAACATAAATTGCTTGAACTGAAGTAATTGAACCTTTGTTTGTGGAAGTAATTCTTTCTTGTAATTGGCCCATTTCTGTTGCAAGAGTTGGTTGATAACCAACCGCGGAAGGCATTCTACCAAGTAAAGCTGAAACTTCACTACCAGCTTGAGTAAATCTAAAGATGTTATCAATAAATAATAAGACATCTTGATGTTCTTCATCACGGAAATATTCAGCCATAGTTAAACCAGATAAAGCGACTCTAAGTCTTGCTCCTGGTGGTTCGTTCATTTGACCGAAAACTAAGGCTGTTTTACTTAAAACGCCTGATTCTTTCATTTCATAGTAAAGGTCATTACCTTCACGTGTTCTTTCGCCAACACCAGCGAAAACGGAAATACCATGTTTTTGTGTTGCAATGTTATTGATTAATTCTTGAATTAAAACTGTTTTACCAACACCAGCACCACCGAATAGACCGATTTTACCACCTTTAACATAAGGACAAAGTAAATCGATAACCTTAATACCAGTTTCGAGAATGACTGATTCAGTAGTTTGATCTTTGAACGCAGGTGGTTCACGGTGAATTGGATTTCTTTTTGTTTTAGGATCAACTTCACCAAGTCCATCAATAGGATCACCAAGAACATTAAACATTCTTCCTAATGTAGCTTCACCAACTGGAACTTCAATAGGATGACCTAAGTCAATCGCGTCCATTCCTCTTACTAAACCTTCTGTTGCGCCCATAGAGACACATCTAGCGACATCGTCACCAATATGTTGAGCGACTTCAATTGTTAAAGAAGAATCCTTTAAAGGAATTTGAATCGCAGTTAATAGTTCTGGCATATGACCATCAGGAAATCTAACGTCAATAATAGGACCTTGGATTTGAACAATTTTACCTATATTATTTTTCATATTACACCTCCTAAGATTGTGCATTAGCCCCGCCGACAACCTCTGTAATTTCTTGAGTAATTGATTGTTGACGTGCTTTATTAAATTGAATTTGTAGTTTATTAATAATATCTGTTGCGTTATCAGTCGCGGATTCCATCGCGTTAGAACGTGAAGCGAATTCACTTACTGATGATTCGATAACATAGGAATTAATTAAACTTTCGACATATAAAGGAATAAGAGAATCTAAAATTACTTTAGCATTTGGTTCAATTAACATATTCTTTTCTTTGTGTGATAAGACATAATTCTTATCTTCTTGAATAGGATAAATATCGACTACTTGAGGAATGAATGTAATTGAATTTTTAAAATGAGTATAAGCAATTTTTATTTTTGACACTTCATTCATTTGTAAACGAGAAATGACTTCATTTCTAATCTTTCTAATGTTTGAAATATCATATTGTGAAGCTAAAGTGACAAATTTATCATTAACTTTATAACCATTACGTTTAAAGTATGATAAGCCTTTAGTTCCAATAACTAAAACTTCATCTTTTTCTTTATCAATAAGAGGAACAACTTCTTTATAAAGATTATAATTATAACCTCCGCATAAACCTAAGGTTGATGTGATGACAATGAATAATGTTCCTTTTGTATCATCATTAGTGAAGAATGTGCTTTTTTGTTCTTCGGTTAAACTTTGAAGAACAACATTCATTAATGAATGTAAACTATCAGCATATTCTCCATTATATGAAAGACGTTTTTTCCAAGATTTTAATTTTGCTGTAGAAACTAGACGCATTGCATTGGTGATTTTTTTAGTCGAATTAACGCTATTAATTCTTCTTTTAGTTTGTTGTAAACCACTTGCCATAATCTAACCTCCTATCTAGCAAAATAATCTTGCATTACTTTATTTAATTTTTCTTCTAATTCTTTAGAAATAATTTTCTTTTCTGTTAATTCATCTAAGATATCTACGTGATTCAAAGAAATTTCTTGATATAAACCATTTAAAGATTCTTTAACTTTAGAAGTTTCAAGATCATCTAAATATCTATTTTTCGCCGCGAATAATTCGACGATTTGTTTATTAACATCATATGGTGCGTATTGTTCTTGTTTTAATACTTCCATAAGTTTTTCACCATGATTTAATACTCTCTTAGTTTCGGCATCAAGATCAGAACCAAATTGTGAGAATGATAATAATTCATGATATGAAGCAAGTTCAATCTTTAATGAACCAGCAACTTGTTTCATCGCTTTAATTTGAGCAGCTGAACCAACTCTAGATACTGATAAACCAGAATCTACTGCAGGTCTTTGACCAGCGTTAAATAATTCAGTTTGTAAGAAGATTTGTCCATCAGTAATTGAAATGACATTAGTTGGAATATAAGCAGAAATATCACCAGCTTGAGTTTCAATGATTGGTAAAGCAGTAATAGAACCGCCTCCACAACTTTCATTTACTCTACAAGCTCTTTCAAGTAGTCTACTATGTAAATAGAAGACATCGCCTGGATAAGCTTCTCTACCTGGAGCTCTTCTTAATAATAAAGCCATTGTTCTATAAGCAACTGCGTGTTTAGATAAATCATCATATACGATTAATACGTCTTTACCTTGTTCCATCCATTCTTCCGCAATAGTTACACCTGAATAAGGAGCGATATATTGAATAGGAGCAAGTTCGCTAGCTGTTGCAGAAACTACTGTAGTATATTCTAAAGCGCCAGCTTTTCTTAATCTTTCAACGATATGCGCAACTGTCGAATTCTTTTGTCCAATTGCAACATAAATACAATAACAATCTTTGCCTTTTTGGTTTAAGATTGTATCAATAGCAATAGCGGTTTTACCTGTTTGTCTATCACCGATAATTAATTCTCTTTGTCCTCTACCAATAGGAATCATTGCATCAATTGCTTTAATACCAGTTTGGAGTGGAACAGAAACTGATTTACGTGACATAACGCCAGGAGCGATTCTTTCGATTGGTCTTTTGTGATCGAACTTAATATCACCAAGTCCATCAATTGGTTGGCCTAAGGCATTAACAACTCTACCTAATAAACCATCACCGACTGGAACTTCAACAACTGCGCCAGTTCTTTTAACTAAGTCACCTTCTTTAATTTCTTCACAAGAGCCTAGCATAACGACACCGACACTTTCTTCGTTGAGGTTAAAAGCCATACCGAAGATATTATTAGGGAATTCTAATAATTCATTAAGCATACATTTATCTAAACCGTAGACAGTTGCAACACCATCACCGATTGAAACAACGCTACCAACGTCATTAGTTTCTAATTTATGAGTATACGATTTGATTTGTTCTTTAATTAATTCAGAAATTTCATTTGGTTTAATAATCATCTCGTTTATCTCCCTTCTAATAGTACTTGTTTTAATGATTCTACTTTGTTCTTAATAGAAGCATCAAAAACATAGTCATTGATGACAACTTTAAATCCACCGATTAAGTTTTCATCAATTTTTAATTTAAGATAAATGTTCTTATTTATCTTTTTACCGATTGCACTAGCAATCTTTTCAATTTGGTCATTTGATAATTCACTTGAAGCATAGATATATCCTTCAGAAATACCATCTTTTTCATTAGATAAAGTAATAAATCCATCAATTATATCTTTAATATAATGAGCGCGATTATTATCAATAATAACCTTAAAAAATGCATTGATATGATGTGAAGGAGCATTGACGATAATTTTATCAATCAATTCTTTCTTCTCATCTTTAGAAATAGTGTAGCATTCTAATAATTTAATAAATTGATCATCTTCATGTAATACTTCATTAATTGATTTTAAATAATCTCTATATTCAGTATTTTTATTTTCTTCTAAGGCGAGACTTAAAAGAGCTGATGCATATCTACTTGCTAAATTATTCATCAGATTCTACTTCCTTAATAAAGTCATCGACAATTTTATCATTGTCTGACTTAGTCACTTCTCTTTCTAAAATAGCTTTAGAAGCATCGAGAGCGACATTAACAATTTCTTTACGAATTTCTTCTTTTGCTTTATTTTTTTCTTGTTCAATTTCTTTCGCTAATAATTCTTTTTGATGAATTCTTTCTTCATCCATTTCCTTACTAGCGTTTTCTTTAATAGTTGCTGCATTCTTATTTGCTTCATCGATAATGCTCTTAGCTTGATCTTGTAAAGAAGCAATACGATCATCAGCTTCTTTTTGTTTATTTAATGCATCTTCTTTATAAGCTTCAGCATTTTTAACTTGAGAAACTACATAATCTTGACGAGTTTGTAAAATTTTACGAACTGGTTTAAAAACAAAGAATCCGACAACGCAGAATAATATTAATGTTGAAGTTAATTGAATGACTAATGATTGCCATGAGCCAAACATCTTATTAACAAATGTATCTTGTCCGACAGGTTGACTTTCGCATGAAGATAAACTTACTAATGAGATTAAACTAACTAATATTATTGATAATTTCTTTTTCATTGAGGATTAGTGAACGAATAAGAGTAATAAAGCAATTAAGAAAGCGTAAATACCAGTTGTTTCACAAAGTGCACAACCTAAGATCATTGTTGAACGAATTGAACCAGCTGCTTCTGGATTTCTTGCAACACCTTCAACACCTGCTTTACAAACGTAACCTTCACCGATACCAGGACCAATACCACCAAGTACTGCAATACCTGATCCTAATAACGCTAAACCTGCGCTAAAATATTCATTGTAAGTTGCTGCTTCTGCTAATAAATTTAATAACATTTTTATACCTCCTTGTTATTTGTTCATTGCGTTAGTTAAGTTTCTCACTTCTTCTAACTTAGCAAGACTTTCCTTATATTCTTTTTCGTTTTGATTTGCAATGTCTTCTGGAACTTCATTTTTAATTAAAGCCATTGATAACAATGTATAAACAGTGGTTTGAATGTAAGCACTGAAGACATCAAAGTAAGCGTGTAATACTGGAGCGACTATAACTGCAGGAGAAATAAATCCTCCAGCGAATGTTAAGTGGTTAACTTCAAACGCCCAATATACCATTCTCATAATAACGTAACCTGCGACTGCATTACCGAACAAACGGAAAGATAAACTTAGTAATGGAGCCCACATTGATAACAAGTTAATCGGTAACATAACCCCAATCGGTTCGATATAACGATGGAAATATCTCCACTTGTTATAATATGCAGCAGTGGCATGGATGAGAATGAAGGTAGTTAAACCTAATGTTACTGGTATGTATAAATATGAAATTGGAGATTCAAATCCTAATAATCCAATTAACATACTCATGAATAGATAGATGTATAATCCACCATAAACGGCACCAGCAATCTTTTTAAATTGAATACCTAAGTTTTCACCAATCGTTTTGTCAATAAAGGAAACATACATTTCTGCAAGTAACATAATCCCTTTTGGCTTCTCTAATGGATCTACTTTCTTCGATTTAAAATAGACAATTAAGCTTAATATCGTAATGATTAGAATAATTCCGAGACTCACAATGAGCTCTGCAGGAAATATATCAGTTGAGAATGTAATACCTAATATATTACTCATAATTGCCTCCTTCTAGATAACCTTGATTATTATAAAATTTTTAAATTTAATTTTCTATTAATTTCGAGTGAAAATGAGGTTAATTTTCTTCTTTTTTAGTTTCTTTTTTCTTTGTTAATTTTTGATTAACTACAACTGATACAATAATGTTAATTAAGTATGCTCCTAAAGTCGTACCCCAGAAGAAAATGTTATATCCTAAGTATTGTAAAAAGATACAAATAAATAAACCAGCAATAAATAAAATCATTCTTGAAAAGTATAATAAGACAGATAAAGTTCTTCTTCTCGCAAATGGTTTTAATAAGAATCCAGTGAAATAATATAAAAGAATGTAATTCAAATTAGAAATAATACCACCGAGAAGAAAGCCTAGAGGTATCCACATTTGATTAATAAAAAAACAAAATGACGATAAGATAAATAATGTTAAATCAACAATCGAACACCATAACAAATTCTTTTTTGCTTCAATTAAATTTTCATTTTCCATAAAAATTCCTCCTTCTTCAATTATATATTTTTTAAATGATGATATAAAGAAAAAAGACACCCGAAGGTGTCTAAATTTTCTACTGGCGGAGAAACAGAGATTTGAACTCTGGCGGGGCTTTCACCCCCTAATGGTTTTCAAGACCATCCCCTTCAGCCACTTGGGTATTTCTCCATGTTATAAGTTTGGTGGACCCTGCAGGACTTGAACCTGCAACGACCCGTTTATGAGACGGGGGCTCTAACCATTGAACTAAGGGTCCTTATAATTGGTGGCGGCAGAGGGGGTCGAACCCTCGACCTGCCGGGTATGAGCCGGCCGCTCTAACCAACTGGGCTACACCGCCATATAAGTCATTCGCTCAATGCCTTATAATAATAACAAATAAATATTATATAAATCAAGATATTTTTTTAATTTTTAATATTTTTTTGTAAAATTGTTATTTGTCTTAATTAAATTATAGATTTTAAAAAGAAAAATAGTCTATGTATTTTAATTTTTTTAGTGCATTGTTCATATTTATATTTAGGATAGAACTTTACGTATTAATCTTCATCGCTGCGCAATGAATAATCACATTTTGTAACATTTACTAATGTATCATTTCGAATTAGTTTATTTAAATTGATAAATTCGGATAATATCTAAAAGTTAATAAAATAAATTTTCTTCAAAATGAATAAATTTAAGCTAGAAAAAATAGCATTGTAATAAAAAAATCCGTAGAAACGGATTTTAATTACATAATATAAATATTAGTTAAATATTAAAATAAAGAGAAGAATAATCCGATTAAAGTATAATAAACGCAAGCGGAAACCATATCATTAATAGTTGTAATCATTGGGCCAGATGCTACTGCTGGATCAACTTTAATCTTTTTAAATAAAATAGGAAGTAATAAGCCTACGATATTTGATAAAGTAATAGATATTACTAAAGAAGTACCGACACTAGCCGAGACTTTTAAGCAATCCATTGCATCAAATATATTAGATTTATCAGAGAATACTCCTTCATGTCTTATGCATAAGAATGCAAAAATGACGCCAAATGATAATATTCCTAATAAAAGTCCATTAAAAATACCTACCATTGTTTCTTTATACATCATTTTTAAAATTTTCTTTTTAGAAACATCGTCATCATCATTAATATCAGTTAAAGTAACAGCAAGAGATTGGGTACCAGCATTACCAGCCATATCAAAGACTACCGATTGGAATAATACTGCTGCTGAAATAACTGCGATAACTGTTTCAAAAGCAGAAACGACACTAGAAACAACTAATCCTAAAAATAATAATAAAATTAACCAAGGTAATCTTTTTTTCATTGATACCCAAATTGATTCATCTTTATCTTCAGAAGTTAAACCAGCTAAACGATGCATATCTTCATGAAGTTCACTAGTAACAAGTTCAACTACGTCGTTCGCGGTTAATGCACCGATTACTAAATTGTTATCATCGACAACTGGAATAATTTTTTCATTATAATCTTTAATATCATTAATGACATCATCAATTTTTGCATGTGCTTGTAAAGCAGGATAAGAAGTAATAGCCTTAGCCATTAAATCATCACCTTGACGAGCGATAATTAAATCATTTAAGTTTAAAGCACCGACAAATTTGTTATCTTTATCAGTAATAAAAATAACTGAGATGTTATCGTTATCACTAGCTTGTTCAATAACTTTCTTCATCGCCTTTTTTACGTCATCAGTATCTAAGATAGTAACGTAGTTTGTAGTCATTAAAGAACCAACTTCATCATCTTCAAATGATAAAATTAATTTAATATCATCCTTAACTTCTTTATCTTCGATTAAGTTTAAGATTTTTTCTCTATCTTCATCTTCCATTTCTTGAAGAGCATCGACAGCATCGTCAGCATCCATGTTTTCAATGATATCTGCTGCTTGATCTTCTTTCATGTAGTCTAAGAATTCATCTTTATCTTCAACATAAGTTAAGATATCAGATGCTTCTTCAGCACCTAAGATTTTAGTAAGTTTTGCTTTTTCTTCATCACTTAAAAATTCAAATGCGTCCGCGACGTCTGAATCATGATAATGAGATAGTTTTTCTTTTTTTTCTGCATTAGAAAGATTAGATCTTACAATGTCTAAAATTTCTTGAATTAATTCATTCATATTTTACCTCCATATATAAGAGGCATTTAATATTTATTTAAAAATAGACATGGTAAAAATGCCTCTAAAACCAAGTCTAAGAAGTTCTCGCGGTTTCGAATTATCCATTTTTACCATCTCCTTTCATTTTAAATTTCAATTAATCGTTATTCTTTACTAAGAATTCTGATACCTTGTTACGAGCGATATCTTTCTTCATGTCATCTTTATGAGCTAATAAAGTTGCATCAATTTGTTCTTGAGTTAAATTGTATTGAGCTTTCATTAAAGCAACATGTGAATTTAATTCTTCATCAGTAACAATAATGTTTTCTAATTTTGCTACTTCATCAAAGATAACATCAATTTTAAATGATTTAATTGCTTCTGGTTTAATTTCTTTCTTGAAATCTTCCATAGTAGAATTAATCATTTGTAAATATCCATCAATATTTGAACCATATTGAGCCATCGCTCTATCATAATATTCAATCATATCTTGAATTTTCTTGTTATATTCTTCTTCACTAACTTCAATATCAGAATGTTCTACAATATGATCTAATAATTTTGTTAAATATTCATTTAACATCTTATTTTCTTTTTGTAAATACATTTGATTCTTTAATTCTTTTTTGAATTCTTCAACACTTTTCATTCCGTATTGAGCGACGAATTCATCATTTAATTCTGCATTTTTCTTTTCTTTAACTGCATTAATTTTGCATTTGAAAAGTGCTTTTTTACCTTTTAAATTTTCAGCTTGATAATTTTCAGGGAATGTAACATTAACATCAACATTATCACCTTTTTTATAACCGACTAATTGATCTTCAAAGCCAGGAATAAATGTATTTGAGCCAAGTTCGAGATCATATCCTTCACCTTTGCCTCCGTCAAAAGCTATGCCGTCACAGAAGCCTTCAAAATCAATGTTAACTACACTTCCTAATTTACTTTCAGCATCAACTTCTTCAAAAGTAGAAGCTTGTTTTAACATATTAGCGATTTCAAGTTCAACTTCTTCGTCTTTTACTTCTTCAGCATGTACTTTGCCTAACTTATTTTCTTTATATTGTCCGATTTTCATTTTTAAAATACCTTTCTTTCAATTAAACATCCGTCTAACCTCAAATATTATATTAGAAACACAATGATAAAAGATAGAAAAAAAATCGATTTTAGAAAAAAAGATTGTGTAAGTGTTTACCCACTTACACAACCTAATTAGTCAATTTCAATTTGTTTTATATTAAATTCATTTCCTTTGAGTAAATATGTGTTTTCTGAACCGCAGAATGGACATATTTTACCATGTTCAACAGTAGAATATTCCTTTGAACAATTCGAACAAAAAGTAACAGCTTTAATAATTTCAACTTTTAGTTCACAATTTTCAAGTTCAGGATGTTTTTTTCTTGCCCAATTCCAACAATCGATTAATAAATCAGGAACGACTGTGGAAACTTCACCAAGTTCAATAATTACGCGATCAACTTTAGGGATATTATTCTTATGAGCAATAGAAACAACATGATCTACTACGTGGAAAGTAACACCTAATTCATGCATTACTTATTAGCTTCCTTACTTTGTTTCTTTTGAGCTTTTTTCCATTCCTTATGTGCTTTTTCTGATGCTTTTTCTTCTTTAGTATGTTTACCAAATTTAATTTTTACTGCACGTTTAATTGCATATGGAAGGATATATTTAAACTTATCTTCAGATTTAACCATCTTTGTACATTCTGGATGATCTCTAACTAAGGTAATAGCATCGAACATACATTTTGTAGTACAGATACCACATCCAATACATTTATTACCATCAACTACTGAAGCACCACATGATAAACATCTTGAGGTTTCAATCTTAACTTGTTCTTCAGTTAATGTTAAATGAGCATCTTTAAATGATGATTTATGATCGATAGATGTATCTAGTCCAGCTTCTTGTCTACCAGCAGTATCATAAGAATCAACTTTAATATTATTTTTATCAAGCATAATGAAGTCTCTTCTATTTCTACCAATTGTTAATGAAGCATGTTCATGAACGTATCTATGGAGAGATTCAGCCGCGCATTTACCTGCTTCAATTGCATCGATTGCAAATTTAGGACCAGTATAAACATCACCGCCGACGAAGATATCTTCTTCTGCAGTTTGATATGTTAATTTATCAGCGAGAGGATAATTTCCGTGCCAATAAGTTACCTTAGTTCCTTTTAATAAATCACCCCAAACAATGCTTTGACCAATTGCAAAGATTACGTGTTTTGCTTCAACTTCGATAGTTTCGTTTTCATCATATTGAGGATTGAATTTACCTGTTTCATCTTTTATTGCAGTACATCTTTTAAAGACAACACCTCTAACTGCACCATTATCATCTTTAAGGACTTCTTTTGGTCCCCAAGCATTATTAATTTCAATATTTTCTTCGAGAGTTTCAGAAATTTCTTCATTTGAAGCAGGCATTTCTTCACGAGTTTCAAGTGAGAACATGCTGACCTTAGAAGCACCAAATCTTAAAGCAGTTCTTGCGCAGTCTACTGCAACGTTACCGCCGCCTACTACCACGACTTCACCATCAAGTTTTTGAGATAAGTCTTCAGAAGCATTATGTAAGAAGTTAACAGCGATATCGACACCTTTTGCATCTTCTCCAGTAATACCAGGTAATTTACCACCTTGGCAACCAATTGCAACATAGAATGCTTGATATCCTTGTTTTCTTAATTCTTCAATTGTGACATCTTTACCAACTTCGACACCAGTTTTAATTTCAACGCCTAATTCTCTAATGACATCAATTTCAGCTTCAATAACATCTTTTTCAAGTTTATATGATGGAATACCGTATGTTAACATACCACCACATTTTTTATTCTTTTCAAAAATTGTTGGTTTATAACCTTTAGTCGCTAAATAATATGCACATGATAAACCAGCAGGACCTGCACCGATAATTGCAATTTTTTGTTCCCAATGATCTAATCTATTTGAAGCAATAGTTACTTCAGGAATATAACGAGTTTCCGCTTTTAAATCTTGTTCGGCAAGGAATTTTTTAACTGCATCAATAGAAACAGCTTTATCGATATCACCTCTAGTACAAGCTTCTTCACAACGTTTATTACAGATACGTCCGCAGATAGCTGGAAGTGGATTATCTTTCTTAATTAAAGCTAATGCATCTCTATATCTACCTTCGGCTGCAAGTTTTAAATAGCCTTGAACTGCAACGTGAGCAGGACAAGCTGTTTTACAAGGAGCAGTACCAGTATCATAACAGTTAATTCTATTATTATCACGATAGTTTTCATCGTATTTATCTCTACCCCAACTCATATTATCAGGTAATTCATGTTTTGGATAAACGACTTGTGAACCATCTTTCTTACATAATTTTTGACCTAATTTAACCGCGCCAGCAGGGCAATATTCAACACACTTACCACAAGCAACACATTTTTTTGAATCTACATGAGCGGTATAAGCACTACGAGACATATTTGGTGTATTAAATAATTGTGATGTTCTTAAAGCGTTACAAATGTTAACGTTACAGTTACAAATACCAAAGATTTTATTTTCACCATCAATATTAGTAAT
Source organism: Azospirillum sp. CAG:239 (assembly GCA_963653535.1). Lineage (GTDB taxonomy): Bacteria > Bacillota_I > Bacilli_A > RFN20 > CAG-449 > UBA3210. Next base: position 86,422 of record CAVJWU010000002.1, read on the forward strand.
TTGGTGAACGAAGCCATTATCTTCAGCAATTTTTAAAATACGCATAGCTTCTTCATAACTAATATCATGACCTTTACCTGTTTCACGGCAATAATCAGCGAAATCACCAACACCGATACACCAGTTAAATTGATCATCCGCGCATCCTTCATCTAAAGCAGATCTAGAAGCTCTACAAGAACATTGGCCAACACCAATATGACCTTCATATTTCTTTAACCAATATGATAAGTGTTCTAAATCCATGGAAGTATTTTCCATTTCAATTGCTTTTTCTACTGGGATGACGTGCATACCAACGCCACTTCCTCCTGGAGGAACTAGTTGAGTAATACCATCTAGTGGGATAAAAGTCATTCTTTCAAAGAAAGAAGCAAGTGCAGGATGTTCTCTTAAACGTGGATTATCCATTTTCTTTCCATCAGGAGTAATAAATTTTTCTTCCATGTTAAATAATTCTGCGCTACCAGGGACGAATAAAGGTAAAACATATCTTCTTTCACTTTGAGGAGCAGTTCTACCATTATGGTCATAATGATAACCATAATCATATTCAAGTAAACCAATATAAGACATTTCATCTAATAATTTTTGGAAATGTTCTTTATCTTTTGCTTGATCAGGATTCATTTTACATAAATCTTCAAATGTATAATGATGTCTAAGCTTCATTGTTAAAGCAACATCTGCCATTTCATCTGTTACAATATCTGCAAGTCCCCAATATTCAGGATCTTCAACTTTAATACCATGTAATTTATGGTCAAAGACATCTGTAATCTTCTTTCCTAATTTTACAATCTTTTCATTCGCTACTTTGTCACTCATATGTGGTGGGACAACTTTTTTACTCATTTCTGGCATACACTACTCTCCTTTTTTTATGCTTTCAATTTTATTTTTCATCCATAATGCTAATTCATTAACTCCTTCCCCAGTTTTCGCGGAGATTAATAATATATCTGCATTAGGATTATCGAGTTTTATTCTTTCTTTGCTCGCTTCAATGTTGAAGTCAAATACTGGTAAAACATCTATTTTATTAATAACAACTAAATCGCTCACTTCGTAAATAAGAGGATATTTACTTGGCTTATCATCTCCTTCAGGAACTGAAAGAATTGTCATATTAACTTGTGCACCTGTATCAAATTCAGCTGGACAAACTAAATTGCCAATATTTTCTAAGATGACGAAATCTAATTCTTCATAATTAATAGCATCTAAACCTTGTTTAGTCATACTTGCGTCAAGATGACACATTCCACCAGTATGAAGTTGTATCGCTTTAACTCCCGTTTCTCTTTGTATCGTTAATGCGTCAACATCAGAATCGATATCAGCCTCCATGACCCCAATTTTAAAATCATTCTTTAAAATATTGATCAGTTTTATTAATGTTGATGTTTTTCCGCTACCAGGTGAAGACATTAGGTTAAGCAAAAAAACTTTCTTTTTATTTAATAATGATCGAAGTTCTTTAGCTTCTAAATCATTATTACCTAAAATAGACTCTTTAACTTCTAAAATCTTTACTTGATCCATAAAACACCTCATATTTAATTTTATAAAATAAAAATAAAGTTGTAAAGTATACACATGTTAAAAAAGCCAAAAATTGTTATTTTTTTATCAATAAAAGTTTATTAATTAAGACTAGTTTAAAAAAAATAAGACTAACACAACGGTTAGTCTTATTAAACTTATTATATTTAATTTTGTAATAAAAATTCAGCAATTAATAAATCCATTTCAGTATAAGTATTTAAATGTGAAGTTTCATCGACAATTAAATAAGTTGGAACATTAATTAATTTCATTAAAGAAGTTTCATCATCAAATCTTTGATTTAAATCTATAGCAAAATTATGCGCAGTTCTTAATCTATCTAGCTTAAATCCTTGTGGAGATGTAATAGTATAAAGATCATTTTTATCTAAGTTTTTATCGATATAATTATCTGCAGTTTTAGTAATAGTTTTTCTTGATACCGCCTTAATAAAACTTACTGCTTCATGGTTTTGCATCGCTTCTAATACTAACGAAATATCATTTTTAGTGATATTAATTCTACTTGCATCATGAATGATAATATTTGCATTAGAAACATAATGTTCACTATCATTAAGGAATAGGATACCAGCATTAACACTCGCATCTTGACTAATGCCGCCGGAAACTACTCCCATGACTTTATCAAAATTTCTTAATTTAACAACATCTTCGGTTTTTTTGACATACTCTAAATCAGTAATAATCACAATCTTATCAATATCAGGATGTTTTTGAAAAGTATCTAAGACGCGACAAGCAATACGAGTACGAAAATCTTCATAGACATTTTTAGATACTTTATTAGTTTGGTTCATGAATTTATTTCCATGACCACAAGTTAAAATAAAAGCGATATTCATTATTTCTTCCTCCTATTTTTAATCAAAAAAATAATTCCAAGAATTATTAAAATAATACCTAAGGCACAAAAAACATAGAATGCATATTCTCTAAATTCACATGATTTTTGTGAAGAATAAGCTTTTTCCATCAAATCTTGTAAGTGATTTTTATAATCGCCAACAGGTTGTTCATTATATGCTTTTTTATAAGATTCAAATTGATTAGAGTAATTCATCTTATTAGCTTTTTGTGAAAGTGCTGCCGCGAAAGAACCAATAGATACAATTATTCCAATAAACATCATATAAAATGATGATTTATTTTTCGATGAAACAATATCCGGCATCTTATTTTCAAGTGGCACATTTTTTAAACAATTAGGGCAGTAAGTGACATCATCATTCATCAATGTTTTACAATATGGACATTTTTTCATCAAATCACTTCCTCTTTTTAGTTATTTTACCAAATATGAAAACAAAACGCAAATACGAAAAAAACGTCAATAATGACGTTTTAAAAGTTATTTCTTTTTCTTTTTTAGTTTATCGAAGAAACTAGTTTTAGTTGATTTACTATCTTCAATTTCTTTGAATTGTCTTAATAAATTCTTTTGTTCATCATTTAATTTAGTTGGTGTAACAACTTTTAAATGAATATATTCATCACCAAATGAATTACCTCTGATGTCTTTAACACCTTTTTCACGAAGTTTTAAAATTTGTCCTGATTGGCTACCTTCTGGAATCTTAACATCAACTTCACCATAAACAGTTTGTACGCTTAAAGTGCAACCTAAAGCAGCATCAATCATGTTAACTTCTAAATCGACATGGATATCGTTACCATCTCTTTTAAATGATGAATCATTATCGACGACAATTTCGATATATAAGTCACCATTAGGTCCTCCGTTAACGCCTCTTTCGCCTTTACCGCTGACTCTAATTTGTTGACCGTTATTAATACCAGCTGGAATATTAACTTCGATCTTACGTTTAACTCGATTATAGCCTTTACCTTGGCAAGCAGAACACTTATTCTTAACTGTTTTACCTTTACCTGAACAAGTAGGACATACTGATTGAGTTTCTTGAATCATACCAAAGATAGATTGAACTCTTTTTGAAACATAACCAGTTCCCGAACAAGTTGTACAAGAAACAATATCAGAAGGAGTTGCAGCACCAGTTCCGTTACAAGCAGAACAGTTTTCATCAAGAGTAATATTCAATTCAATTTTCTTACCTTTAATCGCATCCATGAAGTTAATTCTAACAGTCATGAAACGATCATTACCTCTAGTTGGTCCAGTTTGTTGTTTTCTTCTTGAACCACCTCCAAAGAAGGAACCAAAGATATCATTTAGATCAACATCTTGGAAGCCACCTTGGAAGCCACCAAATCCACTTTGACCACCATTTTGATCGAAAGCAGCATGACCGAATTGATCGTAAGTTGCCTTCTTTTGAGGATCAGAAAGAACTTCATAAGCTTCTTGAACTTCTTTAAATTTTGCTTCAGCGCCAGGTTCTTTATTTAAATCTGGGTGATACTTTTTAGCGAGTTTACGGTATTGAGACTTAATTTGGTCTTCAGTTGCGTTTTTATCTAGTTCTAGGACTTCATAATAATCTCTTTTCTCAGCCATAATTACCTCCTATATAACAATATAATGGTGGGCTTATCACCCACCATATATAAATTAGTTAGCTTTGTCTGTGAAATCTGCATCGATTACATCATCATTTGAAGATGCATTAGATGAAGATGAATCACTAGTTGTTGAAGATGTATCAGTTGCTCCTGAAGTTGCACCTTGGCTTTGATATTGTTGAGCCATCGCTGCAGCTTGTTCAAGTTGAGACATCTTTTCTTTTAATGTTGGGATATCGTTCTTATCGATTGCTTCTTTTAATTCATTTCTTAACTTTTCAGTTTCTTCTTTTTGTTTAGCATCCATCTTGTCGCCATTTGTCGCTAATGCTTCATCAATTTGAGAAATGAATGATTCTGCTTTGTTCTTGACTTCGATTTCATCTTTTCTCTTTTCATCAGCTTCTTTATTAGCTTCAGCTTCTTTGACCATTCTATCGATTTCTTCTTTAGATAAGCCATTTGAACCAGAGATTGTGATTTGTTGTTCTTTATTAGTATCTAAGTCTTTAGCTTTGACATTAACAATACCATTGACGTCGATATTGAATGTAACTTCAATTCTTGGTTGGCCACGTCTAGCTGGTCTAATACCATCAAGTCTGAATGAGCCTAATAATTTATTATCTCTTGCCATTGGTCTTTCACCTTGGTAGACCATGATATCAACAGAAGGTTGATTATCTTCAGCAGTTGAGAAAACTTGTGATTTTGTTGTAGGAATTGTTGTATTTCTTGTGATTAATGGAGTTAAAACACCACCCATTGTTTCAATACCTAATGTTAATGGAGTAACATCAAGTAATAAGACGTCTTTCTTATCACCACGGATAACCCCACCTTGGATAGCGGCACCAACAGAAACTGCTTCATCAGGGTTAACTGAAATATTTGGAGTCTTACCTGTTAAACGTTTAACGATATCTAATACAGCTGGCATTCTTGTAGAACCACCAATTAAGATAACTTCATCTAATTGAGAAGCAGATAATTTTGCATCGCTTAATGCTCTATTAACTGGTTCTTCAGTTCTTCTTAATAAGTCACGTGTTAATTCTTCGAATTTTGCTCTTGTAATATCCATTTCGAAGTTAACAGGTCCATTCGCTGTCATTGCAATGAAAGGAAGAGAAACTGTTGTCTTTAATTGGCTTGATAAAGCAATTTTAGCTTTTTCAGCTTCTTCTTTTAATCTTTGTGAAGCCATCTTATCATTTGTTAAATCAACACCATATTGAGCTTTGATTTGATCTTTTAAGAAGCCTGCAAGTCTATTATCCCAGTCATCACCACCTAAACGGTTATCACCAGCAGTTGCAATAACTTCGAAAGTACCATCTGCGATTTCAAGAATAGAAACATCGAATGTACCTCCACCTAAGTCATAGACTAAGATCTTTTGGTCTTTATCAGTTTTATTATCTTCACCATAAGCTAATGCTGCAGCAGTAGGTTCATTAATAATTCTAACGACATCTAAGCCTGCAATTTGACCTGCATCTTTTGTTGCTTGACGTTGTGCATCGTTGAAGTAAGCAGGAACTGTAATAACTGCTTTTTCAATTTTTTGACCTAAGTTATCTTCTGCATATTTCTTCATATAAGCTAAGATTTTTGCAGAGATTTCTTGTGGTGTGAAATCTTTATTTAAGCAAGAAATGTGTACTTTTTCACTTGTACCCATCTTTCTTTTAATAGATGCAATTGTATCTGGGTTAGTTAATAATTGTCTTTTAGCTGCAAAACCAACAATTTCTTCGCCATCTGGTTTAAAAGAGACAACTGAAGGAGTTGTATTTGGTCCTTCTGGGTTAGGAATAACTTTCCATTTGCCATCTTCTTGCATGTAACTTACAACTGAGTTTGTTGTACCTAAATCGATACCTAAAATAATTTCTTTTGCCATATTCTTTTAATCTCCTTATTTATTAATTTTCTTTAGAAGTATCTTCTACTTCTTCACTTTCTTTTTTATTTTCTTCTTCCTTTTTCTTTTTGCTTACTACAACCATTGCAGGTCTAACTAAACGATCTTTTAAGAAATAACCTTTAGTTGATACTTTGACAACTAAGTCATCTTCTTCACCTTCAACTACATCAACGGCTTGCATAGAATTATGATCGAATTTATCACCTGCTTTAGGCATAATTTCTTTTACGCCTTCAGCTTCTAAAGAGTTGACCATTTGATTATAAATCATTTCAAATCCTTTACAATAAGCTGCAAGTTTTGGATCATCTGGAGTAACCTTGAAACAGTTATAGAAGTTATCGAATACTGGAAGCAATGCTTCGAGGAAACCTTGTCCACGATATTTAATAAATTGTTGATGATCTTTTTCCATTCTCTTCTTTAAATTATCCATATCAGCATAAGCTTCATAATACTTATTTTGCCAATATTTAATTTTATCATTTAATTCTAAGATTTGATCTTCGTAAGACTTTTCAACTTTTTCTTCTTGTTTATTTTCAGTTTCCTTAGATTCTTCTTTATTTAATTCTTCTTTATCTTTCTTCATCTAATTCTTCCTTTCTTTTTGCATATAATTCTTCAACTTGATCAACGAAATATTCTAATGCAGAAACTACTTTTTCATAGTCCATTCTTGTTGGACCGACTAAAGCAATTTTACCAAGTTGTTTATCACCAACTTTAATATTAGAAGTAATCATTGATACATCGTTATAACCATCATCATTTCCGATGTAGAACTCTAAGTCACTAGAACTATCAATCGTTCTTCCTTTTAATACATCATTCACTTTCGAAGGATGTTCGAAGAAGTCGAGTAATTTTTTTAACTTATCTGCATCTTGATTGAATTCAGGTTGATTAAGTAAATTCGCTTGACCAAACATTGATACTCTATCACTTTGGAATCTTAGAAGTGTTTCGGCGATCATACGATATATCGAATCATTAGCTTTGACATATTCACTGATTAATGGTTTAATCATTTCCATTCTCGTAGTGAGCTCAGAAATGCTTGCCCCAACTAAACGATCATTTAAGATTGCAACACATTCTTTAATATCTTTTAAAGAAGTTTGATCATTTAAAACAAATGTTTTGTTTTCGACATATCCTTTATCAGTAACGAATACACATGTTAAGGATTTATCACTTAGAGGTATAGCTTGAACAGATACTAAATGTTCTTCTGTCGCTTCTGGGCCTAATACAATCGAAGCTAAATTAGTCATATGTGATAAAATTTCACAAGATTCTTTAATCACATCATCGATTGATTTTTCTCTTTCTGTAAAGATTTTCGCTAACTGATTTTTATAAGATTCATCAACATCTTTATTTCTAAGATATTTGATGTAGTAGTTATAACCTTTATTAGAAGGAACTCTACCCGAAGAAGTATGTGTCTTTTCGATAAGACCATCTTTTTCAAGTTCTGCCATGACATTACGAACTGTCGCTGAAGAACAATCTAGGTCAAATTCATTAATTAAAGTCGATGAACCAATTGGTTCAGCTTTTCTAATGAAGTATTCGACAATACATTTAAGGATGTAATCTTTTCTTTCCATATCTCTTACCTCCTTTTTAGCACTCTTTTTTTCGTAGTGCTAATTATAGTATAGTCATAAATTTAGCATTGTCAACAAAAGAGTGCTAATTTTTTTATTTTTTTATTTTCAGACTAAAATATCTTTTTTCATTAAATAATTAACTATTGTTTTAACAAAAAATACATATTCATTAATATAAAAAGGATATAAAGAAATAATATTTATTATATCTGTCATTAAATTATTTTACGTTTATATAATATTTGTAGCATTTAGTTGTTTAGTTAACAAAATTTAAAAAACATATCTTTTTTACTTGTATTCAAAATTTAAATGTATGACAATTATAAGGGCACCACTAATTTAATTATGGTAATTCAAAGCTCCTATAAAAAGGGAGCCTTTTTTATTTTATGGAGGGGAATATGGGAAAAGAAACTAAGTTTATATTTGTTACAGGAGGAGTTGTTTCTTCTTTAGGTAAAGGAATCGTTGCATCTTGTTTAGGAAGATTATTAAAAAACCGTGGATTAAAAATTTTCATGCAAAAATTTGATCCATATATTAACGTTGATCCAGGTACGATGTCTCCTTATCAACATGGTGAAGTTTTCGTCACTGATGATGGCGCAGAAACTGATCTTGATTTAGGTCACTACGAAAGATTTATCGATGAACGATTATCTAAGAGAAGTAATGTCACTGCTGGTAAAGTCTATCAACAAGTAATTCAAAAAGAAAGACGCGGTGATTATGAAGGTAAAACTGTTCAAGTCATTCCTCATATTACAAACCAAATTAAACATTACATTCAAAAAGCAGCAGAAGAATCTGGCGCAGATGTTATTATTACCGAACTCGGCGGTACAGTAGGTGATTATGAATCTCTTCCATTTATTGAAGCAATTAGACAATGGAGACAAGATGTCGGATTTGAAAACACATTCTATGTCCATAATACACTTGTACCAATTTTAGGTACCACTGAAGAAATTAAAACTAAACCTACTCAACACTCTGTCCGTGAATTAAGAAGTTATGGTATTACTCCTGATATGTTAGTGTTACGTTGCGAAAAAGCAATTGATGAAGAAACTAAAGCAAAAGTTAAAATGTTGACTGATGTTAACGAAGTTCTCGATTGCAAAGATGAAAAAATCATCTATGAAGTTGCAAATAACTTACTCGCTCAAGGAGCAGATGATATTATTTTAAAGCATTTTAAGTTAGATGCTAAACCAATCGATATGACTGAATGGAATGCTTTAATTAAAAATATCTCTACTTTAAACGGAACAATTGATATTGGTATTGTCGGTAAATACATTCAATTACACGATGCATATTTAAGTGTTGTTGAAGCCTTAAAAGCGGCAGGTTATGCTGTTAATAAGAATATTAATATTCATTGGATTTTATCTGAAAATTATGATTCAGATGAATTTGAAAAAGAATTATCTTCTCTCGATGGAATTCTCGTTCCAGGTGGATTTGGTAAAAGAGCGACTGAAGGAAAATTAAAAGCGATTAAATACGCACGTGAACATAATATTCCTTTCTTTGGTATTTGTTATGGCATGCAGTTAGCTTGCATTGAATTCGCACGTAATGTATGTAATATTTCTGATGCTGATTCAAGCGAAATTACTCCAGAAACAAGAAATCCAATCATCCATTTATTAGATAATCAATATGTCGGAATTGATATTGGAGGAACATTAAGAATTGGTTTATATGATTGCTCTTTAGTTCCAGGAACAAAAGCGCATGAACTATATAATACTGACTTCATTCAAGAAAGACATCGTCATAGATATGAATTCAACAATGAATATCTTGATATTGTAAAAAAGAATGGTTTAGTAATTTCAGGAATTAACCCTCAAAAAGGATTAGTTGAAATCATAGAATTACCAACTCACCCTTACTTTGTCGCTTGTCAGTTCCATCCTGAATTCCTTTCTAGACCAACAAAAGCACATCCTCTATTTTTAGGTTTTATTAAAGCGAGCTTAAAATATCGTGAAGAAAAACATCAATAAATAATAAAGGTCTTATATTAAGGCCTTTTATTTTTGCTTTTAAAGTGAGTAAAAAAATGTTATATTGTTCTAGGTGAAATTATGGACAGTGTTACTTTAAAAATTGATTTAGAAAAGCTAAATAAAATGAAAGAATTTTATTCTTATTGTGAGGAAAAATCTTCTTGTCCTTATATAGTTTTTCTTTGTAAACCAACAACAAAGATTACTTTAACAATCTATCAATCTAAAAAAGACATAAAAGCCGTTTTTATGGGTGAAGATGTTTTAAGTGAAGCTTCCATATGGGATGAAAAAGCGTGCATTAATGAAAAAAAAGAAAAAGTATCTTACTCATGGTTAGATACTTCTAGTCAAATAGGTTCAGATGAAGTTGGTACAGGAGATTTTTTAGGTCCAGTAATAGTTGTTGCTTCTTATGTAAAAAAAGATTTAATTCCATATTTAAAAGAATTAGGCGTTGATGATTCAAAGAAATTAACTGATAAAAAAATCCTTGAAATAGTTCCAAAATTTATTGATAAAGTAATCTTTTCTAAATTAACATGTGATAATAATAAATATAATGAAATGATATCTAAAGGATATAATATGAATTCAATTAAAGCCGTTCTTCATAACGAAGCTTTAAAGAATGTTTTAAAAAAATCGCAAGATTATAATTGTCAAATTTATATTGATCAATTTTGTGATATACTCTTATATTATCGTTATTTAGAAGGTAGATATGAGCCTTTAATTAATAACGTTAACTTTCATACAAAAGGAGAATCATTGTTTCCTTCAGTCGCGGTAAGTTCATTAATCGCGCGATATTCTTTTTTATTATATATGGAAGAATTAAATAAAAAATACCATATGGAATTTCCTAAAGGAGCTTCTAGCGTCGTAGATAACTTCGCTAAAAAGTTCAAGGAAACATATGGTATAGATGAATTAAATAAAGTTTGTAAGAAGAACTTTAAAAACTATAATTCATTAAAGTAATTCTTGTTTTAAAGTTAAGTATTTTGCGTAATATTTATAATGTGATTTAGAAATTTTTGCGATGCAATCATAACCTAAATCACTTTCTTTTAGTTCCACGATTGCTTCTTCATTTTGTATTTTATAAAAATCAGAAGAATTCTCAAATGGAATTAATAAATTTACTTCATAATAAAAATCACTTAGATAATTATCGATTAATGAAGCAATATCTTCCATATATGAATCATCTTTTAAAGAAACGATAAGTTCATCTTCTTCAACAAAAGGTAGATAAGGTGATGATCTTAAGTCGACTTTATTATAAAGATAAATCATCTTTTTATCTTTCGCTCCAATACTTTCTAAGGTCTTTAAGGTAACAACACAGTCATCAAAAACATGGTTAGAAGAACAATCGACGACATGAACTAATAAATCAGCTTCTTTAATTTCTTCTAAAGTTGATCTAAAAGCCTTAATTAAAGGTGTTGGTAAAGCAGAAATAAATCCAACAGTATCAGTTAGTAAAAAAGGAAAATGATTCTTCATTTTGATATACCTAGTAGTTGTATTAAGAGTAGCGAACAAGCGATTTTCTTCTAAAATTGCTTGTTTTTTTTCATTTTCTCCTAGTCGAATAAAATTGTTCATTAAAGTTGATTTACCCGCGTTAGTATAACCTACAATCGCGACAACTGGTAAAGAAGATTTTCTTTCTTTACGTTGGTTTCTTCTTAAAGAAACAAGCTTTTTTAGTTCTTCTTCTTTTTCTTTAATTTGTTTTTTTATTAGATATCTTTTAATGTTGATTTCTTTTTCACCTGATCCACGATTAGTAACTCCACCGGCACCACCAGAAGTAACTTGTGAATAATTTTTATTTACATCAATCAAGCGATTTTGCATGTATTTTAAATAAGCGACTTCTACTTGTAATTTTGCTTCTTTTGAAGAAGCTCTTAAAGCAAATATCTTTAATATTACCATGCTTCGATCATAGACTTCACAATCTAAAATTTTTGAAATGGTAGAGATTTGTAAAGGACTTAAATCATTATTAAAACAAACAAGCCTTATATTCGCATTATCAATATAAGTCTTTATCTCATAAAGAAAACCTCTTCCAACATAACTAGAAGAATGAGGCTTATCTAATTGTTGAGCAAAAACATAATCAATTTCAATATCTAAAGAAGATAATAAATTAGTAAGTTCTCCGATAGGAGAATTATCTACTTTATATATAGAAGGATCAATAACTACACATTTTTCCATAATTCTCCTTTCAGAAATTATAATTCTTTAGAAAATTTTTCTAAGAATTCATCATAACTACAATTTCGATCGATAATTTTATTTTCTGAGATATATATTATTCTATTTGCGACAGTGTTAATTAATTCATGGTCATGCGAAGTAAATAATAATACACCTTTATAATTAATTAAACCCTTATTTAACGCAGTAATTGATTCAAGATCTAAATGGTTCGTAGGATCATCCATAATGAGAAGATTGCCACTTGTTAACATCATCTTCGCCATCATACATCTAACTTTTTCACCGCCAGAAAGAACCGCGCAAGATTTTAAAGCTTCTTCATTAGAAAAAAGCATTCTACCGAGCCAACCACGAATATAAGATTCATTTTGATCTTTTGAATAAGGTCTAAGCCAATCAACTAAGGTTAATGAGCCGTCTTTAAAATAAGAAGAATTATCACTTGGTAAATATGATTTAGTGATAGTAATACCAAATTTAAAATCACCTGAAGTAGGTTCTTCTTCGCCGTTAAGAATATTGAATAAAGTAGTTAAAGCAAGAGAATTCTTGCTGATAAAAGCTACTTTTTCACCTTTTTTAAGGCTAAAAGATAAATTTTTGAATAAGTCATCTTTACTTAAATTATTAACTTCTAAGACATCATTACCAATTTCTCTTTCAATTTTAAAATCAATAAATGGATATACTCGACTTGAAGGAACCATTTCTTCGACGTTAATTTTTTCAAGTTCTTTCTTTCTTGAAGTCGCTTGTTTCGATTTAGAAGCATTCGCGCTGAAACGAGCGATGAATTCTTGTAATTCTTTAATTCTTTGTTCTTTTTTAGAGTTTTGGTCTTTTAATTGTCTTTGAATTAATTGGCTTGATTCATACCAGAATTCATAATTACCAACAAACATATTGATTTTACCATAATCAACATCACAAATTCTTGTACATACTTTGTTTAAGAAATGACGATCATGAGAAACAATGATAACCGTGTTAGTGAACGAATATAAGAAAGATTCTAACCAAGCAGTTGCGATTGCATCTAAGTTATTAGTAGGTTCATCAAGAAGTAAAATATCAGGATTACCAAATAAAGCTTGAGCGAGAAGAACTTTAACTTTTTCTTTTGCATCAATATCCTTCATTAATAAATCATGTTTATCTTCACTAATGCCTAAATTAGATAACATTGTTCTTGCATTTGAATCAGCTTCCCAACCATCTAATTCCATAAATTCATTTTCAAGTTCTGCCGCGCGAATACCATCTTCTTCACTAAAATCCATTTTGGCATATAATTCATCTTTTTGCTTCATGATTTCAATTAAACGAGGATGGCCTTGAATAACTGCATCGACTAAAGTGAATTCATCATAAGCATTTTGATTTTGTTTTAAAATAGACATTCTTTCGTGTTCAGTTAAAGTTACTGATCCTGAGGTAGGTTCGAGTTCACCAGATATAATTTTTAAAAATGTGGATTTTCCAGCACCATTCGCACCAATTATTCCATAACAATTATCCTTTTGGAAATTGATATTAACATCTTTAAATAATACTCTTCCGCCGAACTGCATTGATACATTACTTACTGATAGCATCTAATTTCTCCTTTATATATAGTTTTGTTTCTTCGTTAATTCCTTCTTTTTTTATATAAGAAGGAAATTTGTTTGCTTTAGGATATGAAGAAACATGAAATATCCCGCGAGGTGTAATATAAGGTTTATCTTTTTTAGTAAATAATCCTTCAAAATAAATTAGACTTGCCTTATTTACATCAAAAGTAAAAAAAGTAAATATGTGATGTTTAATAATACTTAATTTATTTTTTAAGCCAGTTTTACTAGAAGTAATAATATTAGTTTTTGTCACTCCTGGATGAAGTAAAATATAAATAATACCATTATCTTTTAAACTAAGTTCATAAACAAATCTACTTAAACAATATTTTGAATAAGCATACATCTTATTTCTTTTTAATGTGTCACTTTTTAGTAAACTCACTTTTTTAGCATATATCGCGGTTAATGAAGTAACGAATAATAATCTTGTTTTATTAACAATAAAATAATCTTCTAAAGAATAATATAATTTATAAACGCCGATAAAATTAGTTCCAAATGTTAATTCAAAATTATCTTCCGTTTTATAATCTTCTTTAGAAGAATATACTCCTACATTAAAAACAAAATAATCAATATGATCAAACTTTTCTTTGAGCGATAAACTAAATTCCTCGATTGAAAGAAAACTTGCTTGATCTAGTTTTAAAATTGTAATTTTAGAAAGAGGAAATTCATCTTGAAGTTCATTTAAAATTAATTTCCCTTTTTCTAAATTTCTTATTCCTAAAATGACATTTGCACCTTTTTTTAAGACTAACTTACAAAAGGCTAGTCCTAGTCCAGAACTAGCACCAGTAATTACGATAAATTTACCTTCTAATGAAGGATATTTATCTAAATATGCATCAATATTCATTAAATTAAATCTTCTAAATCTTTAATTAAAGAAGGTAATTCATCCATTGATTTTAAAGTTGCTCCTGAAGCGTTTTTATGTCCACCACCGCGATAAGAAGAACAAACACCAGAAATATCAATTTCTTTAGATCTAACTGATACTCTAAATTCTTGTTTTTCACTAATTTCGGTGACACAGAACCAAATAGGTACATTACGAATATTTGACATTAATGAAAGATGTTCTTTACCTCTTTCATTATCAATTCCTAACGCATCTAAATCTTCTTGCATTAAAGTATAATAAGCGACACCTTTAGATGTAAATGTCATATTGTTTAAGACATATTTTTGAAATTTTAATGATTCAACATCTTTTTCATAAAGTGGTAAATAAACTTCTTTATTAGGTTTTAAATTGCTGCTTAATAACATACTAGCAATATCAAATGTTTCTTTAGTTGTTGAAGGGAACATAAAACGACCAGAATCTGTAACTATCCCAGTAAAGAAATATTTGCAAGCGTTCTTACTTAAAGGATATTTTTTTGAATTAGAGTAACAGAAATCAGCGATTAGTTCCGCGCAGGCAGCAATTTCATTCGCGACAATATTTAAATCACCATAAGGTTCAATATTTGGATGGTGATCAAATTTGATTTTATATGTTGCTTTTTTATATCTATCATCAGAGATTCTCTTTGTATTTCCTGTATCACAAATAATCGCAAGGAATGGTTTTTCAAACCAACTATCATCTAATTTTTCCATAAAAGGAAAGGTTTTACCTGAATAAGATGAAGAATCTTCACCTACATAATGAATTTCCTTAGTAACGAAATTATCTCTTAACCAAGTGACTAAACCCATTTGGCATCCAAAAGCATCTCCATCAGGTCTTTGATGACGGAAAACACAAATTCGGTCAAATTCTTTAATTTTTTTAAGAGCTAATTTAAATTCTTTTTTATATATTTTATCGTAGTACATGTCGTCTCCTTTATTTTATACTTTTTAATACTTTTTCTAATTCTTCGATGAAGATATTAACTTCATCTAAACTATTTTCATATGAGAAAGAAACTCTAATAGCATTAGTCGCTCTTTCAAGCGAATATCCCATTGCTTCAATAACATAACTATATGGTTTCTTTTTACTTGAACAAGCAGATTTAGTAGAAACATAGATTTCTTTTAATGATAAACCTTCTTGAACTACACTTGCCTTTTTATTGACACTGAAATTAATGATAAATGGTGAACCATTCTTAGCTGAGTTGATATTAACATTATCCAAAGCAGATAATTTTTCATACATATAATCATGAATTTCTTTTACTTTATTGTATCTAATATCAATATTTTCATAAGCGATACGTAAAGTCTTAGCTAAACAAACTTCATAAGGAAAGTTATTAGTCCCGGATCGATAAGAAAATTCTTGTCCTCCTCCATCGATTAAAGGGACTAAATCAATATTTTTCTTTTTTAAAAGAAGTCCGCTTCCTTTAAAACCATTTATTTTATGGGCAGACATAGAAACTAAATCAACATCTTTAAATGAAATATTTACTTTACCAATGGCTTGTGTTGCATCCGAATGAAAAACAATCTTTGGATAATCTTTTAACATTTTAGCGATATTACTAATATCATTAATTGATCCAACTTCATTATTAATCGCCATAATAGAAACAAGAATTGTATCTTCTCTTAACGCTTTTTTTAATGTATCTAGTTCAACCACTCCATCTTTATTTACATCTAAATAAGTAACGTCAAATCCATATAAATCATGCATTTGCTTAAATACATTTAAAACCGAAGGATGTTCAACTTTACTAGTTATAATATGATTTCCTCTGTTTTTATATTTTAAACATGTTCCTTTAATCGCGAGATTATTTGCTTCTGAAGCTCCCGAAGTAAAAATAACTTCTCCTTCCGTGCAAGAAAATATTTTAGCAATTTGATTTCGCGCTTGTTCTTCTAAAGATAAAACTTCTAATCCTAATTTGTGATTGGAAGCAGGATTAGCGAAATATCTTTCATTGACCTTATTAAAAGAGGTTAATACCTCTTTATTTAATTTAGTTGTTGCAGCATTATCAAAATAAATCATTTTTTCACCTACTTAACTTGATCAGGACGCATTCTTTTAATGATAGAAACTGTTTCATCAATAGTTCTAGTGAAGTCACCTTCAAAGAATGATTGTCCTGCGCTATCGAGGGAGAATTTACATTCCATAAATCCTTGGCGATATTGATTCGCGTAAACAATAGAATTTTCTGCATATTTACATTGGTTATATTGTTCCGTAATATCTTTAATTAATATTTCAATAGTTTCTTGTGCATTTACTAATATCTCATTTGCTTTAGTTACATCAATTGGCTTTCTTTTAAAAATATCACCAACTTGTTCTAAATACTTAAATGATTTATCAAATTGAACTTTGAGTCGAACTGTATAATCAGGTACAGCCATCTCTCTAAGTAAAGCTTGATTATCTTTTAGTTTTAAATAATATTCACAAATCATCTTATAATCATTTTCTGCATCATTTTTTAACGATAAAAGATAAGAATTAAAATCATTAATAATTTGGTTAATTCTTGCCATCTCACTCGTCATATCATAAATTTTTCTAACAATTAAAGAATATGGTTGACGAGCCGCGGAATGAATATAATTATCTAAATCTCTCTTTATTGTTTGGACATTGTTGACATCTTCTTCAAGTTCAGTAATCTTTTCAAGGTACTTATCTTGAATTAAATATACTTCTTCATAATTTGGTAAAGCTCTTTTTATTTTCTTAAATTGTTTTTCAAGTTCATATGTTTGATTATATATATTATCGCAGTTTTGATCAAAATATTTTTTTGCTTCTTCTTCTTCATCAAATGCTTTAAAAACATTCATAATATCATCATCAATTTGATCTAAAGAAGAACTAACATTAGAAAATTTAAATGAACATAAATTATGTGTGATCTCTTCTAATTTGGCATTATAAGAATCAATTTTTGCAATAATTTTTAGATGATGTAAAGGATAATCTTGATTTTGAAGATCTTCATAACGAGTTTTAATTTCTTCAATTCGACTAGGAATAATTTTAGTTGCCTTAACGCAAAATGAAGGTAAATCATCAAAAGATCCTTCTAAAGCATCAACTACTTGTTTAACGACTGGAAGTTTTTGACTTGCTTCATCGTAACGAGCGCTTTTACAAAGATTTTCACATTCATCAAAGATTTTTTGAATCTTATCAAAGACTTTAGTAAATGAATCTTCCATTAGACTAAGTTCTGTTTTATGAGTTTCATATTTTTCTTTTAAAGCTCTAAACTTTCTTGATAATTCAATATTATCTTGACGGAATTCTTCATCCTTTTGTAATAACTTATTTAAATCGTTATAAAGTTCAGTTGTCTTTCTTTCGAATTCATATATAACCTTTTTAGTTGAATCAATTAAATTTTTATTTTTAGAATGATTAGATTTATCATTTAATTTTTTCTTTAATCCATCGAGTGCGACATAAGAATTACGATCATTATTTTGTAAGATTTCTTGGTAACGATTATCGTATTCATCACTAACATCGACATAATCGACATTTTTATTCGCAATATCTCTTAATCTATTGAGATAAGTTTCAATATCATCAATTAAAATTTGATGTACATTAGTATACTTTTTTTCTAGTTCTCTAATAGTTCTAGTTTCATTTCTCGCTTTAATAACGAAAAAATAAATAAAAATAATTGCGATAACAACTACTACTAGTATGCCGATAATAACCCAAAAGATAGGATTTGATACAATTGACTTAGAATTTTCTACGTTTTCTTCAAGGAAATTGATTAGTTTCATAATTACCTCCTGCATAAAAAAATAACTACTACAAGTATACATAATTTTTAATAAAAATTAAATAGTAATTAAGGCAAGTTAACTAAAATATTTAAAATAATCATTGACATATTAGTTTTGTTTATAATACAATAATTAGGCATGTGCAATTAGCAGTTAGATACACCCTGCTGATGATTCTTCAAAGAAGTAGCTAAGCTAAATATTAGCGAAGAAGTTTCACCCAGAGGACATGGGATCTATCCTCACTTTGTACAGCGATGTATTTGAAAGGAGATTTGACAGATGTCAAGATACACAGGACCAGCTTGGAAATTAGGTAGAAGATTAAACTACTCAACAATTGAAACTGGAAAAGATTTAGCAAAACGTCCTTACGGACCAGGCAAAGCAAAAGATGCAAGACCTAAGAAATTATCAGAATATGGTAAACAATTAACAGAAAAGCAAAAATTAAGATTTACTTATGGCGTTTCTGAAAAACAATTCGCAAACTTATTCAAAAAAGCAAAAGCAAAGAAAGGTGTTGTCACAGGTACAGCTTTCATGCAATTATTAGAATCTAGATTAGACAACTTAGTATATAGAGTTGGTTTCGCTAGAACTAGAAGAGCTGCTAGACAATTAGTCAACCATGGCCATATCTTAGTAAATGGTAAGAAAGTTGATATCCCATCATATATTTGTAAAGCAAATGATGTTATCACATTAAAAGAAACATCAAAGAACTTAAAAGTAGTTAACGAATCTCTTGAATCATTAACAATCGTTGTTCCTTATGTAGAAGTTAACAAAGAAACTAAAGTTGCAAAATACTTAAGACTTCCAGAACGTAACGAAATGACAAGTGCAATCGATGATTCATTAATCATTGAATACTACAACAAAATGCTTTAATTTAATAACTAAAGTTATTTATAACCTATGCAGATTGCATAGGTTTTTTTGTGTTTTAATTTATATTGGCCATAAAAAAACCGTCAATATTTACTGACGGCTAAAAATCTATTATTTACTATTTTTAATGAATTTAATATTGTTTTCTTCTAAGAAATTAATTACTTTTTCTTTTTCTTCATCAGATCCCGTAACAACTAAATGTAATGAATTATCATGTTCTTTAACGATTTGGCTAAATTCTAATCCTGAAAGTTCACTAACCTTTTTTACTGCATTTGGGAAAGATAAGCCTTCAATTTTTTGAACAAAAGTAAATACATTACCTCCAACATTACAACTTGAGCAACGGAAATATTGTTTTTCTTGTGAAAAATCAATTTTGTCTTCTGCTTTGCAGAATGGGCAAGTAGCAATATTACGGAATCCTTCTTTTTTAATTGTTACATATTTACTAGCAATATCAACAATGTTAACTTGACCTTTAATATAGTCAATTACTTCTGGTGCAATCATTTTCACTTCTCCTTATTTATCTCTAATAATATCACAATTTATAAGTAATAAATACTTTTTTTATTTTTTCTTCTTACAAATCATCTTCCATCGATTTATGTTCTTCTTTAAATTCACATTTGACTGAATTATCAATTACTTCTAATGGTTTAATTTTATATTTATCACAAATAAACATATTATTTTGTAAATATTTACAGTTCATACATTGTGTTTGTTTTAATTTTAAACATAATAAGGCAGTTTCTCTCGTGTTTAGATAATTACCATTTTTCTTCATATTTTGATAAGTAATATCAAATGATTTTTCTAGTTTTCGATCCTCAATCTTTTGAATGATAAAGGTTGAACTAACAAAATAAATAAAACCAATAACTGGAATAAAATAGCCACAGAAGACACGCCATAGTAGTAAGCATGAACCTGTATAATTTCCCATTATGGCTGAAAATACAATGGTAAATGTTGATTCAGCAACTCCAGCATTAGATGGAATTGGACTTAATGTACCGATAAAACCAATAGCTTGATAACAAGCTAAGAAAAAGAACATGGTCGAAAAATCAAAAGAAATTTGTCCTTGTCCTAATAATAAATACATAAAGTAAGGAATCGAATTACTAATAATTTGGAATAAAGAATACATGATAATTGAAGGTATCGCTAAATAGAAATGTTTCATTAAATAAGAAACTTGTTTTCTTACCCTCTCCATTCTCTCATTTGATTCACGTACATAAGCTTCCTTTGAAGGAGATTTTTTAAATTTAACTGCGAAGAAAGCGCTGATATTGACTAATAATTTATTTACTGGAGGACAATATGCCATAAGGATAAAGAACAAAACAGAAATAATAGCAAATGCAAAGCCATATAAAGCGACCCAAATAAGTTTAATTTCTGTCCCATTAGATAAATATAAAGTACAATCATGCACTTGGCATGAAATAAACATAATAAAATACATTACACCTTGAACTAAGGAAAAAATTATTTGATTTTGAGTTAAGCAATTTAATGATTCATCAATAGTAATGCCTCTTTTTTCCATATAATAAAGCATAAAAGGAAAATGACCAGTTCTTGAAGGAGTAATTGTTCCACCAAGTGATCCATGTAAATAAATACCTACTGCATCATAAAATGGTTTCTTTTTATTAATTCTTTTTAAGGAAGAATAGATTACGAATGATTCTAAAGCCACCGTTAAAAGTAATATTCCCATAATAATTAGATAAGAATAAAAAGGTAAATTTTTTAGCGCACTCAAATCAGCAAAAACATTATTTTTAATTAAAAAATAAAGCATTAAAGCTGTGACTACAGCAATTATAATAATATTTAAAATTAATTTATTTTTGCTTATTAATTTTGTTGTCTTAGATTTCATATGATCATCTCACTTTTCTTAATTTGCAAACGAAGAATCCTTCATATAACGAAGATGGACAAATTACTATTGCTCCTTTAATGTTACTAGGCAAGGTAGGAATAGAATATCTTTTTGCATAATCTAATGGGACTACTTCAATATTTTTATTTTCTTCTAATACTCGAGAAACAATATCTTCATTCTCTTTCTTTAAAATTGAACAAGTAGAATATAAAATAGTTCCTCCTGGTCTAACTAATTTGATTGCTTTAGTTAATAAAGCATATTGAGTAGAACTAACTTTAGTTACAAGTCTTTCCGAAAAAGAAATATATGTCTTTTTATCATTTAAATCAATTGTTCCACTCCCAGAACACGGCGCGTCTAATAATATTGCATCATAAGTTTCTTCTTCATTTAATTTACGTGCATCCATATTAAGCGTTTTAACATTTTCACAATGTTGTTTTTCTAAATTATATAATAACTTTTGATATCTAATTTCATCTATTTCCACCGCGGTTAAATCTATATTAGCCTTCGTTAAAGCAACAATTTCACTAGTTTTTCCACCAGGTGCGCTAGACATATCAAGAACTTTCATACCTTCTTTAGGATTTAAAATTAATGGAGGAATCATACTTGATAAACTTTGTAAATATATTTTTCCTTCTGAATATATGCTTAATTCTTGTAAAGCTTTTTCATCAGCGTTCTTAATTATAAAAGCATTTTCAAAAAAACTTGCTTTATCAAGTTTAATGTTATTATTCCAAAGAACATTACGAATTTCTAAACTATCGCTAACTAAAGTATTAACTCTTAAAGTAGTACTTCTAGATGCCATATAGCCTTTAATAATCGTATCAACAACATTATGATCATATTGTTCTAATAATGAATCATATAAATATTGAGGCATTCTTTTTATCGCTTCACCTAATGAATTAACTTTCATATAATCACCTTTAACTATTTTATACTAAAACCAATTTTATTTATACAAATAAATAAAAATCTCACTATTAAATAAGTGAGACTAATTTTTTAGATTAATTCTGGAACATTCTTTTTCGCGATGTATTTCTTAACATCTAAATAAAAGAAAATATCAACTAAGACTTGTGCAACTAAGGTAATAGAAAATACTACCCAAGGATAAGTCGCTCCTTTACCTGAAGAAGTAAAGATAAGTTCGACAATAAATCCAATAATATTTATTACGTTAAATAAAAAAATGCCACTTCCTCCAATAAAGAAGAATTTCTTATAATCTTTTTCATAAAACGTATGTCCTACAATTAATAAAGCAAGAGTTGCGATAACGATAATTAAAAGAACAATAAATAATGCAATATGAAAACGATAGAATAATAATGCCGTTGTTAAGTTACCAAATAGCCACATAATATAAGTAAAGATATATGATCTTTTTAATGCCTTATTTTGCTTCATAAGTCCTCCTATTTTAAATAAGAATTCAAGATATTCTTATCACCATTAATGAATGATTTATAATCCATTTTTGATTTGCCTTGTTTTTGAAGTTCAAGTAAACTTACTTGCCCATCTTTGAGTTGTAGAATTAATCCTTGTTTACTAGCTTCAACAATTTTACCAACACAATCACTAACTTTAGTATTAACTTTTTTTGCTTTAAATATTTTTAAAATTTGTTCGTTATAAAAAACATATCCTCCAGGAGTTTCCGATAGACCTCTAATATAATTAACAAATTCATCACAAGAATAATCTAAAGATAACTTTTCATCTTCTTTTTTTATTTTGTGGCAAAATGAAACTTCTTCTTCATTTTGTTCTTCACCTTTTATCTTACCTTCAATATAAGAAGGAAGCATTTTAATTAAGCAAGATTTACCTGCATCAGTTATTTTCTTTGTTAAAGAAGTATAATTATCATCATCAGAAATAAGAACTTCTTTTTTAGAAAACATTTTACCTGCATCCATTTTATCTACCATTTCCATAATAGTAACGCCGGTAACTTTATCACCATTAATTAACGAAGTTTGAATAGGTGAAGCACCACGATACTTAGGAAGTAAAGATCCATGAACATTAATAGAACCTAATTTAGGTTTATTTAAAATAGAAGTAGGAACAATTTGTCCATAAGCACATGTAACAATTAAATCAAAATCTAAATTTAAAATAACATCTGCTTCCAAACGTAATTTTTCTACTTGATAAACAGGAATATTGTGTTCTAAAGCAGCAACTTTTGCTGGCGGAGGAGTTAAGATTCTCTTTCTACCTACTTCTTTATCACATTGAGTTAAAACGCCGATAACATTATATTCGTTTTCAATTAAAGATAATAATATTTCTTTAGCTATTTCTGGTGTACCCATAAATAAGATACGTGGATATTCTTTCATTTTCTCATCACCTTTTATATTTTAAATAAACTTGTGCTTAAAAACTAGTTTTTAATACTTTAAATTCTATTTTAATTATTTAGTTCCATAATAAAAAGTTGTATTTACGTTACTAGTTTCAATTAAAATTGAATTTTGATTTAATGTAACAATAACTTCATCACATATTTTATATACATTTTCTAAAGAAACACTTTCTAAAATACATCCAATTGTTCTTTCTTTTGTGATATTGTTATTATCATCAGTCCAGTAGCCTGTCGCTTCAAATAAAGTGCTTCCAAATGTATATTTACAAACTATTTCATTAACTTTAGACACACATGTATCATATTCATAAACAGGAAGATAAGTATCTTTGTCATTAGTTCCAATATATAAAGTATATTTAGCTTCTAATTTAGAACTAGCTATTTTATTTTTAATATTACTTGTAAGTAAATAACCCGTGATAACAAGATTTATTAGAAGAAGACTAGTTAAAATAATATTTATAATTTTTGATTTTGATAATTTATTTTCTTTCATAATATTTTTTACTCCAAATATATTTATAAACTTTATACGTTTCAATCTTATTTTTCAATATTTTAATAGTAAAAATTATTGAAAGAAGATTTTATTTATGCTATTATTTTTAAGCGTTGAAGGAAGGAGAAATCTATGGCAAACATTAAATCACAAGTTAAAAGAGTAAAAACAAACTCTAAAGCTAACGAAAGAAATTCACAATATAAGGCTTCAATGAGAACAGCAATTAAAAAAGTTGTAAAAGCATGTGAAGCAGGAAATAAAGAAGAAGCTTTAAAGTTATTACCAGTTGCTTTCAGCAAAATTGATGGTTCAGTCTCAAAAGGTATCCAACACAAGAATACTGCAGCTAGACAAAAATCAAATTTACAAGCAAAAGTAAATAGTCTTTAATAAAAAATAAAATCACTCTCGCGAGTGATTTTTTTATACCAATTTTTCTTTAATAAACTTAATTAATTCTCTTTTCGACATAAGTTTTGGACAAGGATATAAAGGATTAGCTTCTTTGTTCGCTCTAGAAGCAATTTCCTTAATATCTTCTACTTTTTTAATTTCTACCTTTGTTGGGATTAAAAATTTTTCATTCAACATTTTTATTTTATTTAAGACTTTATAATATCCTTCGACATATGTATCTTCTTTATTACATAAGGAACAATATAAGCCTAATTTATACATTTTTTTATAAATGCTTTTACCATAATATTCTAATACATAAGGAAGAATAATTGCGTTAAGTTCACCATGACTCATATTATAAATTCCTCCAAAAGCATGGGAAAGAGCATGTACATAACCTACATATCCTTTGGAAAAAGATTTTCCAGCTAGATAACTACCTAATAACATATTTTGTCGAGAAACTTCGTCTTTTGTTTCATAACATCTTTCTAAATTATTAAATATGAGTTTACTAGCTTCTAATGCATCTTTATCTGAATTCTTATTTCCTCCAATATTAAGATACGATTCTAAAGCATGAGTTAAAGCATCCATCCCACAAGTTGCAATCATTTTTGAAGGTAGTGAAATAAGATTTTCTTTTAATAAAAATACACATTTAGGAATTAAATTAAAGTCATTAACGGCAAATTTTAGATGCGTTTTATCATCAGTAACAACGCTTGCGAGAGTTACTTCACTTCCACTTCCTGCTGTAGTAGGAAGCGCGATTAAATAAGGTATCTTCTTTCTTACTTTTAAAACACCTTTCATTTTAATAATTTCTTTTTTTGTGGCGACTTTCGCACCGACTAGTTTAGCTATATCTAAAGGTGATCCTCCTCCAAAAGCAATGAGCGAATCACAATTATTATCTAAATATACTTGTGTCGCCTTATTAACTACACTGATAGTAGGATTAGAAACGCTATCTTTAAATAGACAATAAGAAATATTATTTTTCTTTAATTCATCTAAAAGAATATTAGTTAATCCACTTTGATAAATATGAGGACCAGTTATTACTAAAGGTTTTTTTAAAGAATTCTCTTTAATTACTTTATTAAGAAACGATATATCTTTATAAACTAAAGGATCTTTATAAGGCAAAATAGGTAAAATAGCCTTAAAAGAAAGATGAACAATTCGACAATAAATTCTTTTAAAAATATTCATAAATATCTTCCTTTCTTTATTTTTAATCTTAACAAAAGATTAATATTTTTAAAATACCAAATTAAAACATCCTTACGGATGTTAATATTTATTTATTTTATTTTCGCAAATGTATCTTACTTAATTAAATCTTTTATTACTTCACTAGCGATTAATAAACCTGCGCTAGAAGGAACAAAAGCATTTGAACCAGGAATCGATCTTCTTCCTGTTGGTAAATTTTCATAACTTTCTTCAACTGGAGTAAGAGGCTTTTCTTCTGAATAAACAACTTTTAGTTTTTTTATTCCTCTTTTCTTTAATTCATGACGCATAACTTTAGCAAGTGGATCCATTTTAGTTTTATAAATATCGCTTACTTTAAATCCTTGTGGATCTAATTTATTTCCTGCTCCCATTGAAGAAATCACTGGGATATTTAATTCATTACATTTAACGATTATTCCTATTTTACCAGTTACCGTATCAATCGCATCAATTACATAATCATAATCTTCAAAAGGAAATAAAGAAGCATTTTCAGGAAGAAAAAACATTTTGTATGTATTTACTTTACATTCAGGATTAATATCTAAAATACGTTCTTTCATTACATCAACTTTGTATTTACCAACGCTAGAAATTGTCGCAATAATTTGTCTATTTATATTAGTTAAAGATACAGTATCATTATCAATAATATCAATTTGACCAACACCGCTTCTTACTAAAGCTTCACAAACATATCCTCCAACTCCTCCGATGCCAAAAATAGCGACTCGAGAGTTATGAAGTTTTAAAATGTTTTTTTCTCCTAAAAGAAGTTGTGTTCTTGAAAATTGATTGACCATATCTTTTATCTCCTTAAGTCAATTAATTCTATAATATCGTCTGTTTAAAAACAATTAAAAAGAGTGAAATAAATTCACCCTTGTAGTATTGATTAAAATTAATATAATTCATGTCCTTCTTCATCAACTTTGCAGAAATATGCGCGGTCATGAGCGCATACTGGACATTTTAATGGAGCTTCTTTACCAACATGAATATATCCACAGTTCTTACATTTCCAAACTTGAACTTCATCTGAGATAAAGACTCGATCAGCTTGAAGATTTTCTAATAATTTTCTATATCTTTCTTCATGTTTCTTTTCAATTTGAGCGACTCCTCTAAATTTAGCTGCGATATCTTTAAAGCCTTCTTCATCAGCGATTTTGGCAAATTCTTCATACATTGAAGTCCATTCGTAGTTTTCTCCTTCAGCCGCCATTAGTAAATTAGAAGCAGTATCTTTTACTCCTC
The DNA here is from genome assembly GCA_963653535.1 of Azospirillum sp. CAG:239. Classification (GTDB taxonomy): domain Bacteria; phylum Bacillota_I; class Bacilli_A; order RFN20; family CAG-449; genus UBA3210. The sequence continues at coordinate 113,258 of CAVJWU010000002.1, forward strand.
CAAGTGCTTTAAACCATAATTCAGCATGTTCTTTTTCATTAGCCGCGGTTTCTAAAAACAATTCAGAAAATTGAACATATCCTTCCTTTTTTGCAACAGAAGCAAAGAAAGTATATTTGTTTCTCGCTTCAGATTCTCCAGCGAATGCGGTTTTTAAATTTTCTTCAGTTTTAGTTCCTTTTAACATTTCAGGTGTTGTAGCCATAGTTTTTTCTCCTTCAACACTTTAATTATATAATTAAAAATTAAGGGTTTCAATAATGATTTAAATTCATATTCATGACCATAAAACATTTGTTTCTTCATCACACCAAAGAAGTTTCTATTACTAATTATCTAAGCAGTTTCCTTTTCTAGATATACTTTGGATAATGCCTTTATTAATATTGATATTTTCAATACTAATGGAAATAAAGAAGAAGTATTATTAGTTAATTTTAAATGGTCTAGATTTAATGTTTACTATTAATTGAAAATTATATGTATCAAAGTAAAAGAGTTCAAGACGCGAAAGAATTGAACTATAATAAAATAAAAAAAAGTTCGACACATTTTACTATGTCAAACTTATGATTTCATAATGTCTAAAGTATACAACTTTGACACAATTTTACAACCCTTTCAAAATATGAGCGAGAGTGAAAATTAGGCATTAAAATTAAATGCCATAGACTATTGTATAGTTAAATTTAAACTTATCTTTATTTTCTTTACATCATGCTTTTATTGCCTCTGCAAAAAAAGCCAAGAAAAACTCTTAAAGCTTTAGTTTCAATTTTCAACCAGTGATTTAGGATTTTTTTAATACAACTAAAAGGCTCACAACTTATAGAAATGTTCCAATTTTGTAATGAGCCTTATATTTTCAGATTATTTATAAATCCAATTCCCGAAGCTGGGCAGATATCATATCATGCAATACAAACGAACCATCATTTAAAATATTAAGTCTACCCTTGATTTTGGCAATTAACTCTTTTAATTCATTGAGATGTTCTTTTGCAATTGTACTATTAAATCTACATACCTCATCCTCATCAAATTCATAAAATGAACTATATAATGCAGAAGCTTTTTCATTCAAATCATTCAGTTCAGAATCATTATCAATAATATCAATTCCTGTAACCAATTTATTTTTACTAGTACTAAATACATCTTTAACAATTGGTCCATTTAAAAAATCTAATTCTAACTTTATTATTTTCATTTTTATTTACCTCCATCTATTGGATACATTGAAACAATATAACCATTTGTTCCTATGGCACCAAGTGCATAATACTTTCCTTTGTATAAATATATTTTTTCAAGTCCCTTTTTACCATTGCTTAGAATCTTCTCTTGAGAATGCACAACAATACCTTTTTTTATAACATTTCTTAGGTGGCAAACTAAGTGTTCTTCTTTAATATTATGCTTAGGCACAAAGTCATTAGTATGCTTTTTAATGTGCTCTAATCCTTTAGTTGTATTTCCATTTTCAAGCCAAACCACTTGTCCATTTTTATCTTTAACAGTAAAAACAACATCTTTAGGATTAATCTTTACACCACTTTTTAGTAATTCAGCGAGTAATGGGTCTTTATTTATGATGTCATTTTTTTCATTTTGAAAGTTAATTTGTCCACCTTTTGCTCCAAGTCCGTTACCTTTTAAACCATTACTATATTTACTACCTTGTCCCATAAATCGCATCCTCCTTCTTATATTTATCAATCTTAGAATGAGGAATGAAAATCTTAACTCCTTTAGATTTTGCATATCCAAAGATTTCATCAAAATTAGATTCGGTAACAAAGCCATATACTAATATTGTTTTAGGCTCTATTCTATCAACAGCTTCTTTAAGTCCATCTAAAAACATTTTCTTATTTTCTTTGTCTTTAATTTGTCATAAGATGCTTATTGCAATATTAGATCCTTCCATTATTCCATCAAAAGCAAACTCATAACTAAAATCAAAAGTCCATCTAATATTTGGAATAATAATTGAATTTGTATTAGCTTTTAACCAAGCAATACATATTCTTGATTTATAAATATTAAACATTTGTAACGGAACTGGAAAATCACCATAAAGTGAATAATCAGGTCCAATTATATATTTAACATTTTTAAATCTTTCACGGAACAACATTAATCTCTTTTCATCTTGATAGATGATTGAATTATAAAGTCCATGAATTCCATCGAATACATGATCATACTGAAAAAAACAAACACATGTATTATTAGTTTTTTGATAATCCTGTAAGTCTGAATACAATGATAAATAATCTATTTTACTTATATCATCAAAACAACCAATTACAGGCATATCATAATCACCCTCAAAAGAAAGTGATTCAAGTAAATAAATACCAAAAATATCTTTGAAAGTATTTCTTACATTATATCTTGCCATATACTTCCTCCATTAAATGAAGGAGTTAGCAAACAAATGCAGAAAACATTTTTAAAAAAATCAAATAATTTTACGTGCATTGTAGCACCTCCTGTTCTTAATTTTTTTAGTCTTTTTGCCGAGAAAAACTCGTAAAAGGCTTGCTATTTTTAAGACAGTAATGCTATAATTTACTTGCTGAAGGTGGCATCATAGCATGCTATCTAGACGACCCAAACCACTGCAATGGTTTGGGTCTTTTTTTATTTCAATTAAGATAATTATGTTGTTCTGATTCAACTACCCATCTTAAGAAATATTTAGTTTGTTCATTAGAACTATCTGTTCTACTTACAATTTGTTTAAATGTATAATTTTTGCATTTTTCATAAGGGATCATTATCTCTCCACATAATGCCATAGCTTGCCATTCCATACTTTTATATCGTGGCAATTCTTTATCTTTAAGACTTCTTGCATAAACTAGTCCATTTTCACCTTTATATAATACTGGACCCGCATCAAATATATGAATCAAGATAAAATGACACATTTCATGACAAATAAATCCTAGACTAGTTCTATCACCATTTACTGCTTTTTCATATATTGTTTCACGTATTTTGATGCAATAAACATCATTGCCTTCTGGAACTAATTCTGCCATTACATTTGCCTCAAATTCATCATCTGGCAAAATAAGATAATAGAGATTATTAGAAAATTTATCTATTAACCTTTCAAGTGCTTTTAAAACAGGAAATTTAACAGTATTAATTCTTAACAATCTTCTAGCAAATTTAGATATTTCTCTTATCTGTATTCTGCTCAAAGATAATCTTGATTCATAATCCATTACTTATTCTCCTTTAGAATATCGAAGATAGATTGAATCTCATTTTCATCTAATTCAGGAAGTTTTCTTTGAAATTGTAGTGCCAACTTCTTTTGAGTTAATGGAACATTTTCAACATCAATTCTAACATTCTTCTTATCTTCACAATAAGCGTCATAAAACTCATCATATTTAGAGCCTTTTAGACCATAATGTTTAGATAATTCATCTACCCAATTATCTGGTACACTTTTTCCACCGGTTAAAACAGCAGAAACAAAAGACGAAGTAACGCCTAATAATTGAGCAATGGATAATAAATTTTCATCATGGTCAATCATTTCTTTTCTAACTATTTTGCCAAATTTTGTGTATCCCATATTTCCGCTCCTTTTGTAATCATTATTTTTGAAATCATTTTCTTAGATTACAGCAATAGTATACACCTAACATGTTATATTGTCAACTCATTTGAGATACAAATTAACCACGTGGTTGATTAAAGAATATTTTTTAACTTTTCTAAAAATATAAAAAAAGTATCACGTAGGCACTAATTGAATATTCACATAAAAAAAGAGCCACCAGCATAACTGCCGATGACTAAAAATAAGGATTAAAATATATTCGTGCTTTTGATTATGAAATCGTGCTTTTTATAGTTAGTTCGTGCTTTCCATAAAATACGCTCAAGCAAAACGGCAAAGAAAAAAAGGACTGATATTTTTGGTATCAATCCTATCGTTTCTTAATGGCAGGGGTAGTAAGAATCGAACTCACAATAACGGTTTTGGAGACCGTTGCTATACCATTTAACTATACCCCTAGATAGAATGCTAAAGAGATTTAGCAATCTTACTGACAAGGCTCATATCAACTTTAC
>CAVJWU010000003.1:0-92190 GCA_963653535.1 Azospirillum sp. CAG:239
CAATATATTATTTCCGTTATTGTCGGATTAATAGTAGCCTTAATTGGTTCACTTATTATTCTCATACTTTATTATATAAATAATAGTAAATATTCATTAAAAGCTAATGAAATCATGTTAAAAGAATTAGAATTAAACGAAATTTATTCTATTGAACACGAGAAAAATGAAGAAGTACTTAAATTTGATAATATTTTTGCTTATACCGGTTTAGACGTTCCTAAATATTATTATTTAATGACTTTAACAAGTTTAATTAATTTAAATTTTTATCAAATACATGATTCAAAATATAAACCGAAAAATGGTTTATTAATTACTTCAACCGTAAGCGAAAATTTTGATGGATATTTACAAATAAGGTCAGATAATAAATTTACAATTGACAATATTTTAAATGAGAATGTCTATCAATATTATTTAGATGATATAAAAAAATTTAGTTGTCCAATTTATATTAACTCAACATTTAAAAAAGATACGTATAAATTAGTTGATAATGAAGTTGTTTCTTTATTTCTAAAAATGAAAGAATTTTGTAAAAATAATCTCGTTATCACATTAACTAATAAACAATTAATTATCTATATATCTTCTTGGGAACTAAAATTAATTGAACCCTTAAAAAAGAAATTAGATTACAATTCAGTCGACTTAAAAGTTGAAGCACTCACAGAACTTATAGATTTCTCAAACGACATCTATTACTACATATCAAAAAAATATAAGGAGAATTTAGTGTATGGCAGCAAATGAAATGGTTAGTTTAGTCTTAGCAGGTGGTAAAGGAACTCGTCTTGAAGGTTTAACCAAAAAGACATCAAAACCTGCAGTCTATTTTGGAGGAAAATATCGTATTATCGACTTTGTTTTATCCAATTTAGCAAATTCCAACGTACAAAAAGTTGGTGTATTAACACAATATGAATCAATTGAACTTTCAAATTATTGTTCAAGTGGTCATAACTGGGGATTCGATGGTAATAATTCTCAATTATCTTTATTATCTCCTCGCCAAAAAGAAGAAGGTTCATTCTGGTATTTAGGTACAGCAGATGCAATTTATCAAAATATTGATTATCTAGATTCAGTTGATCCTGAATACGTATTAATTCTTTCAGCTGACCATATTTATAAAATGAATTATGCGAAAATGTTAGCTTTTACTAAACAAGTTGATGCTGATTGTACAATCGCTTATTTAACAGTTGAAGAAAAAGATGTTTCTCGTTTTGGTATTTTAACTGTTGATGATGAAGGTAAAATTTCTTCTTTCATTGAAAAACCAAAACATTCTACTTCTCGTTGCGCATCTATGGGCTTATACATCTTTAAATATAAGACATTAAGAGATGCATTAGTAAAAGACGCGAAAGATGAGTCTTCTGAACACGACTTTGGTAAAAATATCATTCCTTACTTCCTTGAAAAGAAGAAAAGAGTATTTGGTTATCCATTTGAAGGATATTGGAGAGATGTTGGTACATTAAATTCTTTATGGGAAGCAAATATGGATTTAATTGACGATGATAACGCACTTGATTTATATAATCATTTCTCCTCATTTAAAATTTATTCTGAAGATACTAAATCATTACCTCAATACATTGGTCCAAAAGCGAAAATTAATAATTGTATGATTAACCAAGGTTCAATTGTCTTAGGTGAAGTCGAACATTCAGTTTTATTCACAGGAACTTATATTGAAGAAGGCGCTTATGTTAAAGATTCTGTCATTATGCCAAATGTCACAATTAAAAAAGGCGCACATATTGAAAAAGCTATCGTTCAAGAAGGCGCGGTAATTGAAGAAGGACGCGTTATTAAAGGAACTGAAGAAAAGGTTACTTTAATTACAAAGTAGTAGGAGGAAATAATTATTATGGCACGTATTTTAGGTTTAGTAAATTTACATTGTTCTCCAGATTTAGGACAAATTAATAAGGTTAGATCACTTGCAACTCTTCCTTTCTTAGGTCGATATGCTTTCGTTGATTTCCCTTTATCAAACTTTAGTAACTCCAATATTAATACAGTCGGTATTTTAGTTAACAAATCTCCAAGAAGTATGATTAAACATATGAATAATGCGATGAGTTATACAAACAATACAAAGATGGGTAAAACAGTTATTTGTTATAATGAAAATTTCGCGAATAGTCCATTATATAATACTGATATTAACAATATCATCGAAAATAAATGGTTATATGAAGACGGCAAATTTAAATATGTTGTTATTAGCCCAGTACATATGATTTATCGCCTTGATTTTAATGAAGTTATTGAAGATCATATTAAAAATAATGCTTCAGTCACATGTGTTTATAAAAAGATTACAAATGGTAAAACATCATTTATTGATCAAGATGTCTTTGAATTTAATAAAGATGGAACACTCGCGGAAATTAATAAAAACTTAGGTGTTGAAGATGAAGTTAATGTTTCGATGGAAACTTATGTTATTTCTATTGATAAATTAAAGGATTTACTAGATTTCTCAACTAAGACTTCTAAATTATTTACACTTAGAGATGTAATTAATTATTTATGTTCAACAGTCAAAGTAAATACTTTTGAATATCATGGATTCTTAGAAACAGTTAGATCTTTATCAGATTATTTAAATATTTCCTTAAAGCTCTTAAATATTGATAAATTAAAAGAATTATGTTCTACATCTTGGCCAATTTATACAAGTACTCATGATACTCCTCCAGCAAAATATTTAGAACATTCTAAAGTCACTAATTCTTTCGTAACAAATGGAGCGATTATCGATGGTAAAGTTGATACTTCTGTCGTTTGTAGAGATGCAGTAATTTCAAAAGGAGCAACAGTAAGAAATTCAATTATTCTTTCTAATGCATTCATCTCAGAAAATTGCATTCTTGAAAATGTCATCGTTGATAAAGGGGCAAAAATTATTAACGTCAAAGAATTAAAAGGCACAAAAGACAACCCATTATATGTCGGACAAGGGGATGTTATCTAATGAAAATATGCATGATTAGTTCGGAAAGTGTTCCGTTTATTAAAACTGGTGGTCTAGCTGATGTAGTTTATTCTTTATCAAGAAAAATGGTTGTTTATAAACACCCAACTACAATTGTCTTACCATATTATCAAAAAATTAAAAACAAGAAAGAAGAATATAATATTAAACATGTCACTGATTTTGAAATCGATATGTCTTGGAGACATAAGATTAAATGTGAAGTTCTTTCATGCAAATATCGTGGCATAACATATTATTTCTTAGGCAATGATTTCTATTTTGGTGGTAGAGAAAATCCTTATGGATATTTCGATGATCAAGAAAGATTTGCATTCTTCCAATTATGTTCATTAAAGATGATTGAAATTCTTAAATTAGCGTTTGAAATCATCCACTTACACGATTGGCAAACAGGTATGATTCCATTAATTTATCGTGAGCAATATGCCGGTAGATTAAGAAGAGAACCAAAATTCATCTACACAATTCATAATCCAGCATTCTTAGGCTTGGTCGATAGTAAAGATTTATATGATTATTTTAATTTAAGTGAAAAATTCTTTGATGATGGAACAACAAGATTTGATAATAAAGTTTCTTATTTAAAAACAGGTATTATGCTTGCTGATCGAATTACCGTCGTTTCAAAAACACATCGTGAAGAATTACTTAATGGCCAAGCTGGTCAAGGATTACAAGATTGTTTAACTTATCGAAAAGGTATAGTCCGTGGCATTGTTAATGGCATTGATACAAAAGATTGGAACCCTGATAAAGATCCATTTATTAAGCATCATTATACAATTGAAAATGTCATCCAACAAAAAGGTAAAAATAAACGTGAATTCTGTAAAGAAAAAGGTTTAAATCCTAAATATCCTTTATACGGAATTGTTTCTCGACTAACTTCTCAAAAAGGTTTAGATTTAGTGACTGATTCTTTAGAAGAATTAATTAAAGCTAAAGTTTGTATTTACGTTTTAGGAACAGGCGAAAAAGAAATTGAAGATAAAATGAAAGCGATGGCTGAAAAATATCCTCATAATTTCGCGATAGATTTAAAATATTCAGAAGAAATCGCTCACGTCGCTTATGCTAGCTGTGACTTCTTCTTAATGCCATCTCGATTTGAACCATGTGGCATTACCCAAATGATTTCTCATCGTTATGGAACTATTCCTCTTGGTAGAGCAACTGGTGGTTTAGTTGATACTATTATTCCTTATAACGGTATGAATGAAAAAGATGCGAACGGTTTCCTCTTTAGCGATTTTAATAAACAAGCTTTCTTATCAACAGTGCAATTAAGTTTAGACTTATATAAGAAGAAGAGACCATATACAAAAATTATTCATAATGCGATGAAAGTGAATAATTCATGGACTAAATCATATAAAGAATATTACGATTTATATTGTGAAGCTTTAAATAAATAATTTTTGCAGCGAGACGATAGTTTCGCTGCTTTTTAAACTATTTAAATTGCTAATTAATTTTAAAAAAATTATAATAATAGAGAAAAAAAGAGGCTCAATTATGGAAATAGAAATGTCATTTGAAAATGAAACTAATTTAACTACATTTAACGAAGATTATTTTTTAAATATCGCTCAAACGGTCTTTAAACATTTATCGTTAGAAGGATATTTTATCTTTGAAATTAATCTAGTTTCAAAAGAAAGAATTCATGAAATTAATAACACATATCGTCATATTGATCGACCAACTGACGTAATTTCATTTGCATTTGAAGATGAATATGAAGGCGAAAGTAAGATTAATACTGATCCAAGTTTACCTCGTGATTTAGGGGAAATATTTATTTGTAGCGATGTATGTATCGCACAAGCAGAAGAATATAAACATTCATTAGAAAGAGAAATGTCATTTCTTACTTGCCATGGCTTACTTCATTTATTAGGTTATGATCACATGAAAAAAGAAGATGAAGAAGTAATGTTTAAAATTCAAGATGAAGTCATGGATTTATTAGGCCTTTAGGAGAACATATGAAAGAAGAACAAATTAAAGAATTAAAAGAAAAAGCAATCGAAGCTTTAAATTTATCTTATTCACCTTATTCTAATTTTAAAGTAGCCGCGGCTATTTTATTAAAAGATGGAAATATCATTCAAGGAGCAAACATTGAAAATGCTTCTTATGGACTTAGTATGTGCGCAGAAAGAAATACTGTTTTTAGAACGATTTTATCTGGCTACAAAACTAGTGATATGCTCGCGATGGCCTTATGTTGCGAATCTAATTCATTACCTTATCCATGTGGAGCATGTCGACAAGTTTTAAGTGAATTATTCCCTAAAACTGCCCCAATCTATATTTTTAATTTAAAAGGTCAAGAACTTGTTACTAATGTTAACGAATTATTACCTTATCAATTTGAAAAGGAAAATATGGACTAATGAAATCAGGATTTGTCACTATAGTCGGTAGAACTAACGCAGGAAAATCTACCTTAATTAATCAACTAGTCCATTCAAAAATTTCGATTGCTACTCCAAAACCTCAAACGACGAGAAATGCAATTCAAGGAATTTATAATGATTCTGATTCACAAATTGTTTTTATCGATACTCCAGGAATATTAATTCCTCACCAAAAGCTCGATGAATACATGAATTCTGAAGCTTATTCATCTTTAAGTGGAATTGATGCTTTAATTTTATTAGTCGATTCATCAATGTCATTTTCTAAAGAAAAAGATGAACCAGTATGTTTATCTTTAAAAAAATGTGAATGCCCAATGTTCGTTGTCTTTAATAAAATCGATTTAACTAATGTCTTATTAATGGAAAATTTAAAGAAAGCATATCGCGAATATTTCCCTGAAGCACATTTTATTGAGATTAGCGCACGTAACAATATTTACTGTGATTTATTAGTTTCTGAAATTAAGAAAGTTCTCCCTGATGGATTTAAATATTATCCTGATGATTATAAATCTAATCACCCATTAAGTTTTTTAGTCGGTGAAATTATTAGAGAAAAAACTTTATTATATTTAGAAGAAGAAGTTCCTCATTGTATCGCGGTTAAAATTGAAAAAATGACAAAAGTAAATGATTGTCTAGAAATTAATGCGACAATCATTTGTGAAAAATCATCACAAAAAGGTATTATTATCGGCTCACAAGGTAAGATGATTAAACGCATCGGTATGAGCGCACGTAAAGAATTAGAAAAAATGTTAGATCGTAAAGTCAATTTAAAGACATTCGTTCGTGTCGAAGAAAATTGGCGTAATTCATCTTCATATTTAAAAGAATTTGGTTATAAACAAGACGAAGAATAAAATGAATATCGATGTTACAGGAATTGTCTTAAGAATAAACGCATATAAAGAAAAAGACGCAATGGTTTTAGTTTTAAGTGAAAACGGAACCATTTCTTTTTTAGCTCGCGGCGTTCTTTCTCTTACTAGTAAGAATGCTTCTAGCGTTTTATTATATTCTCATTCATTATTTAATTTATCGTCAAAAGGAAATAATCTAACTTTAACGCAAGGTAAACTTATCTCTTCATTTTCTTCGATGTATGAATCATTAGAAAAAATGAGCGCAATTAGTTTTCTTAGTGAAGTTATTATTAAATGTTTAGATGAAAAGATTGGCCAACTTTATTCTTATTTATTAAAATGTTTAGAATTAATTAATCAAAATTTTGATACCTTAACATTAGTTTGCATTGTTCTAGCCAACATTATTAAATTATCTGGGTATTCATTAAATTATTCTTCTTGCGTATATTGTTCAGATAATCTTCATATCGCAAGTGTAAGTTACCCAGAAGGTGGTTTTATTTGTTCTAATCACTTAAAAAAATATCACGATGCACAAGGAGAAGACTATTTAAAAACTTTCTTATATAGTTTTAAAGTTGGTGTTAATAAGATGGATCATTATACTTTTAATAAAATAACTGCAGTTAAATTATTAAAAGATTTAAGTTTACATTTAAAAAATAGTTTTGGAATATCTTCTTTTAAAGGAGAAGAAATGTATTTAAGAAGTATTGATGCTTTATAGGATACAATAATATTAAACAAAAGGAAAAATAGTAAAATTAAATAAAAGTCCACTTATAGTAGGTTGACACAATATGAGTTGCAACATATAATTTAATGGATTTTGTAATTTGCAGGAGGAATTATGGCAGAATATAAATTTGATGAGATTGTATCTCATTTACAAGTATCTGGTTATGTTTATCCAGGTTCACAAATATATGGAGGTTTATCAAATTCTTGGGATTATGGACCTCTAGGATCATTATTTAAAAGAAATGTAAAAGATTTATGGTGGAAGAAGTTTGTCACTGAACAACCAATGAACGTCGGTTTAGATCCAGCAATCATCATGAATTCAAAAGTATGGGAAGCAACAGGACATATTGCAAACTTCTCTGATCCATTAATCGATTGTAAATCATGTAAAGCACGTCATAGAGCGGATGATTTAATTGAATCTCAAGCAGGTATTTCTTGTGCAGGGATGTCTAACGATGAAATGGTTACTTATATTCAAGAACATCATATCGTTTGCCCAAAATGTGGTAATTCAAATTTTACTGGTATTAGACAATTCCAAATGATGTTTAAAACTCATATTGGTGTTACTGAAGATTCTAAATCAGAAGTTTATTTACGTCCAGAAACTGCGCAAGGATTATTTGTTAACTTTGCAAACGTTGTTCGTACCACAAGAAAGAAACTTCCTCTTGGTATCTGTGATGTCGGTAAATCTTTTAGAAACGAAATCACTCCAGGTAATTTCATCTTCCGTATTAGAGAATTCGAACAAATGGAAATGGAATTCTTCTGTAAACCAGGCGAAGATTTAAAATGGTTTGAATATTGGAAGAAATATTGTATGGAATTCTTATATTCCTTAAATATTAAGAAAGAAAATTTAAGATATAGAGATCATGAAAAAGCAGCTTTAGCTTTCTACAGCGTCGCGACAACTGATATCGAATATAAATTCCCATTTGGATGGGGTGAATTATGGGGTATTGCTGATCGTACAGACTACGATTTAAAACGTCACCAAGAATATTCAAAAGAAGATTTGTCTTATTTTGATCCTGTTACTAATGAAAAATATATTCCTTATTGTGTTGAACCAGCATTAGGAGCAGATCGTCTTGCATTAGTATTAATGTGCGAAGCTTATGAAGTAGAACAACTTGAAAACGATACACGTATCGTCATGCATCTACATCCAGCAGTTGCTCCTTATAAAGTTGCTATTTTACCTTTAAGTAAAAAGTTAAATGAAAAAGCAACTGAAATCTTAAATGATCTTTGTAAAGAATTCTCAGTTACTTATGATGAAACAGGTTCAATTGGTAAGCGTTATAGAAGACAAGATGCAATTGGTACTCCATATTGTTTAACAGTTGATTTTGATACTCTAGAAGATAACTGCGTTACAATTAGAGATAGAGATTCTATGGAACAAGTTAGAATGCCTCTAAGTGAAGTAAGTAAATATATAAACGAAAAAATTAAATTTTAATTAAAAGAAAGAAGGATTTAATGGATCACGAAATAATTTCAGAAATTTTAGAAAAAGCTGATATTGTTAGTATTATACAAAGTTATGTGAATGTCACTAAAAAAGGTAATTCATATGTTTGTTTATGTCCTTTTCATAATGATACAAATCCTTCGATGCAAATTACTCCTGAAAAAAAGATTTTTAAATGTTTCGTATGTAATGAAGGTGGTAATGCCATATCGTTTGTAAAAAAATACGAAAATGTATCTTTTGATGAGGCAGTTAATATTGTCGCGGAAAAAATCGGCTTTACTTCTCCTAAGTTAAAAGTTAAAACTAGAGAAGTAGATCCGCATATTCAAGATGAACTACGCGCTTTAAATGAAGCAAAAGAAATCTATAAATATTTATTAGATACTCAAGATGGCGCGGAATGTCGGACCTATTTAGAAAAAAGAAATATCTCAAGTGAAATGATTTCTTATTTTGAATTAGGTTACGCTTCGACTAATCCTGAACTTGATATTAAGTTATTAAGAGGAAAAAATATAAGTGTCGATATATTAGATGAAATAGGAATATTAACAAGATCGAATGGAACATATATCGATTTCTATCATGGTCGATTAATATTTCCAATCTATAATGTCCATTCAGAGGTAATTGGTTTTTCTGGTAGAAGAATTGATGATCATATTGAACCTAAATTTCTTTCAAGTAAAGAGACAAATGTCTTTAAGAAAAGAGAAGTTTTATATAATTATCAAAATGCAAAAAAAGAAGCGAGTAAAGAAAAGTGTGTTTATGTCGTTGAAGGTTTTATGGATGTATTCGCATTATATAACGCGAATATTAAATCTTGTGTCGCACTGCTAGGAACGGCATTTACTAAAGAACACGCGCGGATGTTAAAAAGTTTAAACGTCGAAGTTAGATTATGTTTAGACGGTGATGCAGCTGGTCAACATGGTTGTCTTGCTTCTGGCAATATCTTAATGGAAAACGGAATCCCATATAAAGTAGTAGATTATGGTAAATCGACTTTAGATCCAGATGAAATATTACAAAAATATGGAAAAGATACATTATTTAAACTAGCCAATCGATTAAAAGAAGGAATCGATTTTGCTTATTCATATTATTTAAAGCAATATGATTTAAAGACTTCAACAGGAAAAAGTGAATTTTCCAAGGTCATTTCTAATTACGTATCTACTTTAAAAGATAATGTTTCAAAAAATATTTTAATTAAGCGTCTAGCTACTGATACAGGATTAAGTGAACAAACTTATAAAAATTTATTACAAACTACTTTAGAAAATAAAAAGATCGACTACAATTTAATTTCTAAGGGGGAGAATTTAAAAACTACTCAATTGAAGAAAGTGCAAAAAGAAATCGTGTACCTGATGTTAACTGATCCTAAGGCAGTTACTTATTATTTAAAAAATGGTGCATATTTAATCGATGATGTATATTCTACCATCGCTAATTACATTATCGATATGTATAATCGAACAAATAATGTTTCAGGTATTGATTTAATAAGTGAATTACAAACTAATGATAATATTCAAAATAAAGAATTAATCGATACGATTACTGATTTATTAATCAATGATAAACACGCACCATATTCAGAAGAAACGATGAAAGATTATTTTGACTTGTTAAAAAGAAATATGCAAAAAATGACAATTGAAGATAAAGTGAATAGATCACTTCGTAACGAAGATTTATCTTTAGAACAACAAGTTAAATCTTTAGAAGAATATTCAATAGAAAATGATAAATTAAAAAAGAAAAACTAAAAAAGGAGGAAAAATATGGCTCGTAAAACTAAAGAAGAAATCGAAGAAATTGAAGATCTCGACGATGAAGATCTCGAAGATGAAGATGAAAACGAAATCGAAGACTTACCAATTGAAGATACTGAAGCTGAAGAAGCTCGTGAAAAGCAAAAAGCAATCGAATCAGTAAAGAAGGGCTTAGAAAAACAAGCGAAAAAGAATGATAATGTTCTCGAACAAGACGAAATCTTTGACGCGGTTGATAAGTTACAACTTTCTGATGAAGAATTAGAAGAATTAATCAAATATTTTACTGATAAAAACATCAAAGTAAATACTAACGAAGATGATAATCTTGAAGAGATGGACTTTGATGAATCAAAAATGAAAGATGATTCATTTGAAAATGATTTATTAGACGTTGATGATGACTTCCAAGAAGGCGCAGAAGAAGAAATTGAAAATATTGAAAATATCGATAAGATTGATTATAACGCCCTCGCTAGTGATAACGTAAAAGTTACTGATACTGTTAAAATGTATTTAAAAGAAATCGGTAACGTTGAGCTTTTAACACCAGAAAGAGAACAAGAACTCGCTGAAAGAATCGCACAAGGTGATAAAGAAGCTCATGATGAATTAATTAATGCAAACTTACGTTTAGTTGTTTCTATTGCAAAACATTACGTTGGTAGAGGATTACAATTCTTAGATTTAATTCAAGAAGGTAACTTAGGTCTTATTAAAGCAGTTGAAAAATTTGACTATACTAAAGGTTTTAAATTCTCAACTTATGCAACTTGGTGGATTAGACAAGCTATCACTAGAGCGATTGCTGATCAAGCTAGAACGATTAGAATTCCAGTTCACATGGTGGAAACAATTAATAAAATCACGAGAACTCAAAGAGAATTAGTTCAAAAATTAGGTAGAGAACCTAACGCACAAGAAATTTCTGATGCGATGGATCCAGCAAGTAGAATTTCTCCTGAAAGAATTAGAGAAATTCAAAAAATAGCTTTATCTCCAGTTTCTCTTGAAACACCAATTGGTGAAGAAGATGATTCTCATTTAGGTGATTTCATTGAAGATAAAGATGCAACTTCTCCTAGTGAATACGCAACTAAGAGTTTATTAAAAGAAGAATTATATTCTGTCATGAAAGATTTAACCGATAGAGAAGAAAGAGTCCTTCGCTTACGTTATGGTCTCGATGATGGTCGACCAAGAACTCTTGAAGAAGTTGGTAAAGAATTTGGTGTTACACGCGAAAGAATTCGTCAAATTGAAGCAAAAGCAATCCGTAAATTAAGACATCCAGTTCGTTCAAAACGTTTTGGTGATTATAGAGACATGTAATGATTAATCTATCTTTAAGATTAAAAATGATTGCTTCTTTAGTTCCTAATGATTCTTCCGCGGCAGATATCGGGGCAGATCATGGATATCTAATTGCCTATTTAAAAGAAAATGGGATAATAAAACGTGGTTTAGGAGTCGAAAATAAAATAGGTCCTTACAATATTTTAAAAGCGAATTTAAAAGAACTAGGTGTAGATATTGAAACTTCTTTAAGCGATGGAATAACTTATTTACCAAGCGATATCGATACAATTATTATTGCTGGAATGGGTAAAGATACGATTATAAAAATCTTTAATGATTCATTAGAACGATTACTAAAGTTAGATAATATTATCATTTCTTCTCATGGTAAAATGGATGAAATTAGAACGTATTTAGTTTCTAAAGGATATTATATATCTAATGAAGATTGCGTTATTGATGAAAATAAATATTATGAAGTATCTTTATTTAAAAAAGGCCATAAAGATTATTCATCTTTAGAATTAAAATATGGACCAATTTTACTTCAAAAGAAAAATGAATATTTTATTAAGCATATCAAAGATCAATTAACTAAGATTGAAGCTCTTAGAAAAGAAAATTTACCTCTAGAACGCGTAGAAGAAATTATTAACAGCATAAAAGAATATCAAAATGTATTAGACTTCTAATTTTAGAAGTCTTTTTTACAAATATTTAGGATTTTGACAAAATTATTCAAATTATATATATGACGGAAGATTATTTGTTTAATCTTTCAAGATGTAGTAAAGAGTTTTATCTAAATACTAATTGATTTAATTTTCTATAAGTGAATTAAATTATGATATTTGATAAAATAAATTAGAGGGTTAAATTTATGTTACAACATTTAATTATTAAAAACTTTGCGATTATTCAAGACTTAGAAATTGAATTTAAAGAAGGAATGAATGTTCTTCTAGGTGAAACTGGGGCTGGTAAATCTATTATTATCGATGCGATTAACCTTTTAAAAGGCGAAAAATCGAGCTTTGATAAAATTAGAAATGGTGAAACAAAAGCTTTTATTGAAGGCACCTTTATTGTTTCAAATAAAACTAAAAATTTAATTAATAATCAATATGAAGATTTAATTGAAGATGATAATACTTTAATAGTTTCTCGCTCGTTAGATATTAATAATAAATCGACTTGTAAAGTTAATATGCATTCTTTCCCTATAAGTTCCTTAAGAATATTAATGGAAAGTGTTTTAGATATTCATTCACAACACAAAGATAATTCTTATTTTGATGAAGAAAAACAAATATCTTTATTAGATCAATATATTCTCAAATTAAAAATTAAAGAGATAGATAAACTTCTTTATGTTGATAAAGAAAATATTATCGATCAATATAAAAGTTCATATAAAGAATATTTAAGTTTAATTAAAGAATATAAAAAATTAAAAGAAGAGAAATTATCGTTAGATGATATTGAATATCTTACTTATCAAGTTGATGAACTTGAAAGAGCTAATATTCAAGAAAATGAACTAGAAGAAATTGATGATGAATTAAGAGATTTAGAATCTTTTGAAAAAATCGCTGATATATTCACGAAATTCAATGATGAATATAATTATGCCTCTTCCCATCTTTATGAAGCTAAAACGGCTTTAAATAAGCTAAATTCCGATAAATACGAAGAAAAGAAAGAGAAGTTTATCGAAACTTATTATGAATTAGAAGATTCCTATACTGAATTAAACAATATTTTTTCTTCGTTAAGTAATGATATGTCTCGACTTGATTATTTAAAAGAGAGAAAATCATTATTAAATAAATTAAAAAGAAAATATGGTTCTACAACTGAAGAAATTTTAGCTAAATTTGAAGAAATGAAGAAGACTTTATCGCTTCAAGGAGATTATGAATATAATCTTTCAAAGCTAGAAGAAAATATATCTTTAAAAGAGAAAGAATTACTCTTGCAATGTGATTTATTAAGTAAGCTTCGATTCGAAGGGGCTAAATTACTTACTAAAGAAGTTAATAACGAATTAAAAGATATCGGCTTAGAAAATGCTGAATTTGCTTTAAATGTTTCAAAAAAAGATGATTTTGATATCGATGGTAATGAATTAATTACCTTTATTTTAAAAGCTAATAAAGGTAGTAAGTTCCTTCCTTTAAGTAAAACTGCTTCTTTAGGTGAAACAAGTAGAATTAATTTAGCTTTAAAGAATGTCTTTAATAAACTAGATCCTGTTGAAACAATTATCTTTGATGAAATTGATACAGGAATATCAGGAGAAATCGGAAATAAAGTAGGTATAAAAGTACATGATATATCGAAATATTCACAAGCTTTAGTTATTTCTCATTTACCTGCAATGGTAAGTAATGGCGATTATCATTATTTTGTTTCTAAAGATGTAAAAAATGATATTACAACTTCTCATATTGAAGAAATTAATGGTGAAAGATTAACGCAAGAACTTGCAAAGATGATATCAGGAAATAAAGTAACTACTGAATCACTTGCCTTAGCTTCTTCTTTACTTCATAAATAAATGTGACTAGCATTGTTCCTACTAATTAGGTAATGCTAGTTTTTATTTTAGTTTACATAATTGTATAAAAAACGAGATTTTGTTATTATATTTTAGGGTGATAAGAATGGCTAAAGTAATAATGCATATTGATTTAAATGCTTTTTTTGCAACTGCAGAAACAATTAAAAATCCTTCTTTAGAAGGTCTTCCTTTAGTCGTTGCAGGAACTTCACGAAGAGGCATTGTTTCAACTGCTTCTTATGAAGCTAGAAAATATGGTATTCATTCTGCGATGCCAACTTATCAAGCTAGACAACTATGTTCGAATTTAATCATTCTTCCAGGAGATTATGAATATTATCAAAAATTATCAAATGAATTTTTTGAATATATAAAAACTTATTCATCGATAATAGAACCAGCTTCAATTGATGAAGGTTATGTAGATATTAGTGAACAAATAGCAAAAGTTAATGATCCTATGAAATATCTTAAAGATATCCAAAATGGCTTATATGAAAAGACTAAATTAAAATGTTCGATAGGGATTGGACCAACTAAGTTTTTAGCGAAGATGGCTTCAGATATGAAAAAGCCAATGGGTATAACTATTATTCGAAGAAAAGATATTCAAAAGATATTATGGCCTTTACCAATTAAAGATATGTTTGGTATTGGTAAAAAAACTTATCCGCGATTAGAAGCTTTAGGAATATATAAAATAGGTGATTTAGCTACTAGCGAATCTTTAGAAGTAAAAAAATTATTAGGTAAAAGTTATGATACCTTTAAAGCATGGGCTAATGGATATGGTAGTGATGAAGTTAACACTGAATTAAGTGATCCTAAATCAATCGGAAATTCAAGAACATTCCTTTATGATACGTCAGATTATGATGAAATTAGAGAAATGATATATTCATTATCACAAGAAGTATCTTTAAGAGCAAAAAAAGAAAATAAAATTGGTTATACTATTACCTGCGTAATAAAAGATACTTCGTTTAAAAATTTTTCGCGTTCAACAACCTTAAATGATGCGACTAATGAATTAGATGTTATTTTTAATACTGCATTGAGTTTATATGAAAAGAACTTTATTAATAAAGATATTCGTTTAGTTGGTGTCACATTATCGTCATTAAATGATAAAAAGAATGTTTATGTACAAATGGATTTATTTTCTTTAGAAAGTGAACAGAAGAAACATAAAACAAGATTATTAGTGAATTCATTTAATCGTTGTTTTGATAAAGATGTTTTAATGATTTGTAGCGATATGAACTTTAAGGAGAAAGAAAAACATGGATATAAATGATGCAAAAAGTTTATTTATGCAATATCTTATTGTTGAAAAAGGACTAACTACTTCAACAATTTCTTCTTATCAAGAAGATTTAAAATCTTTCTTTCAGTTTAAAAAAGCTAAAAAGGTTGAAGAACTTGACTATAAAGATATTGATAATTACATCGTCTTTCTTACTGATGATGACAAAGCGCCTAAAACAATTATTCGCCGCGCGACAACTATTAGGAGCTTCTTTTCTTTTTTGCAAAGAGAGAATTATATGTTTCATGAATCGACCCTTATCGAAATGCCTAAACTTAATCATTCATTACCTAATGTACTCTCGTTTGAAGAAGTTGAAGCATTATTTGATGCGCCTGATATGACGAAAAAAGAAGGGATAAGAGATCGCGCGATGCTCGAAGTAATGTATGCTTCAGGCTTAAGAGTAAGTGAATTATTATCCTTGAAGTTAAGCCAATATTCTTCTTCATTAAATTGCTTAAAGATTTATGGTAAAGGGAACAAAGAAAGAATGGTTCCTATTGGCGATTATGCATTAGAATATTTAACTAAATACTTACGTGAAGTAAGAGATTTTAATGTTGGCAAAAAAAGTGATTATGTTTTCTTAAATAAAGTTGGTAAACCTTTAACTAGACAATATTTTTGGCAACAAATAAAAAAATATGCTCAAATTGCAGGGATTAAAAAATCAATATCTCCTCATACTTTAAGACATTCTTTTGCAACTCACCTACTAGAAAATGGGGCAGATTTAAGAATGGTTCAAGAAGCTTTAGGACATTCAAAAATTTCGACAACTCAAATATATACTCATGTTTCTACTAAACGAATTCTTGATATCTATGATAAAGTGATGAATAAAGATGATGAAAAATAAATTCTTTAGGAAACAATAAAAGTATGCTATAATCACTAATGCAAAGGAGTTAATTAACTTATGAAAAAATATAAAAGAGTATTCTTAATTGTCTGCGACTCATTAGGAATTGGAGAAATGCCTGATGCAGAACGTTTTAACGATAAAGGAACAAATACCTTCGTTCACATTTCAGAACGCTGTAACGGGCTAAAAATCCCTAATTTGAACGCTTTAGGTATTAATGATTTAGGACCAATTGTCGGAACTAATAAAGTAAACCATCCTAATTCTTATGTCTGTAAAGCTCGCGAAGCAAGTAATGGTAAAGATACTATGACAGGGCACTGGGAAATGATGGGTATTTATACAACTAAACCATTTAAAACATTTACTGATACTGGTTTCCCAAAAGAATTAATCGATGAATTAGAAGAAAGATGTGCTCGTCATATCGTCGGTAATTGCGCCGCATCAGGAACTGAAATTATTAAACAATACGGTGAACACCAACTTAAAACAGGTGACTTGATTGTTTATACTTCCGCGGATTCTGTTTTACAAATCGCAGCCAATGAAGCTATTATTCCTGTTAAAGAACTTTATAAATATTGTGAAATCGCTCGTGAGATTACTTTAAGACCTGAATATTTATTAGGTAGAGTTATCGCTCGTCCATATGTTGGAACTAATAAAGATAACTTTAAACGTACACCTAATAGACATGATTATGCTTTATCTCCAACTGGAAGAACTTATATGGATATTTTAAAGGATCATGGTTATGAAGTATCTTGTATCGGTAAAATTTATGATATCTTTAATGGTCAAGGCGCGACAAAGACTCAAAAGACCACATCAAACTATGATGGCATGATTAAGACAATGGAAGAAGCGCGTAGAGACTTTGAAGGATTCTGCTTTGTTAATTTAGTTGAATTCGATAGTGAATATGGTCATAGAAGAAATCCAGAAGGTTATGGAAAGTGCATTGAAGAATTTGACGCTCAACTTGGTGAACTTCTTCCTTTACTTCATGAAGATGATCTTCTCATCATTACCGCGGATCACGGAAATGATCCAACTTGGATTGGAACAGATCATACAAGAGAAAAAGTACCAAATGTCTTTTATTCAAAATCAATTAAAGATGGTAAATTGCTCGAAGAAAGAAATTCTTTTGCCGATTTAGGTAAAACAATTATTGATAACTTCAATTTAACAAAAGAAGACCAAATTGGAGAAACTATCGAAGAACTACTAAAATAGTACTAATTAACTACTAAACACACTTATAGTAGTAATTATGTGCTTTTAGAATAAATAATACACTTATAATGGTATTTTAATAGAATCATAGGTATAAGTACACTTATAATAGTATAAATACTAAATTAGTAGATATTTAGTAGATTATTAGTGGACATTTATATATTATAGTCGTAGTTTAATTGTGGATAACTTTTAGCTACGACTTTTTATGTATTTTGATTTTTTCTTTTTTTAATAAATCTGTACAATTATTCATATTATTTTACTTTACATAATAGTAATTATGCGAAGTAATGTAATATTTTTAAAAATTAAGACATAATAATGATATTTGAGAACTTTTTACTATATAAATATAGTAAAGTAATTATTTTCTTATTTTTAATGTCGTTTTATCTTACAAGCTTATTATTTAATCTCCTTCTAATTCTCATCATAATATTAATAAAAAGAGCATGAATTATAAACCCTAATAAAAAAGTAGATATTTACTAAATTAATACTAAATATCTACTAATTATTTACTTTAAACAATTTTTTAAGTCTCTACCCTATTTTTAAATAAGTTGTAATAAGACTTTGGCAGAATTAGTTGAAGTTGCATCAGCATTAGATACATGTTCTTCAAAATTATTGTTATCTCTAGTAACAATATCAGAAATAGATCTAATGACCACAAAAGGAATATTATAGATATAGCAAACTTGACCAACCGCGCCTGATTCCATTTCACAAGCAAGTATTTCATCTTCAAGTCTAACTAAATTACTCTTTAAATATTTTTCTCTATTCATAAAAGTATCACCCGAAAGAACAATACCTTCTTTTAAAGATAATTCACTCTTTCTTAAATTATTTTTAACATATTCAGTGTCACAAGAAAAATATTGAGGGCAAGAACACATTTGACCTAACTTATAACTAAAGTCTGTTACATCAACATCATAATAACCTACTTTAGTCGCGATGATGACATCAGAAGTAGTTAAATCTTCCTTAATGCCTCCAGAAGTACCGATATTAAAGATTCTTTCAATATTTAAGCTTTCAATCATCTTAGTTAAATATACAGCAGTATGGACTTTACCGATTTTACCTAGTCCTGCATAATAAACTTTATTATTACGAATGAAGCGATATAAAGTTTCACCTTTAACTTTTATTTCTTCATATTGCGAAATTTCATTTAATAAAGCATTAAGTTCAACTTCCATCGCCGCGACAATTAAATTAATCTTTTCCATAATTATCTTTTAGTCGCTTTAGTTAATAAATCTTCTAAATTAACTCTTTCTCTCTCTTCTTTAGTAAATAAATGAACGATAATGCCATTACAATCAATTAAAACCCATTTTGAATCATTATTTAAACCTTCAATGTGATTAATTTCATGATTAACTAAATGTAAATTCTTTTCAATTTCATCAATGACCGCGTTCGCGAGTTTAATATTATTAACTGTTGCAATAACGACGTGATCATAGAATGGGTTTCTACCAGTTACATCAAAAGTGACGATATCTTCACCTTTCTTTTCATCGATTGCTTTTTCAATAATTTCTAAAATTTCTAATTCCATTTTTTATTTTTCTTCCTTTCCTAAATAAGATTTAATACAAGAAGCAGTTAAAGGATTATCATAATTTATATTATTTTCTTTAAAATAAAGTAGATTTTCTTTTAAAACTTCTTTAAATCCTTCATCGATATTTTCATAACATTTGTTTATTAGTTCACGAGAATCATATCCTCTAGTAGGTTCAATTTTATCCGCGGCATAAAGAATTTTGGCAAGTCTTGACATATTGCTTGATCCAGTAGCATGAACTTTAATCGCATCAAGAATTTCATTATCATTAATATGAAATTCTTTTCTAACAATATCTGCGCCGATAAATTCATGATATAAGGCCCGTGGAATTGAATTATAAAGTGCTGGATAATTCTCCTTCATAAATTCAATTTGTTCTTCATGTGGCATTTCTTTTGCAATATCATGAAGTAAACCTGCGGTATAAGCTTTAATAGGACTAACGTCATTTCTTAAAGCTATCTCATAAGCAACATGAGCGACGCTTATAGAATGAAGTAATCTTTTTTCTTTAATATAATTTTCAATCATTTCAAAATAATAAAGTCTCTTCTCTTCAATATAAGTTAAGACGCTTAATGGACAATCGACATTAGTTAAATTTCTTACGCTTGTTGAACTTGCGTTAGATAGACTTACGTTAAATATTGAAACATGATATTTTTCAATATTTTTATTATTTATTTCATAATTAGGTCTACTAAATGAGATAAACTTAACCATTTTAGAAAGTTCATCAATTCTATACCATAAATGAAGTTTTTCTAGTTGATCATAGCCAATTAAAAAATATAATTCTTCACCCTTTTTCTTTTTATATGACTTTATGGTATCGAAGGTATAATTAATTTCATGTTTAGAATTTAATTCAACAGTCGATACTTCAAAGTCTTTATAATCTTTAATTGCTTCTAAAAGCATGTTTAAACGGTCTTTATCGCTCGTTTTAGTTTTTTTCCATCTAGCTTGCTTCGCGAGTAAAAACGTTACTCTATCAGCAGTAAATTCTTCTTTTGCTTTGCTTGCAATCATCAAATGCCCATTATGAATTGGATCAAATGATCCGCCGAAAATAATTGTTTTCATATTAATTTGGTAGATGGATTTTGCCATCTTTTAAATTCTTTCTAAATAAAACGATGACTGATCCAATCACTTGGACTACTTCACAATGTAATTTTTCTTCTAATACATGAGCGAGTTCATCTTTATCATCAGAAACTGATTTTTGAACTGAAACCTTAATTAATTCATGTGCAGTTAAAGCTTTATCTAATAAATCAAGATTAGTAGAAGAAATTTCATTCTTACCAATTTGATATTTGCTATCTAAGGTATTCGCAAGACCTTTTAAATATTTAATTTGTTTATTATTTAACATATATCCTCCTAAATGTATGCGTCTCTAATTAAGACGTTAACTTTTTCTGGTACTTGGACTGATATTTTTTGTTTATGACCAAATACGCTGATGAAACCAACTCCAACAATGACAATATCGACTTTCTTTTCAGGGAGAACGAAGTCAAATGTAACTAAATTCTCTACTCCTAAAACGGCATTAGTTATTGGTTGAATTTGATTTTGTTTTACTAAAGAATTAAATTTCTCATTCGAAACGTTTTCTTTTGTTCGATGAAGTGTAATTTCTTCACTAAAATAACAAGTATAGCCTGCTTTTTCTCCTTGCAAAATATTTATTTTTCCTAAACCGCCAATTAAGATCGATTGTTTTTCATTAAGTTGGAAAGTTATAGGTTTAATTTCATTTCGTGGAATCATATATTTCAACGTATTCTTATCAACTAAGGTTAAATATGAATCAGTTGGAATATCGCCCGGAGTATCAATTAGCCTTAATTTAGATTCTAATTGAACATCGATTTTATCTAACGTTGTTCCTAAATAAGGAGAAGTTACGATAAAATCTCTTTTATTTTTTGCATAATGCTTAATCATTGCATTAATTAGCGATGATTTACCAACCGAAGAAGAACCGATAAAATAAACATCTTTCTTGTTTGATAAATATTGTAATGCTTCATATAATTCATCTAAACCATATGAACTATATGAAGAAGTAAGAATTACTCCTTTAGGATGTATATTTTCCTTTTTTAAGCGGATGTAAACAAATTGTTTAATTTTATCATCACCCATTTCTTTTGGCAAAATATCCCTTTTATTTCCGACGATTAAGACAGGACTATTAGAGATGATTTTATCAATATTTTTAATCATCGATGATTCAATATTGAATAAATCAATCAAATAGACAATTAAGCAATGTTGTTTAATTGCTTTTTTTAATAATTCTTCATAATTAGGCGCGATAGAAGTAATATCTTTATATTTTTCTCCATAGTGTTTTAATCTAAAGCATCTTTGACATAAACTATGTTCATCAAAATCACTTTTTGGAGTATAACCTGGTAAGTTTGGATCGACATTTTGAAGTGGTAAACCACAACCTAAACATGATTTAGTTTCCATAATTTATTTCCCTTTCTTTTAGAACACCTTTTTTAATTAATCTATTTCTTATTCTAATATCAAAGAAACGATTAAATGTTGTCGTAGGTTGATCGCGTTCTACTAATTTATCAACTAAGCAGCCTCTTACTTTTAAAGCATGGGAACACTTAATATCAGTGACAGTTTGATCACCTACCATCAATATTTCTTTTTTATTTAAATGATGTTTTTTTATAAATTTATTGAGTCTAAAACCAAATGGCTTTAAAGAATGAAAAGAATATTTAACATCTAATTTATCCGCGTAATTCTTTACTCTTTCTTCGTGATTATTACTTACAATATAAATATCTAATCCTGCTTCTTTTAGCTTCTTAATTAATTCAGTTGCTTCTAAAGAAGGAACTAATGCATCAAAAGCATCTAAAGTGTTATCTAAATCTAAAAATAATACCTTAATACCATTCTCTTGATAGAAAGATAATGGAATAGAATAGATATTTCTCGCGTAATAAGTTGGTTCAAAGCATCTCATAAATTTACCTCTGTAACATTATACAAAATTTATTTAATTTATTAAATAAGATTATTACGAACTAAAGAAAAAGCAGTTCAAACGAACTGCTTAATTAATATTATAAACCTGGAAATGGAGGAGGAGTAGGAATAGAACTATCCGCGGCAAATGAAGTTGTTACTTCTGAAGTTTCTAAGTTAAGAGTTAAATAATATTTTCCAGAATAATTAGAAATTTCTAATGTAATCGCACCATCTTTTAGACTTACGTTTATTAAACTAAATGAAACGCTAATACCATCAACAACTGCTTCATAACTTAAACCAGTATTATCTAAGCCAAATGTAATTTCTTTTTCATTAATTGTATATTTGCCATTAAATTTAGAATAATCTTTATAACCTAGTGTTCTTTCTAGGCTAATAGTTGTTTCTCCTTCAGTATATACTGCGTTATAAGTATCGCCTTTAGTAATTACTAATGAACCAGTAGAAGTAGTAAATGTGATTGTAGTTTCATTTTCTTCATATGAAGTAATACTCTTATATGTACCATTTACATATATATCACCATCACGGATTAAGACAATATTTTCTTTCGCTTCATCAGTATAAATACCCCAAGAAGTTGTTAAAGTACTTTCATAATAATTTAAAGTTCCAATTGATACGTGATCAGAATAAACATCTAAAGCAACCGAAGCTCCATTATAAGTAAAGATAATTTCTGCGATATAACCATAATCTTCATTTGTGATGATGTAATAAGGATATTCAACATCTCTATCTAAGCCTGTATGATCTTTATTAGTTGTATCTAATGTTAATTTACCATCGCTAGAAATCTTAATATTTTCAATGCCATAAGTTCCATATGCTGAATAAGTACCGACAATTGAAGTAAAGATATCTTTTGAAACATAATATTTAGATTCAACATTATCTTCAATTGTTACGACAGTACCAGCTAAATTACAAGCGACTAATGTATCTACTTCAGTTCCTTTTAAGCTGAGCGCAAATTGAGTCCAAGATGAAGAAGATGGTAAATAATAAGCAAAATCATATTCATATTTCTTTTCACCAATTGTGACATATTTATCATCAATAGTTAATGAATCAACGCCGTTAGATGAATAAGTTCCATATACAGAATCTAATGTTTGCTTGTTATAAGCTAGTTCTGTACCTTCTTTAGTAGTAACTTCATATAAACCTAATGTTGAATTAACTATCTTTAAGGTAGTTTCACCCATCTTTAAAATAGGATAAGTATAACCATGAGAATAAACATAAGTACCTTGTCCAGATGTTTCACCAATAGTAAAAGTTAAATCATTATTTATCACAAATGAAGAAATTTTACCGTTACTATGTGTATAATAAGTTTTTGCAAATATAGTCGCGAATTCATCATCATTTAAATAATAAGTATCTTTTCCATTGACGCTTACTTTAATCGCAGTTTCATTCTTTTCTGGTGTTACAATATAAGTAAGACCATTTTTAGTAAATGAGATAGCTTTACGATTATTAAAAATAACATAAGTAAAAGAAGTTTCTTCATCATTAAATGTTAATTTATATTCTTCAGTATCAAAATCTTGTACATAAGAAATAGTATTAGTTTTATCAGTAAAAGTACCTTCCATTTCTGAAGTATCGTTAATTGGATAAGCATGAACAACTTCACCTACTTCAAAAGTGACATAATGATGATGGAAACGAATTTTAGTTTCTTTTTCTTCGAGAGTAGATAAAATATAGAAACCTTTTTCATCATTTTTAATTTCTAATGTAGCTTGTTTTTCTCCATAATATAGTACGCCTTCTTCTAAATCAGCAGAAATACTAATGACATTAGTTCCATCAAAAATTTCTAAACATTGAATAATACCAAAATCAGTGACAGCAGTATCCATTTCATAAGTTCTATCGTATAAACGAACTCTATTTTCTTCTTTAATTAGTTCAGATTCACCCCAACCATCACCGTCGAGGTCATATTCTTCATAAGTGATATAAGAAGCTTCTTTAGTTCCTCTTATACGAGTTCTTCCAATATAAGTTTGTTCATTTGACCATGAAGTTTGATAAACGTGGTCGTTATAAAAACCATTTCTTACAGTATCAAAATCGTTAGTAATAACAGTATAAACATCATACATATCACTACTACCATAAGCAGAATAAACACCTTGATATGAAGCAATATCAGGTTGATAAGTTCCATAAGTAACGTAAGTTCCAGAAACTAATTTTTCTAAATGTAAAAAACCATCGCCGTCTAAATCAACATATGCTCTATATGCATTTCCTTCATTATAACGCTCATCAAAATCTAATGTTAAAGTAGTTAAAGAAGAACTAATTTTTTCATCTTTAACGCTAGTAGGTTTTAATGTTATCGATGTATTTTCGCTCGTTAAAGTAACTTTTTCCCCTGTTACATCTATTTTTCCAGTAGTTCCATAGAATGTACCTTTTAAATAATATAATTCACTATCATCTAGATTAATTTCTGGTAATGAAGATGAACTAGATACGTTAGAACTACTAGAGGTAGTTGAAGATGGTGTGTTAGAGCATCCAGCAACTAAGACTGAGGATAATACTAATGCGAAAGTCGCAAATAATTGTTTATTTTTCATAAAATTCTCCCTATTAATATTATCTTGATGATACACCTATTTTTATTAGGTGAACTATTAAAAATATCTAAAGCGCTTACATAACCTTAAAAATAAATCCCTTTAGTAATATAATTTAACTAGTTAAACGAGGTAACTTATGAATAAAAAATCAATTTTAACTTTGTCATTATCTTTATTAATACCATGTTCTGCTTGTTCATCTACTTCAAATAGTTCTTCTCGTAGTGAAGAATCTTCTTTTAGTAGTTTTAGTAGTGAAAATATTTCTTCTTCTACAACATATATTAATGAAGGAAATATTACTAAAACTGTTAATGCTTATGTTTACGATAATAACGTTGAAGAAGGTAATTTAGATATTTATTATTTTGATAATAAAGATGTCCCTTATACAAATGTAAAAGAATTTTATGAAAGTACATTTATTAATTATGTTTTTAATGGTAAGAAGATTTTTTTAGTTGAAGGTAATGTCGTTACTAATTTAATTTCTAATGCGACTATGACATTAGATCCAGTTAATGACACCCTTACTTTTAGTGATTTTGATATGTTTAATAATACTAATGGTAATACAAATTTACCAACTGATATCTTTACTATTACAAATTACGAATCAAAAGTAATTTCATTAAACGAAAAGAATTGTACTTACACTAAAGGAAAAGAAATAGTAATTAAATTAAATGATTTCTCTACTAATTTAATTTCATATAATAATGAATTTTATCTTCCTTTTTCTTACCTAGAATGTATTTCTGTTTCACAAAATTATAATCGTTATGTCTTTAACGGAACTGATATATTTAACGTCAATTTAAATTCGTTTGTCTCTTCTTCTGGAGCATTAAATGCATATGGAAGAAAATATTATTCTGGAGAATATAATCAAAACAAAGAAAGAACTAGCGATTACTCCAATTATTTTTATAATTCTTTCTTATTTGAAATGACCTATTTCAGCGGTAAACTCCCTACTTATAATTTTACTTCATTAGATGCACGTTTAGAGGAATTAGGAATTAAAAAGAATATGTTATCAAGTTCTTCCGCGATTGCAGATAATGCATTAGCTAAAGCGATTAACCAAGTCTTTAACGATGGAGGACATACTTGTTTTAATTACCGTGGTCATACTTGTGAATATAACGCAACAATGAATAGTAAATTATTTTACGCTTTAGGTGATTATGATAATAAATATAAACAAGTTTATAATGCATATGTAACATTAGGTAATGAAAGAGGTTCGTTAAATAAGAATTTAGATATTTATGGTTCTACTGCAATAATTAGATTCGATACTTTCGAATGTACTAGTTCACCTTTAGATTTAGAACATATATCAACAAACACTTCCACTTTTGGTATTATTTATAATTCATTTAAAGAGATTGAAAAAGATTCATCAATTAAAAATGTCGTCTTTGATTTAAGCGTTAATTTAGGCGGAGAATCAACTGCCCTTGCATATAGTTATTCATTCATAAGTAATGATCCAGTTAAGGTCAATATCGTAAATCCTGTAACAGGAGCTAAATTTACTGAAGCAGTTAATGTTGATAATGATTTAGATGGAGATTTAACTGATGACGATTCATATGAAGGAAAATATAAATTCTATGTATTAACTTCTCCAGCCTCATTCTCTAGCGCGAACCTTTTCGCTTTACTTTCTAAAGATAATAATAAAGCAAAAATCATCGGTTCTACTTCTTCTGGTGGCGATTGCTCTATTCGTGTGGGAATCTCAGTTGATGGAACTTCATTTAATATGTCATCCACTTTAAGATATGTTTATAAAGATGGTTCTACCGCAGATAATGGTATTTCTGTCGATTATAAATTAGATTCATCTTATTTTTATTCACCAAGTAAATTAGATACATATTTAAATTCTTTATAAGAAAAATAAGAGGCTTAAACCTCTTATTTTTTAATCATGATTGTTTTTAGCTTGTTCAAATTTTTCTTTCATCGTCGGATTATCACGTGTTAGTTTTTTTAACGTTAAATCTTGAGCTTTTTCATTTGCAAGACGTAAATTATTATTAACACCAAGTAAATTATCTTTCATATCTTGAAGATTCTTAATTGCTTTATCAATATCTTCAATACTCTTTTGGAATTTCTTTTCCGCCTGTTGATAATTATAATTAAATTTATCTTTAAAATCGTTCATTTTATTTTCAAAATTAGTGACATCAATATTTTGTTTTTTATAAAGAAGAAGTTCTCTTTTATCATCGATAGATTTTTTTGCTGCGTTTCTTAATAATGAAATTAATGGGATAAAGAAATTTGGTCGAATAATAAACATTTTTTGATATTTATGTGAAACATCAACTATTCCTTGATTATATAGTTCATTATCCTGTTCTAGTAAGCTAACTAAAACTGCATATTCACAACCTTTTTCATTTCTATCTTTATCAAGTTCTTTTAAGAAGTCTTCATTTTTATGTTTTGTCGCAGTTTTGTCAGCTTCATTTTTCATTTCAAACATGATAGAAATATATTCAATTCCATCGTCAGAATAATCTCTAAAGATAAAATCTCCTTTTGATGAACTAGCTTCTGAAGTTTTATTATCTTTTTCAAAATAAGCATTTGGGAAAGCCATTGGGCGAACTTGTTCAAATAATATTTTACAATGTTGTTCGAGTGTTTCACCAATCATTTTTGTTGACATCTTAGTTTTTAAATCTTTGTAATAAGAAATTTGGTCATCTTTAGATTTTAATTCTACTTCATATTGTTTCTTGATAGATTCTTCTTTTAAAGCATTTTCATTATTAATGATGTTAAGCTTATTTTCTAAAGAGATAATCTTATTATCTTTTTCATTATTAAGCAATGTATTATTTTCCTTAATATCACTAATTTGTTTTTTAAAATTAGATTCAAGTTCTAATACTTTATTTTTTTGTTGTAATTCATAATTTTGTTTTAAATTCTTAATTTCTTCTTTTAATGAAATGATTTCATTATCTTTAGAAGAAGTAACCTTTGAAACTAATAATTCATTTTCTGAACGAGAATTCTTTAATTTAAATTCTAATTCCTTAATTTTTGCTTCATAATCCTTATTTTTAGATTCTAATTCGAGATGAAATTTTTCTTCAAGATTCTCTTTTTCTTTGTTTAAATCTTCTTTATAAGCCTCGTTTTTAACTTGATTAAGAATAGATGAATAAGAATCTTCATCAACGCTAAAGACCTTATTACAATGTGGACATTTAATTTCTTTCATATTTTTTCCTCCGTAATTTAATTATAAATTAGTTTATGGGTAAAAAAACGTTCATTGCCACTTTATTATTAATTATTTTTAATCAATGACATTTTTTATCTTAAATTCTTCTAGTTTATTTTCTAAAATGGTTTGAAGAGAATTTTCTCGTTCTGATTCATAATCTAAAATATTATCTTCAGTTTCTTTAATTACTTCATTAATTTTTGTTTCGGAAATATTATTTTTTTTCTTTTTAAAAATAGATAAATAAATTACTGCACATATAAGAATAAATAAGCTTACAAAAGAAATTACTGTCGTAAATGTAGAATTATTAACTAAATTAATTAAGACGATAACAAGAACAAAATAACTAATATAACCTAAAGAAGTAAGAATATTATTTATTTTAATTATTTTAAGCGTATCTTTCTTAATAAGGTTAACTTTTTTATCTTTTTCTTTATATTTATTTTCTTTATATTTTAATACAGAATCTTCATTAAATATCTCATCGCCATTAATCGAAATCTCATCACCAAATGGAAATGCGTATTTAGTATAAGTTTTTCCATTACATTCAATACTTAAAGAATATAAAGGAGTTAAATAATAAATATCTTCTACTTCAGTTTTTGAAGTTATTTCAAATTCAATATCATCAATATGATCACCATTTAATGAGGTAAAAATATAAGCCTTAATTTTATTTTTTTCTTGTAATTCAATATTTTTAGTCGCATAATCACTCATCAAAAATTCATCATTAATTTTTTGTAATGATGATTCATTAATACTATTTAACCCCTTTTGAGCCATTTTACGATAATGATCAAATTTTTCTTCATTAGAAGTAAAACTAACAGTATTAGCTTTAGTATTTCCTCCAATCGGTGACCAATCAATATAAGAACGATATTTAGTTACAGGGCGTTCTTTTCTTACCGATTGAGTTGTGACTGTTCCATTAGAAGACCTAACCGGAACATTTTCATAATAATATTCGTAGTCAATATAAGGTTCTTTTTTATCTAAACCAACTCGAGCTTGAAAAGATACTTCATAACCTTTATCCGATTCGATGAATAAGATATTTTCACTTTTTAAAGCTGAAAATGAGAAATTAAAGGCAGATTTTGGTGCATCTTCTTTTACTAATTGTTCGAGCATTAATTTCATGATATATTCTTTTGATACCTCAGGATTAACACGGTATTTATTTTCATAAATTGACGTATCTTTACCTTGCTTAATAATAGTAATATTCTTCGTGTTAATATTAGTTTCTTGTTTTTTATAAACTTTCGTATGACAATATAAACAATATCCTTCAGTCGAACTTACCATTTTTATATTGGAAGAACCACATTGAGGACAAATTAAAAATTCAGCTGCTTTTTCATTTTTATTTTTAGATTGACTTTCTTCTACTTTAATATTATTTTTTTCTTCATTTGAAGTTACTCCTCCTATAATACTAGGATTAGTATTAAAAAAATAATAACCGCATGTTGGGCATTCCTTTAACGACAAATCTACTTCTTCTAAACAATCTGGACAAACTTTAGTATTAAATTTGTAATCGCAATGTGGACAAGATAGTCGAGAAGTCGATACTTTTTTATTACAATTTGGACAAATTCTTGTTGGCATAAACTCTCCCTTAGATCAAATTAATCTTTATATTTTTCTTGAGCGAAATTAATTAATTTCTTTATTTCATTTCTCGTTTCAATTGGTTTAATAACTTCGACGTATTCAGAATATTGTAAAGCCCAATAAATTAATGATTTATCATCGACTTTAATACGAGTATAAATTTCTCCGTCACTTTCGTAGAAATTAACATCTTCACCTAAATATTCTTCAACATAATATTTTGATTTTTCATCGCGTACTTTTAATAATACATCGATAGTTTTACCATTAAATGCATAAATATGTTCTTTCGCGTATTTACTAACATCTAGACCATTTTCATAACCTTTTAATGATGTAATTGGTTTTATATCTTCATCTAATAACGAAAGTTCGCTAATATGATTAAGATTATAACTTAATAAAGAATCATAATAATCATAATTACAGATTAGATAATATTGACCATTATTATTGAATAAGAAATAAGGGTTAATCTTTTGAAATCTAATTTTTTTATCTTTAGGTGCGTATTTAGCTTTATATTTAAACAATACTTTTTTATTCTTTTCAATCGCTTCTTCAAGTAAAGAAATATTGAAAAAAATATTATTATTATTCGTACGAGAAACATGTTCTGCTTTATAAACATATTTATATTTCTTTCTTTGATATTTTGATAATGAAGAAGCTAAACGTAAGGAAAGATCTTGTACTTCTTTTGCAGTAATAGATCTTGACGAAAATAACGCATCAACGATATAACTTACTTCACTAGGATCAAAATCTCGTTCACGAAGATAAACTCCTCCACGAGGTAAATGAACAATATCATAAGAAAAATCTTCAAGCATACTGATATTATTAGAAATTGTCTTTCTTTCTAGTTCAAGATCATATTTATCTTTAACTTTTTCAATAATATCTTTAATTAATAAAGGATGATCTTCATCTGAATATTCTTTTAACACATTTAAAATGCATAAGATAGATAATTTTTTATCGACCATAAGACCTCCTTATTAATCATTATGTTTATTATATACCATGAGTTAAAATAATAACACAATATCATTTTTAGTATGATAAAGATAAGGAAGATTTATCTAACATTCCATTTTTAAAATATTTTAAAGATGAACTATTATCTTTATATAAATCTTTTTTTAATAAGAATTCTAAATATGAAATATCTTCATCGAAAATAATACTTACATCATTAAACATATCAATTAAGAAATTCTTATTATAAGAGGAAGAATATTCTTTTTTATCAACAGTAATTACATAATGATTCTTACTTAAAAGAGATATAATGAACTTATGAATAAAGTTATAAGAAGAAAAATTAACTTTCTTTAATTCTTCTAGGCTAAGAAACATCATATTATAATTAACAGAACCACTTTCATATTGATAGATGTATAAATCATATATAATATTATTTTCTTCATCTTTTAAAGATAATATTTTACTTTGTAAAGATATGTTCATCGAATATTTTCTTTTCATTCCTTTAATAAAAGATTTTCCTTCTTGATCAATAAAAAATGAATTCACTTTCTTTTTAGGTAACATTAAATTTATACCTTCCTTTAAACATAACACCTTGTCATCTTTAATTATAAGTGCACATTTCATTCTTTTCATAAGACTACCTCCTTGAACACTTATAATATAAAAGAAAACATGTCCATTTTTTTGGACATGTTAATTAAATTTATTATTTAATGTAGAATACTCGATTTGGTTTAACTTCTTTAATTGAAGATTTTTCATCGGAATAGCCTAAAATAACTTGATCAACTCCAACATATTCTTCCTGATTTAAATGCACCATTTCAAGAATCTTTTTTCCAAAAGGAGCTTCAAGTTCTTGTTTACCACGGTTAATCCAACGCGCATTAAGACCTTGATTTTGTGCTTCAAGTAACATATTTTCAATCATTGCCGCGCCGTTTAAGTTAGCAATTGGACTAACTTTATGTGCGACTAATAAAACTACTTTCGCGCCGTAAAAAGGATCTATTCCTTTCATTCCAGCAATAGAAGCATTTAACAAAGAAAGTTCATCACGAACTTCTTTATTAGTAATACAAATAATAATACCTTCTTGAGCATCTCTTCCAGAAGGTGCGCGTAAACCAGCAGCAATAACTTCATCAATTTTTTCTTGTTCAACTTCTTTTTCTAGATAAC
Source organism: Azospirillum sp. CAG:239 (assembly GCA_963653535.1). Taxonomy (GTDB): domain Bacteria; phylum Bacillota_I; class Bacilli_A; order RFN20; family CAG-449; genus UBA3210. The sequence goes on from CAVJWU010000003.1 coordinate 31,924, forward strand.
TTCTAGGTGAATATCTATTTTTTATACAATCTAACATAAATCTTTTCTCCTTTTAATTTTTTTATAATTATATTATTAATATTCTTTTTAGAATATCTATGACTAATATTTTTATTATTAATTCATCTTCTATCCGTAAATAGCGAAATGTATTAGCAAATCATTATCTAATATGCATGGTTTTAAATAATTGCTTGAATATCCAGAATTTTCATCAAAAGAAGTAGTAAAAAAGGTAAAAGACCAATATCCATCACCTACTAAACTAGGCACAACGTAATTTAAAGATGATGAATCAAAATTATTAATGTCTTCAAAAGAAAGATTATAGCCCTTTTTAAATTTTATACTAGTTTTAGCTAATTCATCATTTTCAAAATAATAACCATTGATCTCTTTATTTTCATTATATGAATATGTTACAAATGTATGTTGGACAAATGTTAAAGTCACTGTGTCTAGAGGACTCACATTATTTGAAGATGTTGAATTTGTCGACGCAAAAAAACAAGCAGAAATTAAAGTCAATGATGCTACTATTACAAATATCGAAAACATTTTTTTCATTGATCAAATCCTCCCTTATTAATATTTTAATTAATAATGTGATTTTGTTCAATTTTTTTATAAATAACCAAGATGGTATATAAATTAGTTATATTTTTTCTTAACCTTTAAATCAATATAACGCAATTTTTAATTAATCTTAGTAAAGGATCTTTCTTAAAATATAATCTAGAATAAATAAATGTTCGTCTTTAACTTTATACGTATCTAATGTTCTTTCTAAAAGATCTAATTTAACGCATTCATCTAATTTATCTTTATAAGGAGAATCATCATTAATTTTTATTCCTTCTTTTAAACGTAAACCTAACATAATAGAATAATATTCTTTATCTAAGGGAGTTAACTTTTCTTCGTAAATTCTTCTCTTGCCTTTTATATAATGGTCAATCGATTTAGTGTTATCATAACGAATTGAATCGATATATGAAGAAGCCCCAACTCCAATACCAAAATATTCTTCATTACGCCAGTAAAGTAAATTATGTTTTGATTCATAACCGTTTTTAGAAAAATTGCTTACTTCATAACGGTTAAAACCTTTCTTTTTTAGTTCGTTAACGATTAATTCATACATCGATGAAACTTGATCTTCGTCGCTTTCTTTTACCCCTTCATTATAAAAGAAGGTATTTTTATTAACACTTAAAGCATAAGTAGAAATATGGGTGACATCTAAAGAAGTAAATTTAAGAATATCTTCTAAAAGTTCATCTTCAGTTTGGGTAGGTAAACCATAAATTAAATCAATATTAATATCATTTATTCCATTTTCTATTAAATTAGAAATTACTTCTTTAACCATATTTTCATCATGGTGACGAGAAATAATTTTAATTAGACGTTCATTAAAAGTTTGTACTCCAATCGATACACGATTAACATGATGCTTTTTTAATAATTTAATTTTATTAAGTGACAAATTTTCTGCGTTAGCTTCAAAAGTAAAAGAAATATTATCTTTAACATAAGGATCAAGAGAAGAAAGTAAAAACTCTAGTTCATCTTCACTTAATGAACTAGGAGTTCCTCCTCCAATATAAATGGAAGATATATCTTTAATATCATAAGAAGCAAGTTCTTCTTTTAAGGCGTTTAAATAAAGTTCAACCCTCTTTTTTTGATAATATTCTTTTGCAAAATCGCAATAAGAACAGATATGTTCACAAAAAGGTATATGGATATATAAACCTCTAGGCATATTAATCTTTGTTTTCTTCGTCAGTATCTTTATTTTCTTCTTCTAAAGTACCTAATTTTGCTTTTAGATTTTCTTCTGCGGTTTCTTTATCATTTTTAACTGGTTCTTCTTCACCTCTTAAACCTGGAATATATTTTCTTAATAAGAAAACAATTAAGCCAATCACTAAAGCACCGATGACGACCCATACGATATTTAAGTAAGCTGGGTAAGAATCTAAAAATTTAATCATATTAATTTTCTCCTTTTAAGTTCGCTACGGGAGTGTAGACGAATTTATTTTTAACATTTTCTTTTTTATAAAAGCCTAAAGAGGCTAAATTATCCATACTTGTACGTGCTGTTTCATAAGCGCACGTTGCAAATTCTTTATATTGATTGATTGAATAATATTTACCTAAAGTACAATGATGCGCATAAAATTCAGCTTGTTGCTTTCTTAATGTTGGATAAAGTTCAAGTAGGTGTAACGCAACTAAATATGCATCATTTTCATCTAAACCAATTGGCATTGTTGGTAATGAAACTTTTTGTTCATATTCAATTTGACTCTTTTTATCTAGAAGGTGTTCATAATAATTGTCTTCTAAAGAAGTAGTCAGATTGAATTTTTCTTTGTTTATTAATCTTTCTTCTTCTAAAGGTAAAGAAAGAACTTCCGAATTAATTTCTTTTGAAGAATATTCTTCTAATGAAGAAAGAGCGATATTTATTTTTTCTTCTACATAAGGAAGAACTTCATAGATGAAATAAGTTAAGTCTAATTGTAATTCACTTTCAAGCATTTTATCTTTTATCTTATTAATAAAATTATCGTCTAATAAGAATTCAAAATTAATGATAAAAGGTATTTCTTCATGACCTTCATGGCCAAGAACGTATTTTAATAATATTAAAGCTACTTCTTCATTAAAATAATCAAATGGTTTAATGTAGAGAATATAATAAAAAGTTATTAAACCATCTAATAAACTTAGTTCACTATTAGATGAAAGAAACTCAAATAAAGAAGACATACATTCTTCTATTTTATCTGTTGGACACCCTTCATAATGTTTTCCCATGAAGACGTGTGTTGAAGTATCTTCAACTTCTTCTTTTCGATAATAAGAATTTAAAGAAGTTACATCGAGTTCAATGCCTCTTAATTTAGCATAAATAGATACAACTAAGAGTTGATTAATCGGTCCAGAAGATTTGTTTTTAAAATAAATTAAGGTATCAAGATATTTTTTTAAAACAAGATATTCAATTGGTAAAGAAGATGAACTATCACTTATTAAACTTGTTAATAAATTAATATCAACATTGATCTTATAGATATCTCTTAATGATGTTAATATCGCTAAATAAGAAGAAATATTTAATTCGTTAAAAGCCTGTTCATTTTTAATTTTTTCAATTTGATATTTCGTTAATATTTTCGCTAATTTCTTTTCGAGCGAAATAAATAAACGACTTAATTTAGGACTAATACAAACGTTAAATGGTATACGTTCAATATTACGTAAATTAAGAGGAACTAGATAATATGAACGATAAATATTTATTTGTTCCCAAATTGAGTCAACACTAGTCATATTAAGCGAAAGTTTTACTTCTTCTTTTGTCGCATAAGACTCAGAAGAAAATCTAATACCGTAGTTCTTTTCCATTCTTTTCACCTTGCTTAATTTTAGACTATTTAACGTTATTAAACAAGATAATTACTAATTTTCTACTAATTCACAAAGAAAAAACATTCCTAGTTTTACCTAAGAATGTTATTTCTTATTTAATTATTAGGAAGAGCTTTTGAATTATTTTCATCATCTTCATTTGTATATAGTTCTTTAAAGAAGAAATAAGATATAAATGAGATGCAAACTAAATATAATATTGCACCAAATCTAAATGATAATGCTTTTGTATAATCTTGTTGTTCTTGAGGGACAACGTTAATAAATGGAATATTCCATAAATAGACCATATAACCAATCATTGAATTAATCCAGGCTAAGAAAATTAAATAGAATCTTTTTGGATACATGATTACATATATAACGATTAATACATCAGCTAAATATAAATATCTTTCATGCATATGTGGTAAAACATAAGGAACTAATAAAGCAAAAAGAATGAAACTATCTAACATTCTTCTCTTCGTAATTTCTTTATTAGAATGGAAAATCATAAAGATATAAGTACCAATAAGACCAAATGCTAAAAATAAAGAGAAAGAAGAAACATAATCTTCACTTTTAAAATTAGTAAAGATTAAAGCGTAAAGAGTTCCGCAGTTAAGGGTTAGTTGAGAATAAGAATTACTAGATTGATTAACATATATTGACCAAATTTCGCTAAATCTAGTAAAGAAAGAAGAACTAGCAAAGCAAGATGGTAAAGCTACTAAAGAATAAATAATAGGTACCCATAATAAATATCTAATCTTAAATTGTCTTTTTAAAATTAGAACAATTATCACTGGCAAAATGAAGATTGATTGAAGTTTAAAACAGAAAGCAAAACCATACATTACCATCGCTAAAGAACATTTATCTTTGAGCATAAAATAAATAGTCCATACTAAGAAAGAAACATAAATTGCATCGCATTGTGCCCACCAGGCAGAATTTAAAAATATCGTTAAGCCAAAAATAATTAAAGTATAACTAATAGAAGCTTTTATCTTATTATTAGTCATATATTTAACGATACAATAAGTTCCTATCGCTAAAAAATAGTCAAAGATGATCGATATATATTTTATACCGTAAAGTACTGCCGTAGTTCCAGGTTCTAATTTAAACCAAGTTAGTATCCATAATAAATAATAATATGCTGGAGTATAATCACCAAATGACTCTCCTAAAGCTTTAAATCCACCTTCATAAATTCTAGTATACCATGGTGATAAGAATGAAGTATAATCACCAGTTACGCAGTTAAGTAAAGAATATCTAAGAAGAAATCCAAAGATAGAAATGACAACAAGTAAAATTAAACAATCATGTTCTTTTATAAAAGGAAAAACAACATCACCAATTTTTTTATTTTTTTCTTCAAATTTATTTTTAAAATCTTTTAATTTAGTTAGAAAATTATTCATGAGTTACTTCTTCCTTATCTTTAACAAAATCAATGATATAAGTAGGTCTATTTCTTGTATTAATTAAAATATTATGTAAATAAATAGAAATAACGCCAATAAAATCAACGATAATGCCTACTCCAAAGCTAATAAAACTTAATACGAATAATAAAGTAAAGACTTCATGAGCTCCAACTACATGAATTGATGGATAAGATAAGATATAGAAAACTAAAAATGTAATCGTTAATAATGTTGATAATAAAGTAATTACTCCTCCAATCATCGCGACTAAATATAATGGTCGAGAAGTAATATTAGCCATATTATCAAAAGCATAAAGAACCATTTTCTTTAAGTTATATTTACTTTGACCAGCTTTTCTTTCTTGTCTAGTAAAATCGATGTAAGTTGTTTTATAACCAATAAGAGGTACTTCACTTAAGATACATCTATCTTTTTCAGATAGGTTAACGATATGATCAACTACTTTACGAGATAATCCTCTAAAACAATTGACATTTTCAGGAATAACTTTCTTTCCTTCTAATTTATTAATAATACGATAGAATAAGCCAGCAGTATCTCTTTTAAAAGCTGAATCTGAACTACGATCAACTCTATGTGGGTTAACTACATCATAACCTTCGTCAAACTTTTGAGCGATTTCAGGAATTAATTCAACAGGATCTTGTAAATCAGAATCCATCATAATACAATAATCGCCTTTAGAAATTTTTAATCCCGCCGAAAATGCCGCGTTTTGACCATAATTTCTACTTAATGAACAAATTATTACATCATTTCTATTTTTATTTAATTCTTCCATTACTTTTAATGTATTATCTTTAGATCCATCATTAACTAAGATAAATTCTAATTTATAATTCTTTAAAGTAGGAATAACTTTATCCACTGCTTCAAAATATAATGGTAATGATTCTTCTTCATTATAACAAGCAATAATAACTGATATAGTTTTCATATGCGTCCTCACAATATTTAAATAATTAAATATTTTCTTTTTTTTTATAATAACACTTGTAAAAAAAACACTCAACTTTAATTAATAAAAATAGTTAAAGTAAAAATTAGCCAAAGAAAAAGAATAGTTTCCTATTCTTCATCTTCATCAACTGAAAGTATAGCCATAAAAGCTTCTTGAGGAACTTCAACAGAACCAATCGCTTTCATTCTCTTTTTACCTTCTTTTTGTTTTTCTAATAATTTCTTCTTACGGGAGATATCGCCGCCATAACATTTTGCAAGAACATCTTTTCTCACCGCTTTAATGTCGCTACGAGCGATAACTTTACCGCCGATTGCCGCTTGAATTGGAACTTCAAATTGTTGTCTAGGAATAACATCTTTTAATTTCTTAACAATGATATTACCACGTGAATAAGCAAAATCTTTATAGACAATCGAACTTAACGCATCAATTGGATCACCATTTAATAAAATATCCATTTTGACTAATTTACTTGCTTGATAACCAATTAATTGATAATCAAAAGAAGCATAACCTCTCGTATAAGATTTTAATTTATCAAAGAAATTGTAAATTATTTCTGATAATGGCAAGTTATAAGTTAATTGCATTCTTGTCGCATCTAAATAATCTAAAGAAACATAGACTCCTCTTTTTTCTTGGCATAATTTCATAATTGCACCAACATATTCATTTGGAGTCATAATTTTAGCTTCTACATAAGGTTCTTGAATTTCTTTTATTTTAGTTATTTCCGGCATTAAAGAAGGGTTATCAAGTTCGACCATCGTTCCATCATTTAAATAAATATGATAAATAACACTTGGAGCAGTTAAAATTAAATCGATATTATATTCTCTTTCAAGTCTTTCTTGAATAACATCCATATGAAGTAAGCCTAAGAAACCACATCTAAAACCAAAACCTAATGCTTGAGAAGTTTCTGGTTCAAAAACTAATGAAGCATCATTTAAACATAACTTTTCTAAAGCTTCTTTTAAGTCTTGATATTTCTTTGAATCACATGGATAAAGTCCGCAGTAGACCATTGGTGATAATTTTTTATATCCTGGTAAAGCTTCTTTAGCTGGATTATTTTTTAAAGTAATAGTATCACCAGAACGAACTTCAGTAATATCTTTAATTTGAGCGGCAATCCAACCTACTTCACCAGCGACTAATTCATTAACTTTAATTTCTTTTGGATTTCTAAAGCCTAATTCAGTAACTTGGTAAGATAAGGAATTGCTCATTAAAAGAATTTCATCTCCTACTTTAACTTTTCCTTCTTTAATTCTTACTTGAGCGACTACTCCACGATATGAATCATAAAATGAATCAAAGATTAATGCTTTTAATGGAGCTGATCTATCTCCAGTTGGCGCAGGAATTTTTAAAACAATTTCTTCTAAAATTTGTTCGACATTTAAACCAGTTTTCGCTGAAACTGGAACTGCTTCATCACAAGGTAAACCAATTGTATCTTCGATTTCTTTTTTCGTTCTTGTAACATCTGCGCTTGGTAAATCAACCTTATTAATGACAGGAATAATTTCTAAGTCATTATCAATAGCAAGATAAACATTCGCAAGCGTTTGAGCTTCAACTCCTTGAGTTGCATCAACTACTAAAAGCGCCCCTTCACAAGCAGCGAGAGATCTACTTACTTCATAAGTAAAGTCGACGTGACCCGGAGTATCGATTAAATTAAAAAGATAATCCTCGCCATTTTTCGCGTGATATTTTAAATTAACCGCATTTAATTTAATTGTAATTCCTCTTTCTCTTTCTAGTTCCATAGAGTCAAGTAATTGGTCTTTCATTTCTCTTTTTGAGACCGTATCAGTAAGTTCGAGAATGCGGTCTGCAAGAGTTGATTTACCATGATCAATATGGGCTATAATCGAGAAGTTTCTAATATGTGAGTTATCAAATTCCATATATTTTTCACCTTCTATAAGACTATATCTTAATTTAGATATATTTGCTATTTATTTTTGATGTTTTTTCCAAAATTCTTCTAAGTAATAATCAATCTCAGTATTTGATTTTACAAAGTAAGAATTCTTAAATTGTTTTTTAAATAAGTCTTGATATCGATTAGTTTTATATCTTTCATCAATAAATAGAAGTGCACCAACATCATTCTCACTTCTAATAACTCTTCCGCCGGCTTGAATTACTTTACTTATTCCAGGATTAGAATAAGCATAATCATAACCATTTTGTTCGTTATTACCATAATAATCCTTAATTAAATCAAGTTCATAAGAAATAGTAGGTAAGCCAACTCCAACGATAATCGCGCCAATTAATTTATCATTTTCTAAATCAATTCCTTCAGAAAAAGCTCCTCCAAGTACGGCAAAGCCTAAAGTAGTAAAATTTGGTGAAGAAGAAAAGTTCTTTAAAAATGATTCTTTATCTTTTTCTAACATATCTTTAACTTGTTTAATATAAGAGATATTTTTATCTTCTTTCATTCTTTTAAATACTTCTTCTAAATAAGCATAAGAAGGAAAAAAGACTAAATAATTACCAACTTTTTTAGAAATAAAATGATAAATTGTATCCGCGATTTGGGTGTAAGAATAAACTCTATCTTTATATTTTGTTGAAATATCATCGCGAATCAAAGTAATTAAATTTTCTTTAGGAAATGGAGACGGTAACTTCATTAAAGGAGTTTTGTTATCTCCACCTAAACAATTAACGTAATATTCTATCGGCGTTAAAGTGGCCGAAAAGAAAATACTTGATTTTAATTTCTTCAAGGTATCTTTAATTAAATTAGAAGCATCTAAACATTTAATATGAATAAATAAATCATTATCTTTTTTCTCATAATAACAAGCAAATTCTTTACTTATATAATCAGATAATTTAATAAACCTATTTATTTCACGAAATAAATCCTTAATTTTAGTCGTTATTAAATTAGGATAAGTCGATGCAAAAACAATTTCTTCTCGATAAAGAGAAGTAAGTAAATCGTATAAAGTTCCTTCAAAATCACTTTCTTCTTTATAAAAATCATTGATTGAATCATATTTTTCTTGTAGAAATCTAATTAACTTACGAAAATATTTTTTAAAACGTAAAGCTTTGGTCTTTTTTATATCTTCGTAAACAATTTTAAAATCATTCATGGCTAATGAAGAAGAATACATATTTCTAGAACGACTAATTAAGTTATGTGTTTCATCAATTAATGCGACGTAATTAGTTTTTTCTGTTTCAAAATAACGTTTAAAATAGACGATTGGATCAAATAAATAATTATAATCACAAATGATTGCATCACAATATAAAGAAATGTCTAATTGATATTCAAAAGGACATATTTCATATTTCGCGGCATATTCAAAGATTTTATTTTCATCGATAATATTTTCATGTAGAAAAATATCTTCAATTGCTTTTCTTATTTTATCGTAATAACCGATACAAAATGGACATTCATCCGGATTACAAGATATACAAGAATTAACGCACATCTTTTCTTTCGCAGTTATTTTTATTCCTTTGATGTTAAGTCCATCTTCATTAAGTTTTGTTAATGCATTAAGCGCGACACTTTTCGCGATATTTTTCGCGCTTAAATAAAAGATTTTCTCAGTATTCGCGGTAGAAAATGTCTTTACTGAAGGAAAGATAGTTGACATTGTTTTACCAATCCCAGTCGGAGCTTCAATAAAAATAGTTTGTTTATTTATAATTGTTGCATATACTGCTTTTGCAAGATCTTTTTGCCCGACACGATAATTCGAATAAGGAAATTTAATATTTGCAGCATTAGAAATAAATTCTTTTCGATGTGTATCAATTGAAGTATAAAAATATAAATATTCTTTTAATATATTAAGATAATAATCTTCTAATTCTTTAAATGAATAAGAAAAATTATAGATTAGTTTATTATCAAATTCTAAATCGTTATCTTCATTTTGACTAATGTAAGTTAAGCGTACACCGACTCTAGCTAAATTATTCATATATGCGTACATATATGCATAACACATCGCTTGACCTAAATGCCATTCTTTTTGTTCTTCATAATATTTATCTAAATCTTGAACAGTCGTTTTTATTTCATCAATTATTGGAGTAGAAGAAAGAATAATACCATCCGCTCGACCGATAATTTCAAAATCAAATTCACCGAGAGAAGTTTTAACTTCTAACGGAACTTCTTTTAAATAATTATTTTCTTGAATCTTTTGATAACGTAAATGAATACGAGACCCTTCAGCCATCGTTTCATTATTATAGATGCGATCATCAATATTTCCTTTACGAAGTAAAAAGTCAACTAAACCATGAACAGATAGTTTAATAGTAGACATAATTATTTAGCCTTTTTTACAACATTGATATCTCTTTTTGCTTCAATTACAATGTTATCAATATTTTCATTTGCTTCTTTTAATGCCGAAGAAACAATTTCCACTTCGACTTCATCTGGGTTTTTAATCATTCTTTGAATGTTAAATTCTTCATATAAATATTTACGAGTAATAATACCGATTCTTAATGTTAATAATGCGTTACTCGCCCCTTGCGTAATTGACTTTGTTAAGGTAGATAAACCAGGGATTGCATTTAATGCTCCTTTAGCTAATTTATCGATTCCATCAATTAAAATATCTTGTAAATTTAAGTTTTGTACCGCATAAGCAAACATGGCATTTCTAAAAACTTTAATGATCAATTTTGATAAACGTAAATAAGTTGGATGATAACCACATTTAACACATATTTGCATAATCATTCTTATGTTTAATAAAGCTACGCTGATGGCATCAAATTTAGAATTTTGACTTAATGCAGTAGTTAACATGACCTTAGTCGAAGTGGAATTAACAATCTTCATAATGTCATTTTTAATTTCTGTGTCATAAACATTTTTTAAGGTATTATTCAATTCTTTTTTATTAGAATAGAAAGTTCTAATAAGGTTTTTATTATCTTCAGAAACGTTATCATTTTCTAAGATATTTTTGGCCACTTTTTGTAATTTTTTAAAATTGATTTTCGAAATATTTCTTGCATCTTCTTCACTTACAACATCTAAAGTAAACATTGGAGTAGCTAGTGCCATGATAATCGGTCTAATAACAAAAATGAATAATAAAGCGATTAAAACACCAGTGACACTTCCTGCTACAATATTTCCTAAAGTGATATCAGAAAAAAATCCTTTTACAAAAGTAAAAATGTTAATTAAACCGGAGATTACTAAAATAGTGATGATAGTTACACAAGCAATCGCTACTGCTTTAACAAATTTATGCGAAGATTTCTTAATTATTTTTTCTTCTTTTGTCGTAATATCATTATAGAGAAATCTTTGATTTTCTTTTTCTTCTTTTTTTAATTTTTTCGCTTCACGTTTTTTAGTAAATATATTTGTTAAAAAGAACTTTTCATTAGATTGTTTAATATCTAATTCTTTATTTTCTTCGACTTTTGTTGGTAAATTTTCTTTCCCCATTAGTCTCACCTCTTGTTATTATTTTATAATATTTTATCTTATTATTCTACAAATTAAAAAGACTATAAGTTTTACCTTATAGCCTAAAATTTATTTAATTGATTGAATGATGCTTAAGAAATAAAGAACTAAGCCTAAATCTAAGCCATAGATAAATAATGCGATGCATCTAATAAAATTAATCGTATTTTTATTCTTTTCTAATCTTTTAACTAAAGCTTTTCTTGTTGGTAAAGAAATGATCATTAAAATAGAAAGAACTAAAATTAAGATGACAAAGAAATAGCCATTGAAGTTCTTAAAGGCATAATTAATATTTACATCTTTAAAGAAAAGTTCATTACCAACTGTTTTTATTAAGCAAATAACAAATGAAGCAACAGATAAAATAAATCCGATGATAAATGCAGGGAAAACCATTGCTTTAGATTTCTTTAAATCTTTGGTAATTTTAGGATTTAATTCATATTCAACATCGATAATTGCATTCGCACAGTTGACGAGTTGATCATGAGTACCGATATGAATATACGCAATTGGTAAAAGAATTACCTTAACTCTAGTTTGTTCAATACGTGACCATTTTTCTTTTTCTTTGCATAATTTCTTATATGATTTTGTATTTTCTAAAGCTTTTTGTACTCTCTTATCGATATCACTTTGACCTAATACTGCATTAGTATCAAGAGAATAAGTTTCTCCTTCGCCGACTGAACAATCAAGAACAACTGGAGATTTATAGCCGTTCATTTCAATTTTTAAAACATCATCACCGCTCGAAGTTTTAGCTTCAACTTTATAATCATTTAATAAAGTTTCATTAACCTTAATATTTTCTTTGTCTAAGCAAGATAAAGGATTAATGTTATTAAAACGAGAATTCTTGTCATCTTGATATGCGTAGAAAGTTGTTGTAAAACGAACGAATTCTTGATGGTCTTCAGCTTTATTATCTGTCTCATTAATTTCTTTCCAAGATAATTTTGCAATTGATTCAACAACATATAAAGGAAGATATTTTACATCGACTTGAACTTCGTCTTTTTTTAAATTTTTGACGAAATTTAAATAATCTTCATCAACATCTAATCCTTTTGATTTAATATTTTCAAAAATTTTAACAATGACATCTGATCTAGAACATGTGCTTTGAGCGAATTCAACTTCATCAACACGTCCTAAACGAGCGATTAATTCATTTACATTCATATTATTAATTCTCCTTTAATTTATTAACTTCGAAAATTGGTTCATCTTCGACAATAACTTTTTCAATAACGACTTTTTCATATGGTCGATCATAAGGAGTAGTTCTAACTTTAGCAATTTTATCAACTACTTCAATTCCACTTACTACTTCACCAAATGCGGCATAATTTCCATCTAAGAATTCACCATCTTTATGCATGATGAAGAATTGTGAACCAGCTGAATCAAAATCATTCGCACGAGCCATTGAAATAACACCTCTTTTATGAGATATATTATTTTCGACATTATTTGCCTTGAATTCACCTTTAATCGAATATCCTGGTCCGCCGGTACCATTACCGATAGGACAACCACCTTGAATCATAAAACCTTTAATTACGCGGTGAAATGTAAGTCCGTCATAAAATCCTTTTCTAGCGAGTTCAACAAAGTTCGCACAAGTATTCTTCGCGACTTCATAATTTAATTTAATTTCGATATCACCAAAATCTTTTACCTTTATTGTTACCATAAATTTAACCTCTTTAACATTTTACACCACTATTACATTCTTTTATATAAGAAATTACATCTTTTAATGATTTCATAATTAACGCATCTGATTTTAAGATGCTTTCATCAGGAAGAACTTCATCAGGAATCATTATTGTTTTTAGTCCTGCGTTTAATCCAGCATGAACACCATTTAACGAATCTTCAACTACAATAACTTCATCTTTTTTTAAAGAAGAAATTTCTAATCCTTTTAAATAGATATCTGGAGAAGGTTTACCATTTTTAATTTGATCACCAGTAATAATTTCATCCATTCCTTTTAAGAATGGGTCAATAGATAAATAAGCATCGACTTTTTCTTTAGTAGAAGAAGTACAAATTATCATTTTAATATTGTTTTTCTTACAATATTTATAGATTGCTTTTACATATGGTTTATATTGAACACCATGTTTTTTAAAATAATCTAAGATATAAAGAAAACGATATTGACCTAATAATTCAGTTGGAAAATCTTTTCCATATAATCCTTCATAATAAATGATTGAATTTTCTTTTGACATACCTAACGATTTTATAACATCTTCTTTTTTTACGTTATAACCGAGTTTTTTACCTTCTTTTCTTTTAGAAATATAAGTAAATCTTTCATCATCTAGTAAAGTACCATCTAAATCGAATAAGATTCCTTTAATCATAAATATTCTTTTATCTCTCTAATATCACTAATTAAAGGTACTCCAGCACTTGAAAGTCTTTCTTTATCTTGATGACCATAAGTTACTAAAACACATTTACCACCAAGAGAAGAAGAAACTTCATAATCATGAAGAGAATCACCAATAAATAATGTTTCTTCTAAATTTAATTTTGATTCTTCAAAATATCTTTTTGCAATTTCTAATTTTGATTTTGCGTGTACATTACTAATCCCTAAAATCGTACTAAAATACGGAGTCAATTTAAAATTATGTACTTGATTCATTAAATTATTCTTTTCGCTCGCGGATAACAAAATCACATTATATCCTTTATCATTTAATTCTTTTAAGGTTTCTTTAATATAAGGATATAAGTTGCATTTATATGAACGAGGTTGATATATTTCAATAAAATATGCACATAGATCTTCAAAAGAATCTTTCGAAAAATCTAGTCCAGCATTTAAATAATATTGAATAATTGGAAAAGTAAAAATTTTCTTATAAGAGTCAACATCAAAAGTAGGCTTAGATTGTCTTTTTAACATTTGATTAAGAATATCTAAGCATAAATCAACATCATCAAGAATAGTTCCGTTAAAATCAAAAACTATATTTTTAATCGCCATGATTATTTTTCTTCACCTTTATAGATGAAATATCTTGCATCAGCTCTAATTACATTAACTTCTTCAACATTTTCATCTAGAGTGATCTTGCTACCTTCACATTCGTAAGTTACATCATCAACTTTACTATTAACAGTTGTTTCTGAAATTGAAACGACGTAATAAGCTTTATCATTTTCATCAATGATTACTGAACCTTTTTTAAATTCTACTTTGCCAAAGCAAATTAAAACTCCATCAACGATTTCTCCAGCAAGTTTTCTAGGGAATAATGAATCTTTTTCATATGCTTTAAATGATGAATGTTCACTAGCATAATTATTTTCTTTTTTTGCTTCAAGCATTGAATCATTAACGCTCTTTTTTACTTTTCCAAAGAATTTTTTAAATCCATTTTCTTTCTTGTCGTCAACAACTTCTGCTTCAACAACTTCTTTTTCTTCTTTTGTTTCTTCTGCCATATTTTTTATCTCCTTTTTTTACTTATTATAGCACTATAATTTATTAAATAAATTAATTTTAAAATAATAAGGAAAATACGTTTAGAATGAACTAAACGTATTCTTCTATAAATTAGCTTTTTTATCTAGATAAACTTGTAATTCGTCTTCATAAGCTTTTAGCTTAGCTTTTTCTTTTTCCACTTTTTCTTGTGGAGCTTTTTGAACAAATGAAGGATTATCAAGCATCTTCTTTGAACGAGTTACTTCGCTAGTTAAACGTTCAATTTCTTTATTGATTTTTTCAAGTAATGCAGACTTATCAATGTTATCTACAATAACCATTTGAGCGACCTTATAAACGTAAACATTACCTTCTTTTTTATCTAAATAGATATTAGAAACGAATCCAAATCTCTTTAAATATGTTGAGAAGAATTCTAAATCAAAATCAGAAGTAACATTTAAGAAAGAAAGTTCAACTTCTTTATTTGGGGCTAAAGAATTAGTTACCTTATAAGCTCTAATATCTTTAATCATATGAATTAAATCTTCGATAATTAACGTTTCTTTATTAAAGACTAATGTTTCATCATATTCAGGATAAGAATCTAACATAATTGATTCTTTATGAGCAGGAAGATTTAAATAAATTTCTTCAGCGATAAATGGAGTATAAGGATAAATCATAAGAATAATATCTTTTAATACTTTTATTAAAACAGCTTTAGTATTTTGTGAAACTTCTTTATCTTCAGAATTTAATTTAACCTTACATAATTCAACATACCATGAAGTAAAATCATCATAAACAAAGTTATATAAGTGAGTTGAAGCATTGGCAAAATCATATTTTTCCATGTTAAATGTAACGTTTTTAATTGTTTCTTCTAACTTAGTTAATATATATTTGTCAATTGCATCAAGTTTAGTTACATCAACTTTTAAATTTTCTTCATTATCGTTTTCATTTAAATTCAATAAAATAAAACGAGAAGCATTCCAAATCTTATTTAAATAATTGCTTGAAGCAATAATTTTTTCTTCAGAATATCTTGTATCAAGTCCTGGAGAAGTAGATGTTGTTAAGAAATATCTTAAAGCATCAACGCCATATTTATCGATAACGTCCATTGGATCAATACCATTACCTAATGATTTAGACATCTTACGTCCTTGTGAATCTCTAATTAAACCATGGATTAAGCATTTATCAAATGGTTTTTGACCCATAAATTCTAATCCTTGGAAAATCATTCTACTAACCCAGAAGAAGATAATATCATAAGCAGTAACCATGATATCTAATGGGAAATATCTCTTTAAGTCATCAGTTTGTTCTGGCCAACCTAAAGTTGAGAAAGTCCATAAAGCAGAAGAGAACCAAGTATCAAGAACATCTTCATCTTGAGTATAGTTTTCTATGTCTACTGGTGGTTCTTCGGAAACTAATACTTCACCTGTTACTTTGTGATAATAAGCAGGAATTCGATGTCCCCACCATAATTGACGTGAGATACACCAATCGTCAGTTCCAGTCATCCAGTTAATAAATATTTTATTGAATCTTTCAGGAATAAATTCAACTTTTTGATCTGAATCTTGTAATTTTAATGAATTCGCGCTTAACTGATCCATCTTAACAAACCATTGTTTTGATAAATATGGTTCAACGACTGCATGAGATCTTTCAGAGTGACCAACTTGGTGAACAATATCTTCAATTTTAATTAAATCACCATTGTTTTTAATATCTTCAACTAATTTATCACGGCATTCATAACGATCTAAGCCATTATATTTACCACATAAATCATTCATATGAGCTGTTTCATCCATAACAATTGGATGTGGAAAACCATATTTTTGTCCAATAATAAAGTCGTTAGGATCATGAGCAGGAGTACATTTCATCGCACCTGTACCAAATTCTAGATCAACATAGCTATCTGCGATAATAGGTAATTCATCTCCGTTTGCAGGGTTAATTACCTTTTTACCGACGACGTCTTTATATCTTTCATCTTTAGGATTAACAACGACGCAGACATCACCAAACATTGTTTCAGGTCTAGTAGTCGCGACAGTTAAATAACGATCTTCACCGACAATATGATATTTAAAATAATACATTTTGCCTGGATCTTCTTGATAAATTACTTCAATATTACTTAAAGCAGTTTTAAATACTGGATCCCAGTTAATAATTCTTTCTCCACGATAAATATGTCCTTTGTTATATAAATCGACGAATACTTTTCTAACCGCTTTATTTAAGCCAGCATCTAGAGTAAATCTTTCTTTAGAATAACATAAAGAAAGACCCATCTTTTCCCATTGGGAATGAATTGTTTCTGCATATTCATTTTTCCAAGCCCAAGCTTGCTCTAAGAATTTTTCTCTTCCTAAATCGTAACGAGAAATACCTTGTTTTCTTAATCTTTCTTCAACTTTTGCTTGAGTTGCAATGCCAGCATGATCCATACCTGGAAGCCACATAACATCATAACCTTTTGCTTTTTTATAACGAGCGATAATATCTTGAACTGTAGTATTCCATGCGTGACCTAAATGTAATTTACCTGTAACATTTGGAGGAGGAATAACCATGGAGAACTTAGTTTTTGTTAAATCTCCAGCTTCAAAATAGCCTTTATCTTTCCAATTTTTATATTTACCTTTTTCAATTTCATTTGGATTATATCTTTTGTCTAACATAAATCTCCTTCCATAAAAAAACGTCCTCACAAAGGACGTAATAACCGTGGTACCACCTTAATTTAGATATATTATAATATATCTCTTGAATAATCTTAACGCGATAAACGAAGGTATTACCCTTTGACTCATAAGCGACATTAATTACTTAGTAAGTTCATTTTCACCATCTAGAACTCTCTTCATTACATTAGTAATTAACCTCTTAATCAACGTACAAAATAAGTTTAAACTATTAAAATATTCTTTTCAAGAAATATCTTTAATTAGGTAGAAGAAAAGTCCTTAAAGACATAACTTTAAGGACTTAACTAGAACGACCAAGTTGAAGAATTATTAACTGCTTTAGATATTAAATCTAGGTCAACTGTGATATTAGAAGTAGTTTCATTAATATTATTAAATGTTCCATTACCAGAAAGGGTAATTACGCTCATGGATGTATCAAAAGTAAATGAAGTTAAATAATCTCCATGTTTAACATTATTTTCATCGATTTGCATATCAACTTCTTGATTTGTTAAATGAACATTTAAATTGCTTAATGAAGACATTAATTGAGAACCATCTAAAGTTACATTTGTTAAACCAGTTAAGGTCGATTCATCATAATTATAAGAATAATTCTTTAAAATTGTATTAATATCAACATTAGGATTGGTGTTAGAAACGCTAGATTCGATAGTTCCACTTATGGTGGATTTAGAACCTAAAATAATATTAATAATTTCTGCGATATTCTCTTTGTTACCGATATAATTAGAATCGGATTCAACAAAAGTATATACTCTATTCTTTTTACTCTTATTATTTCTTAGGTAAACCTTTTCTTCAGTCGGAGAATACAATAACTTAGATTGACCTCCATCCATAACTAAGAAGAAATAATTCGCGTTAAATGTAACTTCGATATATGGTTTATTATTTTCATCTAAGACAATTTTTATATCATAAGTGATATTTTGTAAATTCCATTTACCTAAATTCATAGATAAGCTACCAGAAACATGATATTTTCTTAAGTTCGCGGTATTGACGAAAGCTTTTAATAAGGTAGGAATATTACCTAAATAATAATATTTACCCAATTCATTATTATCATTAGTTACGTCAACTATATTTAGTAAAGAAGTTTCTTCTTCACTAAATGTATTAGAAATATCTAAATCAATATTAAATACTTCACATGAAGAAGAATACATGTTCTCTAATTTTACTTTTGAAATTAAAGATTTATCTTTAGAAGAACATACTTTTAAAGAAACGATATTTTTATTTTCGCTTTCGTTATCTTTATTAAAATCTTCACCGTATAAAGAAGCATAAATATCTTTTGCATTTAAGTTTATTTCAAATTCACTTCCTGAATCATTTTGACTAATAATATATGAGTCAAATAAATTATCTAAATTAATGTTAATATTAGGTAATTTTGTTCCATCAGTAATTGAATTTAAAACATTAGTATCAAGAGATTCTGCACTTCCTAAGTTAGTTAATAATGCCTTAATAACAGAAGAATTAATTCCCATTAAGTCACAACCATATTGAGCTAAAGAAGCAAATTCACTTCTTGAAAGATAACCTTTTAAATTTGGTCCATAATTAATAAATAAAGAATCTTTATTAATAACTTCACCATTTTTAGTATATGTAGGTAGATACGCTAAAGAAAAATTATGTGTAGAAGTTGTTACGTTATTATCATTATCGTATTGATAAGCATTTAATGTAACATTGTTAATATTAAATTTAATTTCTTCTTCTAACGAAAGAATAATTTTACCTGAATAATCAAATAATTTCTTATTATCTTTAGACACATAATTTGATGATGTACTAGACGAAGTAGAAATAACAAATTTATTTTGTTTAAATGTATTCTTTAATGAAACAATTTGATCAATTACTGACATTAATGAAGAACATGTAACGTAATTACTTGCTTCAATTTCATTAATTAAGGAAGAATAATTATTCTTATAAAATAAATTTAATTCAAAATCACTATTTAATGTGATTTTACCTTCTTTAGTATTTAAATTAACATCGATTGAACTTAAATCGACAAAGTTAATAGAGTATTTTGACGCGATTTCTTGTAAAGAAAGAACAAAGCTAATTTCACTTTCATTATTATTTAAAGAAACATAATTAAGTGAAGTAATAATTTTATTAACATCAATATAAGAAGTTATATTACTTGAAGAATTATTTTCTTTTTTAGAAATAATATATGATATAAAACTATCTAAACCATTAGATAATTCATCAATAATTTCATTAACGTTCGAATAATTAATATTAAAATCTAAAGATAATGAATCTTCTAAATATTTAATTACTTCTAACCATTCTTCGTAAGTAAGACAGCTTACAATATTAGAAAGTTTAAAATAAATATCTTTGTTAACTTTTGTAATAATTAAGTGCTCAGTATTGAAGGAAATATTTCCTCCTTTTGAAGAATCACTAGGAACGTTTTTAATATCAAAAGCAATATCTAAATAGAAATCTAATGCGTTAGAAAAATCAATTTGATAATAGATTGATATATTAGAAATCATTCTAATAGTATCTTCGCTTGATATATTAAGACCTAATAAAGAAACAACATCTTTGACATTTAAGTTAAAGGCAAGATTATCTAATTTAATATATCCATCAAATTTTCTTGTTTCTAATAATGTGCTTAATGACGAAACTAAATCGGTAATATTTTCAAATGAACAAGTTGTTACTTCACCAAATTCATTATCAAAATCATTAACTTTAGTTCTAGAAGATAAAGTTAAAGAAGTTAATGAAGAAATATTAACATCTAATGAAGAATTATAATAAAGAATATTAACTTCATTAAGTTTAGAATTTAGAGAAGATAAATTTAATCTTAAATCAATTTTACCAACATTCGAAACATCAAAATATTTAATAATATCATTTAAAGAAATCTCTTTTAGATAAGTGATAATAGTTTCAATACTTATCTCACTTAAGGTGGATTCAATTTCTAAAGGTAAAACAATCTTACTTAAATCTAAATCTTTAATTAAGTTAGATAATGTTGTTCCTAAAGTAGTTTTAACGTTATCTAAAATATCTACTAGTTCAGAATAAGTTCCTCCGATAACTAAAGAATAGTTATTATCTAATAATTTAACTTGGATTATGCCATTATTAAGATTAACTTTAAGTCGAATTGGTTCATTAAGATTATCTATCTTAAGAATGAATTCACCACTTAAACTAATATCATTAATAATATCTTCAATACGAATTACTTCTGTATTTAATACGCTTAGATCTAATTTAGATAAATCTAGATAAGAAATATTTCCTTGAACTGAACCACCTTCAAAGCTCGTTTCATGAAGTTCTAATGAATATACTTTATTAGAGATAAGATCTTTTATTTCTTTTATAGAAGATAAGTTACTTAAACTTGATAAATCTAAATAAGAATCTTCGTTATTAACACTAATTTCTTTTGATGAACTTAAATTATTTAATGTGATATTCTTTAAACTAACTTTATTTAATAAAATATCGTTTAAAGTAATTTCTTCTAAAGAAGAATTTCTTGAAGAAATATTAATCTTAAGAGAAGAAATATCATTAACAAATTGAGTTAAGTTTAAATCGATAATAATATCTTCATCACTAAAATAAATGCCGTTAAAGAGATTATTAATATTAAGAACTAATGAAGAAGGATCAACATTTAAAGAAGAAATAATATCTAATCCATTATCTAAAATATTTAATATTAATGAGATAGTTTCTTCATCTAATGAATAAACATCTTTAATTTCAGAAAGAACATGTTTTAAAGATGCTTTATTAAACTTAATATGTGAAGATTCAATATCAAGATAGAATGTTTCATTTAGATAACTTATTTTTATTCCAAGAGGTGAAGTTATTTCTAAGAAGAAGATAAAGTTATCATCAATCTTTTTATATGATAATTCTCCTTCTATACGATAAGTAGAAGAATTATATAAACAGTCTAATGAGAAATAAGTAGATAAATCTTGTTTAGAAACTAATGAATAAACTTTATTTAAAGAAGAAATAACTGGTTTTAAATTAACATATTCACTTTCATTTATTGAAGTAGAAAATGTTTCACCTTGTTTTAAGATAATATCTTCATTTAATGTATCTAAAGAAACTAACTTAATATTATGACGAGCTAAACTAATTACTAATTCATAATTAAATTTAGAACTAGTAACATCATTTAAATCTAATTTAATTTCATTTCCACTTGTCTTAATAGAATTAATAATCGATAAGATATTAATATTAGATAAATTAATGTCACTTAAATTAAAGTCAGGAACATATTCATTTAATAATTCTTTTATTTCGTCTAAGGATAAATATACTTTACTATTATCATTTAAAGTTAAATACATTTTCTTATCGACATAATAGAAACTAATATTACCTGTGATATTTTGATAAGTTATTTCTAATGTACCTTTAACTAATGATTCATCAAGATTAGTTAAATTAGGTTTAACATTAATTTCACCATTTAAGTTAAGATCATTAAATGTTAAGTTATTAATATTTACGTTTAAATATCCATTTTCAATATAAGAAAGAAGTTCGTTAGTTAAATTAATTAATGAAAGAGTTGTTACTTCACCAAATTCATTATCAAAATCATTAACTTTAGTTCTAGAAGATAAAGTTAAAGAAGTTAATGAAGAAATATTAACATCTAATGAAGAATTATAATAAAGAATATTAACTTCATTAAGTTTAGAATTTAGAGAAGATAAATTTAATCTTAAATCAATTTTACCAACATTCGAAACATCAAAATATTTAATAATATCATTTAAAGAAATCTCTTTTAGATAAGTGATAATAGTTTCAATACTTATCTCACTTAAGGTGGATTCAATTTCTAAAGGTAAAACAATCTTACTTAAATCTAAATCTTTAATTAAGTTAGATAATGTTGTTCCTAAAGTAGTTTTAACGTTATCTAAAATATCTACTAGTTCAGAATAAGTTCCTCCGATAACTAAAGAATAGTTATTATCTAATAATTTAACTTGGATTATGCCATTATTAAGATTAACTTTAAGTCGAATTGGTTCATTAAGATTATCTATCTTAAGAATGAATTCACCACTTAAACTAATATCATTAATAATATCTTCAATACGAATTACTTCTGTATTTAATACGCTTAGATCTAATTTAGATAAATCTAGATAAGAAATATTTCCTTGAACTGAACCACCTTCAAAGCTCGTTTCATGAAGTTCTAATGAATATACTTTATTAGAGATAAGATCTTTTATTTCTTTTATAGAAGATAAGTTACTTAAACTTGATAAATCTAAATAAGAATCTTCGTTATTAACACTAATTTCTTTTGATGAACTTAAATTATTTAATGTGATATTCTTTAAACTAACTTTATTTAATAAAATATCGTTTAAAGTAATTTCTTCTAAAGAAGAATTTCTTGAAGAAATATTAATCTTAAGAGAAGAAATATCATTAACAAATTGAGTTAAGTTTAAATCGATAATAATATCTTCATCACTAAAATAAATGCCGTTAAAGAGATTATTAATATTAAGAACTAATGAAGAAGGATCAACATTTAAAGAAGAAATAATATCTAATCCATTATCTAAAATATTTAATATTAATGAGATAGTTTCTTCATCTAATGAATAAACATCTTTAATTTCAGAAAGAACATGTTTTAAAGATGCTTTATTAAACTTAATATGTGAAGATTCAATATCAAGATAGAATGTTTCATTTAGATAACTTATTTTTATTCCAAGAGGTGAAGTTATTTCTAAGAAGAAGATAAAGTTATCATCAATCTTTTTATATGATAATTCTCCTTCTATACGATAAGTAGAAGAATTATATAAACAGTCTAATGAGAAATAAGTAGATAAATCTTGTTTAGAAACTAATGAATAAACTTTATTTAAAGAAGAAATAACTGGTTTTAAATTAACATATTCACTTTCATTTATTGAAGTAGAAAATGTTTCACCTTGTTTTAAGATAATATCTTCATTTAATGTATCTAAAGAAACTAACTTAATATTATGACGAGCTAAACTAATTACTAATTCATAATTAAATTTAGAACTAGTAACATCATTTAAATCTAATTTAATTTCATTTCCACTTGTCTTAATAGAATTAATAATCGATAAGATATTAATATTAGATAAATTAATGTCACTTAAATTAAAGTCAGGAACATATTCATTTAATAATTCTTTTATTTCGTCTAAGGATAAATATACTTTACTATTATCATTTAAAGTTAAATACATTTTCTTATCGACATAATAGAAACTAATATTACCTGTGATATTTTGATAAGTTATTTCTAATGTACCTTTAACTAATGATTCATCAAGATTAGTTAAATTAGGTTTAACATTAATTTCACCATTTAAGTTAACATCATTAAATGTTAAGTTATTAATATTTACGTTATAATATCCATTTTCAATATAAGAAAGAAGTTCGTTAATTAAGGTGTTAAGATCTAAACTTTCTTCATAAGTCACTTCAATAAGATCATCTTCATAAGGAAGTAAAGAAATGCTTAATGAATCATTGTAAGTAAGAAGTAAATTTTCATTATATGATAATTTAATCGTTCCATTAAGAAGATTAATTTTTAATGAATCTAAATTAAATTCAATATAGTCTTCATAGAAATCTAGATTATCAATAACATTAAATAAAGTATTAAATATTTGATTAATCTCTATATTAGGAAGTTTGTTATCAAAAGTAACAAAACGATTTAAAATATTAATTAATTCTTCATAACTAATATTAGTGACTAATGAATCACCAATTTTAAGATATAATTTTTCTTTATTTCCATCGATAACTACAGGAATATCAGTATTATTAATATTTATCTTTAAATCAAATTTATATAGAGGATCATCTTTATCTTTTAAACTAACGTAATATGAACCATTTATTTTTAAAGGTAACTTAGTTTCATTAATTAAAAATTCTTTTTCAAAATTAATTTCTCCATAAAAAGCTTTTTTCTCAACAATATCTTTTACTTTAGTTACAATTGGAGAAATATTAGTTATCTCTTTTACTGATGAAGGAATTTCTTTAAAAGTTAAAGTACTTTCATTAACCACATCAAAATCTGCTGTTAAGGTATATGATTCATAAATTAGATTAGCATCTAAACCGATAATTGATATTGAATCATTATCTTCATATAAATGTAATACTATTTTAGACTCATCACTAAACGGAATGTTAATATCAACAAATTTTTCTTCTTTAGAAACATTCATCGATGAAACTATTTTTGATACAAATGGATTTTCCATTAAAGCCATTAAAGTATCACTAGAAAAGAGATTTTCATTTCCAGAAACTAGATAAATAACTTTATCTAATTCATCTTTAGTAACTAAATATGATGAACTATTAGTTATAACATAAGCTTTAGAATCTAAATAAATAATATCTAAAGCATCATTAATACTTACGTAATATGAAGATGAACTTAAATCTAATTTAATCTTAAAATTTAATTCTTCATCATTTACATTAATCTTCCCCTTAAATGCAAGATTATTAAATTTAGAAAGATCATCTCCTAAAGATGATAAATAATCCATCGCAGTTTTTTCTTTTTCAATTTCACCAGTTTCTTGACCAAAATAAGGAGAAAAATATTCTTTTTCAGGACAATCAATATTTGAAGTATAATAAGTATATGTTTCATTAAAAACGCCTGAACAATTTAATCCTCCAAGAATTGGAGTAGTATAGACTTCATTAATGGTTGACTTTTTAATTTCATAATCGTTATTAATCGCAATATTAAAATGAATGTCACTAAAAATTGGATAAGAAGATGATCCAGCCATATAACTAACTTCTCTAACGTATGCCGCGGAAGCTGAGGTAGGATCTAATGTAAAAGTAAAATAATATAATCCGTCTTCTTTTTGTCCTTCGTAAACGCCGTTAAGAAAAGAAACATCGTTAATCGCATAATTAAAAATATCTCTATTAGTATGGCCATATCGATTCATGTAATCTTTTTTAGATAAAGCTTCTACTCTAGAAGAAGAATAATCTGCCCCATCAATAGTTGGATTAGAGCCTTCTCTAACTAAATATGAATTTGAATTAGTATATCTTTGTTCACTCTTTTTGACAAATGTAGAAATAGTATTAGTTTGAAAGAAAGTATCATTTTCATTAATAATTCTTCTTGTAGATACTTCTTGATTATAAGGTATCCCTGCAACAGATGCTTCAACATTGCCTAATGAAGAAGTTACAATATATTTACTTTCTTTTGCAAATTTTGTCGTAGTCGCGAATAAAATATTTTTATAATTATTAGAAGAATCTTCACTCAAAAACTCGTTTACCTTTTTATCAGGTAAACTAATGTATTTATTAAGTAAGCTTTCATCTTCAATATCAACCGCGGAAGAAGTTCCTCCTCCATTGCTATTAACAATTTTTAATGTTACAGCCCCGCTGGCAGTTGATAGAAGAAGAGCCGCGCCGATAATTACAAATCTTTTCTTCATATACTAACTTTCTAAAGGTCAAAAAAAACCTTTAATATTATATATTAAAGGAATTTAAAAATATATAAAATGATTGATTTTATCCTAAATTTGTGATACATGAATTATCATTCATAATTTAAAATCGTAAATATAGTAAAATTTTTATAAAATAAATTAAGCAATTTTTCTAGTTTCATGACAAGTAAAATAAATAATTTGCCAAGAAGAAGATAGTTCTTTTATAACTTCGATTGCTTTCGATACTTTATCTTTATCTAACGATTCAAAAGGATCATCAAGAATAATGACTGAATCATGATCTTTATATAATGAATCTAAGACTGCAAAACGTAAACAAAGCATCATAATTGTTCTTTCGCCTTCTGATAAATCTCTTGAATCTCTTAATGCACCTTTTACTTCATATTGAATTTCATAATCATAATTCATCGTAACGTTTGAAGAAATCTTTTCATATATCTTACTTGCATAATTAATAAATGAATCTTTAATTGGTGAAATGAATTTTCTTTCCATATCAGAACTAGCTTCTAATAAACTTTTTAGGGCAATTTCTGCGATTTTCACCTTTTGTTCATAATTAGAAATTAATTTATTATTAAGTTCAATTTCTTCTTCTAGCCTATCTTTTTGACTAATTCGCGCTTCAATTTCATTAATATGATCATCTAAAATATTTAATTCAGCATTCTTCTTAATAAGTAAGGCATTTAATTCTTTTTCTTTTTCACTAACATCTACTTCAATAAAATCTTCTAAAGAGTTTTCTTTAATATAATCATTTTTCTTTTTAGTTAAAGTATTAATTTCAAGTAAAGAAGTATTATATTTTTCCGAATCTAAAATAACATTTTTAGTTGTTAAACTAATATCAATACCTTCACTAATTCCATGAAGACTTAAAATGTTATTAATCTTATTTTTAAAGTCCGAAATAACTTTTTCTGCACCTAATTTATTAAGATAAATAGGATGTTTAACTTTATAAAAATCTAAATCAGATTTTAAAGTTTCTAATGTAGAAGAAAAATTTTCATTTAAAACTAAACCATATTTATCTAAAATTGATTGAATCAATTCCATTAATTCAGTTTGTTTCTTATTAATTTTATCAATAATTTCTTCGTTTCTTTTTTTATCCTCGTTATATTTATTATATTTTAATAAATCATTTTTATATTGACTATATGCTTCAGAAATATCTAAATTTAAGTAACCTAAATAAGCAAAATAGTTAAGTAAATATTTTTCCTTTTCAATAACTAATTCATTCAAGTTTTTAGTTTTTTCTTCATTATTAACTTTATCTAGTTCATCATTAGAAATTTGTTCTTCTAATTCCGACATCTTTCCTTCATAAGTACCAAATTCAATTTGATATTTATTAAAGAAAACATCTAATTCATTCTTAATTTCATTAATTCGCTTTTCAAGATTATTCTTTTCTAAAATGAATTCCTTTTTTTTTTTATTCAAGAAAATAAAATATATACCAAAAGTAAATATTATTAAAAGAAATCTAATAATAAAAGAAGGCTCAATGTTAGAAGAATTTAAATTAGTTAACTTTGAAGAATAATCATTTAACTTTTGTATTTCTACTTTCATATATTCAATCACGTTACGAGAAGGAAAATCTTTAGTTTTGTAACTAATTCTAGTATCTTGCGTTAATAAAGTATTATATTCAAAGATTTTTTTATTTAAAATTTCTTCATTAATAATTTCTTTGCCTTCAAATTTATTTTTTAAAGAAGAAAATTCATTTTCATCAATTTCTATAATTGAAGAAGTATCAATCGAAGTAAGCTTATTATAATTTAAAAATAAAACATTATAATCATTTTCTGAAATTAAATTATTTTCTAAATTATTTAGTTTATTTATTTCTGAAGGTGTTAAAACATAACCTAAAGCAATATTATTTTCTTTATTATATTCATTTAAATATGAATCAAGTAATTTAATTTCTTCTTGAGTGAATAAATTATTTTGATATTTTTGATTTAGATATAAAATATTTTCTTCTTCTTTTTTTATATCTTCATCATAAGTTTTTAAAGCACTTAGTTTTCCTTTATTAACATTTAATAAAGCTAAATTATTTTGTTCTAATTGTATTTTATTTATTTCTGCTTTTTTTTCATTTCTCTCTACGTAAAGTTCATCTAAAGAACTATCTAATTTATCAATTTCTTTTATTTTGTTTATATTTTCTTTGTTACATTTATTTAAATAACTAATTTGATATTTATAAGCTTTTTCATTTCTTCTTGCAGTCGGAGCTTTTTCTCTTAAATCATCATTTATAAGTTTAAGCGTTTCTTCTAATGAATGTTCTTTATCTTTATTTAAAACGATATTACCTAACTTCATCTTTAAAGATTCGCTTGTTGAAAAGTCTAAATCATTAGAAGAAATAAAATTAACTTTAGTAAAAGTATTTACATCAAATCCTAATATTAATTCACCTAATAAAGATGAATTTTCTCCTTGTAAAGAAGAAATTTCTCGTCCTTTAAAACTAGATAAAGGATTGCCGTTTTCATCATAAATTTTTAAAGTATCTTTTGAGGGTGAATCAAAAAAAGTTCTTTCGATTCGATAGACTTTACCTTCAAAAGAAATGACAATACTTCCTCCATAAGTTCCACCAGAATAAGGTTTATAATGCTTACGTTCATATGAAATAGATTTAGATTTTTCTAAAGAATATAACATCGCTTTTATAAATTGGGCGAGGGTCGTTTTACCTTCACCATTATTAATGCAAAATGGATTTAATGAGGAAGAAAAATTAAACTCTTTATCAGAATAACATCCAAAGTTATTAATATTACATTTAATAATACGCATTAACCTTCCTCCTTCATTAGCTTAGATAAGCCATAATTAATTACTAGTTCTCTAGTTTCTTCATCGAGATTTTTATTTTCTAATACTTTATTTATAAACATGTTTCTCAATGAATTTTCTTCAGTATTAGTTTCATAAGTTAGCTTTAATTTCGCATTGTTTTTTATTTCTAAATACTTTCTTTTATCGTTAAAAGTAGCTTTAAATTCATCTACATCAATTTCAAAATTAGACTTACCAGAAAATTTAATTTCGGTAATTTTATTTAAATTAGTTTCGATAAGACTATCACTTATTTTACTTTTTAATTCAGCTTCATTTTGATTATTTACATTAAGTTCAATAATTTCAAATTCATAACTAGGCACTTCAATAAAAGAAGTTGTTTTTAATGTCGTATCAAGCACAACAAAGCCTTTTTTACCTACTTCATCAAATCCTCTTCCTAAAACAGAACCAGGATAAACATATTTACTTAATGAAGATTGACCTTCACTTCTTTTATGAATATGACCTAAAGCAAAATAAGAAATATTCTTATCATCTAATTTTTTTAAGTTAATATAATTCCGATCATTAGAATTAAAAATATCACCATGAAGCATCATAATATTAAATTTATCTTTAGTAAAAGAAGGATAATTATATAAAGAAGAATTGTCGTCTTGTAATTCATAACCAATTATTCTTACATCATCTTTAGAATAAGTTTCTACTCCATTAAAAGTATGTAAATTAGGATAATTTTCATTATATTTAGATGAACAATCATGATTTCCTTTAATGTAATAAAAATCAATCTGAGAATTTAAAGAAATTAAATCATAAAAATATTTTTTATCTTTAATTAAGACAGCATTCTTATCGAAAATATCTCCACACATTAATATAGTATTAATATTGTTATCTTTTGCATAATTGATAATGAATCTAAAAGCATTTCTTAATTTAGAATCAAGTTCTTCTTTTAAAGTAGATGGTAAACGATCAAATTTTGATCCAATATGTAAATCCGCGAAATGTATTATTTTCATATATTCACCTCCAAAAAATTATTTAATTGTCATAATAATATTTTTAAAGAACGTTATTTTTTTATCTTGAAATTTCTTTAGATTATCAATCGATTCTAAATCAAAATCTACAGCATAAATAAATTCTTTAGCCATATTTTTACCTCGATAGTTATCTTTAATATTATATCATCTTTTTATAAAACAAAAAGAGGACAAATATTACTTTAAATCCTCTTATTGTTTAAATATCTAATTAAATATTAAAAATTGCCTTAACTTTATTCTTTAAAGAAGTATATTCTTCTTCTGAAAGGAAACTTCCTCCACTTACTGCAGTAGTTAAAGAACCTGCTCCTAGGTTATTATATTCTTTAAATTGAACGGTGCTTTCAGTTGGTTTAACTGAACTCATAATTTCAAAACGAGCATTCTTTTTATCAGTTGTATCGCCATAAGCTTTCTTTGAAATAGATGCGTCCATATTACATTCAACATAACTAATAGTTGAATATTTATCCCATGGACGAGCTAATGAAGTAGTACCTTCGGTAACTAAAGCGTTACCTTCATTATCAACTTCACCTTTAATGTCACATTTTTCAAAGACAAAACCAAAGTTATTTCCGCTTAATGTTCCACCTGGTTTTGTAGTTGCAATATAACCATTATTAGTTTCGCTACCTCTATTTAAAGAAATAATGTCACAACTATTAAAATATGCATTAGCTTTTTCACCAAAGATATAATCAGTCATACCTTGAATTAAACATTCTTTATACATTTGATTACCGAGTCGAGCATATAAAGTGTCTTGATATCCTAAGAATTTACACTTAACAAAACTTGCATTATTATCACAAACTACAGCAACACCTTGTTTATTAGAATAAGTACAAGCATTATATTCATCCATTGAATTAAAATATGCATTCTTAAATGTTACGTTACTCGCTGAAAAATTATCTCCATGAATTGTTAACGTTGCTGAACCATATGTTGAAAATTTAGTTCCTCGAGCATCAGTAGTATCATTAATTGCCTTAAATTCAATGATAGATTCACCAGTTGAAGATCCTTCAAATAAAACATTTTTAGATTGAACATAAATTTTTTCATTATAGGTTCCTTCAGCAATCTCAATATGTTTAACTGATTCATCACTTAAAGAACTTGTTTTAATAAAATCTAACGCATTTTGAATACTTGAAAATCCCATCGCATCCTTAGAAGAAGAATTTTTAACAATTTGGCCATCCGTATATGCCTTGTTAACTATAAAATAATAATGAGTATATAAAACATCAGTATCACTAGGAATAGTAGATGAATCGATAACTCTTACTTTATATGTGTATTGTAAATCATCTTTCTTAACGACAACTTCTTTTTCTCCGTTAGTAGATGTTGAAGGAACATCAATTGAAGTAGGAGTAACTACTTTTCTTGTTTTTGAACTTATTCCTGTAAGCGTTATCGCATCAGTAGAAATAGTATCATTTAGCTTATAAACTTTCGCTAATCTAGTTGCGTTTTTACTATCTGAACTCATTACAAAATCGCTTACTTCAATCGAAGTGATCTTTGAAACATTAACCGCGATTTTTTGTGCTGCATATTCCTTATATTTAACGTCAACAGTATAATTTCCTTCAGCATTAATATTTAATGTTGATTTATCGACGCTATAATCGGTAGATTTTAATTCAATTTTTGTGTCGTTATCAAATACTTTATAAACGTGTAAAGAAGATAAATCTAATTCTTCACCAATAAATAAATTTTTATCAACTAAATCACTATCGACTCTAAAAGAAACTTCTTTCCCTTCTTTAACATCTTCTTTTAATCCAGCATAATACAAGTTATAACCATTAGATCCTCCAATAGTATATGTGCCTTTATTTAGGGCTAAATCGACGCTGAATAAGGCAGAACTACCTCCATTAGGCTTTGAATAAACTTCTTTTCCTTCACTATCTAAAATAGTTAAAGTTCTTTCGCTAGTTCCACTAGGAGCGATTTGAAGAAGTAATCTAGCGTTATCTCCAGTTACCTTAACTTGTAAATATGTACCAATATTCTTTTGTTTTAAATTCTTTAATCGACCAGTAGAAGATACTTCAATTCCTTCTAGATTAAGAACAGATTTTCCACTTCCAGAATCATAAGTTACACCATTACCAACAATTGAAAATGCTGAATTAATTTCGTAACTTGCCCCATTTAAGCTAGCAGAAGCTAAATCACCTGCAACAAATTCAGATGTTCTAGAAACGACCTTATCTTCTGAAGAAGAACTAACGCTAGAAAAAGAACTAGAAGCGCTAATAGAACTTTGTGAACTAATTACTTCATCACTACTAGAAGAAGGACTTTGTGAGCTACTTACTTCACTACTAGAAGAAGAACTTTGTGACGAACTTGAACTAGAAGTTTGCGAAGAACTAGTCTTATTTCCGCAGGCAACAATACCTAATAAAAGTAATGTGAGAGAAAATACTTTTAAACCTTTTTTCATAATATAAATTTTTCCTTTCAATAGAATACATTATTTACTATAACAAAGGTATGTAAGCGCTTGCAAGAAAAAATAAATAAACTTGTATAAGCCTTAAAAAATATACGAAAAAAAAGGATGAATTGAACTTAATCTTGTTTTAACAAGATTAAATCCAATTTTCATCCCTTAGAGACGAGAAGCAATTTCTTTTCTTAAATTTTCAATTAGTTTAGAATCCATACTAGAAACAAAGATATATTCCATATGGCCTAATTGATTTTTCGCAATAGAAGAAATCTTAGCTTTTTCTTTTTGATTAAGTTTATCTACCTTCGTAAAAACAATTAATGTTTTTACATTAAATGATTCTAAAAATTCATAAAAATCGAGATCTTCTTTAGATAATTCTCTTCTTGAATCAAGAAGCCATAAAACTAATTTTAAGCGTGAATTAGTTTTAAAATAACTATCCATCATCTCATCAAAACCATCTTTTTGACCTGTTTTACGATATCCATAACCCGGTGCATCGACTAAATATAATTTCTTATCGACATTATAAAAATTTAATAATTTCGTTTGGCCTGGATTTTTCGAGACAAAAGCTAGATTTTTATGATCTGTTAAAGCATTAATTAAGCTAGATTTACCAACATTAGATCGACCGACAAAGATAATATGATCTAAATCATATAAAGAATCTTTATCGCTAGTTGCCGATTTAATAAATTTTGTATTTCGAAAATTAATCATAAATTTAGTCCGTTAATGCAATCTTTAAAGCATCATCAACACAGTTCATTGTGACAATTTTTAAAGAATCTTTTACTTCATTTGGTAATTCAGTTATATCACGTGAATTGCCTTTTGGAACAATAATAGTTTTAATTCCTGAACGTAAAGCCGCGAGAGATTTCTCTTTTAATCCTCCAATAGGAAGAGCTTGACCTCTTAAATTAACTTCGCCAGTCATCGCGACTAATGAAGAAACTTTTCTATTTGTTAAACAAGAAATAATACAAGTAGTTAAAGCAATACCAGCTGAAGGACCATCTTTTGGTACCGCACCTTCAGGAACATGAATATGAAGAGTATGTTTTTCAAAGAAAGTAGGATCAATTCCATATTTTTTTGCGTTGCTCTTAACATAGTCTAATGCAATAGATGCTGATTCTTTCATGACATTACCTAAGTTACCAGTTAAGACTAGTCCTGCATTACCTTCAAAATAATTTGCTTCAATAGGTAAGATATCTCCACCAAATTCAGTATAAGCTAAGCCAGTAACAACTCCGACTTGGTTATTATTTTCTTTTTTAGAATATTCATATTTAATAACGCCTAAATATTCTTCAACTTTCTTAATATCAATCTTAACTTTACGTTTTCTTGGATGAGAAATAAGTTCAACTACTGCTTTTCTACAAATTGCTGAAATATCTCTTTCAAGTTCTCTAACACCAGCTTCTCTAGTATAGAAATTGATAATATATTTGATGGCTTCATCTTCAAATTCGATTTGACCTTCTTTAAGGCCATTAGCCAATCTTTCTTTTTCAATGAGATGAGTTTTTACAATATTGAGTTTTTCAAATTCTGTATAAGAATTTAATTCAATTAATTCTAATCTATCTCTTAAAGGTGCAGGAATGTTTTGTAAGTAATTCGCGGTACAAATGAATAAAACATTACTTAAATCATAGGTCTCTTCTAAGTAGTTATCTTGGAATACTGAATTTTGTTCAGGATCAAGAATTTCAAGTAACGCAGAAGCAGGATCTCCTTTATTTGAAGAAGCCATTTTATCGATTTCATCAAGTAAGAAAACTGGATTACACGTTCCACTTGCTTTAATACCTTTAATAATCTTACCAGGCATTGCACCGACATAAGTTCTTCTATGGCCTCTTAATTCTGCTTCATCATATAATCCACCTAAACTTGCTTTAGTGAAATTTCTTCCTAAAGCGCGAGCGATTGATTTAGCTAAAGAAGTTTTACCAACTCCTGGAGGACCATATAAACAAATAATTGGAGCTTTTAAAGAATTAGTGACCTTTTTAACTGCGATATATTCGATGATTCTTTCTTTAACTTTTTCTAGTCCGTAATGATCTTCATCAAGAACTCTTTTTGCGTTATCTAAATCATCATTATCAACTGTTTTATTAGTCCAAGGCATATCAACAAGTAAATCTAAATAAGATTTTTCCATTGAATATTCTAAAGAAGCAGTAGGAAGTTGTTTAAATTTCTTTAACGATTTCTTAATTGCTTTTTTAATTCTTTCAGGATAAGCGTCCGAATCAATCTTTTTTAAGATTGCTTCTTCTTCACTTTCTTCATCTTCACCGATTACTTCGTTAAGTTCATCTTGAGTAGCTTTTAATTTTTCTCTTAAAATGTATTCTTTTTGTTGTTTTTCAGTCTTTTCTCTTACTCTTTCATTAATTTTTGTTTCAACATCATCAACTTGTTGAATTTCAGAAATTACTTCTTCAATTATTTGTAAACGAGAAATTAAATCATCGAGTTCAAGAATATGTTGTTTTTCTTCAAGGGCAAATGGGAAGAAGAATGCAAGTTGATTACATAAATTTTCCGCGGTTATACCTTTTTGAAGACGATTAATAAGGGAAGGTGGTAATGAAGTCGCACCTAATGATTGAAGTTCATTAATAATACGATCAACATATTGTTTTTCTTCTTCTTGATTTTTGCTATAGATAGTTCCTAATGCATCAAAATCACATAAGTAAGGTTCTTCTTCTCCTTTAGAAAAATTAACATCTTTAATTTTTACTCTAGAAATAGATGATAATTTTACTTTGAAAAGACCTTTAGATTCTCTAACAGATAATACATTACATAAAGTACCAACTTCATAAATGTTATCTATCTTAACTTCTTCATCATTAGGATTTTTTTGGGAGACTAAAATAATTTTTCCTTCGTTATCACTTAATGCTTTATTGACAGCATTTATGGAAAAAACTCGACCTACGTCAAGCGTGGTCGAGCATCCAGGATATAAAATAGCACCACGAGTAATAAGTAAAGGAATTAACTCTTTTTCTTCTGGCATATTTACCTCCTATATAATTTTAATTATTCAGCGTCTTTTTTAGTTGCTTTTTTTGTTGTTGAAGTCTTTTTTGTTGTAGTTTTCTTTGCTGCAGGTTTCTTTTCTTCACTAGAATCTTTCTTTGTTGTAGTTTTCTTAGTTGTAGTTTTCTTTGCTGCAGGTTTTTCTTCAGTTACTTCGCTAACTTTATTATTTTCATACATAAAGTCTGTGAATAATTTATTTCTTAATTGTTTTACAAGTCCGTCTTTATTTGATTCTAAAGCACTCTTAACTTGAGCAACTTCCATGCCGTATAATTTAGCAATACGAGCATATTCTTCTTCTAATTTTGCTTCTGTAACTTGTAAATTTTCATCAACGATAATCTTTTCAATGACTAACATTGATTTTAAATTCTTACTTGCTTCTTCTTTTCTACGAGCATCTAATTCTTCTTCTTTTAAGCCATTAATTGCAACATAATCAGCATAAGTTAAACCAGCTTCTTCAACTTGTTTCTTGATTTGATCAAGTTGAGCATTAGCTTCTTCTTCAATCATGCTTGAAGGGATTTTAACTGTTGCGTTACTAACTGCTGTATTAACAATTTTTTCAAGTTGAGCATTTAAAGCTTCTTGATTCTTTTGAGCAGTTACTTGGTTTTTAGCGTATGCTTTTAATGATTTTTCGTCTTTAACAGATTCAATACCTAAATCTTCAAAGAATGTTTCATCTAATGATGGGATAACTTTTTCTTTAACATCTTGGCAAGTTACTTCGAATGTTGCTTTCTTGCCCTTTAATGATTCGACATAATTTTCTGGGAAAGTAACTTCGATTGATCTCTTTTCATTAGCTTTAATGCCAACTAATTGATCTTCGAATCCAGGGATAAATGAGTTAGAACCAAGTTCTAATTCATAACCGTTTGCAGAACCGCCGTCAAATTTTTCACCATCGACATAACCGACAAAGTCAATAATGACTGAATCATGAAGTTTTGCTGCACCTTCTTTAACTTGCATAATTGCGTGTTGTGCTTTTAAATTGTCAATATAAGCATTGACATCTTTTGCTGCAACTTTTACTTCATCACAAGCGATGTTTAAGCCTTTGTATTGACCTAATGTAATTTCAGGAACTAAATCAAAAACTACATCAAAATCTGCTTCAACTTCAGATAATTTATTTACATTGATTTTTGGTTGTGAATAAACATAGAATTTATTTTCTTGAATTGCTTCACCATATGCCTTATTTGCGAAATCAATAATAGCATCATTATAGATATTTGCCATATTGACTCTTGCTTTAATCATATTTGCAGGAGCTTTGCCAGGACGGAATCCTTTGATTACAACCTTGCTTGCTTCTTTGTTATATAATTTATTGCATAATTTTTTCCATTCATCGCCGTTAACAGTTACATTAACAACAACTTCAAGATTATCTTTTCTTTCGACCTTTTTTTCCATATTGATATATAATCCTCCTAAAGCGTCAACGAAAATATTATATCGAAAAAATATTTCATTGACAATAATATTATTTATAATATTAAAGAAATTAACTTCTAATTAACTAAACAAGAAAAAAAGGAATAGTTTCCTACTCCTAAATAATATAATGATTTCCTTCATATGTTTTAGCAACATATAATTTTTTATCTGCATCTTGATACATTTCATCAAATGTTATGTCATTTTGTCCATTGTAATAAGATATTCCAATGGAAATTTTAATACGATAAGAATAATCGCTCGAAAGTCTAATGTCATTAATGTCATTAAAAATGTTTTCCACCGCGCTTTTAGTTTCTTCTAAAGAATGAACATTTGGTGAAAACATCGCAAATTCATCTCCACCTAAACGCATAACAACGCAGTTAGAATATAAATCTTCTTTAAATACTTCAGACACTTTAATAATTGCTTCATCACCGATAGAATGACCATACGTATCATTTATATGTTTAAATTCATCAATATCAACAAGAGCAAAAGCTCCTGAAACATGATTTTTTAATAATTCTTCAATATTTTCTTCTCCTGCTCTTCTATTTAATAAAGTAGATAAGCCATCTATTTGACTAATTTTAGTTTCTTTCTTAAGAAAATAATTAATCGATTGATTTTGTAAGGCGAACATAAAGAATATCGCTGAATATACTAAAGACAAAGTTAGTAAAGTATGAATCGAAGTTAAAATATCAATAAGAGCTGAAAGAATAATAAATAAACAAGCAAAAATTACTAAAGCAATATTAAAATCACAATGAGAATTTGTATTGATATAGAGTAAATAGCCAAATTCAATAACATAGAAAAATAGTACTATATAAGATATAAAGAATAATGGTCCTCGACATAAATTATTCTCATTATCAAAGTAAAATACCCAATTAGTAAAATAAGAAAATTGTTCACTAATTACGAGTAAAACAAAAGGGATTACATCATATTTATTTAAAAAATCTTTAGTTGAAAGATTATTTCTAATTAATAACATGAAAGGAAAAATTAAACAAGGTCTAAGAATATAATTGAAGTTTAAGAAGAATATTCTCCAAGTCGACACATAATTTAAAGAAGAAAAATAAACTTCTAAATTATTTAATGCAATTAAAATTGTTTCTAAAACTAACAAGGTAATAAAATAATTTTTAATTTTATTTGATATAGCTTTAGAAGTAATTAAAATCATCACTTGGAAAATTAACGCCATTAATGGAGCGAAATTTTGTTGCATAAATTGATCAATAGTCATAAATTAAAATCCTATTAAGCTATATATGAATTGCCATCATATGTTTTTGCAACATATAATTTTTGATCTGCTTTACGATATAATTCATCAAAATTAGTGATGTAAGATCCATCGTAAAAACAAATGCCAATCGAAGCATGAATATGATAAGTTGGATCCGCGGATAATCGCACATTATCTAATTCTAGTAACATCTTTTCAATGATGACACTTATATCATCATAATTATGGAAGTTAGGTGTCCAGACTGCAAATTCATCGCCACCTAGTCTCATACCGATAGAATCTTTAGAAATAAAATCACTAATAATTTCAGAAACTTTAATAATCGCTTCATCTCCAACGCTATGCCCATAACTATCATTAATATTTTTAAAAGCATCAATATCTACAATACAGAATGCTCCACTTTGTTTCATTTCGAGAATTTCGTTAATAACTTTTTCACCAGAAGAACGATTTAATAAACCTGATAAACCATCAATTCTACTTAATTTAGTAAGTTTATCAACCATATTTGTAAGCGCGGTTGATTGTAAGGCAAACATATAAAATACAGTTGAATAAACTAAAGCATTAATACCTAATCCTTTAACATCCATAATAGATTCTAGAATCATGCTAAGAGAAATATAAAGAACTTCAATTAAAATTAATAAAAAATTAAATTTTGTTTTAAGAAAATTATACTTAATTATTAAATAGATTAATTCAGCGACATAAAATAAAGTAACTATTTGAGAAGTGTATCCAAGTGGTCCACGAACAAAATGATTATCATTTGTAAAATAATAAACCCAATTAGTAAAATATGAAAATTGATAAAGAATGATTACAAATGTAATAGGAATTAAATCAAAATATTGTAATTTATCTTTTTTTACTGTATTTATTCTAACTAATGCAATAAAAGGATAGACAAGCAACGGACGAATAATATAACCTGCATTTGATAAAACATATCTCCATATACTTAAATATTCTAGATTACCTAAGTAATCTTCAATATCATAAGTAACAAGTTCTAAAATTTCTAAAACGACAATTGCAAGAAACATTTGCTTATCCTTTTTAGAAAAATGGGTAGTCGTACATAAAATGATAATTTGGAATATAATTCCGATAATAGGAGCAAAATTATATTCTAAAAAAGATTCGAAAGTCATAAAATAAACTCCTTATTTAATATTATTTTACAATTAAAGTGATATCTTTTCAAGAAGGCTAAATATTAATTAACCCTTTTAGTCAGAAATAATATTCATCTTTTTCATTAAATATCGAGCATTAGTTTTTGTGCATATTCCTTTTTTAATCTTATAATCAAAAGTAATTTGTTCATCGATATAATTCTCTTCAAAATGATAATTATATATTTTTTTCGAATCGATCTCACATAATTCAAAATCATGAGTAGTTAAAAAGACAATGGTTCTTAAAGATGATAATTTTTTCACTACTTCTTTAGCTCCATAAATGCGATCTTGATAATTTGTTCCTTTAAATATTTCATCGATAAAAACAATGACTAAGGAAGAAGGATTATTATCTAAATAAGTGATAATATCTTTAATTCTACTTAATTCTCCATAGAAAGTTGATATTCCGTTAGTTATATCATCTTTAACATTAATAGAAGTAAATATTTTGCAAATTGGAAAAGAAAATTCTTTCGCATTACAATAAGTTCCATTTAAACTTAAAACAAGGTTTAAAGCCACCATCTTCATAAAAGAAGTTTTACCTGACATATTACTACCAGTAATAATATTTATATCTTTTGATGATGAAAAAGAATTACTAACACATGATTTTTCATTTATTAAAGGATGTTTACCTTCAACTAAAGTTAATTTATCTTCATCATTAAGAAGAGGTAAAGAAACATTCTCTTTAGTTAAAGGAATCGTTGTTAAAGAAATTAAATATTCTTCTCTTTCTAAAAATAAAATTGAAGAAATAAAGGTATCACTCTTATTCTTTAATAGATTTTGATACATATAGATCAAAATAAAATTTAAGCTACTAAAAACATTCAATATAACATTAGTGACGATATTTAATTTAAAAGTATTTAAATCACCTAAACGGATAATATATTTTAAAATATCTTTACTTTTAATAACTCCTTCTTTAAATTCTTGATTATATTGTTCTTTAAAAGATGGAATTGATATTTTATAAGTTTCTTTTAAATCTTTATATACGCGGCTAGTTTTATTAATAAGATCAAATTCTTCAGAATAAGAACGTGAATATAAATAAGAATAAAATAAGCTGAACAAAGATAAACAAACAAAAGGAATATAATTTAAAACGCCGCAGATCCATAAAATTAATGTGGTTAGATTAGTTATAGAGAAGATTAAGGATATAATTAAAAAAACAATATTATATTTCTTCTTTAATGGATTAAATAACGAAAAATATTCTTTAAAATCAGTTTTATGTATATTATCAATACTTTCTAAAGACGAAATAAAATCTAAGATGAATTCTTGATTACAAGAAAGTTCTTCAATAGATTTTTGTTTTAAAAGAATATCTTCTTTATTTATTGATTCTAGTTTTAAATTTTTAATAAGAGTATCTTTACCACCTTTTGAAGCAGTAAAATCAAGGTATTTAAGTAATGAATTAGAAGAAGAAATAATATCTAAATCAGTTGTTAAATTATCTTTATTTATATCATCTAATTTATAATCTTCATTCTTCCAACTATCATTAGTTCTCGAAGAATAACGATTGATTAATGCTACTTTCTTATTTAATAAAATAACGTATTTATCAACAAAATGATGAATGATAACTAAAGTAATAAAGCTTACTAAAAAGGTACTTCCTAAAAGAAGAAAAATTAAATTAAATGATAAACAAAAATATAAAATAAAGAAAGTTAAAGATAAAACAAATGTAACTAAACGAGAATATGATAATAACAATGTCTTTTTCTTTCTTAAACTAATTTGTAATTCGTAATCTTCTTTAATCTTGTTGAGCGTTTCGTTCATTAGTGAAGACCTCATTTTCTACCTTATCAAAAATAAAGTAATTATTAATTATTTTTTTAAATTTCGCGACATCACGGGATAATAAATTGAGATTATCACCTTGAACAATTATATCTTTTGTGCAAGAATTTATTTTTAAAAGTTCTTCGATAGTATTTTTTATCGCAATATGTTGAGAAGTAAAAGAAACTACTAAAGTTGGAATATTGATTTCATTATAAGTAGGATAATCGCTAATTGAAGGTGAATCATTTACCATATTAAAAATTGATTCATCAATTATCTTTTTTGATTCTTTTTTAAAATCAATTCGACGATTTTTTCTAATGTTATTTTTTTTCAAATATAAATAAACTAAAAATCTATTTCGTAGTTGATTTAACAAATTTATATTTGCATTTAAAGAAGCAGTTAAATCAATTTGATCTTTTAGTAAAAAAGGCGACACCAAAATTACTTTCAAAAAAAGTTCTTGGTGTGAATTAATCAATCTAAAAGCAATTTGACTACCTAAAGAAGTTCCAATAAGATAAACTTTTTTATTAAAAGAAGAGATAAAACTGACTAATTCTTTTTCGTTTTCTTCAAAAGAAAAAATTTTATCTGCTTCTTTACCAAAGCCTAATAAATGAGGAACAATAATTCGATAATCATCTTTTAATAAATCAACTAAAGAATCATAAATATAAGGATTAAAAGAAGTATGTAATAATATTAAAACTTCTTTTTCTTTGTTACCAAATTCTTCAAAATACATAATTTCACCTAGTTAATTATAAATCTTATTTACCAGAATCACCATAATTTTTTAATACTCTGGCGCTTGGATCATTAACGTTACATCCTTCCCAATTTTTATTAGGCATCCAAAAATCTTTGACCATATGAGCTTGTGAAGGATAAAAACTTTCAAAAATCTCGCGATACATTAAGCTTTCTTTAGTAAATGGTTTCGCGAATGTATAT
This sequence comes from Azospirillum sp. CAG:239, assembly GCA_963653535.1. Classification (GTDB taxonomy): domain Bacteria; phylum Bacillota_I; class Bacilli_A; order RFN20; family CAG-449; genus UBA3210. The sequence goes on from CAVJWU010000003.1 coordinate 74,227, forward strand.
TTTTCTTTTAAAGTTTCAAATTCTTCATCAGAATATAAACTTTCTGCATAATCTTTTAAATCATTAACCATCGAATGGCCGACTGCATCAGAAAAAGCAGCTTTTTCTCGATATAAAATATCATAAGGTAAATAATCTCCTTCGAAAGCTTTTCTTAGTAAATACTTACCTTTATTATAATGATTCATCTTTAAAGAAGGATCAATTTCCATAACGTAATTAACAAAAGCTAAATCACCAAAAGGAACACGCGCTTCTAAGGAATTAGAAGAAATACAACGATCCGCGCGTAAAACATCATACATATGAATTTCATCAATTCTCTTTTTAGCTTCATTTTGAAATTCTATCGCATTAGGAGCAAAATCAGTATATTTATAACCAAATAGTTCATCAGAAATTTCGCCGGTTAATAATACTTTGATCGAAGTAGTTTCATGAATTGCTTTACAAATTAAATACATTCCAATACTCGCTCTAATTGTTGTAATATCATATGTGCCTAAAAGATAAATAACTTCTTTTAAAGAAGAAATAACATCATCACGAGTGATTATTATTTCATGGTGATTTGTATGTAGGAAATCAGCCACTTCACGAGCGTATTTTAAATCAATCGCATCTTTTTCCATTCCAATCGCGAAAGTTTCTAAAGGACGATCTAATTTCTTACTTGCAATAGAACAAACTAATGAAGAATCAAGTCCTCCACTTAATAAAAATCCGACTGGTGCATCCGCGTCTAATCTTTTATTAACTCCTTCAATTAATAATTCTCTAATATTTTTAGTAACTTCATCAAGAGAAAAATGTTTAGCTTCTTTTGTAGTTAAATCGATATAACGGACAAATTTTTCTCCATCATAATAATGTCCTGGTGGAAAAGGAAAAATATCATTTACTAATGGAAGTAAAATTTTAGGTTCACTTGCAAAAATAATTTTATCTGTCGTACGTGAATAACCATAATATAAAGGTCTAATTCCTAAAGGGTCACGCGCGGCGATTAAAGTTTTTTTCTTATCATCATAAATAATTAAAGCAAATTCTGCATCTAAGGTCTTAAACATATCTAATCCTAATTCAGAATATAATGGTAAAAGAATTTCACAATCAGACGAAGATACAAATTTGTAGCCTTTTTTTATTAAATCTTCTTTTATTTTTCTAAAGCCATAAATTTCTCCATTACAAACGACAACATTACCATTATATGTAAAAGGTTGCATACCTAGTTCATTTAAACCCATAATCGCTAAACGTTTAAAACCAAGTATCACATCATTATCATTATAAAATCTTGTTCCGTCTGGTCCTCTTGAAGTTGAAGTATCAAATGCTTCCTCGACCTTAAATAAATCTTCTTTTTTAGTTAGTCCAATAATTGAACACATAATAAGTACCTCCTTATAGCTTACTATAGGGCGAAAGCTATCTTCGCGGTGCCACCTATATTGTGTCTTATATCAAAAACATTGATTCTTCGCTGTAACGGGCTTCCCGGCTTAGTCTAATTAATTCTTTAAGCAACTCCAAAGTGTTATTCATTTTAACTAATTTGCTGATTTTCACCTACTTCAGCTCTCTAAGAAATATCGTTAAAATTACTTCTCTTCATCAAGGTTATTAGTAAATATTTTAGAAATTTTATAACATATGTCAATAATTTTCGAAAATTTAGGCTAATTATTTTTTCTAAGTCAATAAAAGTAATATAAAAGATTCCATATACTTATTGTCAATATAAAAAAATGCGTAGAATTATAATAAAAACTATAAATTCTCCGCAATTAAATTATTTATTTAGTTCTTTTAATGTTTTTTCTTCTTTAATACGATATTCTACTGCACGACGTAAATAAGATAAATAATCATCATCTAAACACATAGTTTTTCCATCGTTATCAGATAATTTTGCAACAGGGCGATCATTAATTTTTTGTAGTTTAATAACAATATTTAAAGGTTCTACCCCTGTATCATTCGCACAATATGTTCCAATACCAAAACTTACTTTCGTTCTATCTTTAAAATAATCATAAAGTTTTTGAGCTTTATCAAAATTTAAAGAATCAGAGAACATTAAAGTCTTAGTTTTTGGATCAATATGGAGTTTCTTATAATGAGCAATCATCTTTTCGCCCCATTCATAAGGATCTCCTGAATCATGTCTTACCCCAGAATAACAACTTGCATCTAAGAAAGTAAAATCAAGTAAGAAAAGATCAGTCGTTAAAGTATCAGTTAAAGCTGTACCATTATCACCTTGATATTCGGCGAACCAGTCTTTTAAAGCATGATGATTAGTATAAGCAAGAGGAATATTTGGATAGCCTTGATACATTTGAACAAATTCATGAGCGAATGTACCAATTGGTTTAATTTTAAACTTTTTTGCAAGATAAACATTTGATGTACCGACACATTTATCTGTTTTAGTAACTAGTTCACGAACCATTTCTTCTTGCCAATCAAAAGATAATCTTCTTCGACAACCAAATTCAGCAAAATGGAATGTATACGTTCCATCATTGAGCTTTTTTATCTTTTCTTCTAAACGAATTCTAGCTCCTTTTAGAAGTTCATCATAATCATATTTTGTTCTAAAATAGACTTCATTAATAATTTCTAGAAGATAAATTTCAAATTGCATCGCAGAAAAACAAGGTCCTTTAACGATGCATACTAAATTATCTCCTTCTTTATGGCAATCAACATATTCTCTAATTGGATGCCATAGTCTTAAAAATTCAACATAGTCGTTCTTAATAAAACGAATAGAACGAAGATAATCTAATTCGTCTTTTTTAAATTTTAGGCTACATAAATGATCAATTTGTTCATTTATTTCGTCAACCATTTCATCAGTCCAAATAATACCTTCATTACGACATTTAAAATGATATTCTCCAGTTGCATCGGTATGCTTATGGAAAATAACTTGATTCATATTAAATTTATAAAAATCTGTGTCTAAGAGACTTTTTACAATTGGCTTAAATTTCATATTGCCTCCTTCATCAAATAAAAATCCCTAGATTACTCCAGGGATTTATATCTAACATTTTTATTTAGATTCTTCAGTTGTTAATGGAGCACTTTCAACTTTCTTTTCTTTAGGTTTCTTTTCAACGAATTCTTTATGAGAAACATTTACTCTACCTTTTTCATCAATTTCAGTGACAATAACTTTTAAGTTTTGTCCGACTTTGACGACATCTTGAGGATGATTTACTCTTTCCCAATCAAGTCTAGATACGTGACATAAACCATCACAATCACCAAATAAATTTACAAAGCAACCATAAGATTCAACTCTTACTACTTTACCTTCGTAAACTTCACCAACTTTAGCTTCTTTAACGATATTTTCAATCATCTTAAGAGCTTTATTAATTGGTTCTCTATCCATGTGATAAATGACAACATGACCGAAATCATCAATATCAATCTTAACATTATCACATTTTTCAATGATATCATTAATAACTTTACCTTGTGAACCGATGACATCTTTAATCTTATCAACTGCGATGTTCATTTGTCCAAATTTAGGTGCATATTTACCTACATCACTTCTTGGTGCAGGAATTGCTTTTAACATAACTTCAAGAATTTGCGCTCTTGCTTTATGAGCTTGAGCTAAAGCTTCTTGGAAAATTTCTTTTGTAACACCTTTAATCTTAATATCCATTTGTAAAGCAGTAATACCTTTTGGAGTACCTGCACACTTGAAGTCCATATCACCATAATGGTCTTCCATACCTTGGATATCAGTTAAAATTGTATATGGGTGTTTACCATCTAATGGGCCAGAAGTAATTAAACCCATTGCAATACCACTTACAGGAGCTTTAATAGGTACACCCGCTGCCATAAGAGCCATACAAGAAGCACAGATAGATGCTTGTGAAGAAGAACCATTTGATTCAACAACTTCAGAAACACATCTAATTGTATATGGGAATTCTTCTTCAGATGGAATGACGTATGATAATGCTCTTTCGCCTAATGCACCATGACCGATTTCTCTTCTTCCTGGTGTACCAGTTCTACCAATTTCACCAACTGAGAATGGTGGGAAGTTATAATGATGCATCCAACGTTTTGTATCTTCACCAGATAATGAATCTAAAAGTTGTTCATCAGCTTTTGCACCTAATGTACAAACTGAAATAACTTGAGTTTGTCCACGAGTGAACATTGCAGAACCATGAACTCTTGGAAGTAAATCAACTTGTGCATCAAGAGGTCTAATTTCATCGACCTTTCTTCCATCAGGTCTAATTTTATCAACTGTAATAAGTCTTCTTACTTCTTCAGCGACAATGTGTTCAAGAACATCGTTTACTTGCATGATTGTTGTCGCTTTTTCTTTTTCATCAGCATAAGATTTTGCTTTGTAGAATTCTCTTACTTCGTTATCGATTTCATCAATACGAGCGTATCTTTCAAGTTTATCGACGATAGAAACAGCTTTAACTAATCTTTCTTCTGCCATATCTCTTACAGTCTTATTGATTGTTTCATCAACTGCATAAAGAGAAACTGCTCTTTTTGCTTTACCAACTTGAACTGCAATTTCTTTTTGGAATTTACATAATTTCTTAATTGCTTCATGACCGAACATAATTGCATCAACCATTTCATCTTCAGAAAGTTCTTGTGCACCTGCTTCAATCATGTTAATTGCGTCTTCACTACCTGCGACAGCTAAATTTAAATCTGATTTTGCCTTTTCTTCGACTGTTGGGTTAATAATGAATTTACCATCGACTCTACCAACATAAACGCCGGCAATTGGGCCATCGAATGGAATATCGGAAATACATAACGCTAATGAAGAACCAAACATCGCAGCCATTTCAGGTGTTGCGTCTGGATCAACAGACATTACTGTATTAATAATTTGAACTTCATTTCTGAATCCGTCTGAGAACATAGGTCTAATTGGTCTATCAATTAATCTTGCAGTTAAAGTAGCATGTTCTCCTGGTCTACCTTCTCTTCTTAAGAAAGATCCTGGAATCTTTCCTACTGCGTATTGCTTTTCCTCATAAGTAACTGTTAATGGGAAAAAGTCTGTATCTTTTGGTTCATTTGAACCACATGCGGTGGATAAAATCACGGTATCATTCAAGCGAACTAAGACAGCACCATCTGCTTGTTTAGCAATTTCGCCAGTTTCAACGCTCAATTTTTTTCCTTCAAAGTCTAAACTAAAAATTTGCTTTGCCATTTGTTTTCTCCTTTTTACTCGTCTATTTTAACACTTTACAAATTAATTAAATACATATTTTTTAAAAATCACCTTTTTATTTCACTCATTTAATAATAAAATAAATATAAATAAATAGTTTTTACAAATATTTTAGATAAGGAGGCCTTATGAAAAAGATTATTGGAATTAGTCTAGGTACATCAAATACCATTATCTATGTTCCTAAAAAAGGAATCGTTTTTAATGAGCCAACAGTTATTGCTTTTAATAAAGAGAATAATAAAGTTGAAAGTTATGGTTACTTAGCTTTTAAGTTACTTGGTAAAACAGATTCTTCAATTGATGTAATTAAGCCAATGAAAAATGGTGTTATCGCGAATGGACCAGCCACATTAAGTTTCTTAAATGCTATTTTTAGTGATTTAAAATTAAATAAATATGTTAAGAATTCTACTCTTATTATTTCTTGTCCTTCGGAATTAACCCAAATTGAAAAATCAGCTTTAAGAAATGTCGCAAGAAAATTAAAATGCGCTGATGTAATTATTAAATCATCTTCTTATTTTACTGCAATCGGAGGAAATAAAGATGGCGCGGCTAATAAAGGAATGCTCGTATTAAATATAGGAGGAGGAATCTCTGATATTTCTATTTTAACTAATGGAGAAGCAATCATTTCTAAATCTTGTCCTTTCTCAGGTCAACTTCTTGATAATGCCATCATTAGACATTTAAGAAAGAACCACCATATCTTAATTGGTACTAAAACAGCTGAATATATTAAAATGAAGATTGGCTCAGTTGAATTCTTCCCAGAAAATAGATTATTAGAAGTATCAGGAATTGATATCGTTTCTTCCTTACCTCATTCAGTCGTCGTCTCGACCGCGGAAATTAAATCATGTATTTTACCTTGTTTCCAAGTTCTAATTGATACTTTATTAGATTGTCTTGAACTCACTCCTCCAGAAGTAGCTTCTGATTTAATTGAATCAGGCTTATTAGTCGGCGGAGGAGGTGCCCTTTTAGCTGGTATACGTGAATATTTAGAAAATGCCCTCAATATGACAATTAGAATTCTTCCTGAACCAGGCAGTGCCGTCATCCAAGGAATTAAAATTTTAATGCACCAAGAATTAAGCAAAGAAAAATAGTTTTTAAAGAAATTATTTTTCTTTTTTCTTATGAAAACGTTTTCATAAAATTATTTTCTCTTATCTATATACATTGAATTGTATATTTGATATATTTTTATCGATAAGAAATTATCAACACATTAAGGAGTTACAAAAATGGAAGAAAAAGAAATTAATGTTCATGAAATGATTGATGATTTAGTAACTAAAGCTCAAGGGGCTTTAAAAGAATTTGAAACATTCACTCAAGAACAAGTCGATTATATTGTCGCAAAATGTTCATGTGCTGCTTTAGACCATCATGGTACTTTAGCTCTCGCTGCTGTCAAAGAAACAAAAAGAGGTATCTTTGAAGATAAAGCAACAAAGAACTTATATGCATGTGAATATGTTGTCAATAACTTAAGACACTTAAAAACAGTTGGCATCATTAAAGATGATCCAGTAACTGGCATCACAGAAATCGCTGAACCTTTAGGAGTTCTCGCTGGTATTACACCTGTTACTAATCCAACATCAACTGTTATTTTTAAATCTTTAATTAGTTTAAAAACAAGAAACCCTATCATTTTCTCATTCCACCCAAGTTCAATGGAATGTTCAACAATGGCAGCAAAAATTGTTTATGAAGCGGCAGTAGCTGCTGGCGCACCTAAGAATTGTATTCAATGGATCGAAGTCCCTTCTATGGAAGCAACTAGTGAACTTATGAATCACCCAGGAGTTGCATCAATTTTAGCTACCGGTGGTAATGCGATGGTTAAAGCTGCTTATTCATGTGGTAAACCTGCAATGGGTGTCGGAGCTGGTAACGTACCTGCATACATGGAAAAATCATGTAATGTTGAACAAGCAGTTAATGATATTGTCATCTCAAAATCATTCGATAATGGTATGATCTGTGCTTCTGAACAAGCAGTCATTATCGATAAAGAAATTTATGATGAAACTAAAAAGATGTTTGAAAGATTCGGCGTCTATTTTGTCACTAAGAAAGAAGAAAAAGCAAAACTAGAAAAATTCACTTTCGGTTATGAAGCTTATTCTGACGGAGTAGAAAACGCAAAATTAAATCCAAATATCGTTGGTCAATCCGCGAAATGGATTGCAGAACAAGCTGGTTTTGAAGTTCCTGCAAATACTGTAATTCTTGCCGTTCCTTGTAAGAAAGTTGGTCCTTGTGAACCTTTAACTCGTGAAAAACTTTCTCCAGTCCTAGCTGTTTTAAAATCATCTTCATTTGAAGAAGGTGTATCTCTGGCTGAACAAATGGTTAACTTCAATGGTTTAGGTCACTCCGCGGCAATTCATACTGCAAGTAAAGAATTATCTGAAATCTATGGTGATAAAGTAAAAGCAATGCGTATCATCTGGAACTCACCTTCTACATTTGGTGGTATCGGTAATGTCTATAACTCATTCTTACCATCATTAACATTAGGCTGCGGTTCTTATGGTCATAACTCAATCGGTGGTAACGTATCCGCGGTTAACTTAATTAACGTTAAGAAAGTAGGTAAGAGAAGAAATACTATGCAATGGTTCAAAGTTCCAAGAAAAATCTATTTTGAAAGAAATTCAATTCAATATTTACACGATATGAGAGATGTTTCTAAAGTCTTTATCGTCACAGATAGATCAATGGTTGACTTAGGTTATATAAATCGAGTCACTGATCAATTAAATACAAGAAGAAATCCAGTTCAAATCCAATTATTCTGTGATGTTGAACCAGATCCAGATATTGAAACAGTTAAAAAAGGTGTTTCATTAATGAATGCATTTAAACCAGATACAATTATCGCTTTAGGCGGTGGTTCACCAATGGATGCTGCAAAAGGTATGTGGTTATTCTATGAACATCCTGAAGTAAACTTCGATGATTTAAAACAAAAATTTATGGATATTCGTAAAAGAGCGATTAAATATCCAGAACTTGGTCAAAAATCTAAATTAATTTGTATTCCAACTACATCAGGTACTGGTAGTGAAGTTTCTCCATTCGCGGTTATTTCAGATAAGAAACATAACAAGAAATATCCTCTTGCAGACTATTCCTTAACTCCAACTATCGCAATTATTGACCCTGAATTCACTACTTCTCTTCCTGCAAGAGTTACTGCGATGACTGGTATGGACGTCTTAACTCATGCAATTGAAGCATATACTTCTGCTTTAGCTTCTGATTATACAGATGGACTAGCTTTACAAGCAATCGAATTAGTCTTTGAATATTTACCACGTGCAGTTAAAAATGGTAAAAATGATCCTGAAGCAAGAGAAAAAATGCATAATGCTTCAGCTATTGCTGGTATGGCATTCGCGAATGCATTCTTAGGTATGAACCACTCTATGGCTCATAAGATTGGTGGTATGTTCCATGTTCCTCATGGATACGCGAACGCAATCTTACTTCCATATACAATTAGATATAACGGGGTAACACCAACTAAATTAACAGTATGGCCAAAATACAATGTTTATAACTGTGATAAACGTTATCAAAGAATCGCTCGTTTAATTGGTTTAAAAGCTGCTACTCCTGAAGAAGGTGTTGAATCTCTTGCTTGTGCAGTAAAAGCACTTGGAGAAGAATGCGGACTCGAACTCAACTTCAAAGCAGCTGGCGTTAACGAAAAAGATTGGATGGATAAAATTGAAGAAATGGCTTATCTTGCCTTCGAAGATCAATGTTCACCATGTAACGCAAGAGTTCCATTAGTTGAAGATATGAAAGAAATTATGAGAAAAGCATATCTTGGCGAAGAAAAATAATTTTAAATTAATAACTCATATGACGCTTTTAGAAATGTTCTAAAAGCGTTTTTTTCTCCTTCATTTTGCTTTAATATATATCTATCGAGGTAAGGTATGAAAAAAAGTTCTTCTCGTCATATTCATTTAAAATTAACACTTTCAATTCTAGGGAGTTTATTTTTAGTTGCTTGTATTTTACAATGTGTATGTTTTATTTCTAATGCTACCATTAGTTATACATATTATTACGATAAAGTAGAAAGAATCGATTTAACTTCGTTACTTAATAAAGAAGAATTAACTGATGAAGATTATAAAATTATCTATGAACAAACTGGTGTAACTACTTACGGCGTAAATAGGCTATTAGAAAATAAAGAATATGGCATTTTTAAATTAAAAGCGATTCAAAATGCTTTCTTAGAAGAAGTTAAGGGCGAAAGTAAATTATTAGGCCCATATTGTTATTATCAAGTGACCAATCACTATATGGAAATGGTCACTTTAAAAGAAGGAGATATTATTCTTTCTAGCGGTACTCAATTTTTAGGCAAAACATTTGGCCATGCTGGACTAGTAACTTCTCCAACAACTATTTTAGAATCATATGGCTATAATGAACTTTCTGATTTAGGAATAAAAGAAGATTTTACTAATCGAGCTAGCTTTATTGTTTTATCTCCTAAAGTAGATGAAAAGACAAAAAAAGAAGTGGCTAAATACGCCGAAAATAATCTTCAAGGGATTCCTTATAACGTATTTATTGGTCTACTAGGAACAAAAAACACAATTAAAAGTACTCAATGCTCCCATATCGTATGGTATGCTTATAATCATTTTGGTTACGATTTTGATTCTAATGGAGGCGAAATATGTTTACCTCATGATTTATTGGACTTAGAAAAAATGGATGTAGTACAAGTCTATGGATTTGATTTATATAATTTCACTTCTTGGTAAAATAAAAAGCGCATAAGCGCTTTTTTATTTATTATCTAAAATTGTTTTTAAAAATAAAAGATCTTCTTTAGTGGTTATTTTAAAATTTAATTTGTCACCAGGAACTAAGAAAACTTCTTTACCTAATTTTAAAACTAAAGAACAGTCATCAGTTATTTCAAAATCTTTCAAATTTTTAATATTTTCATGAGCTTTATAAATGACATCAAACTTAAATGACTGAGGAGTTTGAGATAAATATAGTTCACTTCGTTTACATAAAGAAGAAATAAATTTTCCGTCTTTTGAAGTAACTATTGAATCAGTAGCAGGAATAACTGTATTAACTCCTTCATGTTCATTTAAAGAAGAAATGTTATTTAAAATAATATCTTTACTTACTAAAGCACGCGCTGAATCGTGAATAAGAATGTTATCAAACTTATTAACTCCATGCTCTTTTAAATATTTTAAAGCATTAAAAACTGATTCTTGACGAGTAGATCCTCCTTGAATAACATCTCTTACTTTACTAATTTTATAAAAAGAAATAAGCGATTTTACTTGAGAAATATATTCTTTTGAAGTAACAACGATAATTTCATCAATTTCTGAAATAGAAGCAAAAGTTTCTAAAGAATAGAACATTAATTCTTTACCATTAACTTTAATAAATTGTTTAGGAGTAACATTATTCATTCTTGAACCAGTTCCAGCAGCAAGAATAATCGCTCTATTCATGTTTTTCTCCTTTAACTAATTCTTTTGTTTCTTCATTTTCAACATTATTTAATCTTGATAAATATTCTTCTCGCGAAATTAAACCGAGTTTATATAAATTTTCAATTTGTTCTTTTTTAATCGCAATTTTCGTATGTGACATCGTTCTAGTCGCGTATCTATTCGTTTCACTTGGTGAAACATTGATTCTTGTTTGGTTATCTTCATACCAGTTTTCTTCCGCGGATTTATAAGAAGATGACTTTCTTAAATCAAAGTTTTCGGCTAAGGAAATATTTTCATTACACGCATGATATTTAATTAAAATACGAGCGTCATTTTCATCAAGTGGGCGAACTTCTTTCTTCTTCATATATCGACGTAAACGTCTTGAACGGAAGAAAAACGCATTTACTATTCTAAATAGAAGGACAAACATCGCGCCTAAAATAAAATAATAATGAGTTCTAAAAACTAGCATTACCTTAGTAATAAAAGTTAAGAAATTAACGTCAAGAAAACTTATTTTCATAATTAATGAAGCAAAATATTCCATCCCTGGAAATGGTAATAAATAATAAGTTAAAAGTAAAAGAAGAGTGCTAGAAAAAATATATCCCCTAAAAAAAGAATATATTGGTCCAAAAACAAAATAGAGCCAAGAAAAACCAATTTTCTTAGTTATGACATTACCAAGTCGATCAGATAATTGAACTTTAACCATACCTTCTCCTTTCATACTAAAATATTATAACAAAAAAAGCTTATTATTACATAAGCTTTCTTTTAATTTAATTAGTTAAGATTACTTTCTGATACCTAAATCTTTAATTAATTTAGTATATTCTTCGTAGTTGTTCTTTGCTAAATAGTCAAGTAAACCTCTTCTTTGTCCAACTTTTGAGAATAAACCTCTTCTTGATGAACCATCATGTTTATTTGACTTTAAGTGTAATGTTAATGCATTGATTTCGCTTGTTAAGATTGCGATTTGAACTTTAACATTACCTGTGTCTTTTGCGTTGTCACCGTATTTTGCGACTAATTCTTGTTTTAATTCTTTTGAAAGTGCCATATTTTTTCTCCTTCTACTTTCTTTCTTAGCTTAACCAAGTGTTCTTGGAGTAATAAACGAAAACCTAGTCAAGTTGCTAAATAATAATACCTGAGTTTAAAAACTAATTCAACAATTTTTTATTCGATTAATGAAATTTTTGTCTCGTGAAGAACTATAATTTAATTAAATTATTAGTTTCTTCTGCATTCTTAATTAATTCTTCTTTAAGTTCTGTTAATGAAGAAAATTTCTTTTCATCTCTAATTTTATATTTAAAGATAACTTTAATTGTTTCATTATATATATCTTTATTAAAATCTAAGATATTAACTTCTACTATATCTCTTTCTAATTCTTTAATAGTTGGATGTTTACCGACATTGATCATGCATTTATATTTTTGATTTTCATACTCACAAACACCGGCATAAACGCCTCTTTTAGGGAGAACATATTTATTTTTTAAATCTAAATTAGCCGTTTTAAAACCAATAGTTCGACCTATTTTATTTCCTTCAATAACTTTAGAAGTTAATGAATAATCTTTATATAAATAAGTATTTACTTTTTCAATCTGACCTTCTTTTAAAAGTTCTTTAATATAAGTCGAAGATATTTTCTTACCTTCCCCATTTAAGATTGGTTTAACTTCATAAATATTATATTTACCTAATGCTTTTAAAGTTTCTACATTTCCTTCTTTATTTTTTGCATAAGTATAATCATACCCACAGATGATGTTTTTAGGATTAATTTTATCGATGATTTTCGTAATAAAATCTTCTTTTGATAAAGAAAATACTTCTTTATTAACTTCTAAGATGATTAATGTATTAACTCCTAAAGAAGCAAGTTGAGAAGTTCTTTCTTCTAATGAATTAATTTCTTCAACATCATGATCTAATAAAACTGCTTTAGGATTCTTAGAAAAAGTCATAAGTCCAATCGAAGAAGATAAACTTTTTGCTTTATTAATTAAAGCAATATGGCCCATATGTAAAGCATCAAAATAGCCTAAAACTAAAGTATCAAGATGAATTTGAGGAATATCATTTAATGAAATATTGATTACTTCCATTAGATAAGACCTCTTAATGAATGATGTTTTCCATCTTCTTTAATTTCATATATCGCTAGAACATCTTCGTTTTTAGTTTTTACAACAACTAATGGATAAGAAGATAATCTTAAAGGTACGCCGTTACGAACTTTCTTTTCATCTTCACCTTCAACTATAACGCTAGGAATATGACTTAAAGCATCAGAAATAGAAATAATATCTTTTTCACTTACTTCTTCAACAGTTTTTGCGTTCTTAAGTAAATATTTTCCTACTCTAGTACGAGTTAATAATTCTAGATGAGCAGGATAACCATATTCATGCGCAATATCAACTCCTAATGTTCTAATATACGTACCTTTAGAACAATTAACATCGATGATAAAAGAATTTTTATCCATGCTTACTAAAGAAATATCATTAATAATAACATCACGAGCTTTTCTTTCAATTTCTTCCCCATTACGAGCTAATTTATATAAAGGAACACCATTAACCTTTAAAGCAGAATACATCGGAGGAACTTGTTTAATTGGACCAATAAAATGTGATATTACATCAAGAAGTTTAGCCTTTTCTAAAGGCTCTTCCATTTCTTTTTTTAAGGTTATTACTCCATCTAAATCTAAAGTATCAGTATCTTCCCCTAAAACAACACGAGCGATATATTCTTTTGATAAAGATTCCATAAATTGAGAAATCTTTGTTCCTTTATTAATTGTTACAATCATTAAGCCAGAAGCAAAAGGATCTAGAGTCCCTGTATGGCCCATTTTCTTCGTATTAAATTTTTTCATTAGTTTATTAACTACATCTCGGCTTGTTACTCCGATTTCTTTATTAATTAATAAAATTCCATCCATTTTTATCACCTATTAGATTATAAACTATTTTTTCTTTATAACCAAATAAAAGAACGTTAATTACTTAACGTTCAATTATTCTATAAAGTGATTATTTCAGTAAAATCATATTCATTAATTTTACTTCCGTTACCAATAGTTACTTCGTTAGCTTCATTTAGCATCATTCTCGCGATACTTGCGAATTCATTTACGTCTTTAATAGTTGTCGAAATAATCTCTTTCTTATCTTTTTCACGATCTTTCTTTCTAATTTTACTAAAGAACATTACATCGCCTAAAGAAGCCATTTGTGAAGGTGATAAAGGTGAATCAAATGAACCTAAGCAACCGATAATATAATTTTTAAAATCAGTTTCATCAACATTAAATGATTCTAGATATTCAGGTAATTCTTTATATGTCTTATAAGTTAAATTAACATTAGGATCACGATATGAAGCTAAAGAAAATAAATTCTTTGAGTTAATTTGCATATTTGTTCCATATGCTCCACCTTTAACTCTAACTGAATTCCATAAATAATCATAAGTACAAATATGAGAGATTAAACTCATATGGCCATTAAACGAAGCATTATATTTAGTTAAATCGTTCGCGACAGCATTATAAGAAACTTCACTAGGGATTACAATAGCTTTCTTACCAACCTTATTTAAAGTAAGAACTAAGCGATCTTTTTTACGTGAAGATTTAAAATTTAGATTCGCTAAAGAAGAACTAATTTCGTCTTTACATTCTTCATCAATTGAATAAGAGATGACGAGGTTTTGTTTAAAGAAAATTTGTTTTTGTAAAGCATCTAAGTGCTTCTTAATTTCTTTATAATTGAAGTTATCTAGTATTTCTTTATAGAAATGATAAGCAGAAACTCCACTTATTAAATTAGTATCAAAGCAAGAAGAATATGAATAACTTGATTTTGCTTCATTTAACGCAAGACGCATTCCGTCTTGAATGAGGGTTTGTTTCATTCCATTAACCATTTGCGTTAAGACTAATTTAACATTTTCTTCATCAAAAATAGTTTCATTAATGACTTCATTTATAATTGAAGGTACATAATTAATATTAGTATTTAAAGATGAAGTAGAAACAACTAAATAAGGATTAAATTCACGATTTTTATTTTCAATATTTGATATATTAACAGAAAAAGAACCTAAATATGTCTTAATTAAAGAAGTAAGTTCAAGAGAAGAATGTTTGCTAGTTGAGCAATTTAAGAATAAGTTCTTAAATAAACGTACATATTTCAATTCATCGTAACTAGTATTCTTAAGTGAGAAATATAACTTAATATAAGCAATTTTATTTGTATTAATATTATGATAGATTGTTTTAAAGTCATTAATACGTTCTTTTTTAGTTTTAACGAAATTAACTTTTGCAGGAATATCTTTTAATTTTAATGATGGAAGTAAAGCAATTTCTTCTTTAGTATCCACATGTTCTTGATAAGCGATTAAATCTTTAGTTTGTTTTACTAAACTAGATATTTCTTCTTTAGTCATCTTATCTTTAATATCTTTCATTAATTTATTCATCTTATCTAACTTTTCTTGTTCTAAAGTTAAACTTGGTAATAAAGTTACTTCAACTACATGATTTGAATTTAAGATATATTTTTCTAATAATTTTTCAAAATAATCGCCTTTTAATGCTTCTTTTAAGAAATCAAATTTCTTTTGAAATTCTAAGGTCGAACTTAAATCGCCATCATAATTAAATGATCCCATCATATTCATCGCGAAGATAATTCCTTTAGACATTCCACCCATATCTAATTCTTTAGATTTGAATTCACGGAAATTAATGCTCGCGAGTAATAAATTTTTATCAATTCCTTGGTCGACAATTTTCTTTACTTCACCTTCGAAAACTTCTTTAAATTTTTCTTTCATTTCAGGATTAGATTTTTCTAGGGTTAATGTTAAAGTATTAATAATATTATTATCATCGATATAATAATTAATATCTTGACCTAAATTAGCGCCTAATAACGCTTTTTTAAGTGGAGAATCATTATCAGAAAGTAATGTTTCAAAAAGAATGTTACAAGCACTACTTTCGATAACATCATTAGTATTTGATAAACGATAACATAATGAAAAATATGTATTATCTTTTAATTCTTCCCCTTGACCTAAAGCATATTCTTTTGTGTAGTCTAAATTAATATGAGGCTTTTGAATAGCGATTTTTTCTGATTCAACATAATCATATTTAGAATAATATTTATCGATGAATTTTAATCTCTTTTCAATATCCATCTTACCATATAAAACGCATAATGCATTAGAAGGAACATAATGTGTTTTATAGAATTCACAATATTGTTCATAAGTTAAGGATGGAATATATTCAGGATCTCCACCAGAATTAAAATGATATGGAGTATCTTTAAACATGATATCTCTAGTAGCATAATTTAATTGTTCATCTACCCCTGAAGTAGCACCCTTCATTTCATTATAAACGACACCTTTATAGCAAGGTAATGAATTTTCATCCATTAACTCTAAATGCCAACCTTCTTGTAAAAAAGCTTTATTGGAACGGATAGACATTGGATTAAATACTGCATCTAAATAAATTGAAAGAATATTATCATAATCTTTTGGAGTTTGGCTCGCAAAAGGATACATTGTCCAATCTGCCGCGGTAAAAGCATTTAAAAAAGTTGATAAACTTGTCTTTAATAAGTTAACAAATGGTTCTTTTAATGGATACTTTTCGCTTCCACATAAAACTGAGTGTTCAATAATATGACAAACACCAGTATGATCGTTAGGTAAAGTTTTAAAGCCAATCGCAAATGAAGCATTTTGATCATCATTAGCGAGATAAACTAGTTTACCTTTTGTTTTAATATGTTCAAATTCATACATAGTAACTTTCACGTCGTTACAATCACGAATGGATAATAATTTAAATCCATGGATACAATCATTAATATTCATCTAATAGTTAGTCTCCTTAATTAAGAATAATTTTAATACTTAATAAGTATTAATTAAACTACAATCGATTTTTTTGGTAAAAAAAAGGACGCTCAATGAGCGCCCTATAGATTACATAGATTCGTGGATTGTTCTTGAGATAACATCATCTTGTTGTTCTTTTGTTAATTTGATGAAGTTAACTGCATATCCTGAAACTCTAATTGTTAATTGAGGATATTTTTCTGGATGTTTTTGAGCATCTAATAATGTTTCTCTATTGAAAACATTAACATTTAAATGATATCCTCCATCAGATACATATGTATCTAACATTTGGACTAAATTATCTGTTCTTTGTGACATAATTTAATTTCTCCTTTCAAATTAGTCTTCGTCTTTACCTAATGAAGATGGAGTAATTGAGAATGTATTTGAAATTCCATCTCTTGAGTAATCATAAGGAAGTTTTGCGACTGATTCAAGTGAAGCTAATGCGCCTGAATGGTCACGACCATGCATTGGGTTAGCACCTGGAGCTAAAGGTTGTCCTGCTCTTCTACCATCTGGAGTATTACCAGTTTTCTTACCATAAACAACGTTTGAAGTAATTGTTAAGATAGACATTGTTGGGACTGATTCACGATATGTATAATGTTTCTTAATCATATTCATGAATGTCTTAACAAGCCATACTGCGATTTCGTCAACTCTATCATCGTTGTTACCATATTTAGGGAAGTCGCCTTCTGTCTTGAAGTCTGTGATGATACCAAATTCATTTCTGATTGGTGTAACTTTTGCATATTTGATTGCTGATAAGCTATCAACTGCACATGATAAACCTGCAATACCAGTTGCGAAGAATCTACCAACTTTTGAATCATGTAAGCCCATTTCTAATGCTTCATAAGAATATTTATCGTGCATATAGTGGATTAAGTTTAATGTATTGACATATAAACCCGCTAACCATTCCATCATAGTTGTATATTTTTGAATAACATCTTCATATTTTAATGGTTCATCGCCTAAAACTGGAGCGAATGTAGGTGAAACTTGAAGTGGTTGACCTGTTTTCTTATTGAGTAATAATTCATCTTTACCGCCGTTTAGCGCGTATAATAAACATTTTGCTAAGTTAGCTCTTGCGCCGAAGAATTGCATATCTTTACCAACTCTCATTGAAGAGACACAGCAAGCGATACAGTAGTCATCACCCATTAATGGTCTCATTAATTCATCTGATTCATATTGAATTGAAGATGT
>CAVJWU010000004.1:0-51845 GCA_963653535.1 Azospirillum sp. CAG:239
TAGGATAGAAGAAAGATTGTTACAAACTAATATTAGATAAAAAGACCTAGATTATTAATTTAATCTAGGCCTTTTAGTATGTACTTAAAGTTAATTTATCATCTTTTTAATTTATGATTAAAAATGAAATAGAGCTTGTAAACCAGAAATTACATCGCTGAAGTTAGTGAAATAAATTTCTAAACCAATCGCAATAAGAATAATTCCTCCTGCGATAGTTGCTTTATTTGAAAAGATTGTACCAAATTTTTTACCGATGAATACTGCCGCGACACTAATTGCGAATGTAACAACACCGACAATTGCGAAAGTTAAATAAGCATCTAATGGAGTTCTTTCGCCATAGATTATACCTACGCTTAAAGCGTCAATACTAGTTGCGATCGCTTGAATAAATAAAGTTTTAAGCGTTAATTCTTTTTTAGATTCTTCTTCATTTTGACCTTCTTCTTTGTTATTTTTAGTTTCTTTTCCTTCTTTAACTCCTTCAATAATCATCTTAATACCTAAAAAAGAAAGAATGATTAATGCAATCCAAGGAACTAAGTATGAGAATACTTTAGAGAAATTTTCTCCTAAAAAAGAATTAAAGACTGTGACAGCAAGATAACCTAATACAGGCATTAATATTTGGAATACTCCAAAGAATGATGCGATTAAGAATATCTTTCTTAATTTCATTTTTGGTTCAGCTAAACCATTTGCCATTGATACTGCGCAAGCATCCATCGCTAGTCCTGCTCCTAAACCAATCGCAGTAATAATAAATAAAAACACTTCCATTTGATGATCCCCTTATCTAAATGTTTCCAAAAATAAAGACTCATGTAAAAAACAATAAGTCTTTTACATAAGTCTCGTTAATTAAGATTGAACCTGAGTTTCCTCAGTATGTAGGCCAATCGCTCGAATGAGCTAACTACTCTCTTATATGGAAAGAATTATAACAATAGTTTTTTATTCTTTCAATAATTATTTTTTTAAATGTGTTATATAATTATATTGCTAGTTTTTAGGAGATATATGTTAAAAGAAATTAGAAAAGAAAATAAATTAATATATTTAGATTCAATCAATATTGAAATAAGTGATTTATCTATATATGAATATGAAGACTTAGTTTATATTGATTCTTTTTCTTGTGATTTATATTACTTTAAAGAAGTTATTAATAATTTAAAAAATAAATATAACGATAAACCAATATTTTTTAAAGCACCAGATATTAATTATGTTAATAAAGATAGTGAACAATATAATATTAATCTAAATTATCTTTATTTATTAAAAAATAATGGTTTTAATGATTCTAATTACTTTTTACTAATAGAAAATAAAGAAATTAAACTATTATCAAATAATAGTATTTTTCCTACATCTTTAGAATTATGTCTTAGAAAAATATATAAAAATAATGTACTTTTAAAGGCTTCTAATAGCCTTTCTAATATAGTATCAAACAAGCATTTAACCGGTGAAGATATCGATATGCTACATGAAAATAATGAAAGTCATATGAAAGAAAAATCTTTATGCGATACTCATTGGGATGGTGCCTAAATCACATTTCGAAAAAATCGGCTCTTGTATACAAGATATTTTAATTTTTATAAAAAAAAGATTGAATTATTTTTAATTTGTGATAATGAATAACCGATTTTTTAGGCGAATGAGATTTAAATAATAAAAATAATGAACAAATTTAAAATTTTTGTTTTATTTAAGGTACAAGCAAATGAAATCGCTTACATTTAAATAATTAAATGTTATAATACTTATTGCAGAAAGAAAAAAAGCGCTTAGTGCGTAATTTTATGGAGGCGAAATTATGGCAGAAGAAAAAAATCCATCAGTTGAAGATGAAGCTTATGTAAGTCTAAAACATATCGACAAAATTTATGATAACAACGTGCAAGCGGTCTTCGATTTCAACTTAGATATCAAGAAACATGAATTCATTGTTTTCGTTGGTCCATCTGGATGTGGTAAATCGACAACATTAAGAATGATTGCAGGTCTAGAAGATATCACAAAAGGTGAATTGTACATCGATCATGAATTATGTAACGATAAGACACCTAAGGATAGAGATATCGCGATGGTTTTCCAAAGTTATGCATTGTATCCACATATGTCAGTTTATGACAATATGGCATTCGGTTTAAAGATTAAGAGAATGCCAAAATACGAAATTGATAAGCGTGTACATGAAGCGGCAAGAATATTACAAATTGAAGAATATCTTGATAGAAAGCCAAAAGCATTATCAGGTGGTCAACGTCAAAGAGTTGCTTTAGGTAGAGCGATTGTTAGAAACGCAAAAGTATTTTTAATGGATGAACCTTTATCTAACCTCGATGCTAAATTAAGAGTTCAAATGAGATCTGAAATCATTAAACTCCATGAAACATTAAACGCAACAACAATTTATGTTACCCACGACCAAATCGAAGCTATGACAATGGCAAGTAGAATCGTTGTTATGAAATTAGGTAGAGTACAACAAATTGGTACACCTATTGAAATCTATAATCATCCTGCAAACTTATTCGTCGCTGGTTTTATCGGTAGCCCTGCAATGAACTTCGTTAGATGTAGCTTTGATGAAAAAGAAGGTAAAGCACATTTTACAGATGGACATGAAATTGATGTACCTGCTTCTTTATATAAAGGTAAAGGCGTACCAAGTGATGTGATCTTAGGTATTAGACCAGAAAATATTGTTGAAGCTGATAGCGAAGGTGAATTTGAGATCACTGTTGATGTCGCTGAATTATTAGGTAATGAATACTATATTCACTTCAATTTCGGTGGAGCTAGCTTAGTTAGTAAATTCCCTGCAACTAGAATTATCGCTGCAGGTGAAAAATTAAAAGTTAATTTCAAGAAAGAAAAAATACATTTCTTTGATCCTATAACAGAGAAAGCAATTTATTAATAAGTAGGTAGATTAAATAGGTATTTATAGCTGTTCGCTATTTATATAGATTAACTATAATTAGGAGGTATATATGGTTAATAAAATTACAAAATTACTCTTACTACCATTATGTGCTGCAGCAGTCTTAGGCGCAGCTGTTGGTTGTGGAGGCACATCATCTTCAGAACCTGAATTTGATGTAAATTCTAATCCTACAGTAGAAGGATTCGATATGTGGGTTGTTGGTTCTGCTTGGGCAAGTTGGGAGCCAAAAAATGTTAATGATTCTTTAAAATTTTCAAAATCAAGTGGTTCAGCAGCATTAACTTATACAGTTACTATTACTAACGCAGCTGATGAAGCATACTGGGGATTTAAATTTATTGGACAAAAAAGTTGGAGTCCAAGCCAATACGGTATGGAAGATATTGACTATGAAAATTGTAATGAAGCATTTAAAACTTTAGTAAAAGACTATTATGATGTTAAAAATTACACAGAATATAAAGCTAAATGGCATGAAGGAACAAGCAATAGAAGTAATGTTCAATTTGGTGAAAATAAAGATGCTAGTGGCGCATTTACACATTTAGGCGCAGGTACATATAAAATTACTTATAACCCTGCAAACTTTGATTCAATTGATGAAAATGACACTACTTATTCACATAAATTTGTAGTTGAATTTACAAAAGCAGCATAATATAAGGAGAATTAAATATGAAAAAAGCATTAAGATTAAGCGTATTAGCAGCTAGTTTATTATTATCTGCTGGCGCATTAGTTGGTTGTGGTGGAACATCTTCATATACACCTGATACAAATTTCGAAAAAACAGAAATTACTGTTTGGGCAACTGCAGCAGAAGAAGATGTTATTAATACAGTTGTTAAAGAATATAATGATAAACAAACAGATGAAAAACAAAAATTTAAAGTTGATTTCAAAGCAGTTGCTGAATCTGATGCAGGTACAACACTTGCAAAAGACCCACAAGTTAGCGGAGCTCCAGCATTATTCTTATGCGCAGATGACCACATTGCTTCATTAACTGAAAAGAACATTGTTGCAGAAATTAAAGGTTCACGTAAAGACAATGTTGTAAATAATAACACTACAGTTGCAGTTAATGGTGCAACTAGCGCAGATGGCAAATTATATGGTTATCCTGTAACATCAGATAATGGTTATTTCTTATGGTATAACAAAGGTTTTGCTGGTATTGATAATGTTGTTACATCTTTAGAAGGTTTATTAAAATTAGCTAAAGACAATGGTAAAAAAGTTTTAATGGATGTCGCTAACGGTTGGTATGCAAACTCATTCATTATGTCTCCAGAAGCATGTGGCGTTAATTCATTATATTGGTCAAAGAATGCAGATGGTAAGAATGTTTATACTACTACATGGGATAATGAAGTAGGTGTTAAAGTTTCTACATATATCGGCGGATTATTAAAACCATATTATGATGATGGTACATTAATAACTGGTAGTAATGATGATATTGTTTCTGGCTTCAAAGATGGTAAATTAATTGCAGCAGTTTCAGGTACATGGATGGAAGCTTTAATTAGAGATACTGCAGGTTTAGGAACAAATACAGCAGCAACAATTTTACCAAAATATCATATTGATGGTAAGGCATATCAAATGGCATCATTTATTGGTTCAAAGGTCTATTGTATCAATAAGACTCAATCAGTTGGCGCTCAAAAAACAGCTGCTGCTTTAGCGGAATTATTAACAAGTAAAGATGCTCAATTAACAAGATTTGAAAAGAGAGCTACATTACCATGTAATAATGAAGCTATTAAAGATGCAAGATATACAGAACATACAACTATTGGCGGCGCAGCATTAACTGCTCAAGCTGAATTTGGTTGTGTTCAATCAAAGACTGCAGAAG
Source organism: Azospirillum sp. CAG:239 (assembly GCA_963653535.1). GTDB lineage: Bacteria > Bacillota_I > Bacilli_A > RFN20 > CAG-449 > UBA3210. The sequence goes on from CAVJWU010000004.1 coordinate 4,830, forward strand.
ATAGATACTGGGATAAAGGAAAAGCTATTGGACAAGCTTATCTAGATGGCAAGTTAGGAAAAGATTCAAATGAAAATCCTCATACTTGGACAACATTCTTAAAAGCTACAATGGACATTTTAAGAAATCCTGAATAATAAAAAAATCTAAAACTTATTAGGAGGGAGGATAACCTCCTTCCTAATTTCTTATTTATATTAAGGAGATATTCATATGGAAGAAAAAGACATCGAAAATATAAATGAAAAAGTAAATACAGAAGAGGAAACTAATGTTTTTGCTAAAAAAGTAAGATATATGTCTAAAACTACTTATTTTTTCATTTCTCTTTTAAATGTATTATATAAAGCTTTAATGTGGGTAGTTGACTTAATATGGTCAATGGTTCTATCTTTAGGCCATTTCTTTAAATTAATTGGCGTTGGTATTTTTAAAGGAGTAATTGGAATAGGTAAATTCTTTAAAAAGAAAGCACATGAATTTAAGTTTAATGATCTTTATGGTAGATTATCATTTAGCTTATTTGGAATGAGTAATTTCAAACATAAACAATATGTCGTCGGTACATTGTATATTGTCTTTGAAGTTGTTTATATCGTATTATTTAGTTTATTTGGCGCTTCATCAATTGGAATGCTTGCTACACTAGGAACTAAAGTATCAGGTCCAGATCCAGATTGTGATGACATGTTCTGTGAATGGATTACTGGTGATAATTCCATTATGATTTTAATTTATGGTTTATTATGGGTATTATCAATCTTTGTTTTCCTCTATGTATGGAATAGATCTATCGAAAGTGGATATACAAATTACCGTATTGATGAATTTAAGAAATACGATTCAAGCTTAGAAAGAAATATTCCTTTTTCTAAAGAACTTGATGCTAAAGCAACAGAAAGTTTTAATAACGGTGTTACTTTAAAAGAATTTAATGCTTCTAATGAAGGATTAATAAAAGAACACTTAGATCAAGTTGAAGATGAAAAAGAGAGACAATATTTATCATATTTATTCGCGCAAAATGCAAAAGCTAGTTATGATCATTTAAAAGTAATTAAGAAAGAAACGGAAAAATTAGAGAAGATAAAAGCTTCTTTAGATAAATTAAAAGAAACTAGAGATTCCGGTTTAAAAGAATGTATCGCACGTCGAGATGCAAGTTTAGCAAGTGTTGATCCTAACGACGAAGAAAAAATTGATAAAATTAACGCTCGTGTTGAAGTTTATAAGAACAATACAATGTTAAAAGAACATGCTCTTGAAGCAAAACTAGCTAAACAAGAACATAAGATTCAAGAAATTAATAAACGTTATACTCCATATGTAGAAATGCATCATACTCGCAATAATGAAAAATATGGTAAAAATAATGATTACTATAAACATGTAGCGAGCCTTGAAAGTGAAATCTTATTTTATTCAAATTATTCCCATTTTGAAAGTATTTATGAAGATCGTTTTGATAAATCAGATGATAAAAATAAAGATAACGCAAATAGAATTGTTGAACTTGAAACTGAATTACAAACTAAATTAGATGCAACTGCCGCTAAATTTAATGATATTAGAAATAGAAAGGCAGAAATTCAAAAAGGTATCGATGAAGCAAAAGCTTCTTATGATAATAAAGTTAAAGAATTAAAAGAAACTCAACCTGAAGGATATGAAACTTTAATTCTTGAAGAAAAATCAAAACTTATTGAAATTACTACAAAGCTAATGGCTCAATATAAAGATTTCCCTTCTGATAAGAGTATTAAAGCTCTTGAAAAAGAAGAAATTAAAGAATCGAAAGATGCATTCAAACGTGATAAGAAATATTTAAGAACTAACTTCACGGCAGAACAATACGCTTTAGAAGAAGTTATTAACTCAATGTTAGTTGACTTTAAGATTGAATATAGTCTAGCTAAACAATATTCTAAAAAATTATTGGTAAAAGAAGGAAAACAAAATAGATTCTTAACAACAGATGAAGTTAGTGAAAAATTAAATGAATTAGAAGAAAGTAAGAGAACTTATATTGAATCTCATCCTGATAAATACGAAGGTAGACCAGATTCATTTAAGGATAATATTAAAGATTTATTTAATGAAAAATTCCACATTACAATTTTAGTTGTACCTGTACTTGGTATTCTATTAGTAACGATACTTCCATTATTATTCTCAATTACAATTGCATTTACTAATTATTCTCAAGGTCATATTCCTCCAACACAATTATTCACTTGGAATGGATTAACAAACTTTAAGAACTTATTATTCCCTGAAGCAAATTCCACATATAGCGTTTTACCAACAGCATTATCAAAAACTGTTTCATGGACGTTCATTTGGGCAATTGTTGCGACATTCTCCAACTATTTCTTAGGTATTATTGTTGCATTAATGATTAATAAAAAAGGTATTAAATTTAAGAAATTATGGAGAACAATATTCGTTATGACTATTGCTATCCCTCAATTCATTTCTTTATTATCAATTGGCGTTTTATTAAAAGACACTGGCGCGATTGGATCTTTAGTTCAAGAATGGACAGGTCAAAGATTAGGATTTGGTACAAATACTGATGATAGCGCAGTCTTAATGACTAAAATCATTATTATCTTAGTTAACATCTGGGTTGGTATTCCATATACTATCTTATCAACAACTGGTATTTTACTTAATATTCCTAAAGATTTATATGAATCTGCAAGAGTTGATGGCGCAGGTACTGTTACACAATTATTCAAGATCACAATGCCTTACATCTTATTCGTTACAGGACCTTATTTAATTACTCAATTCATTGGTAACTTTAATAACTTTGGTGTTATCTTCTTCTTAACTAATGGTGGTCCAGCATATGAAGGATCAGCGTTATTAGGATTAGGTAAAACAGACTTATTAATTACATTCTTATATAAGATCGTAACATCAAGTAATAATGCTCAATATGGTATTGCGGCAGCAATTGGTATCGTAATCTTCGTTCTTTGCTCATTCGTATCAATTGTCATGTACAATAAATCAGGCGCGGTAAAAGAGGAGGACCAATTCCAATAGTATGAAAAGTTTAAAAACAGGTAGAATTGTTTCTAACGTTATTATTTACGCAATTCTTATTATTATGTCATGTATTTGGTTACTTCCAATTATATGGCTTGTATTACAATCATTTGGTGGTGAAGGTATTGGTAATAGATCTCGTTTAATTCCACATGAATGGACATTAGATAATTATAAGTTCTTATTTAGCCAAATTACTGGAGCGTATGATCCAAATGCAGCATCTCACGCTTATGATAATTTATTCTTAACATGGTTTGGTAATACAATTATTGTCGCAGTATTCTCATGTATTATTTCTACTTTATTTGTATTAGGTACAGCTTATGCATTATCAAGATTTAGATTCAAATCACGTACAGTCTTTATGAAAATGAATTTAGTCATTGGTATGTTCCCAGGCTTCTTAAGCATGATTATCATGTATTGGGTAATGAGAGATATCTTCCATTTACAAGGAACATATTGGTCATTAGTTATTCTTTATTCAGCTGGTGCTGGAGGAGGATATTACATTTGCAAAGGCTTCTTTGATACAATTTCTAAAAACATTGATGAAGCTGCGATGATTGATGGTGCGACTAGAAGTCAAATCTTCTGGCAAATCATCTTACCACTTGCAAAACCTATTATCGTATATACAGTCTTAACAAGTTTCATGTCTCCATGGGGTGATTATGTAACATCATCTTATATTATTGGTTTACAAAATCCTCAACAATGGACTGTCGCAATTGGTCTTTACCAATTTACTGCAGGACAAGATACTGTATCTACATATTATACACAATTCGCGGCAGGTTCTGTCATTATCGCGATCCCTATTACTGCCTTATTCTTAGCATTACAAAGATATTATGTTGAAGGCGTAACCGGCGGAGCTGTGAAAGGATAAAATATTATGAAAAAGAGATTATTAATGATTACATTAACATCTCTTTTTTCTTTAGGAGTCGTAACTTCTTGTTCATCTTCAACAGGTTCTTCATCTTCATATTGTGATGAAATGTTTGAAGATTGTTCAGGAAGTTCATCTTCTACATCAAAAAAGGTTGTTAATTTAAATTCTTATACAAATGAAAATTATGTTTATGACAAAAATATCACAAACGCTAATGGTTCGATGAGTTATGAGATATTCGTCCGAAGTTTCTATGATTCAAATTCGGATGGTATTGGTGATTTTAATGGAGTTAGTCAAAAACTTGATTATTTACAAGATTTAGGTATTAAAACTATTTGGTTAATGCCAATTAATCCTTCTCCTTCATATCATGGTTATGATGTTACAAATTATTATGACGTCGAAGAAGATTATGGAACGATGGATGACTTTGTTTCTTTAGTAAATAAAGCAAAAGAAAAGAATATTGACATTATGATTGATATTGTCTTTAATCATTCGAGTAAAGAACATGAATGGTTTAAACAATCTTATCAAGATTATATTTCTTCTTATGAAGGAGAAGATTCATATGCTTCTTGGTATAACTGGTCCGATACTTCTAAAAATGGTTATTCTTATTATCAAGGTAAATATTATGAATCACGTTTTGATTCATCAATGCCAGATTTTAACACCCAAAATACTAAGGTTAGAGATGAAATGAAAAAAATCTTAAGATTTTGGATTGATAAGGGTGTTTCTGGTTTTAGATTTGACGCGGTTAAATATTATGAATATGAAGATACTTCATATAATACTGAATTCTTAAAAGATTTACGCGATGCAACCGTCACTTATGGCAAAGAAAAATATAATAAAGATATTTATTTTGTTGGAGAATGTTGGGCAGAAGATGGAACTATTAATAAATATTATAATTCTAATTTTGATTCATTTTTCCGTTTTTCAGGTTCAATTGATGGCTATGGATATGGAGCAATTCTTGGGGCAGTTAAAGGCGTTAATAAAGCAAATAGTTTTGCTGAAGCGATAGAAAATAATGAAAACGCAATTAAGAAAGCTAACATAAATGCATATTCATCTTATTTCTTATCAAATCATGACCAAGATCGCGCAAGTTATTATTTTTCTAATGAATATGGCTATATGGGTGCTTCGGTATTAGCTTTAATGCCAGGAACTCCATATATGTATTATGGAGAAGAAATATCCCTTAAAGGAAAAAGAAATACTTCTCCAGATGATCGTAGTGATGCAAGAAGAAGATTACCAATGGTTTGGTCAAAAGATAATAAGACTGGAGAATGTAATTTCCCTGAAGCGTCAAGACAAGATCTAGCGACAAATGATCAAGTTTCTAATGGGGTTGAAGATGAATTAAATACTAATTATTCTTTACTAAATCATTATAAGAAAGTTATTAATATTAGAAATAAATATGATTTTATTAAAAATTCTATCTTTAAGAATTTAACTAAATCGATTGTTAATGATTATGATCACGTCTTAATCTATTCTTTAACTTCTTTAGATGGAAAAGATAAGATTATCGTTATTCATAACTTTGAAAAAGAAAATATTGAATTAGATGTTTCTTCATTAGGAAATAAAATTGATGAAGAAGTATCTTGTTCTAGATTAATTCCAGAATTAAATGATGGAATTCTTAAACTAGGCTCATTATCAACTGTCATTTTAAAATAATTAAAGGGGTTTAAAAAATGAAAAAGACATGCTTAAAAATTTTATCTCTTACCTTATTACTTGGATGTATTGTTTCCTGCGGAGGAGAAGTTAGTTCATCTAGTTCTCCTACTAGCCAAACTCCTAGTTCAACTTCTTCTAGCGTAGTGAAAAATAAATACATTCATGATACGACTGATTATTCTTCATTAGAAATGGCTCCAACTACTAAAGTTAGATTCCATTATCACCGTGGGGATCAAGATGAAAATTACGTAGTCTACAACGAATGGTCTTTATGGGTATGGGGAACTGGTGAAGGAGCAAGATACCAGTTTACTCACTATGATGATTTTGGTGTTTTTGGTGATGTTGAACTATCAAAAGTAGGAACTGATGTAACTCAAATTGGTCACTTAGTATCTACTTCTGATTGGTCTAAGAAAGATTATGAAAGTGATCGTTTCTTAGATATAAAAACTAAGTCTCCTGGAGGAATTCAAAACGTTTATCTTATGTCAGGACAAGAGGAAGTATTTGATAATCCTGAAGACGCGAGTAAACCAGCATTAAAAAATGCAGTATTAGTTTCTAACGATAAAGTTACTTTCTCTTTTGTTAATTTAGCTTCTTCATTTACTTTTGATGAAAAGAAGTTATCTATCATGAATGGGGAAAATAAATTTAATGGATACACTGCTTCATTTAATACTTATAATAAAGAAGTAACACTTAATTTAACTGAACAATTAGATATCACTAAAACAATGAATGTAATCTATAAAATTGATAACGATACAGAAATTAAAACTAAAATTGTCATTACAACTTACTTTGATTCAGACGAATTTAAGAATGCTTATACGTATACTGGCGATGATTTAGGCGTCACATTTGATAATGAAGAAATGGTAACTAAAACTAATTTTAAAGTTTGGGCGCCAACCTCACAAAAATTAGTTTTAAAGGTCTATGAATCAGGTACACCTTTAGAAAATGAAACAGTTTATAAAACTGTTGAGATGACTAAAGGTGAAAAAGGAACATGGACAACAACAATTGACGAAGATTTACATGGTAAATATTATACTTATGTTGTTACTAATGCTGCTGGAACTTCAGAAGTAGTTGATCCTTATGCTAAATCAACTGGTTTAAACGGCGTAAGAGGAATGGTTGTTAACTTCACTAAACTTAATAAAACTATCACTGGCTGGAATAGTGATAAGAGAGCTAATTTATTAAATAACTCAAATCATTTAACTGATGCTTCTATTTATGAACTGCATGTTAGAGATATGACTATCTCTGAAACTTCTGGAGTTAGTAAATCTTTACGAGGTAAATTCTTGGCTTTAGCGGCTTCAGGAACTACTTATACAAGCGAAGGAACTACTGTTTCAACTGGCTTAGACCATATTGCAGAACTCGGCGTAACTCATGTTCAAATCCAACCTGTTTATGATTTTAATTCGGTTGATGAAGCAAAATCTACAACTGATGAAGTTGGAAGAAATTCTGGTCAATACAACTGGGGATATGATCCACTTAACTACAATGCTTTAGAAGGAAGCTATTCAACTAATCCTAGTGATGGATTTAATCGTATTGTTGAATTTAAACAAATGATTATGGCTCTTCATAATAAAGGTATTAATATCAACATGGATGTAGTTTATAATCATACCGCTAGCTTAGATAATACTAATTTTGAATTATTAGTTCCTTATTATTATCATCGTTCTTCTTCGGACGGTAAGTTCTCTAATGGCTCAGGATGCGGAAATGAGATGGCTTCTGATCGATCAATGGTTAATAAATTTATTGTTGATTCTACAGCCTTCTATATGAAAGAATATCATTTATCTGGTTTTAGATTTGACCTTATGGGTTTAATTGATAATCAAACGATGATTGATGTATATAAATCATGTAAGAAGATTGATCCTAATGCGATGGTTTATGGTGAACCTTGGACTGGCGGAAATACTACTTTAAGAAATGGAAGATCTGCCTCTAACTTAACTAAACAACAAACATTACAAACTTCTTTAGCGCAAGAATATTTTGAAGGTGCAGGAGTTTATGTTGGGGCGTTTAATGATAAAATTAGAAATGGCATTCGTGGAGATAATAATCCTTCTAAAGGATTTGTTACAGGAGGATCTGCTTCAGGTGTCTTAGATGGCTTAAAAGGCATATTTAATGGAGCGACAGAAAGTAATATTTCACCTCAACAAGTAATTAATTATGTTTCTTGTCACGATAACTATACTCTTTATGACCAACTCGCTCAAACTATTGGCTCTAGAGATCTTATGAAAGCTTATAAACAAGCTGATATGATGGTCTTTACTTCACAAGGTATACCATTTATCCAAGAAGGAGAAGAATTCGCTCGTAGTAAAGCTTATATTGATGAAGAAGGTAAGACGAAATATGAAGGAAATTCTTATAATGTCGGTGATGAAATTAATAAGATGGATTATTCTTTAAAAATTAAGAATAAAGGATTAAATGACTTCTTTAAAGACTTAATTAAATTAAGAAAAGATCATGAAGAATTTAGATATGTCACACGTACTGAAATTAGAAATAATTTTGTTAGTACTGATACATCATCATCTTCATATATGTATACGCTTAATAATAACATCGTAGTTATTCATACTTCTCAAGACGCTTCATTTACTTTAGAAGGATCATATGATACTTTACTAAGTAATTTTGATTCTTCATCTACTTATTCTTCTAATATTTCATTAAAAGCAAATGAATCAATTGTTTTAAAAAAGAAATAGTAAATAAAAAGGAAAGCTTCATTACGAAACTTTCCTTTTTACATGTTTATTTATGTTTCTTTTTCATTGATGGATCTTCAAGACCAAAATATTGGAAAAGATAAATAAAGATTAAATCAATGATTACTAAGGTAAAACATGAGATGATGAAATTTTTAATATTATCATTTAATGTTCCTAATGGTAACGAAAGATTATTTTTAATTACGATAAGATAAATAATTCCTAAGATAAAAAAGAAATTACCAATGACACAGAAATTTAATAAAGGTGAATTTTTATCTCCGTTTGCATCATAACATAAAAACTTAATAAAATTACTACCGGATTTAAAAGAGATAAAGGTATTTACGATTTGGGTAATATTAAATACGATTAATAAAACAAAACAAATTATATACATAACATAATCTGTTACGCTTATAGTAGAAATGTTAGAAATAAAATCGATTAATAAGAGACTAAAGAATGTTAAGCTTATAATAAGACCGATAAATAAAGAAATTAATAATGAGATACGATATCCTTTTAATTTATTCATATTTATAATTTCCTTTCTTTTTCTTGAGGAGAAGTGACGTTGAGCGCATCCATATTTTCTAACGTAGAAACAAAATCAACATCAGTTATCTTCTTACCTTCTTCAGAATCAAAATAAGCTTCTTCTTCGTTTCGATCTTTAAATAATAATGATTCATTAATGTAACATGTATTCATCTTTAATATCTTATCTGCAAAATCTAAGTTCTTTTTAGAAACTAATAAGATTAAAAGGTTTAAAGCTAAATAAGCGATAATAAAGATAATAACTGTATTTCTTGTAAAATAGATTATACCAATAAAAGGTATTAAGAAATAAATAATTGGTCTAAGAGCGATTTTCCACTTCGGTAATAAATAACCGTTAATATAATTAGAATGACCTAATTTATAGATTTTTTCCATTAAGGTAGAACCGTATTTATTAGTTAAAGGAATGATGTAATAGAAGATTATAACGGATACTAAAAAAGAAATAATACGTGAATACATTTCTAAAGTTGCAGTTGTATTATATAAAGAATTAAATTCTTTATTAAATGTTCTTAAATAAGGTTCTAACGTAGAATAAGCATTATAGAAAAGATCTGACATATTTTTATAATATGTTTTAGTAGGATTTTCTAAGATGATTCTTTCGGCGATAACTTCAGTATCAAATTCCCCATTTTCTTTTTGAGAGTATTTATAATATTCAGTCGAATAAGAAGTTGAAGATGGATTGATAGGTAAATTTAATACCATGATGTTATAAATATGAGTAATAGTTTTTTCTTCGTTGTAACGAGTATTATATGCCTTAGTTATTTCATCCGGATATTTATTAAAATAGAAATCCTGCACGATTTTTTCGTATTCAGTATAATCTAATCCTTCGGCTAAGTTTAGGTTATATTCGGCCTTAATTTCGTTAATACGTGATACTTTATTAACATAATTACCTCCGAAATTAAACACGCTGAAAATGAGAGCAAAATAAAGTATAGTTGTACTAATAAAGACAATCACATTATCAAGAAATACGGTGATTAATTTATGATTAGTGAAAGCGACCGATATTCTTAAATCTCTTTTAGTTCTCATAGATTTATTCCTCTTTCTCTTTGTCTATTAATGTAATAAGATTCTTCTTTTTCATTATCAAAATAGATTGATCTACTATTATCAATTACAATAGATTTTGCAAATATATCATGGATACATTTTCTTTTTTTAGTGAACATAAACATTGTATAAGAGATTAATATAGTACCGCCAAAGGAGAGAATACCTAAAATAATTTCAAATAAGAGATAACTAATCCAACGAGGTAATAACATATATTTTTTTAAAGTATAGCCTTTATCAGAGATTACTCCAATTTTAAAGATATGTTTACCAATCGTTTCATTATGTGGAGAAAATAAAGGAATTAAAAATTCAAAGATGAATGAAAATCCTCCTAGAACTGGTATTAACCAATATAAAGATGCCATTAATATTTGTTGATTAGAAGAAGTTAAAGAAGTAATAGATGAACAGTTGATAACGCTTTTACACGCACCTTGGAAAGCTTCATAAAAGAAAGTCACTGTGTCTTCTTCTTTTGAAGAATCAATCAAGGTGAACTTATATGTAGTTTCATCAAATGATTTAATGTTTGATGAAGTTGAACCAACTTTTAAAATATTAGTTTTATATACTTCACTTGATAAATTACTACTCGCGCCGTAAGAGGTATATTTAGTAGTATAAAATTCAAATAACGCTTTAGATAATTTAATGCCTTCATATTTTTTATTATTAAATGTAACGGAGACTTCATATAAATCATCTAATTTTTTGATGTTTCCAAATTGAGAATATGCAGCATAATTACCATCATTATCAACCGCGAATAATCCAGAATCTTTATATAACTGAACTAGTTTAGTGTTATTATCTAACATCTTGGCTTTATCAAAGGTGTTAGGGAAAACAAGTGTAACATATAGTACTACACTTGTTAAAATTAAAATAAATAAGTCAATTACCCGCGATAAAATACGATGGGATTTCTTTGCATAATATATATTTTTCATGAGGAAATTATAACATATAGGACAAAGATAAAACATAAAAAATATATTTTTATATAAAAATATATGTTAATTAAAGTAAATTATTTTTTAGGATTTTTTCTTCTTTTAGCAAAAGATATTAATGTAGAACTTATTTGAAAGTGAAATAAGTAAAACTTTTTCTTTACTTTAACTTCTCTTTAATATATTATATTAATGCGCGTATTCGCGTACGGGTGTGAAGGCCCAACTCTCTGCTACAAAAGATGTAGCCAGAAGACCATAGGGAGGTGTAAGTAATGAAAAAATATGAGATTATGTATATCCTTAAAGCAAATCTTGATGATGCAGCTCGTAACGAATTAATCGGCAAGCTCAATGACATTCTTACTTCTGAAGGTGGCGCTATTGAAAACGTCAACGAATGGGGTTTAAAAGATTTAGCTTACGAAATCAATCGTGAAAAAAAGGGATATTATGTTGTAGTCGATGCAAATGTTTCTTCAACAGCTGTTGTTGATGAATTCAGCAGAAGAGCAAAACTCAACGCTAATGTTTTACGTCATTTAGTTATCGCTAAATAAGTTCTACTATAGGAGGAATTATTTATATGATTAATCGTGTAGTATTAGTTGGACGTTTGACAAGAGATCCAGAATTAAGAAGAACACAAAGTGGCTCAGCTGTAGCTTCCTTCACAGTAGCAGTTGATAACCGTACAAAGGATCAAAATGGTGAAAGAACAACTTCATTCATTCCATGTACAGTTTGGAATCAAGCAGCAGAAAATGTTGCTAAATTCATGCACAAGGGTTCATTAGTAGGTGTCGAAGGTAGATTAAACCAACGTAGCTACGATTCTAAGGACGGACGTCGTGTATCAGTCGTCGAAGTTATTTGTGACTCTGTTCAATTCTTAGAAAGAAAAGGAGAAGGTAATGTATCTAGTTCATCAAATGATGATTTAGGTGCTTCACAATCATATCAACCTGATCCTGAACCAGTAGAAGAACCTGCATCTAAAAATGTATCTTCTATACCAGTCGCAGATGATGATTTACCATTCTAAGTGGTAGTCAAAATTTGATCCTAAGCAATTAGGAGGAAAGGTAGGAAAATTATGGCATTTAAGAAAATGAGACCTAGAAAAAAGGTTTGTATTTTTTGTAAAAATAAGAATCAAGTAATTGATTATAAAGATGTTGAAACTTTAAAACGTTTCGTTTCTCCTAACGGAAAAATTTCACCACGTCGTGTAACAGGCGCATGTGCAAAACATCAAAGAGCTGTTGAACAAGCAATTAAGAATGCTCGTATCATGGCTTTATTACCATTCATTGCTGATTAATTATTGAATGTTTAACCCGGTTTATCCGGGTTTTATTTTACTTAAAATTAATTAATTCATGGTATTATATTTAAATATGGAGGCTAAAAGATGAGAAATAGTTCATTTAAAATTCGTCAAATTACTGATGCAAGCGTTATTGTTGCACTTTATGCTATCTTTTTACTTATCAGTCGACTTACTGGGAGTCTACTTGAATGTGATTTCTTTTTTATAATGCCTTTACCAATTGCTCTATATGCGTATAAATATGATTTAAAAACAACTTTGATTCCTTTTGTATCTACTGCGATAATTGCAATATTTTTATGTACTAATCCGTTTAATGCTTTAGTATATGTTTTGCCAGGACTAATCATCGGTTCTCTTCATGGAGGATTATTTTCTAAAATAAAAATAAATAGGTGGTTAAATATTTTTATTTTGACTCTTCTTTCTTCTATTACAGAAGTTTTATCCGCGGTAGTTTTATCAAGTGTATTAGGTGTAGAAAATATTTTTGATAGTATTACATATATTGTTAATTTAATTAATGACGCTTTAACTAAGATGAATATTTCTTCATTTAACTTAACTTTACTTAAAAGCGTTATGCAAGGATTAATACCTTCTATTATTCTTATTATTAGTTTAATGGATGCGGTTGTCTTTTATCTTTGTTTTATCCTTTTTATTCAAAGAACTAAAATTAAAAAAGATGACTTTGATTTTAAAGAAAAATTTAGCTTTAATTCTCAGTCTCCTTTATTTGGTATAATCTATGTTCTTATTGTTGCTTTAAGTATAGTTAGTGTTAGTTTTTACGTTAAAAGCGAGGGATTTTTATATGTTTTATATACGATAATCATTAACGTATTTGTTATTTTAACATTCGTTTTTGCTTATTTTGGCTATAAATTTATAATTATGATCGCTCGTATTTATAATAAGAAATGGCTCATTATAATTGCGATGGTTGGAGTAATTGTTCTTTTCCCTCTTGTTAGTTTAATCGGTGTTATTGATAACATTGGACAAATAAGTGTTAGATTAATTGGAACAAAAAACAATGACAATACAACTAATAAAAATCTTTAAACTTAAAATTTACTATATATTAAATATATAGTATAATAAAAAAAGCTATAGATATTATTTAGTTTATTTTGTCGGAGGTAACTCATATGCAAAAATTGATTAGGAAATACATATTACTTTTTTTAGGCCTATCTACTTTAGAAATTATTGGCGCAGCAGTATTATTCTTATTTCATACATTTAATTATAAAAATATTACTGAAGTTTCTATTATTACATTATGTGGAATTATTCTTTTTGATGCTTTTCTTTTAATCTTTGCTTTCTCAAGAGTTATGAAAGAAAAACAAAAGACTGAAATTTCTATTATTGAAATTGTTGGTGAAGGTATTCAAGAAGTTTATAACTTTGGTCAAATGGGTATCATGATTGTTGACGATAATGATTCTGTCATTTGGGCTAATGAATGGTTTAAAAATACTAAAGACAAAATCATTGATAAAAATATTTATGAATGGAACCATGATTTAATCGCTTTACAAGATAAATCAGTTGATGATATTCAAATTGAAATTGAAAACCGTGTTTATAAAGTAAAACTTGTTAGAGATGCAAACTTATTTATCTTTAAAGAAGTTACTCAACTTGCAACAATTGAAAAATATGTATTAGATCATGCACCAGTAATTGGTTTAATTACAATTGATGATTATCAAGACAATGTATCATTAGATAATGAAGGTAAATGGAACGATATTATTGGATCTATTCAAAAAGCAATCTTTGATTATGGTAAGAAATATGGTGTTCTTATTAGAAAAATTAGATCTGATTCTTATTCATTAGTCGCGAATGACTTACAATATCAACAAATGTTAAATGATAAATTTTCTCTTCTAAACGATGTTAGAAAAATATCGAAAGAAGAAGGTGTTGATTTAACTATTTCTATGGGTATCTCATTAGGTACTAGTGATTATATTAAATTAAATGAATTAGCTTCTGATGCGGTTGATGTATGTGCATCCCGTGGAGGTGACCAAGCAGTCGTTGAAGAATATGGTAAGAAAATTATCTTCATCGGTGGTAAAACTGAAGCGAAGAGTTCTAGATCAAGAACAAAAGTTAAGTGGACTGCTAAATCGCTTGAAACATATATGCTTGAAGCTGATAAAGTCTTCATTATGGGACACTCTAATGCAGATTTAGATGCCATTGGTTCTTGTTTAGGCTTTTATACAATCGCGCATCAATTAGGCAAAGAAACTTATATTGTTTACGATGATAAAAGTATTGAATCAAAAACTAGACAAGCATTTAAATGTAGTTTTGATCGTGAAACTATTAGAGAAATGGTTGTTACACCTAAAGAAGCAGTAGAAAAAATGACTAAAGACTCATTACTTATTTGTACTGACTTCCATCGTCCTAAGTTAGCTCTTGCAGAAAATTTAATTGATTTATTTAGTAAAATCGCGGTTATTGACCACCATAGACGTGGGGATGAAATTATTGAATCACCAGTACTTGTTTACATTGAACCTAGTGCATCAAGTGCAAGTGAATTATGCGCGGATATGATTAAGAACTTAGATAAACGTATTATCATTCCTGAAAATGTTGCGAATATGCTTCTTGCAGGTATTTTACTAGACACCAACCATTACCGTAACAAAACTTCTAAATCAACTTATGATGCTTCTTATTTCTTAAAAGAATTCGGCGCGGATAACTTGATTGCTGATTCTTTCTTAAAAGAAGAATTTGAAGAACATAACCTCAAGATTAAGATTATGTCAACGGCATATTTCCCTTATACAGGAATTGTTATTTGTACTTACGACGATCCTGAGCCAATTGATAGAGCTATGTTATCGATGGTTGCACAAGATACTCTTGAAATAAAAGGAGTTAATGCATGTTTCTGTATTGGTAAAATTAGTGAAAATAGTATTGGTGTTTCAGCACGTAGCGATGGAAGTGTCAATGTTCAATTCTTAATCGAAAAGATTGGTGGAGGTGGACACTTCGCCGCGGCTGCAGGACAATTTAAAGACACAAGTGTTGCAAAAGTTAAACAAAATATTGAAGAAGTATTAGAAGATTATCTAGAACAAAGTAGAAATACTGGAGATAAGGAGATAGATTAATATGAAAGTTATTTTATTACAAGATGTTAGTAAGATTGGTAGAAAAAACCAAATCGTTGAAGTTTCTGATGGTTATGCGAGCAACTATTTAATTCCTAGAAAACTCGCGGTTAAATTAACTACCACAGAAGTTTATAAACGTGATCAACAAATTCAAGAAGAAAAAGAAGAATTCGCAAGAAAACAACAAGAAGCTCGTGAAGTTAGTGAAAAACTTAAAGATATCGTATTAGAATTTGAAGCTACTTCTAGTAAAGATGGTAGAATGATGGGAACAATTTCACCAAAAGAAATCGTTCATGAATTAAAAGAAAAATACGATATTGTTGTTGATAAAAGAAAATTTGTCGATAAATATCCATGTAATTCATTTGGATACACTAATTTAAAAGTTGAATTATTTAAGGATGTTATTGCAACTGTTCGAGTACATGTTTCTGAAAAGAAGTAGGTGATAAATAATGGAGAATTTACCACATAATGAAGAATCAGAACGTATAGTTCTCGCTTCGATTCTTCAATCTACTGATTCTGCGATTGTTACTGAACTTGCAGATCAATTAACAGAAGAAGATTTCTTTAATCCTAATTCGGTTAATAAAAGAAAACCTGAACCAAGTAGAAATGCATTAATCTTAAGAGCGATTAAAAACATTAGAAAGAATGGAGTCCCACTAGACTTAGCTTCTCTTACTAATGAATTAGACGTTAATATGAAGGCATTAACTTCTATTGGAGGCCTTGAATATTTAAAAGAAATCATTGAAAACTATTTAGGTGATCGAAATGCTATATATCACCGTAATACTTTACAAGATTTAACTTTAGCGAGAAGATTAATCCTCCAAATGGAAGATTGTGTAAAAGGTTTTGAAAACAAAACATTTACTGATGTAGGTCAATATGTCGCGACATGTGAAAAACAAATTTTAAATATTACTCAATCTCGTCGAGTTTCTGAATTTGTTTCAACTGGTGATATCGCTCAAAAGATTGTTTCAGAAATCACGATTGGTGAGAAAGAAAGAAAAAACGATCGAATTAATTCAGGTTATTCACTTTTAGATTCTTATACACAAGGTTGGTTACCTGGTGAATTTAATATTATCGCAGCTCGACCTTCAGTTGGTAAAACAGCTTTTGCTTTAAATTTAGCTTATCGTGCCGCGGATAACTCAAATAGAACAGTCGCTTTCTTTTCATTAGAAATGGAAGCAAAAGCAATTGTTAAAAGAATGCTTTCTTTTACTAGTCAAGTTAACTCAGGAAAATTTTCTGATACGAAGAAATTAACTCCTGATGATTTACTCGCGATTGAACGTGCGGTAGAAGCGATTAAGAATAATAAATTATTAATTGATGATACTCCTGCAGCTAAAATATCTGATATTAAAACTAAGGTACAAAGACTTAAAGCTTCTCATCCTGATTTAGGGGCGATATTTATTGATTACCTCGGTTTAATTACTACAAATGAAAGATATGATTCTAGACAAACTGAAGTCGCAGATATTTCTCGTCAATTAAAGGCAATCGCCCGTGAAGTTGAAGTTCCTATCATATGTTTATCTCAATTATCACGTAATAACGAACAAAGAACAGCTTCTGATCGTATGCCTAAATTATCTGACATAAGAGATTCTGGTTCGATTGAACAAGATGCAGATAAAGTAATGTTTATTTATCGAGATAATTATCAAAATGCAGAAGAAATGAAAAAGACAGAAAATGAAGCGATTGATTATGATCGTAGCCCATTTGAAAATGCAGTACCTACTAAAATTAGTATCGCGAAGAACCGTAATGGTCGAGTTGGTATTATTTCTTTCTCGTTCTTAATGGATATTGGCTTATTCGTTGAGAATGTTGCAGAAAATAAATCCATGGGAGAATAAAATGGAATTTCATATATTTGAATCTGGCTCAAAAGGAAACTGTACGCTTATTACTACTAGTAGTAATCATCACATCTTAATTGATGATGGAATAAGTAAAAAGAAATTAGTCGGTTACTTAAATCAATATTCATTAAATCTCGATGATATTGAAGCGTTACTAGTTACACATAATCATACAGATCATATCGCAGGAATAGATAAAACTTTTTCTAAAGATAAAATTTATACAACTAAATTAGTTCATTTAGATATTCCAGAAAAAAATGAAATAGTTCCTTTTTCTTCATATAATATTGCTGGAATCAAAGTACAAGTAGTTCCTACTTCACATGATGCACCTGGTTCTATTGGATTTATTTTAGAAGATGAAGATGAAAAACTAGTCTATATCACCGATACTGGGTATCTATTTGAAAGAGTGGTTGATATGATTATGAATGCAGATTATTACATTATTGAATCTAATCATAATGTAAGAATGCTTATAAATACTAATAGACCTCAACACTTAAAGAAACGTATTATGGGTGATGAAGGTCACTTATCTAATATTGATTCGGCTAATTACATGTGTGATGTAATTGGTGAAAAAACAAAACAAATTATTCTTGCGCATTTATCTGAAGAAGCTAATTCTCCGACTCAAGCATTAATTGATTATGCACAAGAATTTGAAAAGAGAGATGTGGATTTTACTCGTTATGATATTCGATGTGCATCTCAACATGAAATTGTATCAGGAGGCAACTTAAAAAAATAATATGGTGAATATTAGATTAATAGTTGTTGGTAAATTAAAAGAAAAATTTCATAAAGATGAAGTTGATGAATATTTAAAGAGACTTTCTAAATACGCGAAAGTTAGCGTTATTGAAGTTAACGAAGAAAAGATTAAAGATAATTCTTCACAAAAAGAAGATGAACTTATCATCTATAAAGAAGGTCAAAATATCTTAAAATACATTAACGAAAAAGATTATGTTTTCTTACTTGATTTACATGGTCAAGAAATTGATAGCGTGTCTTTTAGTCAAAAGCTTGATCGCGTCATGACTGAAGGATATTCTAACATCGATTTCGTCATTGGAGGTAGCTTAGGAGTAAGCGATGAATTAAGAAAAATTTCTAAATTCAAATTAAAACTTTCTCCTATGACTTTCACTCATCAAATGACGAGAATTATTATTTTAGAACAAATTTATCGAGCGTTTAAAATTAATAATAATGAAACATATCATAAATAGAAAGGAGGTAGGCGAATATGATGAATAATCTAAGAAATTATTTAATGGATAGATTAAATTATATTGAAGATAAATTAAATGAGATTAATAAGAATGTCATTCTTGCTCGTATAAATAAATTCCTCTCGAAAGGAAATCGTAAGTTTGTCGCTTTATTATATCTTCTTAGTTTATGTATCTTCGGTTTTACATTATTTACTAATTATTTTACTATTCCTATCTCAGGTGATTTTAAACTTCAAGAAATACCATTTTATTATAATGGTTATGATGATTGGTGGACTGCTTTAACTACTGGCCACTTCCCTTTATGGGATGATAATACTTACCTAGGTGCGAATAATATCGGTTCAAATACTTTCTATTATTTATGGAACATCTTCTTCTTACCAGTTCTTCTTTTACCTAGATTTTTAGTTCCTCAAGGATTAGCTTTCTTAATTATGACGAAGTTTGTTCTTGCTGGCTTAGTAATGAAGAAATTACTTAATTATTTAGGCGTTAAAGAAGATTCTTCAAAGGTTGTTTCTATCGCTTACGCTTTCTCTGGTTGGGGATTATATTATTTATGGTTTAATCACTTCCTCGAAATTACTATTCTATTCCCTTTAGTTATTTATGGATTAGAAATATTATTTAAAGAAAAGAAGACAAGATATTTAATTGTTGCTTTATTTCTTTCGGCAATCACTAACTATTTCTTCTTTATTATGACTTGCTTTTGCAGCGTAATCTATGCTGTATTTAGATATTTCCAATTATGGAGAAGTTATACAGGTAAAGAAAGAGGATTAATCTTAGGCTTAGGCCTTGCTAGTTACGTAACTGCGATGTGTTTAGCGGCTTTAATTTTATTTCCTGCTTTCCATGTTGCTTTACAATCTTCTCGAAGTGGAGGAAATTATTTAGATAGTTTATTAACGTTATATAAACAATTCTTTGAATATCTTAAATCAGGTCAAGGATCTCTTGCAAACGATACCTTAAAAGAGATTGTTACTAAAATGTTTACTTTCCAAGGAACATATGCGAATAAATATTATATGTATCCTGTGATTTCTTATTTATTCCCTCCAGTTTCTTGTTATGATTCTACATTATTCGCTAATACAGGTTATGATAATACAAACTGTTCTTTATTCTTATATACTCCTTTAACATTAATGCTTATTCCTTCTTTAATTCAATCGATTAAAGAAAAGAGAATTTCTCATATTATCGGTTTTATTGGAATAGTAGGATTAATCTTCTCACCTTTCTTCTATTATTTATTTACCGGCTTTACTTCAGTAATGTATGGTAGATGGCAACTATTTGTAGTTGTATGTATGGCTTTATATGTTGGCATATCATTAGATAAGATTAATGATATGAAGAGATGGTATTTTGATATCTCCGCGGTATGTATAATTGGTTTACAAATATTCATGTTTATTAAAGCACTTGAATATCAAGGAACAATGTCATCAAAAGTTCTTGATGAAAGAAAATATTACGCGATTATTACCATGATTTATACATTCTTAATGTATTTATATTTAAATTTAAGATGTAAAAATAGACGTTTTAAAAAAGGTTTAACTCTCGCGGTGGCTATTGAAGCAATTGTTGTTGGTAACGTCTTAGTTCAAGGCCAAGGGACTGTCGACTACGCTTCTTTATACGGAGGATATTCTTCTACTCAATCTGAAATAAGAATGATTAATGAGATTAAACAAAGAGATAATTCTTATTATCGAATTTATTCTTCTTCTGCCGATCGCGATGCGAATAACTTAGGTATGGTTGAATCTTATCGTGGACTAGGTGCTTTCCATTCAATTTATAATTATGAAACAACTGACTTTAATAACTGGTCTAGAATTGGCTATTCTCGTGATGGTTGGTCAATGGGAGCCCATGAAAAAAGAGCGAACCTTGATACTTTCTTAGGTGTAAAATATTATTTAGTTAATTCTAATGATTCACGTTTAAATCGTGGTTTAGGTAATATTATTACTAATAAGAATGGTTATTTCTATTATGGTAATATTAAAACTAATGTGGAAGCATTCTCGTATTCTTCTATTCCTAATAGTGATGAATATATTATCTATAGTATCGATGTAAAAGAAAATAATTCTAGTTATGATACTTATGTAGTTAAATTTATTTCTTCCTCTGGAGATATTAAATCATTTGATATCACTTTAAGAGATGATGTTGATCGAAATAATATTTCTATCGGTATTGTAAATAATAAATGGGCATTTAATAATATTACCTTTGATATTAAAGCTTATGAAGGAATTTTATCTTCTTCAAGTAATTATGTTACTACTTTACAAAAACTTGACGAAGGTAATGCATATAATGTCATCTTTAATAACAATACTTCTATCCAAGTAATTACCAAAAATTATGAAGATAAAAATGTACCTTTCGGTTATAAAGAAATTTCTCGTGATGATGATAACGTTCTTTATGAAAATGAAAACTTCGTTAATTTAGGCTTTGCATTTAATGATATTTATTATGAAAGTAATATTTCTACTACTGATAACTATACAACTGGAACTTATCGAGGTACAGTTATTGAAAATGAATATGGTTATGTTCATGGGGCGATATTAAAGACTGCTGATATAGATGAAATTTGCGAAAAATATCCAAATACATTTAATAAATATGTTTTAATTAGTCAAAATAGTAATTATCAAAATGATGTTACAGTCGTTAATGTTCCAAATGAAAATATTGATGTTTATGTCCAAAATTGGGACCACGAAAAAGGTATTACCTTAGATTATGCTGATCCAGTTAAATATCCTGCAAGCGGAAAAACAATCTATTATAATTCATATATGGATGTTAATGTTAAAGATTTAGGTGTGGCTAGCGAAGCTTCCTCTCGCGGAGGAGCTTATGTCACAGTATGTGGAAGAATGGGTGAAAACCTAATGATAACTTTATATGGTGAAGATTCTGATGGTAACGAATATGAACTAGCTCGTGACATCCATATGACTCATAATTACGGAGGAAAATCTTACGATTGGAAAAATGATCGAGGATTTTATGTAACTGACCAAGTTACTAGAATTGTTGTAAGAGCTTATGATACGTTTGAAGCAGGAGCTAAATTTTCTAAACCTAATATTACATTCCAATATTACGATAGTTATAAAAATAATATCGATGCATTAAAAGAAAATGAACTTCAAGATGTAGTTATTGGTGTTAATGATGTGAGCTTTAAATCTAATTATGAGGGAACAAAAATCGTCGTCTTAACAATTCCTTATGATGAAGGATGGTCTTTAGTTAGAACAGATGAAAGTGGCTCTAGTGAAGAAGTTAAAATTTATAAAGCACAAGGTGGTTTCCTCTCGTTTGTATCTCAAGAAGGCAATTATACATATAAATTAAGATATGTAACTCCAAAACTAACTAATGGTATGATTGGCTTTGGTATTGGTCTAACCTTCTTCAGCGCCCTTTATATTGGTATTGATGTAATTTACGCGGATAAAAAAGCAATAAAAAAGCAACTAAACTTTAGAGCTTAGTTGCGATATCATAAACGATATTCTTTTTTAAGGAGTAGGCTTGGCTTACTCCTTTTATCGCGTCTTTTAAGGATTTTCCTTCTTCTAATTCTTGTTTTAAGAGGTTCTTAATATCTTCTTCAGTTAAAACTTTAACTTCTTTATTGCCAGAAACAACAATGACCATTTCGCCTTTTAAGGTTGTTTCATCGATGTTAATTAGTTCATCTAAAGTTCCACGAATATATTCTTCATGTAATTTAGTTATTTCACGAGCGATTGAAGCTTCTCTTTTACCTAGTACTAAAAATAAATCATTTAAAGTTTCTTTAATACGATGAGGTGATTCATAGAATATTAAAGTCATCGTAAGGGATTTTAATTCTTCTAATTCCTTTTTTCTTAAACTAGACTTTGCATTTAAAAAGCCATGGAAATAGAAATGTGTAGTATCTAGCCCTGAACCTACTAAAGCAGGAATAAATGCATTAGCCCCATTAACAATGGAAACAGGTATATCATTTTCAATGCATTTTTTAACAAGTCGACTACCAGGATCAGATATTCCTGGATAACCAGCATCAGAAGTCATCGCGATAGAATGACCTTCTTTAATTAAAGAAACAATTTTCTCACTCGCTTCATTTTCGTTATGCTCATGACACGCGATAGAAGGCTTATTAATGCCATATAAACGAAGTAAATTCGCGGTCGTTCTTGTATCTTCTGAAGCGATATAACTAACTGAAGAAAGCACTTCTAGAGCTCTTGAGGAGATTTCTTTTGTATTACCAATTGGTGTTGCGACTAAATATAAAATAGGCTCGTTATTTTCAAAAGACTTAGTTCTTTTCATCTTTCTTATCTCCTGAATTTACATTATTATTAGGTTTCTTATTATTAGGCTTTTTATTTTGGTGATTATATTGTTGATTTACGTATTGCGCGTTAGTATTTTCATTACGTGGTAAAATCGAATCTTTAATTTCTTCATAATCAACAAAACAAACATTTTCTCTATTTTCAAGACGAATGGATTTAGTGATGACATTCATTGAAGTGATTTTATAAATTCCATCATTGTATTTAACTTTATCGCCGACACGAGGAAGAGATTTTTGTAAATCAAGATAAGCATCATTTTCATATTTTAAACAACAAATAAGTTTTCCGCAGTGGCCTGAAAGCTTAGGAATATTTAATGCGAGCATTTGGTTTTTCGCCATCGTTATAGAAATACCATCAAATTCATTTAAGAATGTTGAACAACATAACTTAAGTCCGCAGATGCCGATACCACCGACCATCTTCGCTTTATCTCTAGTTCCGACTTGTTTTAATTCGATACGGCATTTTAATAATGAAGCGAGATCTTTTAATAATTCACGGAAATCAACTCTATTTTCGGCGGTGTAATAAATAATAATTTTTTCGCCGTTTAACATGTATTCACATGTGATGATTTTCATATCGAGATTAAGCTTATTTACACAAGCTTGAATGTCTTTTATATATTTTGCTGCTTTTTCTTTATTTAAATTAAAAGTAGTTAAATCTAAAGAAGTACCTCTTTTAACATATTTTGGGTATAAATCAATATTTTCGACTTCTTTTTCGACTGGATGATCTTTTACTCGACCTAGTTCAGTACCTCTTGAAGTTTCCACTATTACTAAATCATCTTCTTTAAGTGAAGGATCATCAGTAATAAAATACATATTTTTTTCTAAACCGAATACATAAATTTTAACTAATAATATTTTGTTAGCCATGTTATTTTTCTCCTTCTAATATTTTAATAAAGATGTGTTCGAGAATTAATGGTTTATAGACATTTAAGTCTAATTTACTTCTTACTAACATAATTTCTAGATAAATTTGTTCGACATCTTTAAATAAGTCTTTTATTTTTAATAATTCTTTTTCTTTTGATTTTAAAGTGATTTCTTTACCTAAGTTTAAATACATGATGTCTTTAAAAACGACGGATAGAAGATCAATAAATAATCTTACTTCTTCTTTTGTATCAAGATACATTTTTTTTGTTTTTGATAAATATACTTGTTCTAATTCGAATAAGATTGATTTAGGATTATTCACTAAAGTATCAATTACATCAAGAATGACGCTTTTAACTTTTAAATAAGAATCATCGGTTGATTCTTTAAGAATTGTTTCTTTATCTTTATAAACACACGTTAATAATTCTTTATCTATTTCTTCTAGAGAAGTATCTTTTAATTCATCCTTAATAAGAGAACTATCAATTGGTAATAAAGTTAATACTTGAGCTCTAGAAATTATCGTAGGGAGAACTTTAGTATCATTTAAAGTAGTTAAGAAAGCGTAGACATTTGTATTAGGTTCTTCTAACGTTTTTAAAAGAGCATTAACAACTTCATTAGAAAGATTTTCTACTAAGTTAATAATATAAATCTTAATCCCTTTTTTCTCAATTGATGATTCACTTAAGAACTTTTGTAAATCTTCAATATCACTTACTTTAATAGTTCCTTTTGATGAATCTAAAACCTTAATATCAGTATAATTACCTTCATCAAAACGAATACAAGACATACAATTATCGCAGGCAAAATCTTCATTTTCATCGCAGATAAGTGATTTAGCAAGATATTTTGCGCATGCAAAAACTGGAGCCCCATCATCACCTTTTATAAGATAAGTTTGAGCTACCTTATTATTTCTTTTTGCGTTAATAAATGTATTACTAACTCTAGTTTGATATGAAAGTAAATATTCTTTAAAATTCATTTTATTTTTCTAGTCTTTCTTCTATGGCTTTGAGAGTTTGTTCTACCACTTCTTCTTTTGATTTACTCGCATCGATGATCACAAAACGTTCAGGATACATTTTTGCAAGTTTTAAATAACCTTCTCTAACTGCTTTATGGAAGGATAATTTTTCTAAGTCTAAACGGTTGACTTCTCTATTTTTATCGACGTTAATTCGTTCAAGACCTATTTCAGGATCTAAATCAAATAATAAAGTTAAATCTGGAAAAGTATTTTCTGTCGCGTACATATTGATTTTTAAGATATCTTCAATGCCAAGATTTCTCGCGAATCCTTGATAAGCAAGAGAAGAATCTAAATAACGATCACAGATAACAATTTTACCTTCTTTAACGCTAGGCCAAATCTTTTCAACTAAGTGTTGTCTTCGGCTCGCAGCATAAAGTAAAGCTTCCGTACGTGGATCCATAGAAGTATTTTCTTTATTTAAAATTACTTCTCTAATTTGTTCAGAAATACTAGTTCCACCTGGTTCACGTGTCATAACAATTTCATGACCTTGTGACTGTAAAATTTCTTTTACTTTATTGATCGCAGAAGTTTTACCTGAACCTTCAGGACCTTCAAGAGTAATAAATAGTGACATATTAATCCTTTCTAATCACTTTTCTTCCTTCTAGAGCTTTTGTTAAAGTGAGTTCGTCAGCGTAATCAAGTTGAGAACCCATTGGTAAACCATAAGCTAGTCTAGAAATGGTTAAAGGATATTTTTCTAATAATTTTTCAATATATAATGCAGTTGTTTCTCCTTCTATAGTAGGAGAGGTAGCTAAAATTAGTTCTTTAATATTACCTTCTTCAACTCTTTTTAGTAATGAAGCGAAATTAATATCATCAATTCCTACTCCTTTAGTTGGAGAGATAGAACCATTTAAAACATGATATTTACCATGAAATGATTTTAATTTTTCAAACGCTAAAACGTCTTTAAAAAATGAAACGACAACTAAAGTATCGTCATTTCTTGCTTCATCATCACATATTGGACAAATACCATCTTCTTTATAACATCCACATATTGGGCAAATAGAAATTCTTGTTTTAACATTTTCCATCGCAGAAATGAAAGAATCAATAGATTCTTCGTTCATATTAAGAATTTGATAAGCCATTCTTTCCGCGGATTTATATCCGACACCGGGAAGTTTTCGTAATGATTCAATTAAAGAAGTAATCGTTAATAATTCTTTCATAATTAGAATGGTAACTTCATACCTGAAGTCATAGCTTGTTGAATTTTAGCTTGTTCGTTATCAATCTTAGTAATTGCTTCATTAATCGCGATTTTAATCATATCTTGAAGCATTTCTTTTTCAGATGGATCAATTGCATCTTCATCGATTTCAATCTTTTCTAAGAGGCGAGAACCATAGATAGAAACTTTAATTGCTCCTCCGTTAGAATCAAATTCGAAAAGAGTTTCTTCTAATTGTTTTTGTTTCTTTTCTAATTCTTTTTGCATCTTTTGTGCTTGAGCCATAATTTGGTTAATATTCATGTTGTTAGTCTCCTTAAATTTTTGTTTTTCTAATTTCTAAATTTTCTTCATCGAAACTATATTCGACATTTACGATGGTAGGAAGTTTATTTGCTTGTTTTAAGTTAGTGAATTTAGTAATTCTAAGCGCACAATCTTGGCTTGTTAAAACTAAAATGACGTATTTATTACCGGTGATTAATTCAACTAATTTAGAAAAACCTTTTTGATTTTCTAAAATAGATATTTTAGTCGCGATATTCTTAAATTTAGCCACTAAAACGAGAACATTTTTCGATAAGATACCTAATGTACATTCTTTTAAACACGCCGCATATTGACCAAGAGATTCAGAACTTAAATACAAAGATAAATTGCTCCATAAGGTCTTAATACGTTCTTTTTCAATTCGATTACCTTGAAGCATGAAATTCAATGTTTCTTCTTCACTTAATACGTATTCTGTGCCTTCATCAACTAATGGATTAATTCCATTTGAAGAAACCTTTGGAGTAGGAATATCAAGGATTTCTAATTCTTGATGATGAGGTACTTCTTGTTTAATTTCTTCAATAATATTTGTTTTAGGTTCTTCTTTCTTAGGTAAAACTACTTGTGTAGTAGGATTAACTTCTTCTTTTTTAAGAACTTGAACTGGGACTTCTTTAATAATTACTTTTTCTTCAACTTTCTTATTACATTCTGCTGAAATCTTTAATAAAGCAATTTCAATTAAAGAATTGATGTTAGAAACATAACGATATTGTGAATAAGTTTCAAGTAAGATATTTAACATCTTTAAAACATTATCTTTAGAGATGTTTAAAGATTTAACTTGCGCTTCATTTAATGATTTTAAAATAGAGGTATCTAATGTATTTTGATAAATTAAGATATCTTTACAAATATCAATTAAATCACTAGTTAAACGTTTAATATCAATGCCATGGCTTATAAAAGAATCTAACTTATCCATGAAACCTTTTACGTTTGATGAAGTTACTAAATTTAATAATTCTAGTTTTTCTTCAATAGAAGTTAAGCCATATAAATCTTGAACTTTATCTAAAGTTAATTCATTTCCTGAATAAGCGATTGCTTGATCTAACATCGATAGCGAATCTCTTACGCCTCCATCTGATAGACTTACGATGAGTTTTAAGGCGTCTTCACTCGCCAAAACTCCTTCTTTAGCAACAATCATCTTTAAGTTATTTAATAAATCTGTATCGGATACTTTACTGAAATCATATCTTTGAACACGAGATAAAATAGTAGGCATTAACTTATATGGTTCAGTTGTACAAAGAATAAATACGACATTTGCTGGTGGTTCTTCAAGTGTTTTAAGTAAAGCATTAAATGCTTCATTAGTCATCATGTGAACTTCATCGATAATATATACTTTGTAACGGCCTAAAGTAGGCGCATATTTAACTTTAGAAATAAGGTCTCTAATATCATCAATGCCACGATTACTTGCCGCGTCTAATTCAATAACATCTGGATGAGAACCTTCCATTAAAGAAAGACAGTTCGCGCATTTATTACATTGATGGCCAAAACCTTCTTCACAGTTTAATGCTTTCGCAAATAATCGAGCCATAGAAGTTTTACCAGTACCTCTAGGACCACAGAAAAGATAAGCATGTGCAATTTTATTTTCTTTAATTGCGTTTTGTAATGTTTTTACGACATGTCCTTGACCTGCGACAGAGTCGAAAGTGTTAGGACGATATGTACGATATAAAGCTTTATAAGACATTTTTTAATCACCCAAAAAGATTATACAACTTTTAAGTTGTATTTAAAATAAAAATGTCCTTAATGTAACGTATTGTTATTACCTGTTTAAAATTGCAACATTGATACGTGATTCTTCTTCTAATGAACCTGAATGCGCACCGATTAATGGGTGGTCATTAGTTATCGCAAATCCATATTCAGAGATGGAAGTTGCCATATAATCACCTAAAAAATCATTGAATAATGGATGAGGTGTACCTTCACCAAAAAAACCTAATTTAATAACTTCTTCACGCGTAAATAATTTAAAATATTTAGAATAATACTTATTAAATGCTTTTATGAAGTTATCGTTTTGACCTTCTTTTACATGGAAAAACGAACTTCTTGAATCGAGTGAAAACATTATTTTTAAAGTGGAAGAAAAATCGTCGTGTTCATAAATATTAAACCATTTTGTATCAACTAAGGAGTGATCTGCAAGCACGATAATTAAATTATCAGGATTATCTTTCGCAAGTTTTCTTAATTCTTTATTAATGAATTTGACGCATTCATGAACTTCTTTAGCTTCTGTTCCTTGCATATGAATTAAGCTATCAGGGAAAGTATGATACATATAATAAAAATGGCTACCTTTATGTTTCATATAAATGTCTGCAAATTCAAAGAATTCTTTTAAATCTTTAGGTCCTTTTTCATCGATTGGAAATGGATATAATGGCTTTGAATATATTGAGTTTTTATTTAAAATGTCCCATATTTTTTCATTTGGACAATATAAATCACTTAAGGTAGGACCATTAATTTTTTCTTTTGTAAATGCATTTCTATTAGTAAACATTTCAACGACTAAATTATGTTGCTTAAAATATTGTTGCCAACCTAAAAAGCCTGTTTCAACAGGATATTTTCCAGTCGTAATAGATGTAGTTGCCGCGGCAGTAGTTGGAGGAAAGACACTTGTTATTTCAAATGCTTTCTTTCTAAGAAGAAAATCACTTTCTTGAAGATGTTTTTCTTCAATCGATTTACCTAAGCCATCAAAAAGCATAATACAAACTTTTTGATAATTCTTTTCTTTAAGAATTTTTGTTAGTTCTTGATGTGGCTCATGAAAGCAAGAACCAGTAAAATGAAATAAAATTGCATTCGCGATTGATACTAAATTGTTGTTTTTATCATAGAAAAAGTAGTCCATATACGTTACCTCTAGAGTAATTATACGACTTTAGTTAATAAAAAATAAATATATTTATTTTCTTAAAGGTTTTTGATATTATATTATAGGCCTTTTAAGGGAGGAATTTATTTATGGAAGATAAAATGATCGAAAGATTAGAAGCAATTTTAGTTAGAGTTGATGAAATTGATAAACTTTTATGTGAAGATGAAATTGTTTCTGACGTTAAAAAGTTAACAGCTTTAAACAAAGAAAGAGCATCTTTAAGCGAAGTTCATGATGCTTATTTAAAATACAAAAAAATGATGTCTGATTTAAATGACTCAATTGTTATGTCACAAGATTCAGATCCAGAAATTAGTGAATTTGCAAAAGAAAGTGTTAAAGAATTAACTGCTTCTACTGCTTCTTTATATGATGAAATGAAAGTAATGCTTTTACCTAAGGATCCTAACGATGATAAGAACATCGTCTGCGAAATCCGTGGCGCGGCTGGTGGAGATGAAGCAAATATCTTTGCCGGTGACTTATTTAGAATGTATGTTAGATATGCAGAAACTCAAGGTTGGAAAATTCAAATTTTAGACTCATCACCTTCTGAAGCAGGTGGTTATTCTCAAGTTGTTTTCTCAGTTAAAGGAGATTCTGTTTATTCAAAATTAAAATTTGAAAGTGGAGCCCACAGAGTTCAAAGAGTTCCTGTTACTGAAGCAGGTGGAAGAATTCATACTTCAACCGCGACAGTTTTAGTTATGCCAGAAACTGAAGATATTGATATTGAAATTAGAAATGAAGATTTAAAGATTGATACATATCGTTCACAAGGTGCTGGTGGTCAAAACGTTAATAAGACTGAATCAGCCGTTAGAATTACTCACATTCCAACTGGAACTGTTGTTTCTTGCCAAATTGAAAGAAGCCAAATTCAAAATAGAGAAATTGCGATGAATATGTTAAAAGCAAAATTATATGCGCAAAAACAAGCTGAACAAGATGAAAAAATCGGTAATGAAAGACGTTTAAAAGTTGGAACTGGTGAAAGAAGTGAAAAGATTAGAACTTATAACTATCCTCAAAACCGTGTTACTGATCACCGTATTGGTTTTACTATCCAAAAATTAGACCGCGTTATGGAAGGTGACTTAGAAGATGTTATTGAAGCGCTAATTAATGCTGACCAACAAGATAAAATGGAAACTGAGGCTAAAAAATACAATGCTTAAGGCTTTAAAAGACATTGTTAAAGAAGCTTCGATTAAACTAAATAATTATGAAGATGTTTCTTTAAAAGATATTGTTTATCTTATTAAGGAAACATTTTCTTTAGATGAAGTTTCGTTTGTTTTAAATGAAAATAATCTCTATGAAGAAGATTTATTAAAAGATAAATTAAATCTTCTCTTTTTAGGTATGCCTGTTGAATATGTTTTAGGCTATAGATATTTTTTAGGACGTAAGTTTTTAGTTACGAAAGATACTTTAATTCCTCGTAATGAAACAGAAGAATTAGTTCTTTATACAAAAGATTTAATTAAACAAGAAAATTTTATTTCTCCTTCGATTGTTGAAGTAGGAACTGGCTCAGGATGTATCGCGATAACTTTATCTTTAGATTGTGTTTGTAACGAAGTTCATTCGATTGATTTATCTTCGTCTGCTCTTGAGGTAGCTCATATTAATAACAACAATTTAGGTGGTAACGTCACTTTCTTTAATGGTGATACCTTAGAACCCGTATTAAATAATAAATATGATGTTTTAATTTCAAACCCACCTTATATTGATGTAGATACATATGTGCAAGATTCTGTTGTTAAATATGAACCACATATGGCCTTATTTGCCGATAATCATGGTTTAGAGATATATGAAAAGATTTTTAAAAATGTTAATAAAGTTATGAATGAACATGCATTATTGACTTTTGAAATTTCTCCAGATTTAGTTAAAGGGTTAACGTTATTAAAAGAAAAATATCTTCCTAGTTTTTCTATCGAATTTAAAAAGGATATGAATGGACTAGTTAGATTTTTATTTTTAATAAGAAGATAAAATAATTTAAATTTTACAAAGAGTTAACTATAATTAACTTATGGGAGGGTTAGATATGAAAACAATCCATACAAAATTTGAAGATGAAAGAATTATCCCTTTACTTCTAAAAGGGGAAGTAGTTTCTTTTCCAACTGAAACTGTCTATGGTCTAGGAGTTGTTTATGATAATGAAGAAGCTTTTAAAAAATTAGTAAAAGCAAAAAATAGAACTCCGGACAAACCATTTACATTGATGTTATCATCAGTTAATGATATATCTACTTACGCATTAGTAACACCTAGTATTAAAAATGTCATTAAGAAATTTATGCCAGGAGAAATTACTCTATTATTAAAACCTAAAGAACATCTTTATCCTTGGGTAAAATTAAATAGTGAATATATTGGTGTTCGAGTACCAGATTCTGATGAAGTAAGAAAATTAATTCATGATACCCATAAACCATTACTCGTTACTAGCGCGAATATCTCTGGTCAACCTGTCTTAAAAACTTATGAAGAAGTTTCTTCGACTTTTGATAATTCTATTTCTGCGATTATTAAAGGAGATACGAGATCTAGCGTTCCATCAAGCATCTTTATTCTTGATGAATTCGGCGTAAAAGAAATTAGAAAAGGTAATATATCTTTAGAAGCAGTAGAAAAAGTATATAAAGGAGAAGAATAGACATGAAAATTGCAATTGGATCAGATCACGGAGGATTTAATTTAAAAGAACAAGTAAAAGAATATTTACTCTCTTTAGGACACGAAGTTATTGATGAAGGAACTTATTCTTTAGAATCATGTGATTATCCTACTTTCGCTCATAAGGTCGCGAAAGATGTCGAAACAAATATTTGTGAAAGAGGAATAGTTATCTGCACCACTGGAGAAGGAATTATGATTGCTTCAAATAAGCATAAAGGTGTTAGATGCGGACTTATCTATAATGAAGATGTCGCACGTTTAACTAGAGAACATAATGATGTTAATATGATTTCTATGGGTGCGAAATATACTTCCATTAATCAAGCTAAAACTTATATTGACTTATTTTTAAATACTCCTTTTGAAGGTGGTAGACACGTTAAAAGAGTAAATAAAATTGAACTTTAATTTAGGATTTATTTAAAAACCTCCATAAATTATTTATAGGAGGTTTTTTTATGCTTAAATGTGAAAAATGTGGTTGTGAAGATAAGAGATATTTCGGTATTAAAAATGGGAAAGAATATTGTAGAAGATGTATTTTGTTTGTTGGAGAAATGGCAAAGATAAATGTCGTTCCTCAAAGAGAAATCAAAGAAAATTTAAAATATCCTTTATCACCTGCACAAGAAAACATATCTTCATTAGTAAGAGATAATTATGCTAGTCATAAAAATACCTTAATTTATGCAGTATGTGGAGCAGGAAAAACTGAACTTGTTTATAAAACAATCGCGTATGCTTTAACTAGAGGTAAACAAGTAGGCTTAGCGATTCCTCGAAAAGATGTTGTTATTGAACTTGCCCCACGAATAAAAGAAGCTTTTCCTGAAACAAAAGTAGTTTCAGTTTACGGCGGTCATCATAATGATCTTGAAGGAGATATTATCATTTGCACCACACATCAATTATTTCGTTATGTATCTTATTTTGATTTATTAATCATCGATGAAACGGATGCGTTCCCTTATTCAAATAATGAAACTTTAATGAATATGTTTGATAAGTCAATTAGAGGAAATTACATCATGATGAGCGCGACACCTTTAAAATGGATGGAAGAGAAGATTAAAAAAGAAAAAGGTAATATATATTCATTAATGGCAAGATATCATAAACATCCTTTAATTGAACCGACTAAAATCGTTTTACCGCTAGGTCAAGAATTTTATATTATTAAGAAACTAAAACAATATAAGAAAGAAAATAAGCCTTGTTTTATTTTTTGCCCGACTATTTATGAAGCAGAAGGAATATTTCCAATATTAAAAATGTTTGTTAAAAGCGGTAAAATCGTTCATTCAAAGAAGAAAGATCGTAATGATATTATTTTCGATTTTAAAAATAACAAATTT
Source organism: Azospirillum sp. CAG:239 (assembly GCA_963653535.1). Classification (GTDB taxonomy): domain Bacteria; phylum Bacillota_I; class Bacilli_A; order RFN20; family CAG-449; genus UBA3210. The sequence goes on from CAVJWU010000004.1 coordinate 38,361, forward strand.
GATTATTTAGTAACTACCAGCGTTCTAGAACGAGGTGTAACTTTAAAAAATATTCAAGTTATTGTTTTTCATGCCGATTCAAATATTTATACTGACGCGGCCTTAATTCAAATTTCTGGTCGGGTTGGTCGAAAAATCGATGCATTTGATGGAGAAGTAATCTTCCTTTGTAAAGAAGATAGTGAGATGGTAGATCTTGCCATAACAAAAATTAAGGAGGCAAATAGAAATGCCCGTATGCAAAATTTGCTTCTCTAATATTAAACCAAGTTCTTTACATTATTTTTGTAAACCAAAAATTTGTCAAAATTGCTTTAATGAATTTGATCCTAAATTAAAATCATTTAAAGAAAATGGTATTTCTTATACTTATATTTATGAATATGATGACTTAATTAGAAAGTTATTATTTCAATTTAAAGGTTGTTACGATATTGAATTAGGAGAAGTGTTTTTAGACAGGTTTAAATTAGAACTTAAATTAAAATATCACGATTATATTTTAGTTCCTTTACCATCTAATCCGACTGATGATGAAGAACGTGGATTTAATCATGTCATTGAAATTTTTAAAGTTCTTTCTTTACCTTTTGTTCGATGCATCTATAAAAAAATAAACTTTAAGCAATCGGATTTATCTTATAAAGAAAGAATTAAAATTAAAGATAAATTGGGTATATTAAATGGAGAGAGTTTAAGTAACAAAAAAATATTGATAGTTGATGATGTTATAACCTCAGGTAGTTCTATTAAAGGAGCGATAGACTTAATAAAGCCATATAATCCAAAAAAGATAAAAGTCCTTGTTTTAGCGAGAAATACCCACTTAATTAATAAAAAAACTAAGAATAAATTTTTATTTTTCACATCTAAAACTAAATAAACTATGATAAGAAAAGTTCTATATTATTTTTTTCGCTAAAAAGGTTGATGAATTAGTACAAAAATAAATATTAAATTCTTAAAAATAAAGTTTAATAAGAAAAAAATAAAATTAATCATTAGAATTTTGTAAAAAAAGTTAACCGATAATTAAAATAATTTTTTTAAATTAAATACTTAAGTATTTATATAGTGAATGAATTTGTGTATAATAACACGTGAATTACAATCCTTAGGAGGTTACATTAATGGGTAATTGGTTAGATAAAGTATTAAGAGTTGATGAAAGAGCTCTAAAAAAAGTTGAAAAGATCGCGAAAAAGGTAATGTCATATGAAGATGAGATGCGTGCTTTAACTGATGAAGAATTAAAAGCAAAGACTCCTTATTTTAAAGATTTACTTGCAAAAGGTGCTTCTTTAGAAGATATCCTTCCAGAAGCATATGCAGTATGTAGAGAAGCTTGTTATAGAGTGAGAAACGAATTTCCTTTCAAAGTTCAAATCATGGGTGCGATTGTTTTAAATGAAGGCGATGTCGCTGAAATGAAAACTGGTGAAGGTAAAACTTTAACTGCGACTATGGCAGTTTATTTAAACGCACTTGCTGGAAAAGGTGTTCATGTTGTTACAGTTAACGAATACCTTGCTTCTCGTGATGCTGAACAAATGGGTAAAGTTTATAATTTCCTCGGTTTAACTTGCGATTGTAACTTAAGAGAAAAAGATGTCGCAGGTAAACAAGCTGCTTATAATGCCGACATCACATATACAACTAACTCTGAACTTGGCTTTGACTATTTAAGAGATAATATGGCTCAAACAGTGGCTAGAAGAGTTCAAAGAGGATTAAACTTTGCTATCGTCGATGAAGCTGACTCTATTTTAATTGATGAATCAAGAACTCCATTAATCATTTCTGGTGGTGAAAGAGCTTCTGCTTCTACATATGAATTCGCGGATAGATTTGTTAAATCATTAAAGAATGAACGTGATTTCACTATCGACGTTAAGACTAAAGCTTGTTCTTTAACTGATGAAGGTTCTTCCGCGGCAGAACGTGCTTTCGGAGTAAAGAATATTTATAATCCAGAATATAACGACTTAGTCCATAGAATTCACCAAGCATTAAAAGCTAACTACATCATGAAGAAGAATGTTGAATACATGGTTAAAGATGATGAAATTCACCTTATTGACCAATTCACAGGACGTGTCATGAAAGGTAGAGAATATTCTGACGGTTTACAACAAGCAATCCAAGCAAAAGAACATGTTAAGATTAAACAAGAAACTATTACAATGGCTTCTATTACATATCAAAACTTCTTTAGACTTTATAACAAAGTAGCTGGTATGACAGGTACTGCAAAAACTGAAGAAGAAGAATTTGAAAAGATTTATAACATGCATGTTACTCCAATTCCAACTAATAGACCAATCTTACGTTTAGATGATACTGACTTAGTTTATGGAAATAAGAAAGCAAAATATAAAGCTTTAATTGAAGATGTTAAAGCTCGTCACGCATTAGGACAACCTATCTTAATTGGTACTCCTTCTGTTGAAGATTCAGAAATTGTCGATAATTTACTTAATGAAGCACATTTACCTCATGAAGTATTAAATGCGAAGAACCATGAACGTGAAGCGCATATCGTTGAACTTGCTGGTCAATTAAATGCGATTACTATCGCGACTAATATGGCTGGTAGAGGTACTGATATTAAACTTGGCCCTGGTGTTAAAGATATTGTTGATCCAACTGGACAAGTAAAAGCTCCAGCTGGTCTAGCTGTTTTAGGTACAGAAAGAAATGAAGCACGTCGTATTGATAACCAATTAAGAGGTCGTTCAGGTAGACAAGGTGACCCTGGTTATTCGAGATTCTATATCTCTATTGATGATGAACTAATGGTAAGATTCGCGCCTGATTATTTAAGAGGCTTATTCGAAAAAATGGGTGATGAAGCACTTGAATCAAAGATGGTTATGAACGCGATTACTTCTGCACAAAAGAAAATTGAAGGTCAAAACTTTGATACACGTAAATCATTACTTGACTACGATGATGTTTTAAGACAACAACGTGAAGCGATGTATTCTCAAAGAGATACATTATTATATGCGGATGATATTTATGATATTGTTTATAATTATTTCAAAGTAGTTGGTAAACATATTGTTGAAACTTCAATAGATGATTCTGATCCTCGTAATCCAGTTTTATCTAGTGAACTTTTAAAGAAAAACCTTGAACCTAAATATTTAGCTCCAGGTTCATTTGATTATTCAGGATATGATGAAGCTCCAGTTGATGAAGTAAGTGATGAACTTGGTGAAATCTTATTCTCTCAATATAATAAAAAGAGAGCTTCTTGGCCTAAAGAAGCTGTTTCAGAAGTAGAAAAGATGGTTGCTTTACGTTCAGTTGATCGTTTCTGGACTACTCATATTGACTCGATGGCTAAATTAAAAGAAGGTATTCATTTAAGAAGCTACGCTCAATCTGATCCATTAAAAGCATATGTCGATGAAGGTTGGGATATGTTTAATGAAATGATTCTTAATATTGCTGAACAAGTAGTTAATACATTAATTCATGTTGAAATTAGATTAAAGACTCCTGAAGAAATGGCACAAGATAGATTAAGAGAAGCTGAAGCTCAAGCAAGAAAACAAAACGAAATGCAAGCTTTTGCAAAAGCTAAAGAAGACGCGGCAAAAGATTTTAATCCTGTCGCGACTAAAGAAGACCTTTCTAATAGCGGTGAGGAAAATAAATAATGCTCGAATTATTTGAAATAAAACAAGGGATATCTAAAGTTCAAAATAGCCTTTCTGAACTAGGTGACTCACTTTGACATCGCTAATAAAGAAAAAAAGATAAATGAATTAGAAGAAATGATCTCCCAAGAAAATTTCTGGGATGATCAAAATAAGGCTTTAGAAATATTGAACGAAAAAAACGGATTAAGTGAAATCACTAATTCGTATTTTTCGCTTTCTAAGAAATTAAATGATTGTTCAGAAGCTTATGAAATGATTAAAAGTGAATATGATGAAGAATTACATAAGATTCTCGATGAAGAAATGTCTTCTTTATTAAAAGAATTATCTGATTTTGAAATCCAAACTCTGTTATCTAATAAATTTGATTCTTGTAATGCAATTTTAGAAATTCACCCAGGGGCTGGGGGAACTGAATCACAAGATTGGGCTGATATGCTCTATCGAATGTATCTTCGATATGCTGAATCACACAATATGAAAGTACAAGTACTTGATTATGAAGAAGCTAGTGATGCCGGTATTAAATCAGTTTATTTCATAATTAAAGGTAAGAATGCTTATGGATATTTAAAATCAGAAAAAGGTGTTCATAGATTAGTAAGAATATCTCCTTTTGATTCAAACGCAAGAAGACATACTTCATTTGCTTCTGTTGATGTCGTGCCTCAAATGGATAACGGAGTAGAAGTAAAAATTGAAGATAAAGATTTAAGAATTGATACATATCGTTCACAAGGTGCCGGGGGACAAAATGTTAATAAAACTGATTCTGCCGTTAGAATTACACATATTCCAACCGGAATTGTTGTCACGTGCCAAGTTGAAAGAAGCCAAATTCAAAATAGAGAAATGGCAATGAATGTTTTAAAATCAAAACTTTATCAATTAGAACTTGAAAAGAAACAAAAAGAACTCGATGCTTTACGTGGTGAACAAAAGAATATCGAATGGGGATCACAAATTAGATCTTACGTCTTCTGTCCATATACTTTAGTTAAAGATAATCGTTCTAATTATGAAACTAGTGATGTTCACGGAGTCTTAGATGGTTATCTAGATGAATTAATTTATGCTTATTTAAAATGGGAGGTTAAAACAAAATGAAAGAAAAAATAATTTCTTATTTTAATATGCTAAAACAAAATCCTAAGCTAGTTATTAAAAATATCTTCTTAGTTCTTTTAGGAACATTTGTCTTAGCTTTTGGGACTGAATTATTCATTTTACCAACTGACTTAGTTACTGGAGGAGTATCTGGTATCGCGATTAGTTTAAGTAATGTGATTACAATACTTGATAAAGAACTATTAATTACAATTATTACATGGATATTATTCTTTTTAGGTTTAATCTTCCTCGGTATTGATTTTTCTTTAAAAACATTAATGTCAACTATCTTTTATCCAGTATTTCTATATGCATCAAAAGCTTTAGTTGATGTATTTCCATTTTTATTATTACAAAATGCTCCTTCATTAAATTCTAATACAGAAATTGTTATTCTTCTTTCTTCCTTGTTCGGCGGAGTTATGGTAGGCGCAGGATGCGCGATTACTTTTCTTGGAGGAGGATCAACTGGAGGAGTTGATATAATTTCTTTCATCATTTGTAAATTTATTAAAAGTATTAAGACTTCATACTGTATATTCGTAATTGATGCTTTAATTGTTAGCCTCGGTTTTATCTTAGATAAAGAACATGACTTTGCTTTATCTTTAGAAGGTATATTGTCAGCCTTCATCTGCGCGATTGTGGTCGATAAAATCTTTATTGGTACAAGTAAAACTTTTGTCGCTTACGTCATCTCTGATAAATATGAACAAATTACAGAAGAAGTAATTAAGACTATTGATCGAACTACTTCTATTATTGATATTGAAGGAGGATATACTAAACTTCCAAAGAAGATGGTAATGATTTCTTTTTCAATGCATGAATATTCAACCGTGATGGGAATTGTTTCTCGAATCGATAAGAAAGCATTTACGACCATTCATCGAGCACATGAAATCGCTGGTGAAGGTTTTAAAGAATTGGAGGATTAAGTATGTTCATTTTAAGCGAAACTAATACAAATAATTTTGATTTTACTAAATTAATTATATTTTCATCTATTCTTATTGTTGTTCTTTTTATCGCAATCTTTTTTACTATTATTGTTAAAAAGAAAACTGCTTATGCAAAATCTAAAACAGTTGAATTAGATAATGAATCATATAATTATTATTTAAATTTAAAATTAAAAGATGATTTATATTTTCCTTATTTTGAAACACATGCTTCGGGAGTAAGATATAAATATAATTCTAAAGGTAATAAAGATATTCTAAGCGGTGTTGAAGTAAATAAACATTATTCTTTCTATGATGATAACATCATCTATATTATTAATAATAAGATGAAATATGACCTAGATATCGTTACTATCGATGAAAGAAAATACATCAAATTAAACGATAAAATAAAGACTATTGAACTACTTGTTTCTTTTGAAACTCCATCGCACTTTTTAGCTAAGTTTAAAGTTAATAGAATAGACAAAGATAAATATAGTATTGAATTAAATGTAAATAAGGAGGAGAAGGAAGATGAATCTAGAAGAAATGAGAATGAATAAAGTTTTAGCGAAAGCTAAAAAGACTAAAAGAAATTGCATTGTTCTTTCTATTGCTGGAATATTATGCGCGACTTCTCTTGGATTTGGATTAGGTTATTTAACTTTTTCATCTCGATATGATGGTGAAATTACGCCTGCTATGCGCGAATTTTTAAATTTTTATAATGAATTTAAAAATAATTATTATCAGGAAACTTCAGAAAGAACCTTAATCGATGGTTTATATTCTGGATTAACTTCTTCTGTCGGTGATGATTTTACTTTCTATACCTCAACTGCGAAGAATGAATCACAAGATCTTTCTTCTTCTGGCAGCGGACTAGGTATATCAAGAAGCGTTTATTATGGTAACGCCTACTTAGAAGATGTCTTTAAATCTTCACCCGCGGCAAACGCGATCATTTATGATTTAGAAGGAAATAAATTATCCAATATTGGTTTACAAGAAGGAGATATCATCACTGAAATAAGTAATGATTTAGGCTCTTCTTGGTATGTCTTAAAAGAACATAAATCTAGTGACTGGAGTTCTTCTTTTTCTGGTGAAGCAGGAACTATTGTAAGGTGTAAATTTAAACGTGGAGAAAACGTCTTCGTTGCAGAAGTAACGAGAGGTTATTACAACGTTGATAAAGTAAAACTAGTTGAATTTGATGTTTCTAAGAAAGAAGCTGTCTTTGATATTTCTTCTTTCTTAGGTGCAGGAAGTGAATCTACCCCAGCTAGCGAACTATATGCCTATTTAAAGAATGATGTTTTCACTAAAGTAACTAATTTAGATAACTTAATTATCGATTTAAGAGGTAATGGAGGGGGTTACGTTCATAACTTCCAAACCTTAATGGGTTTATTCCATGATAATGGTGATATTGCTGGATATTATCGTTACCAAGATGGTTCGTTATATACTTTATATGCCGAAGATGAAAGAGAAGATGTTAACTTCAATAACAAAATTAATCATTATACTTTAATCGTCGATCAAAATTCTGCTTCCGCGACTGAATCATTTGTCATGGGAATGAAAGATTCTTCTAAAACAGGTTCTAAAGTAAGCGTTGTTGGTGAAATTTCTTACGGAAAAGGAAGAGCTCAAACGTTTACTAGTGTTTTAGACGATGGTTCAACTATTAGATATACATTCGCGAGCGTTCTTTCTCCTAAACAAAATTGCATTGATAAAATTGGTATTATTCCTGATAAGATGACAAGTTATAAATCAATTATCGATGAAGATTCTTATTATACATGGAGAAAATATATTAAAGGAGTAAGCGTTAATGACAAACTTACTTCGGTAGATAAGAATATTCTTTTAACAAGAATTTCATTATTAAGTGGAACTACTTATACTAATTTTGAAACTGCTATTAAATATGTCCAAAAGAAATATTCTTTAACTATTGATGGAATTTATAATGATGAAACCGCGGATAAATTACAGGTTTTATTCTCAGATTATTATCATTCTTATACTCCTACTAGCCCTTATAATGCCCTTATTCTAGGAAGCGATGAATATGATGTTTACACACCTGCACAGATGCAGATGATTAAAAAACAAATCGCATTAGTACAAAATAAAAATGAAAGTGAATTTACTTCTTTTAGAGATGCTTTACTAAGCTTTTCTTCTTCAGATTTATATACATTAGAAACAAGTTATCTTCTTGGAGGAAGAATTTCTGATTTAAGAAAAGTAAAAGAGTACAGCGTTATCACCGAAGCTAAATTATAGGAGAATTTATGGATTTTAAGAATTTAATTATTGAAAGAAGATCAACTAGAAAATATGCTTCAAAAAAAGTCCCTTTAGAAGTTATCGAAGATATTGTTAATGATTCTATTCTTGCCCCTAGTTGGAAAAATGGTGAAAATACTCGTTATTATTTAGCTTATGAAGAAGAAACTATTTCTCAAGTTAGAGATGCTTTACCAGATTTTAATAAAGTTAGTAGTCTAAACACAGTCTATATAGTTTCTACATTTGTTAAAGATAAATCAGGCTTTAATATTAAAGAAGGCGAACAAGTAAATGAATTAGGTAATGGCTGGGGAATATACGATACTGGCCTTCATGATGCTTATTTAGTTTTAAGCGCGAAAGATCATGGTGTTGATTCTTTAATTATGGGTATTAGAGATGAAAAAAGTTTAAGAAATATTTTTTCTATTCCTGATGAAGAAATTATTATAAGCGTCATTTCTCTAGGTTATGGCGAAGGTAGCGTTGCCAATGTAAAAAGAAAAAGACAAGAAGAAATTTTAAAAATTAAATAACAAGATAAAAAGGGGTGGTAATTGTGGAAAAACGTGACTTTAAGCTAGTATCAAAATATTCTCCAACAGGTGATCAACCTGAAGCGATCAATAAACTAGTTCAAGGAATTAAAAATAAAAAGAAATTCCAAGTCCTTTTAGGTGCGACCGGAACTGGAAAAACATTCACCGCATCTAATGTTATTGCCTCAGTTAATAAACCTACTTTAGTCTTAGTCCATAATAAAACTTTAGCTGGCCAACTCTATGCTGAATTTAAAGAATTATTTCCAGAAAATAGAGTTGAATATTTCGTTTCAAATTTCGATTTTTATCAACCAGAAGCTTATATTGCTTCAAGTGATACTTATATTGAAAAGAACGCTCAAATGAATGAAGAAATTGAGATCATGCGTTGCGCGGCTATTAACTCAGTTCTAGAAAGAAGCGATACGATTATTGTTGCTTCAGTCGCTTCAATTTATGGTTTACATGATCCAGAAGAATATCGTAAACTTGCCTTTGTCATTCATAAAGGTGAAGAGATAAATCGCAAGAAAATAGCTGAAAAATTAACATTAAATAAATATGTTAGAAACAATATGAGTCTTACTCCTGGTACTTTTAGATTTACTGGAGAAGTCTTAGAAATTGTTACTCCTAATTCACAAGAACATGTAATAAGAATTTTACTCGATGAATGGGATGAAGTAGAAGAAATTCATGAAGTAGATCCTTTAACAGGAGAAATATTTCATACATATAATGAATTTCCTATTTTCCCAGCTCATGATCATGCTTCAGGGACTGATGTTATTAATAATGCGATTTCACTTATTTCTAAAGAACTCGCTGAAAGACTTACATATTTTCATAATGAAGGAAAACTTCTTGAAGAAGAAAGACTTTCACAAAGAACAAGATATGATATTGAGCAACTTCGTGAATTTGGCTTTTGTTCTGGAATTGAAAACTATTCTCGACATTTAGACGGAAGAAAAGAAGGAGAAACTCCTTATACTTTATTTGATTATTTTCCTAAAGATTTCTTATTAATCGTTGATGAATCACATGCAACTTTACCTCAAATTCGTGGAATGTATAATGGTGATAGATCAAGAAAAGAAACACTTGTTGAATATGGTTTTAGATTACCTTCGGCACTTGATAATAGACCTTTACGTTTTGAAGAATTTGAAACAAAAATTAATCAAGTTATCTTCACAAGTGCAACACCAGGAGATTATGAACTTGAGAAAGTTAATCATGAAGTGGTCGAACAAATTATTCGTCCAACTGGATTACTAGATCCTATTATCGAAGTAAAAGACGTCATTAATCCTGTTTATGATTTAATTGGTGAAATTAGTAAAACGATTGAAAATCATGAAAGAGTAATGATATGCGCCTTAACGATTAAAGATGCAGAAAACTTAACTTCTTTCTTAAAAGAAAGAGGCTATAAAGTAGCCTATTTACATAATGAAATTAAAACATTACAAAGAACAGAAATTATTTATCAACTTCGAAAAGGTAAATATGATGTATTAGTCGGTATTAATTTACTTAGAGAAGGCTTAGATATTCCAGAAGTAAGTTTAATATCTATTCTTGACGCGGATAAAGAAGGTTTCTTAAGAAGCGAAAGATCATTAATTCAAATTATTGGTCGAGCAGCAAGAAATTCTCATGGTAGAGTTATTATGTATGCTGGTAAAATAACTGATTCAATGTCTAAAGCAATAAAGGAAACAACCCGTAGAAGAGCGATTCAAGAAACATTTAATAAAGACCATGGTATAACTCCTACAACAATTGTTAAGCCAATCACTTTACCATTAAAAGTACGTGATGAAAATGAACTTCTTGAAAAGACTAACGCTAAAATGACGCGTAGTGAAAAAGAAAGATATATTAAAGATATCGATAAACAAATGAAAGAAGCGGCTAAAAATTTTGATTTTGAAAGAGCTGCGGAATTACGTGATATCTTATTTGAATTAAGAGGAGATAAGTAAGATGGCTAAGATTTATATTAAAACAAATTATTTAATTAATCATACTTATTTAATTGGTGAAAATAGTAAGCAAAAGATTAAAACGACAAAAGAAAATGGCTATATTGTTATTCCTAGTGATGTTTATGAAAATAAAGGTCTACAAATAACTTCTTCTTTTAATAAGAAGAAAACTAATATTATTTATCCTGGTGATTTTGATCTTACTTTTATAAATGATAAAGATAATACAAAAATTAAATATGACCTTAATGAAGGTCAAGTTATTAGTCATGTTTTAAAAGATAAGAAAAACTTATCTTATTTACCTACTCCTACAAAAGAAATATATGTTTATTTACCTAAGAACTACGATAAAACTAAAAATTGCGAAGTTTTGTTGTGTTTTGATGGTCAAAATGATTTTTCTTCTTCCTATAACTATACAACTAGATTTGATCCTTATGGAGGAGTACAAATTGATGCTTTAGTATCTAATTTTATAAAAGAAACAGGAAGAAATATTATTGTAGTAGGTATCGATAATTCTTCTCCTTTAAGAGAAGTTGAACTTACGATGGATAGACGTAAGTTTGGTAAATTAAATCCTCGTTTACATAAGGACGCTAAATTTGTTTTAGAAGGAAAATTAGATTCGTTAGATCGTTTTATTAATGAAACGCTTCTACCATTTATGAAAGAAGAATATCATGCTGATTTATCTTCTTTATATCTATATGGTTCTTCCTGTGGAGGTCTTGCTTCAACTTATATTGGCTTAAAACATTTAGGTCAATATAAAGGTATATTAGCTTTTTCTCCTGCATATGCTTTATTTAATTTTGAAGGATTTGAACGATTTGTTAGTAATTTAGATTTAACTAGCGATAAATTACCTCGTATCTTCTTTTACTGCGGACAAGGTGATGATCTTGAAAAAATGTTAATTGGTGATACTAAGAAATTTGAAACGTTATTATTAACAAGAGGTTATAATTCAAAATTGATTTCTTCTCTATATGTTCCTTCTTTTCCACATAATGAAGTATCTTGGAGAATGGCTTTCCCTCAAGGATTAAGCTTTGTCTTAAAAGATACATGTAAGTAGTTTTATATTAAATTTTAATAGACTACTTAAATTTATAAGAGTAATATTAATATAAATAAAGAAAAGAGTGTGTTTATTATGAATTTTATATTTTTGTCACCTACATTTCCTAAGACTTATTATCATTTTTGTGAAGAATTAAAGAAGAATGGTGTCAATATCTTAGGTATTGCAGAAGATTCATATGATAATTTATCTTATGAATTAAGATCATCATTATGTGAATATTACCGCGTTAATTCAATGGAGAATTACGATGAAGTATGGCATGCAGTTAATTATTTTAAATCTAAATATGGTCATATTGATTTTGTTGAATCAAATAATGAATATTGGTTAGAATTAGAAGCACGTTTAAGAAGTGATTTTAATATCACAACTGGTAAAAATAAAGATGAAATCTTATATTTTAAATCAAAAGAAGCAATGAAAGTCGATTATGCGAAAGCTAATGTAAAAACAGCACGTTACCACATCCCTACTACATTTGAAGAAGGTAAGAAATTCTTATCACAAGTCGGTTATCCAGTCATTGTAAAACCTGATAATGGAGTTGGTGCATATGCCACATATAAGATTCATAATGAAGATGAATTAAGAAAATTCTATTTTGAAGATTTTCCACCAATTAAATATATTATGGAAGAATTCATTCAAGGTGATTTAATTTCTTTTGATGGAGTTACTAATGCAGATGCAGAAGTTGTTTTCTCAACTAATGAAGTATTCCCTCAACCAGTTATGAATATTGTTAATGAACGTCTTGATTGTCTTTATTATTCCAATAAAGAAATGCCTAGTGACCTTTATGAACAAGGTAAGAGAGTTTTAAAAGCATTTGGTGCGAGAAATAGATATTTCCATCTAGAATTCTTTAGACTTACTGTTGATAAACCTGGCTTAGGTAAAAAAGGTGATTTATTAGGCTTAGAAGTTAATATGAGATGTCCAGGAGGTTATACTCCAGATATTATTAATTATTCTAAGAATGTTAATACTTATAAGATTTGGGCTGATTCATTAACTTATAATCTTCAATATGAAATTAAACCTTTCTCACCACATTATTGTGCTTATTATGGACGTCGTGATGGTAAGAACTACGTTTATTCTCATGAAGAGATTTGGTGGCGTTATGGCTATCATCTCAAGATGAATGAAAGAATGCCTGATATCCTATCAGGAGCGATGGGTAATGAATTCTTTGTCGCAAATTTTGATACTAAAGAAGAAATGGATAAGTTCTTCGAAGATTGCTCTAAAGTATATTAAATTTAAATATTTAAAAAATAATTCTTGTTTTCTTACTTCTATAAGCATATTATAAGAGCGCACTCAGTGCACTCTATGGGACTGTTAAGGTTTCGACGGGGTAAGATGGGTATAAGACGCAGCCGGGTGATCACCGTTAACAATCAACAAACAATATCTGGCAACAGAACAAACAACTATTCTTTCGCAGCTTGCTAATTAAGCCACTACGCGTGTCCCTATAGTTGGGATGGGAAGCATCACTTAAGATTTTTTCTCTAGATTTTAAGATGGTGTAATACATAGAGAATAAGATCCTACGATGGGAATACCTAGGATACGAAAACCTTATTTCCTAGTAAAAGTTAGATTCGTTAACTAATCTTAGCTTTTATGAAACTTCCTAGTTAACTAAGCTGTAGGGGATTATATGGGTTTTATTTCGGACGCGAGTTCGATTCTCGCCAGTTCCACCAAATGGTAAGGAGACGAACTCCAGTTGTATAATTGTATCTATTATATTTCTGGACACTTCGTTGTAAGGGCAAAGTTAGATATTGCCCGTAATAGAAAGAAGAA
>CAVJWU010000005.1:0-50535 GCA_963653535.1 Azospirillum sp. CAG:239
AAAAACCCCTCAAGTCTTTCCGATTCCTCGGTCCAACTTTTGGGGTTCACTTCAACTCTAGTGATTTTTAAATGCCTTGATAAATTAAAAATCTATACTATGTAAACTTGGGGTAATAGAAGTAGCTTTAATACTATTTATTAATAATCCACATGTACTTGTATAAGTGACATTATTTACCGTAGAAGTATATTTAAATACTGGTGTTGAGCCATTAAATATTTCTTTAAATTTTGTATTTTCAATTTGATATAAATAGATTGTTCCGTTACTAGAACTATAATCTTCGTTGTTTTCATCGACTTCTACACAAGTGTAAGTCGCGTAGATTGTTTTAATAAATGAGTTATGATCAATTTTAGATTTTAAAGTGTTGATATGTGCATCATCTAAGCCATAAACTTTGATATTTGTAACATATATTGAATAACCAGTGTGATTACCTGATCTTTCTTCATATGTAGTCGCGCTAGTATCGAAGGCTTTATTAACTAGTTGAACAAAAGAATCTTCAAAAGCATATTTTTCGTTTCTAATAGTTTTATCAACAGTTTTAGTTCCTCCTGTAGTTTGAACATCGACTGTTCCTTTTAATTTATCATTCGCGCTTAAAGAAGGCGTACAAGTTAACTTTTCAATAAAGTCGAGAGTGACGCTCGCGGAAACACTAGGATCAAGAGTACTAGATAATTTTAAGATTAATTGTTTAGTAAAAACTTTATTACAAGTAACGGTGATAGTTTGACTAGAAAAAGTATGAGTGATAGTTAAGATGCTATCCGCGGTATTATATGCAACTGCCGCGCCAGAACTATCAGTTAAAGATAAAGTGACTGAATCGTTGTTTACATTAGGATCTAACGTATAAGAAAATGTTTTAGTGCCATAAGTTCCTTCTTTAGATGAAGCTCTTTCAACTAATTTAATGCCGTTTTCACGGATGACATAGTCTTCGCCTGAACTTGTAATCGTTGAATTATCGTTAATTACATCATCATTAACTAATGGAGCATCGGCTCTAACTTTATTACGTAATGATAAACCGATAAAGGCTGAACATCCGAATAGAGTAGTGATTGATAGACCAATAATAAGACCTTTTTTAAGTTGTTTCTTCATATTTATTACCTCCTATAAATTGAATAATTTTTGAAAAAACGCGATTATTTTATTAAATAAATTAATAAAGAATTGGATTAATGGATTAGGTTTATTAACAACATTAATCTCAAATGATATATAAAGTTTTTTTGCGTTATATTTAGTTAAAACCATTCTTGTTTCATAAGTGCCGATTTGATCAAATGATGATGAATATGTAGTAGTGATAAATTCTACTTTTTCATAGATATCTTTTTCTAATTTATTTTCATTTATTAAGATATTAACTATTTCAGAAGGAGACTTTAAATCTCCTTTATAAACGTTAATGCTAGCTAAATTTTTAAAATATACATCCCCGATCCCATCGAGGATATTTACTCTGAATGGAAAGGTGGTTTTATTCATGTAATAATCTATCGCGATTAATGAATAATCTGCGTTACCTACTTCATTTAAAGGATGTGGCGAAGAAGAAATAACTAAGATTTCTTTAATTCCTGATCCTCCATTATCATTTATATCGAAATAAGATATTAATTCTTCTTTTTTAGTTATTTCATATTGATATAATTCGATATAATCTTCACCGATAATTAAGGGAGGAACATCATCGATAATTTCTATTTCAATATTATAAGTTTGCTTATTATGTAAGCTATCTTCTAAAACTAATGATAGCTTATTCTTTTTAAATATTTCCGGCTTATAATTTTTATATTTATCATCGAGTAACATAACTCCATCAGTATAATCAAATACATCAATATATTTAGTTAAATCGATAAAACCTCCTTCATTTAGCTCTGTATATGATATTTTTATTAACTCACCATTTTTTATAAAAGGTGCCTCATTATCTATTAATCTAACATTAATAGTTACTTGTTCTACATCGTTATTGATATTATATAAATTACTAACGATTACATGATTCCCATAATCATGAAAAATTACTGCTTCATCATATTCATCTAATACAATTTCATAATGGTCAATCTTATTCGCGGGAAAGTTTAAATAAATATATTCTTCAATGATATCATTTGTTGAAGGAGGAGAAGGATAAGAAACAGTTTTAGAAAACGAATTTGACTTGGAGATGATATTATATATTGGAGAACTAAAACTGTTTCTATTTTCTCTTAATGAAGACTTTATTAATTCTTTGTTACATATGTCAGTAGAAAAGGTAGGATTAAGTAGTAGAATAAGAACTAATAATGACTTCATAATTTTTCCTCCCTCTAAATATATCTTTTGACGATTTTTAAAATAAATCCTAAAAAATATTTTTAATTTGTTCAAAATAGAAAAAAACTAAAAAAATAAACTTTTTTTGACTATGAATATTTGTAAATAAATTATATAATTTATAAAGACTTATTTTTTGGAGGTACTTATGGAAGTATTTAAAACCATTAGAGAATTATTTGAAGCAGTCAATTATGGTGACCAAATGATGTTAGACCAAATTGACGAAATAGAATTAGAAGGTTGGATTAAAACTAATAGAGATAATGGATCAATCGGATTTATTGAATTAAATGATGGTACATATTTTAAGAATGCCCAACTTGTCTATAATAACGAATTAAAAAATCATGATGAGGTTTCTCATTTTTTAACTGGTACTGCCGTTGATGTTAAAGGTAAATTTATTTTAACACCTAATGGAAAACAACCATTTGAAATTCATGTTACATCAATTGAACTTGAAGGTGATGTTGACCCAACTTATCCATTACAAAAGAAGAGACATTCTTTTGAATATTTAAGAGAAATCGCTCATCTAAGACCTAGAACAAATACATTTAATGCAGTTTATAGATTAAGAAGTGTTTTATCGATGGGTATTCATGAATTCTTTCAAAATCAAGGATTCGTATATGTTCATACACCAATCTTAACTGGTATTACCTGTGAAGGTGATGATATGTTCCACGTTACAACAAACGACAAAGATCCTGATGCTTACTTTGGTAAGAAGACTTTATTATCAGGTTCAGGACAAATCCACGTAGAAGCTTTCGCGATGGCTTTTAGAGATGTTTATACTTTTGGACCTACATTCAGAAGTGAAAAATCAAATACTAGATCTCACGCGGCAGAATTCTGGATGATTGAACCAGAAATTGCTTTCGCAGATTTAGATGATGATATGGCTTTAATTGAAGATTGTGTCGTTTATTGCATTCAATATTGTTTAGAAAATGCACCTGAAGAAATGAAATTCTTCAATGAAAGAATTGATACAACATTATTAGAAAGATTAAACCATGTTATCAATACTCCATTTAAACGTATGGAATATACTGAAGCAATTTCGATTTTACAAGATGCAGTTAAAAATGGTCATAAGTTCCAAGAAAATAACATTACTTGGGGCATGGACTTAATGAGTGAACACGAAAGATATTTAACAGAAGAAGTTGTTAAAGGACCATTATTTTTAATTAACTATCCAAAGGAAATTAAATCATTCTATATGAGAGAAAATGATGATGGTAAGACAGTTGCAGCTTGTGACTTACTCGTTCCAGGTGTTGGTGAACTTGTTGGTGGTAGCCAAAGAGAAGAACGTTATGACATCTTAGAAAAGAAGATGAAAGATTCTTCCTTACCTATGGATAAATATCAATGGTATCTTGATTTAAGAAAGTACGGCGGATGTAAACACGCAGGCTTTGGTATTGGATTTGATAGATTTGTCATGTATTTAAGCGGTATGGATAACATTAGAGATGTTGAACCATTCCCAAGAACATATGGCAATATGGATTATTAGGAGATAAAAATGGCAGATTCTAGGATTGAAGAGTTAAAGAAAGAAGATGAAACACTTAAAAAAACTCGTCAAAAGAAGAGAGTAAGAGGTGTCTTAGTTGTGATAACTGCCTTATTACTTGCTTATA
Organism: Azospirillum sp. CAG:239; assembly: GCA_963653535.1. Taxonomy (GTDB): domain Bacteria; phylum Bacillota_I; class Bacilli_A; order RFN20; family CAG-449; genus UBA3210. The sequence continues at coordinate 4,017 of CAVJWU010000005.1, forward strand.
CGGGTTATTTAACTGTGCAAACAATTGTTGATAAAGTTAATGAAAATGCATCTAAAGGTGTTGAAAATACAATTACTTTACTAAATAAATCCGCGAAAGAATCTTTATCTATTTATGGAAAATATTTTAATACTAACTCTAATATCGATGTAAGTGATGTTTCAACATATGGAAAATATTTAATTGCTTCACAAGGGAGAAATTATGTTGATTCATATAAAGTTAATAATTCACTAAGCATATTAGAAGTAGTTGATAATAAACCAATTACTTATGGAACAAGCAATATAAGAACACTTGGTGATTCATTAGATTCTCAATTAAACTTATATTCATTACCAAAAGGAACTTATTTATTATTTGATCAATATAATCCAAATGATATAAACTCTAATGTAGTTTATCATTATTCTAATGAAAATTATTTTGAAACTACTATTTATTCATTCAAAGATGAAGAAGGAACAAGAAAAAAGATTACTTTAAAAGGAAAAGCTTCTTCTCCTAGTTTAGTTGTAGAGGTCAGCGAACTTTCTTCGTTACCAACTTCTTATTATGATATAGTGATTTATGATCCTTATTCATTATCAAGTAATATTAATTATATTGACACTTTAAAACAAAATTATGATGTATATGTTACTTCTTCTTTAGTAGAAGCTTATAAAGCTAAAGCTAATTATGCGATAAGTCTATATGAAGGTAATAATATCTTTACTAGCGTTTATACTTCACTTATTACGAGTCATGATGATCTTATCACATCCGGTCCTCTTTCTTCTTTAGATAAAGATAATTCAATTAGAGAATTAGGCGGATATATCTTTAATGCAGGATATGGATATTATTCTGAAGATGATAAAGAAATTTCTTCTGCATCGATGGAAATTAAGAATCATAAATTAGATAGTCACGTCGGTAAATACGTCATAAAAGTTGGAAATGAATATCCTAATATTGAAAATGATATTTCAACAATTTTAATATCATAAAGAAATATTTGTTAGAACAATAATTATTCTTTAGACGGAATTAAGTCTATTACATAAACTACTAAATAAAAAAAGATATCGCATGCGATATCTTTTATTTTGTGCCTTGTTCTTCAACAAAATCTTTCATTTCTTGTGTTGGCTTTTTGGTATGTACATCTTGTCCTAAATTCTTTTTCGCATCTTTTAGTTCTTTTAAATCTTTTCTAAAATATTCATTACCGATTTTAATAGTGTGAATATTTCTAACTAGTAATGCAGTAGAACAAATAAGGAAATGAATAAAACCATAAACGAATGCGATAAAGAGAATATAAGTTAACCAAGCATCGAATCTATCAAAATGGAATTCACTTGCTTTAGAAATAGTTGGCCAATCGGAGATGACTGGAATACCGAATAATTTGGTAGTAGGCCAACTTAATTCGAAGTGCGCATCGGATAAATTAGAAGCGATAAACGCCCAAGAGAAATTTGAGATAACAATTTGATAACCGAAAATAAATAAGAAGACAATAATGATAACAATCATTGGAATTCTTGAATCGAAATAGAACTTACGACGATTCTTCTCAAAAGAAATCTTAAAAAATTTATTTTTATCAGTCACTAGATTTGCATCTAAAATATCATACATTGATTTATCGACAAAATCGCATTGGACTTTAATGATATATTTAAATAATTTAACTAAATAACCAATTAAGATGAATACTAAAATTAATATCAATAATAGAGAAATTAAGACTCTTTTGTCGGATTCAGATAGACTTATTAAAAAATTAAGCATGTTCTTCTTCCTCCTCATCTTTAATACTTTCTTTCTTTATTTCATAAGATAAATCAGGTATTTCTTCTACTTTTGGTGGCTCAGGAACAATAGGGTTATCTTCTTTGACTGGAGCTTGGTCTTTTGGAGGATTATTTGGTTGCATATATGAATAACCTTTTACTCGACCTTCTTCATCAGTTTGGATAAATATTGGTTGAAAGACAGTTGTATTTTGTTCATGAATGATTGTTTTAGTTTCATTAACTTGTGGTGCATTTTGTTTTTCTTCTTCCTCTTGATCTTGGCTTTCAATATGAATTTTTGCGACTTTATCAATATTCATACTGATTGACATATCTTCACCTTTAAAGAATTTGATAATACGTTTAATAAACATGACAAAAAAGAGTATGAAAGAATAGATGCTGTAGCATAATATTAACAATAATAAAAAAGGAGAAAGGATAAAGTATAAGATACCTTGTCCCATCGTTTTTAAAAAGTCGAGCATAACAAGTTCCTCTTTAGTCTAGTTTATCAAAAATTTCATCAACAAGAGGGTTCTTTTTATATACCTTTTGATAAATAATGATATAACTACTACTAATTATATGGCTTAGAGGGATTAATAAAAAGAATAAAGACATTAAATTTCTATTTATATTAAAGAATAAAACAAGAAATACAACGATGGCAAATACGTATAAAGTAATTTGTAGAGAATAAATTATTTTTCGTTGGTAAAATGAGAACACGTAATAACCTAAAACTACTGTGTAAAAAGATGTGATACCAAGTAATAAATAGAATATTAAGTTATTAATAAAATAAAAGGCGATTGTTGAACAAACTAAGACAATATTTAATAAATATATTGGTAAAAATTGATTCTTCTTTTCATTAAATTCATAATCGATCTTTTTTAGCTCGTTAGTAATAATAATATATGATAAAGAAGAAGAAATTAAACTGATGACATATAGAAATAAGAAATATAAAGAATTAAATTCTAATTCTTCGATTTTTAAAATAGTCGCGAATGTTTTTATTAAATCAACATTATAAATGGCCTTAATTAAGAAAGTTGAACCGATTTCTAAAATGGTTAAAACAATGCTAGTTAAGAAAACGACATTATAACCATGGAAATATTTTTTAATTAATAAACCAAATGTTAAACCATAGATTACGCTTGGAAGAGTTAAGAATAAACAAGTCTGCAAATCAAACATTGATAATAAACTTAAAGCGACTAAATATATAAAAGCATATTTATAATCAACTTTGATAAAAACTAAACTAGCAACTAAAGGTAAAATGAGCATTGAAATAATTTCAAAGCCTCCAATAAATTTAGTTAAATAGATAATTATGAGCGATAATGCGCACATAAGAGAAGAAAATGTTAGTTGCTTAGTATCAAAGTGTTTCATATTCATGACCTTTCTTAGTTTATTTTAGCATATTTTATAGGATTTTTAATAATATTTACTAAATATTAATTTAGGTGAATATTTATGAAAAAAATAAAAATTATCTTTCTTATAATCTTTAATCTAATAACTTTAAATGCTTGTAAGAATGATGTATCTTCATTAAATAATTTTTCAATCGAGAATTTAACTATTCCTTATGACGAAAATATCTTTTCATTAAAAGAAAGTGAATATTATATCTTATTTTATTCTCCAAAATGTAAGGCATGCTTAGATACGTTGAAATTTGTTGAATATCTTTATAATGAAAATAATTTTGATATTTATTTAATTAACATTTTAGAAAATAAAATTATGATTAATAAACTTCATCAAACAAACTTAAATTGTTCTTCACTTAATGATTTTTATTTATTTAAGACTCCGTATATTGTTAATATTTTTAATGGAACTATAGTAAGTGAAGAAACTGGTTTTAATAATATTAGAAATTATTTAAATGAAGAAATTAAGGTAAAATCTATTTAAAACTTTTTACAACACACGAAAAAACTGATTCTACGGAAGGAATCGTGTGTTGTAATTATATTAAGAAATATTAATTTATCAAAAAGATAAAATTAAATAATTAATAAAAACTTACGATATAAACGAAAAAAATGATTAGAATTGTTTTTTCTATAAAATGATTGTGCTATAATTTTTAAGTCTTATTCGATAAGGAGATTTTTTATTATGGGAAGAGCACACGAAGTTAGAGCAAAAGCAATGGCAGCAACTGCAGCAGCAAGAAGTGCTTTATTTATGAGAGCTTCAAAAGAAATTTATATGGCTGCAAAATCAGGTGAACCTGATCCAGAAATGAACTTAGCTTTAAGATCCGCGATTGAAAAATGGAAAGGCCAAAACGTAACTAAAGAAGTTATTGAAAGAGCTATTCAAAAAGCAAAAGGCGGTTCAGCTGAATCATATACTGCAGGTAGATACGAAGGCTTTGCTCAAGGAGCTAGTGCAATTATCGTTGATACATTAACTGATAACACAAATAGAGCTTATGTTAATGTTAGAGGCGCATTTACTAAAAAAGGCGGTCACTTAGGTACTCCAGGTTCAGTATCATTCAACTTCAATGAATGTGGTGTTATTGAATTCGAAGGTACAAATAGAGACGAAGTAGAAGAAAACTTAATCATGGCAGATGTTGATGTTAACTCTGTCGAACTTGATGAAGATTTCATCACTGTTACAACTGCACCAACTGCATTAAACCAAGCAAAAGAAGCATTAAATGGAATGGGTGTTTCTGAATTCACAACATGTGAAATCAAAATGATTCCAAATGAACTTGTTGAACTTGATCCAGAAGATGAAGAAAAATTCAAAGGTTTATTAGGTATGCTTTCTGAATGTGAAGACGTTCAAGCAGTCTATCATAACGTTAAATTACACGACTAATTAAATTTAAACAACTAAGTCATAAAGGTGATTTAGTTGTTTTTTCTAAGGATTGAAGATGAAGAAAGAATTAAGAGAAAAAAGAAAAAAACTTGATGAAGATTACTTTTCTTGTTTTGTCGAAGTTATTAAATATATTAGAACTTTAAATTTATCTAAGTATGCTTTTTATTCTTTAAGAGATAAAGCGTTAGAAGAAATTTATGAAGGACAAATGAATGATGTTCGACCAGATAAGATTTTTAAACATGGTTTAGAGCCTTATTTTGAAAAGAAAGCTAACTCATTACCAAAAAAGACTATTTTAGAAAGTTCTTTAACTTTCCTTTTTGTCTTTTTCTCTCTTTTTAGTATTCTTTTATTATTTGTTTATATATTGAGATTCTTTTTAAAGACTGATTTATTTTATTCTCAAGGTTATTGTTTATATGTTTCACCAGCTAATTTAAGAAATATGTCTTTATATGGTTTTGGAGGATCAATAATCGCTTCACTTATTCAAAGAGTGGAGAAGAAAGAAAAATTCATTCAAATTATTGGTATCTGCTTAGTTGCGATTGTTTTTATTACTCTCCTAACAATATTAGATTCTAAAACTGAGATTATCACTTTAAACGTTATTCTTTATTTAGGAATTTTTATTTTAATTAGTGTTTTGTCTTATTTAGGAAATGAATACATCACTAGAAAAGCAATGAAAAATTAGACCTTCGGGTCTTTTTATTTTCTTAAAATTACGATAAATTCAATTAAATAAGAATTCCCTTTTACTATAGTAAAATAATTTTAAGAAATTTAAAAAAAGTATTTGAAATGTAGAGACTACTACTATATTATTATATACGGCACTAATTCGCCAATTGTAGTCCCGGTAAGACAACAAGCTTTAGGAGGAATTATTATTTATGCAACGTCAAACAACAATTGCAAAAGCCCAAGAAATCGAACGTAAATGGTACGTCGTTGATGCAACAAATATACCTTTAGGTAGATTAGCATCATTTATCGCAAAACGTTTAACAGGTAAGAATAAACCAATTTATACACCAAACGTTGATTGCGGTGATTATATTATCGTCATTAATGCTGACAAAGTCGCTTTATCAGGTGACGCAGACCACAAGAAAAACTACTACAATGTTTCTCAATATTTAGGTGGTTTAAGAACACGTTCTTCAGGTGTTATGAGAAAAGAATACCCAGAAGAAATGATCGAAAGAGCTGTATGGGGTATGCTTCCAAAGGGTCGTTTAGGTAGACAAATCTACGGTAAATTATTTGTTTATGCTGGTAACGAACACTTACACGAAGCACAAAAACCAGAAACACTCGAAGTAAAATTCTAGTTAGGAGGAAAGAAATATGGCAAAGAAAGTAGAAAAAGTACAATACTACGGAACAGGTCGTAGAAAATCTTCAGTCGCTAGAGTTTATTTAACAGAAGGTACTGGTAAGATCACAGTTAATGGCAAAGATGTTAACGAATATATGCCATTTGCAACACTCGTAATGGATTTAAAACAACCATTAACATTAACAGATACACAAGACAAATTCGATGTTAACGCAACAGTTACAGGCGGTGGTTTCACAGGCCAAACAGGTGCATTAAGACTTGGAATTACTCGTGCATTAATGGCAGTTTCTGCAGATTTCAGAAAACCTTTAAAGGTTGCTGGAATGGTCACAAGAGACCCACGTGCTAAAGAAAGAAAGAAGTACGGTTTAAAAGCTGCAAGAAGAGCACCACAATTCTCAAAACGTTAATTTATATATTATCTATGAGGAAATTAGACCTGACGATAGTTGGGTCTTTTTTGATACAACTGTAAATGTTTTTGATATAATAAGTCAGGTGAGGAAAGATATGAAAAAGAAATTTAGAGATGGAATATATTCATCAAAACAAAATACTTTGATGATTTTAATGCATTTATTATATTTAGGCGTTATTCCTTATTTAGTAAGCGCATATTTATTTAAACGTAATTGCTTAGTTTATGAAGCTTTTGGATTTGTCTTACTCGCTTTACTTATTATCATTATTGTCGGCGTTTTATCTTCTCCTGGTTATAAAGCAATTAGAAAATATAAAAACAGTGGTAATTGTAATATCTTTATTCATGATTTAGATAAATTAAAGGTCATGTCAAATAGAATTAATGATGAAACGTTAAATTATATTGAGATGTTAAGAGTCAATGTTTATTTTTTAGTAGACGTAGAAAAAGCGCAAGAATTATTTCTTAAACTTAAAATCCCTACTCATAAATATTATAAAGGCATCTATCAAAGATTAGAGATTGATTATCTTATTAGCATTAATAACTTAGAAGAAGCAAGAAATAAGGTCGCTACTTATAAATTAAAAAATCCTATAATAGAACGTTATTCAATTGTTCTAGAAGTAAATGATATTTCTTATTATGAAGATAATATTGAACATATCATTAGAACTAACCTTACTCGAAAGATTGATTTAATTAATAATTTATCTTATTTAATGACTTATTTTTCATTGAGAAATAATGAGGAAAAGGCTAAATTTTACGCGGAAAAGATTCTTTCTTTAAACACTGATTGTTCAGCGATAAACTTAAAAGCAAAGAAAGTTTTAGGAATTAAATAATACTTAAATAGAACAACTTTTATGGGTATATTTTCTTATTGCTTACTTTAAATTATAAAGATATAATCTTTTTGTAGCGAGGTAAATATGAAGAAGAAAATATTTAAAATTGTAATTATATCATTAATAGTAATAATGGCTCTTGTTACTACTCTTTTTATCGTAACTGAAATCTTCTTCTTTCAATTTATTGTCGTCGGTTCTTCCATGGAACCTACTTTAAAAGAAGGTTATATTGGTTATGCATGTAAGGTACAATATACATCTATTTCTCGAAGCGATATTATTATCTATACAAGAAATGATAAAACTGAAGAATACGAAGTAATTAAAAGAGTAATCGGTTTACCAAATGAACACGTTGTTATTGATAAAACTGGTCAAATTTATATAAATAATGAAAAACTTGATGAATCTAATTATTTAGGTTCACCTTATTCATATACTACTTATCTAGGTTCCCATCTTGATATTACATTAGGAGAGAATGAATATTTTACTCTTGGCGATAATAGAGAGAATTCTTTAGATGGAAGATTTTATGGACCAATAACAAAAGACGTAATCAAAGGTAAATTGAAATTTGTTTATAAGTATGCGACTTGTGGCGAAGATAAATCATGCGACAATGCAAAATCTTATAGTACAAAATATTATACATTTAAATTTTTCTAGGAGGAAAGTATGCAACAAAAAGGTGTACATTGGTTCCCTGGTCACATGCAAAAAGCGATGAGGGAAATTGAACAAAAAATTAAATTGATTGATATCGTACTAGAAATAGTTGATGCTCGAGCCCCTCTTTCTAGCAAAAATAAGTATTTAGAGAATCTTACTAAATCTAAAAAGAGAATCATTGTCATGTCAAAAAAAGATCTTTGTGACATGAATAAACTAAAGGCTTTTGAAGAGAAATTTAAAAGTGATGGTTATTTCCCTGTTGCCTGCGATTTAAATCAAAATAATGATATTAATAAGTTAATTAAAGATATTTATATTGTTGGTCAAGATAAGATTGATCGTGATGTACGTCGTGGTATGAAACCTCAACCTCTTAGAATTATGGTAATCGGTATTCCTAATGTTGGTAAATCTACTTTAATTAATCGTTTATCAAAAAGAGGTTCGGCAAGTTCTGCGAATACTCCTGGACATACAAGAAGTCAACAATGGATTAGAGTTGATAAGTTTGAATTATTAGATACTCCTGGTATTTTACCTCCACATTATGATAATAATAATGAAGCAATCAATTTGGCCTTAATAGGTTCAATGAAACTTGAGACTATCTCCATCAGTGATTTATCTACTGCTTTAATTAAATTCTTATTGAAGAATCATCGTGATGCTTTAAAAGAAAGATACAATCTTAAAGATGAAGATTTAGAAAATGAAGAAACAATTTTTAAAGGAATCGCACTTAGAAGAGGACTTTTATTACAAGGACAAAATTACGATTTAGAAAAAGCTGAACAACTCTTATTAAAAGAATTTAGGGAAGGACTAATTGTTAAAACAATTGTAGATGAATTATGTTAGATTATGAAAAACCATTATTTGAAAAAGGATATTCTTTAATTGTTGGAACTGATGAAGCTGGTAGAGGCCCACTTTGTGGACCAGTAGTTTGTGCTGGAGTGATATTTCCTAAAGATTATGTAAATGAAAATATTAATGATTCAAAGAAATTATCTGATAAAAAAAGAAGAATCTTATTTGATCAAATTATTAAAGATGCGTTATATTACAAAATAATAGTTATTGATCCAGAAACAATCGACCGTATCAATATTTATGAAGCAAGTCGAAAAGGAATGACTGACGCGATTAATTCTTTAGGTGTAAAACCTGATTATATTTTAACTGATTGTATGCCCCTATTTGGCTTTAACGGAATTCCTCAAGAAAATTTAGTTAAAGGCGATGCGAAAGCTTTATGTATTGCAGGAGCTTCTATTTTAGCTAAAGTGACTAGAGATAATATTATGGAAGAATTAGATAAAGTTTATCCTCAATATAATTTAAAAAAACACAAAGGATATCCTACTAAAGAACATCTTGAACTATTAGAAAAATATGGACCGATTAAAGGCTTATATCGTTATTCGTATAAACCAGTACAAAAAGCCTGTGAAAAGAAAATTTCTTTATTTTAATTTAGGATTATTTTAAATATCTCCACATTATTAATTAATGAAGGAGATATTTTTTTATGAACGTACGAGAGATTATTTGTTATTTTGCGATTAAGTATAATGGAGATTGGGATAAATTAAAAGAAGCTTTCGCGAATATGGAAAAGATTGATGATGAAGAGATTATAAAAAAGGTTCAATCATTAAAATGTAATTACATCACTTTAATGGATGAAGATTATCCGAGATGCTTAAAAAATATCTATAAACCTCCCTTTATTCTTTTCTATTATGGAGATATTAATTTATTAAAATATAAAAATTATTTAGGTGTAGTAGGTTCAAGAGATTATTCTTCTTATGGAGAAAAAGCAACTTTAAGCTTATTAAGTGGACTAAAGAATTTAAACCCTGTCATTGTTTCTGGATTAGCTTATGGAATTGATACTATCGCTCATAAGTGCGCTTTAGAAAATGATTTTAAAACAATCGCAGTTTTAGGAACAGGTATTGATTATTGCTACCCAAAAGAAAATTATCGTTTATATGATGAAATTAAGCAAAAAGGACTAATTATTTCTGAATATCCTTTTAAAGAATGCGTAAGTCGAAATACCTTTGCAAATAGGAATAGAATTATAGTTGGCTTATCACAAAAAATCCTCATCCCTGAAGTAAAACAAAATTCAGGAACTTTAATAAGTGTACGATTTGCCTTAAACGATGGGAAGGATATCTTTGTTGTTCCTCATTCAATATTCGATAACGACTTTGGAAACACCTTAATTCAAGAAGGAGCGAAACTAGTTTCTTCCTCGAAAGATATCATTGAAGAATTTTAAGAAAAAAACCTTATTATTTTATTAATAATAAGAAGAAATAAGCAAAAATTTTCCTTATAAAAACGTTTGACAATAGAAAGAAACAAACGCATAATATTAAAACGATTGAGGAGGATGATTTTTTATGAAGCTTGTAATTGTTGAATCTCCAACTAAATGTCATACAATCCAAAACTATTTAGGCGATGAATATAAAGTTGTCGCTTCATGTGGTCATATAAGAGACTTGTCAACCAAAGGTAAAGGTGGACTAGGAGTCGATATTGAAAATGATTTTAAACCTACTTATGTTGATTCGAAAGATAAAAAGAAGATTATTTCTGATTTAAAGAAGGAAGCAAAAACTGCAGACGAAGTTCTTCTTGCAACCGACCCTGATAGAGAAGGAGAAGCAATTTCTTGGCATTTAAGTGAAGTATTAAACTTAGATTATAAAACAACCAAGAGATTAGAATTTCATGAAATTACTAAACCTGCCGTTATAAAGGCACTTAATAATCCTCGTATCCTTGATATGGATTTAGTTAATTCTCAAGAAACTAGACGTATTATTGATCGTATCATGGGTTTTAAATTATCGACCTTATTAAAAAGGAAGATTGGTTCTTTATCCGCGGGTAGAGTTCAATCAGTTACATTGAAACTAATCGTTGAAAGAGAAAAGAAAGTCCTTGCTTTCGTTCCAGAAGAATATTGGACTATTGAAGGTACATTAGATAATTCTATTAAAGTTAAACTAGATTTAATTAATAACGAAGACGTTTTACTTAAATCAGAATTTGATGCGACTTCAGTTTTAGTTAGATTACCTAATTCAGTTAAGGTTAAATCGATTCAAACTAAAGAAAGAAAAGTTAATCCTAAACCTCCATTTACAACTTCTTCATTACAAATTGAAGCATTTAACAAACATAAATATTCGACAAAGAGAACTAGTTCAATCGCGCAAAAATTGTATGAAGGTATCGATATTGGTAGTGAAACAGTTGGTTTAATTACTTATATGAGAACTGACTCGATTAGATTATCTCCAGAATTTATTAAAGATGCGAATGATTATATTGAAAAGAATTATTCTTCTAAATATCTCGGAGGAGTATCGAGCAAAAAGAATAACGCTTTAGCCCAAGACGCACATGAAGCAATTAGACCTACTAGACTAGATTTAACTCCAAAGAGTATTAAATCTCATTTAACTACTGAACAATATAATCTTTATAAACTCATTTATAATCGTGCATTAGCCTCTTTAATGACTCCACGAATTGATGAATTAACATCAATCAAATTTGAAAAAGATGAATTCTTATTTTCAAGTGGAGGAGTAAGAACTATCTTTGATGGTTTCTCTAAGATTTATGATTTAGATAATGAAGATGAAACTAAATTACCTTCATTAGAAGTTGGTCAAGAAATAGGTGTTAAAGAATTTAATAAACTTCAACATTTCACTCAAGGTCCAAGTAGATTTACCGAAGCAAAAATTGTTAAAACAATGGAAGAACTAGGAATTGGTCGGCCTTCAACTTATGCGTCTACGATTTCTACTTTATTTGATCGAGATTATATAAAACAAGAAAAAGGTGTAATTACTCCAACTGAACAAGGTATGGAAACTAGTGATAAATTAGGTGAATTCTTCCCTCCTTTCATGGATACTACTTATACTGCAACAATGGAAAAAGATTTAGATAAAATCGCTGAAGGTAAATCTGATAAATTGACGTTACTTAATGAATTCTATAATGAATTTGAACCATTATATGAAAATGCAATTACTGCGATGAAGAAAACGGAACCTAAACAAACTGGAGAAATTTGTCCAAAATGCGGAAAACCTCTAGTCATTAGAAAAGGTAAATATGGTGAATTCGTCGGATGTAGCAATTATCCAGAATGTGATTATATTCAACCAAAAGAAAAGAAAGAATTAGAAGTTCTTGAAGGTAAGGTATGTCCAATGTGTGGAAAACCTTTAGTTAAACGTCATTCAAAAAAAGGTGATTTCTACGCTTGCTCAGGATTTCCTAAATGTCGTTATATCTTAGGTAATGAAAATGAAACTAAAGAAGAGAAAAAAGAAGAACCAGTAATAAGTAATAAATTATGTCCAAAATGTAATTCACCATTACTTATTAGAAAAGGAAAGAATGGTAAATCTGATTTCTACGCATGTTCTTCTTTCCCTAAATGTAAATACATTGAATCAATTACTAAAAATTAGAAGACTTTGTGTCTTCTTTTTTTTACTTTATTTTGCTAATATATTTTAAGCGAGGATAAAAAACTATGGAACAAACTATTATTAATGTTATTGGAGGAGGACTAGCGGGTAGTGAAGCTTCTCTTTATTTAGCTAGAAAAGGTTATAAAGTAAGATTATATGAACAAAAACCTATTCAAAGATCTCCAGCCCATCATAACGATAATTTTGGAGAACTTGTTTGTTCTAATTCTTTGAAAAATAAAAATCTTGATAATGCCTGCGGACTTTTAAAAGAAGAAATGAAATATTTCTCTTCAATTATGATGGAAGCAAGTTCTCATTCAGAAGTTCCAGCTGGAAATGCTTTAAGTGTTGATCGAGATTTATTTTCTAATTATATAACTAACGCGATTAGAGAAAACGCTAATATTGAAATTATTCCTGAAGTAGTAACTACTTTTAAAGAAGGAATTAACATTATCGCAACTGGTCCTTTAACAGACGAAACTTTATCAAAAGAAATTGCAACTTTATTAGGAGAAGAACATTTTTATTTCTTTGATGCTGCGGCACCTATTATTGAAGCTAGTTCAATCGATATGAATATAGCTTATAAAAAATCTCGTTATGACCAAGGTGATGATTCTTATATTAATTGTCCATTTACAAAAGAAGAATATGAACTTTTTTATAATGAATTAGTTAAAGCGGAACGTGCAAAGATCCATGATTTTGATAAAGTCTTTGAAGGATGTATGCCAATCGAAGTATTAGCCTCAAGAGGAATTAATACCTTACGTTATGGACCTTTAAAGCCTAAAGGACTGGAATATAATGGTAATAAACCATATGCCGTTCTTCAATTAAGACAAGATAATGCTTCAGCAAGTTTATTTAATATGGTCGGTTTTCAAACTAACTTAACTTATGGAGAACAAAAAAGAGTATTTTCTTTAATTCCTGGATTAAAGAATGCAAAATTTGTCCGTTATGGTTTAATGCATCGAAATTCATTTATCTGTGCTCCTAAATTTTTAAATCCAGATTTTTCCATTAAAGGACATGATAATATTTATATTGTCGGTCAACTTTCTGGGGTCGAAGGCTATGTTGAATCAGCTGCATCTGGTTTATTATGCGCGGTTTATCTAGATAATAAGTTAAAAGGGAAAGAATTTAAAAAAATACCTGATACGACCATGATGGGATCATTAGTCAATTATATCACTCATGCAAGTAGTAAAAACTTTGCACCGATGAACGCAAACTTTGGTATTATGCTTAATATTACAAAAGATAAATTAGAAGTTGCTTCTAGAAGTATCACTTCATTAAAAGAATGGATTAGTGAGAATAATGATTAATGATGATGTGGAAAAATATTTAGAATATTTGTCTTTGCAAAAAGGTTATTCTCCTAATACAGTTATTTCGTATCGAAGAGATATTTATAAATTCTTAGAATACATGGAAAAAGAAAATGCTTCTTTTAACGATGTAGATTCAATTCTTATTAGAAACTTTTTACTAGAAGAAACGCTTAATGGCATTTCAAAAAGATCTTCACAAAGAAGGCTAGTAGCCTTAAGAAGATTCTATGAATGGATGTTAAAAGAAAAGAAAGTAAAATTTAATCCTTTTAAGATTATTTCTTCTCCTAAATTAGATAAAACTTTACCTGATTTTTTACATCAAGAAGAAATTGATGAACTATTCGTTAATAATGAGAAAAGAACTGACTTTCTTTCTCTTAGAGATGCTGCTTTATTAGAACTACTATATGCTTCTGGATTAAGAGTAAGTGAGATAGTAAATTTAACGCTTGATCAAATATCGTCTTCAACAAGAATTATTAAAGTAACTGGTAAAGGTAATAAAGAAAGAATGGTCCCTTATTCAGTTGAATGCAAAAAAGCATTAGATAAATATATTAATGAATGCCGTAAGGATATTATTGAAAAGAATAAGCTTGAACATGATCCTGAAGCACTATTTTTAAACGCAAGAGGAGAAAAACTAACTACTCGAGGAGTAGAATATATTTTAAAAAGTATTGAAAAGAAAATTGGTATGGAACTAGATTTACATCCACATAAGATGAGACATTCTTTCGCGACTCATCTACTAGATGAAGGTGTTGATCTTAGAGTTATTCAAGAAATATTGGGCCATGAATCATTAGAGACAACACAGGTCTATACACATATTTCTACGAGTAAAATGATTGAATCATATCAAAACTATTTTCCAAGGGCTAAAAAGGGTGATAAACAAGAATAATTTTCTTGCTCCACCCTTTTTTATATGATAGAATTAATTGGCTCTAGAAATAGAGACTACACACTTTGTGGATTCATCGCCATGTCTAATTAGCCAAGGGGCAAGAAAATTAGGGCGGATGTTAGAAGCAAAGGAGGAATAAACAAATGGAGGTTCACTATGAGTGAAGAATTAAAAGAAACTGTAGTAACTGAAGAAAACGTTATGGCTAATGTTATCCATGATGAAAATGAACCAGTTGTATCTACAAAAAGATTATTAGAAGCAGGATGCCACTTCGGACATCAAACAAGAAGATGGAATCCAAAAATGGGCAAATTCATTTACGGCTCAAGAAATGGTATTTATATCATTGACTTAGTAAAGACTGCTCAAAAAGTTCAAGAAGCATATCATGCTTTAAAGAAGATTGTCGCAGATGGCGGTAAAGTATTATTCGTTGGTACAAAACCACAAGCAAAAGACATCGTTGTTGAAGAAGCATTACGTTCAGGATCATTCTATGTTTCAAATAGATGGTTAGGCGGTACATTAACAAACTTCAAAACAATCCAAAAGAGAATTAAATATTTAAATTCTTTAGAAGAAATGGAAGTCGATGGTACATTTGATTCATTACCAAAGAAAGAAGTTGTCTTATTAAAGAAAGAAAAAGAAAAATTATTAGCGAACTTAGATGGTATCAAAACTATGAGAAGAACACCAAATGCAATCTTCGTAGTTGATCCAAAATTAGAACACAATGCTGTTGCAGAAGCTAAGAAATTAGGTATCCCAGTATTCGGTATCATTGATACAAATGCTGATCCAGATGAAGTTGATTATGCAATTCCATCAAATGATGACGCAAATAAGGCTATCAAATTAATCGTTGGTTTAATGGCTGATGCTGTTGTTGAAGCTAAAGGTGGCGAAACAACTGTTGCTTACAATGTTCAACCAGATGAAGAAGTTTCTATGGTCGATGCATTAAATTCATTTGACAAACAAGAAGAAATGAAATTAATCAAAGCTAAGAAGATTGAAGATGCTTTAGCAGCTAAAAAAGCTTCTGGCAAAAAAGTAACTGTCAAAAAATATACTCCAAAAGCAGCTAAACCAGCTGAAAAAACTGAAACTCCAGCAGCTCCAGTTGCTGAAGAACCAAAAGCTGAATAATTAGGTTTATTCAATCTATAAAGGGGACAAATATGGCTTCAAGTTTAATCGAATTAATTAAAGTATTAAGAGAACGTACCGGTGCTGGTATGATGGATTGTAAAGCAGCTTTACTCGCTTGCGATTCAGATATTGAAAAATCATGCGAATGGTTAAGAGAAAAAGGCATAGCTAAAGCTGTTAAGAAAGCTTCAAGAATCGCTGCAGAAGGTTTAACTCACGTTATCGCAGAAGGCGATACAGCAGTTATTTTAGAAATTAACTCTGAAACAGACTTCGTTGCAAATTCAGATCCTTTCAAACAATTAGTCACTGATGTTGCTGAAGTTATCTTAGAAGAAAAACCAGCATGCATTAACTGCGCAAAAGAAGCTACAAGTGAATTATTCACAAATGCAACAGTTAAGATTGGTGAAAAATTAGACTTAAGAAGATTTGAAATCGTTACAAAAACTCCATCTCAAAGATTTGGTATGTACAAACATATGGGTGGTAAGATTTCAGTCTTAACATTAGTTGAAGGTGGAACAGATGAAATCGCTAAAGGCGTTTCTATGACAATCGCAGCTAATAACCCAAGCTATCTTTCAGCAAGTGATATCCCAGCTGAAGTTATTGAAAATGAAAAGAAAGTTCAATTAGAAGCTTCTAAGAACGATCCAAAATTACAAGGTAAACCAGAACAAGCTCTTGTTAAGATTATCGAAGGTAAAGTTAACAAATATTTAGGTGAATCTGTATTATTACAACAAGAATATATCTTAGATCCATCACAAAAAGTCGAAGCTATTTTAAAGAATGGCAATGCTTCTATTGTTAAATTCATCCGTTATCAAGTCGGTGAAGGTATGCAAAAGAAGGAAGAAAACTTTGCTGAAGAAGTTGCAAAACAAATGTAATTTAAAAGCACTCTTTTTTGAGTGCTTTTTTCAAGAATTTGAGGAGTATTATTATGGCAAACAAATATAAAAGAATTTTACTTAAAGTCTCTGGAGAATCTCTTGCAGATAAAGAAGAAGGCGAAATCTTTGACGCGAAAAATTTAAAATATATCTCAGAATCAATCAAGGTTCTTTATGATAGAGGTGTTCAAATCTGTATCGTAGTTGGCGGAGGTAACATTTGGAGAGGTAAACTTGCTTCTTCAATCGGTGTAGAAAGATCAACTGCAGATTATATGGGAATGCTTGGTACAATCATTAACGCTCTTGCATTACAATCTTCGCTTGAACAAGTTGGTGTCGCAACTAGAGTTATGACAAGTCTAGAAATTAGACAAGTGGCTGAACCTTATGTTCAAAGAAGAGCAATTAGACACCTTGAAAAAGGTCGTGTAGTAATCTTTGGCGGCGGAACAGGTAATCCTTATTTTACTACCGATACTTGTGCAGCTTTAAGAGCGAGCGAAGTTGGTTGTGATGCGATATTTATGGGTAAAAACGGGGTTGATGGAGTATTTACTGCTGATCCAAAAACACATAAAGACGCTGAATTTATCGAAGAAATCACATATCACGGTATGCTTGAAAAAGATTTACAAATCATGGATGCAACCGCGGTCTCATTATGTAAAAATTCTGGAATTGAAATCCGTGTCTTCAATATGAACGACACATCTAACCTAACAAAAATCCTCGATGGAGAAAAAGTTGGTACAACAATTAAAGGAGAATAAAGATGGAAGAAGAAATTGAATTAGCTAAAGAAGAAATGGAAAAAGGTATTGCTTCTTTAAGAAATAATTTATCTACTTTAAGAACAGGTAGAGCAAGCGTATCAATGCTTGATAATATTCAAGTTGAATATTATGGTGATATGATTGCTTTAAATCAAATTGCTTCTGTTACTATTCCTGAAGCAAGACAATTATTAATTAAACCTTATGATAAAAATGATGCAAAAGCGATTGTTTCAGCATTAAATGCATCTTCATTAGGTATTACTCCAATTAATGATGGAAATGTCATTAGATTAAACATCCCAGCATTAACTGAGGAAAGAAGAAGAGAAATTGCAAAAACTGCAAAGAAATATTCTGAAGAAGGAAAAGTTGTCATTCGTAATGCAAGAAGAGATTGCTTAGACATGATCAAAAATGCAGAATACCCAGAAGATATGGAAAAGAAACTTCAAGCTGATGTTCAAAAATTAACAGATGAATATTGCAAGAAGATTGACGAAGAATACGCTTCTAAAGAAAAAGAAATTATGACTATCTAAGAAAAACTCCCACGCGGGAGTTTTTTTGTTATGTTTATCTTCACTAAAAAGTAACATTGTTTTTATTTTATAAGATTTAATTATATAGTATAATTAAAAACAATTATAAGGACGGGTGATTTAATGAAAAATAAAGAGAATAGTGGCATTCATGTTAATGAAATCACAGAGAAAACAAAAAAATCCTTTATAACAAGAACAATCACTGCTTTAGTTTTAGTTGCAGTATGTGTTCCTTGTTTATTATTTGGTAATTACGCATTTTTAGCTTTATTAGTTTTAGTATCAATGGGAGCGATATATGAATTCATTCATGTATTAAAAGGAAAAAATATTCCTTTATGGATTAAAATTTTCACATTTGTCATGAGTTTATCATTTATCTTTTGGGTCTTCTTAAAAAATTATAACAATGGTGAAGTTGTTCATGAAGGGAATATTATTCTTTCTGATATTGGTGTTTCTACTTTAGGCATTGCTTTTACTTTCTTAGTTTTATTCTTAGCGAGTATGATTCATGAAAATTTTTCGATTGCCGATGCATGTTATTATTTTACAATGTCAATATTTGTTGGTATCGCTATTCAATCTTTAATGTTTTTAAGATATGTACCAATGTCAGGCATCGCGATAGGTGGATTAACTAACGCTTGGACTTATGGAGGTAATCAAATCTTATCTTCATTCTTATTTATATATGTCGTTATCGGAGCTTTCTTTAATGATATCGGTGCTTATTGCTTCGGTGTTTTATTTGGTAAACATAAGATGAGTCCTCGAATTTCTCCAAATAAAACATGGGAAGGTTTCTTTGGGGGAATATTTTTCTCTTTTATTGGTAGCTTTCTTTTTGGCTTAATTTTAAGTTTATGTGGTATACCTTTATTAAGTGGAATTTTAGATCACGCTCATTGGTGGTGGATTTTATTAGTTTCACTCATTATGCCGATTGTTTCTGTCTTAGGCGATTTTATCTTCTCAGCGATTAAACGTTATTTTGGTATTAAAGATTATTCAAACTTACTTCCAGGCCACGGGGGTATCTTAGATCGTATTGATTCATTGATGGTCACGGCTTTCAGCGTTACAATGATTATCATTATTATCGCGTACTTCCCATTTATTGGTGCTTAATATGAAAAAACTTTGTTTATTAGGTGGAAGTGGTTCAATTGGTAGTCAAACGATTGAACTAATTAAAGAAAATCCTACTGATTTTACTTTAGTAGGAATAAGTGTAGGTAAAAGAGTTAATATCTTAAAAGAGATTTTAAATGAATTTAAATCGATTAAATTTGCCTGTGTTAGTAATAAAGAAGATGTAGAAGCTTTAAAAGATATTTATCAAGATGTTACTTTCTTTTATGGTGATGAAGGTTTACTTTCATTAATTAGAGCCTATAAATATGATATGGTTGTTAATGCTTTAGTAGGATTTGTCGGCTTTTTACCAAGCGTTGAAACAATTAAAAATGGGATTGATCTTGCTCTAGCAAATAAAGAATCTTTAGTGGTTGGAGGAGACATCATTAACGCTTTATTAAAAGAATATAATGTTCATCTTTATCCAATTGATTCTGAACATGTCGCACTTGCAAAATGTTTAAAGAATATGCCTTCTAATGAAGTAAAACGATTAGTGATTACTGCTTCCGGTGGTTCATTTAGAGATAAAACACATGATGAACTTAAAGGAGTAAGCGTTAAAGATGCATTAAAACATCCATCTTGGTCAATGGGACAAAAAATAACCATTGATTCTGCGACAATGATGAATAAAGGATTTGAAGTAATTGAAGCGTATCATTTATTCCATTTGCCAGTTAGTAAAATAAGTGTATTATTACATGATGAATCAATCATTCATTCCTTAGTTGAATTTTGTGATAACTCATATCTAGCAGACTTTGGTCCAGCTGATATGAAAGTACCGATTGCTTACGCGCTATATGAAATGGATCGAAAAGAAATTAAAACTAAATCATTAAACTTAGAAGATTTTTCTAGCATTCATTTTCGTAAACTTGATTTAAAAAGATATCCTTGCCTAACTTATGCTTTAGAAGCTATTTCGATTGGAGGCAGTATGCCTTGCGTTGTTAACGCGGCAAACGAAGAAGCAGTTTATGCTTTCTTAGATGAAAAGATATCGTTCTTAGAAATTGAAGAATTAATTAGAATTATGATGGATAGACATGTTGTTAATTTAAATCCATCTATTGATGATTTAATTTCGATTAATAGTGAAACTAGAAAACTAGTTAACGAAGAAATAAAAAGGAGAAAGAATTAATGCAAGTATTTTTAAATATTATTTATTTCCTTATTGCTTTATCAGTATTAGTCTGTATTCATGAACTTGGTCATTTATCGATGGCTAAACTTTTTGATGTCTACTGTGATGAATTTTCAATTGGCTTTGGTCCAGCAATTTATCAACATAAACCAAAAGGTATGGATAAAAAACATAATAGACCTAAAGAAACAAAGGTTTCAATTAGATGTCTTCCTTTAGGAGGCTATGTTGCAATGGCTGGCGAAGGTATGGAAGATATTGAAGAATTAAAAAACATTCCTGCGAATAGATTTTTACAAGGAATAGCTAAGTGGAAAAGAGCGATCATTATGGTCGCAGGTGTTACTTTAAATTTCATCTTAGGCTTAGTTTTATTATTTGTTGGTTATTCTTTTACTAATACTGCAGATTATACAAAAACTAATTTCGTGGTCGTTGAAGAAATTACTTATACTGATGCGGATGGAGTAAGTCATACTGATAAATCTCCTTTCTTAGAAGCAGGTTTAACAAGTGAAACTAAATTTACAAACATTGTTGTTTCTTATTCTGGTTCGATTAAGAATGCGCTTGAAGGTGGTTCTATTGATAAAGATGGTAAATCATTACCTTCAACTTATGAATATACTATTAATCCAGGAACTTATGATAAAGTCGGTGGGACCGCAGAATTTTTACAAGCAACAGGGAACACTTATTTACCATTAAGTATGGATGATACTAAAACTTATGTTTTTACTTTAGAAGATGGTACAACAAAAGAATTTACATTAACTAGTTACGCATCAAGTAAAAATGAATCTAATGGATCAACAATAACTACTTATGCATGGAGAAAATTAGGTATTTCTACTCCAACTAGAAGTTTTACTTTTGGTGAAAAAGTAACGAATACATTTACTACTTTTGGCGAATATTCTATTGCTCTTTTTAAAGCAATTGGTTCTTTATTCGTCGGAACTGGTTTTAATAATTTAGGTGGACCAGTCGCGATAGTTCAACAACAAATGCAAATGACTTCTTTAGGATTTGGTTATTTCCTCTTATTCTGGGGTTTAATTAGTATTAACTTAGGTGTAATTAATTTATTACCTTTCCCAGGACTTGATGGATGGCATTTACTTGTTTGTATTGTCGAAGGCATTACAAAAAGAGATATTAATCCAAAAGTTAAATCAATCATGTCTCTTATTGGTATGATCTTATTATTCGGTTTAATGATTGCGATTACGTTAAAAGATATATTAAAATTATTTTTTATTCTCATATAAAAAATAGGAAGGGAACAAATTTATGGATGATTTATTTAAGAGATTTTTACTTTCAATAGGAATTGAAGATCCTACTCCATACAATGATTGTTCTTTTAAAGTTACCAAAAATGACAAAGAAAATAAAATTTGTTATATTGAAATAACAAAAGATTATATTTTTAAGTATGATGCGGCTAAAAAATTATTAGATGGTGTTAATAATCATGCAAAATTTAAAAACTGCATTACTTTTAAATATTTAAAAGGAATATCTGCGCAAGATGTTTATAATCTTCTTCTCGCGGAATTTCTCGATACTCCAGGAACTAATATTAACCAAATGCCAAAGTGTACTTTCTTAAAAAATGAACTTAAGTTCATCTTTAACGGAAGATTACATTTTAATATGTTTAAGTATGTATTAGAAGTATGGGAAGAATTACTCGCAGAATTAAATATCCCTTATGATATTACAACTGATATTAGTTATAAAGAAGATGAAGATAAGAAAAAAATAGTAGAAGAAGCTTTAAAAAGGGTTGCTTCTTCTTATGAAGAAAAATCTTCATCTGTTATTTCTAATGACGCCTATAGCAAAAAAAGAGTTAAAGGAAACTATGTTCCAGGAAAGATCTGTGATTTTAATGAATTTTCTGGCAATGTCGAAATTGAAGGTATTGTTTTTAAAACTGATGAAATAATTACTAGAAAAGGTAAAACGATTGTTACTCTATACGTTTATGATCATTCTGATTCTATTGAAGTATCAATATTCGGAAATAGAAGAAATTTTAGTCCTGAGAACTTAGAAAAATATAAAAAGATTGGTGCTTACTTAAAAATAAGAGGAGGTATTCAATTTAAATACGTCCCTAAAGGAAAAGAAAATGTTAATCCTGAAATTCATTTAGTCGCAGATTATATTGATGAGATGGAAGGCTCATTTATCGAAGAAAGAGTCGATGATGAAGAAATAAAAAGAGTTGAATTACACGCTCATACAAAGATGTCTACGATGGATTCTGTCGCCCGTGTTGAAGATTATTTTTCTCAAGCGAAAAAATGGGGCATGAAAGCTGTCGCAATTACTGATCATACTAACGTACAAGCTTTCCCGGATGCCCAAGCGGCAAGTCAAAAGACAGGCGTAAAAGCTTTATATGGTTGTGAAATGAATATGGTTGATGATAAATTAACATATATTTTTAATCCATCCGACATCGTTTTAAATAATGCAACTTATGTCGTATTCGACTTTGAAACGACTGGTCTTTCTGCACGTTATGATACTGTTATCGAATTTGGCGCGGTTAAATATAAAGATGGATTAATCACTGATTCAATCGATATTCTTATCGACCCTGAAAAACCATTATCAAAAACGATTATCGAACTTACTCATATCACTGATGAAATGTTAAAAGGTCAATTAAAGATGAAAGAAGCTTTAAAAATAATCAAAGACTTCATCGGCGATAAAGATACTATTTTAGTTGCCCATAACGGTCAATTTGACTATGGTTTCTTAAATGAAATGTGTATTCGTAATGGCGAAGAAGAAATTAAAAACCCAGTTATCGATACTCTCCCATTATATAGATATTTATACCCTGAATTAAGGTCGCATAACTTAGGTAGCTTATGTCGAACTTATGAAGTCGAATATCACGGCGGAGATGAAGTTGAAGGTGATGACCATGGGGCACACCGTGCTGACTACGATGCGAAGGTTCTTGCTGAATCTTGGGCTGGTATGTTAGCGAGTTTAACAAAGAATAACTTAAAACTAAAACATTCTGATTTAGAAAATTTAACTAATGATCAATTATTTAAGCATCTTCGTCCAATGCATGTCACTGTATATGCGAAGAATATGGCAGGATTAAAAGCTTTATTCAAGTTAGTTTCTTTATCAAATACTGAATATTTTGCTTCTTCACCAAGAATTCCTCGTAAATTAATTGAAGAATATCGTGAGAACTTATTGATCGGTTCTAGTTGCTTAAATGGTGAAGTATTTGAAACGGCAAGAAATAAATCAGAAGTAGACCTTATAAAAAAGATGGAGTTTTATGACTTTATTGAAGTTCAACCTCCTGGAAATTTTTCTCTTCATGTCCAATTAAAAGAAATTGAATCGATTGAAGTAGTTCGAAGAATAATTAAAGATATTTATGATGCATCGAAAAAGGCTCATAAAATTTGTGTCGCGACTGGTGACGTTCATTATATTTCACAAGAAGATAAGATATATCGTGATGTTTATATTCTCGCGAAAGCTGTTGGAGGTTCTCGCCATCCATTATATTTTTCTAGAAAAAGAGAAAAATTAATGAAAAATGGCATTAACGTAGAAAATCCTGATCAACAATTTAGAACTACTGGAGAAATGCTAAGACAATTTGAATTCTTAGGCAAAGATATCGCACGTGAAATTGTTGTAACTAATTCTAATTTAATCGCAGATCAATTCGATGAAGTTCTTCCAGTTAAAGATAGATTATATCCACCTCATATTAAAGACGATGCTAAACTATTAGTTGAAAGAGTATGGTCTAACGCAAAAAGAATGTATGGAGATCCAGTTCCTACTCAAGTTAAAGAAAGACTTAATGCTGAACTAGATGGTATTTTAAAATATAAATTTACTGTTCAATATTATATTGCGAGTGAAATTGTTCGCCAAACTAATAAAGATGGATTTATGGTTGGCTCACGTGGTAGCGTTGGTTCTTCTTTAGTTGCGACAATGTCTGATATTACCGAAGTTAATCCGCTTCCACCACATTATCGTTGCCCAAAATGTTTCCATCAAGAATGGGATATCGATACAAAAAAATATCGTTCAGGATTTGATTTACCTCAAAAGAACTGTCCAATCTGCGGTGAAGATATGGTTCGTGATGGACAAAATATTCCTTTTGCGACTTTCTTAGGCTTCCATGCGGAAAAAGTTCCTGATATCGACTTAAATTTCTCTGGTGAATATCAAGCTAGAGCCCACGATCTAACTAAGACATTATTAGGTGTAAGTAACGTATATCGAGCAGGAACAATTGAAACGGTCGCAGAAAAAACAGCTTACGGTTATGCTTTAGGTTACTTTGAAGCATTAGGGATGGATCCACGTAAAGTAAAAAGTGCAGAAATAACACGTTTATCTTTAGGATGTATGGATGTTAAAAGAACAACAGGTCAACATCCTGGTGGTATTATTGTTATTCCTTCTGACATGGATGTATATGATTTTACTCCGATTCAATATCCTGCCGATGATTTAACTGCAGCATGGAAAACAACTCACTTTGACTTCCATAAAATTCATGATAATGTCTTAAAATTAGACTTATTAGGCCACGTTGATCCTACTGCGTTAAAGATGTTAGGTGACTTAACTGGCATTGATCCTAAGACTGTTCCTAATACTGATACAAAAGTTATTTCTTTATATTCATCTCGTGATGCACTTAAGTGTCACGCGAATTATCTTCAAGAAAAAACAGGTGCGCTTGGTTTACCTGAATTCGGTACTCCATTTGTTAGAAAAATGTTAGAAGAGACTTCTCCTTCGACGTTCGCAGATTTACTTATTATTTCAGGTTTATCACATGGTACTGATGTTTGGAATGGTAACGCACAAGATTTAATTAACGATGGAACATGTACTATTCAAGAAGTTATTGGTTGTCGTGATGATATTATGATTGGTCTACAAAACTATGGAGTAGAACCTGTTAAATCATTTAAACTTATGGAACAAGTTAGAAAAGGTAAGAAACTAAAACCTGAAGATGAAGACTTACTTCGTGAACATAAAGTTCCTGAATGGTATATTACTTCATGTAATAAGATTAAGTACTTATTCCCAAAAGCTCACGCGGTCGCTTATGTTATGATGGCAGGTCGAGTTGCTTGGTATAAAGTTTATTATCCTTTAGAATATTACGCCGTTTATTTTACAACTCGTAGTAAACAATATGATATTAAGGTAATGTCTTCAGGTGAAAAAGCGATTACTACTCGTTTAGAAGAATATAAAAATATTAAAACAAGCGGAGGAAAACTTTCACCAAAAGATGAAGAAATTGAAAAGACCTTAAATATCGCACTTGAAATGGTCGAAAGAGGATATAAGATTTCAAATATTGATTTAAATAAATCTCTCGCTGGAAAGTTTAGAGTTGATCATGAACATAATTGTATTATTCCTCCGTTTGATACCTTAGATAACTTAGGTACTCCTGCGGCACAAAGCGTTGTCGATGAACGTGAAAAGAATGCATTTTTATCAATTGAAGACTTATCAAGAAGAACAAAGTTATCTTCACAAAATATCGAGAATTTAAAGAAATTAGGCGTTTTAAAAGATTTACCAGAATCTAATAAATTATCTTTATTCGATTTTTAATAGGAGGGAAAAGATATGTTTAATATAGGAAATGTTTATTTTGACATTATATCGTTTGTTATCATCGTATTATTTGTTGTAAGTGGTATTATTGGTTTAAAGAAAGGCTTAATAGCTTCTTTATTAAGCTTTTCTGCAGGTCTTTTAACGTTTATCTGCGCATCATTACTAGCAAAACCTATTACTGATTTATTTGTTTCGTGGGGAGTAACCTCATCCATGCAAACTCAAATTATGGATAGCTTATATTCAAAAAATCAAGTTGTATTTAACACAATCATTACTGATTCTAATAAAGAATATCTTGTTAATGAAGGATTAAAAGCAGTTAATTTACCTTCATTTTTCGCAAGCCCTTTAATTACTATAATGAATCCATATATTGGTACGAATACAAAGTTCGCTTATGCACTTTCATATGGATTAAGTTACTACGTGTTCATGGCACTTTGCTTTATTGCACTTTTAGTGATATTTGGTATAATATTTGTAGTACTAAAGAGAATTGCGAAAGCATTTAATAAAATACCTGTTATTGGCCCTATTAACCGTATTGGAGGGTTTATATTAATGATTGCTTTATGCTATTTAATTGTTGATGCTTTATTATTTGGTGTATCTAATTTATTTATGTTAAATGTCCAATGGTTAGATGGTGCTTCCGAATGGATGACTAATGCATTAAAATTAAATGACGAAAATGTCTTCTCTTTGGCTAAGTTTATGTATACAAATAGTTTAACGAGTAAAATTATTCAATTATTTGTAAAATAGGAGGCAAATATGACACCAAAAGTTATAGATCCAATCTGTGTTTGGCTCGATAATATCTCTAATGGAAGCGTAGGTAAATTCTTAACGGAAATAAATTTTCTTTCTGTATTTTTAAGGGTTATTCTTGCGATTATTATGGCTGGATTTATCGGTATGGAAAGATCAAAAAAGAAACATGCGGCAGGCTTAAGAACATACATCTTAGTATGCTTAGGCGCGACGATGGTCATGATGGCAGATCAATACTTAATTGAACAATTCGGTACTGGTGATGCAGCTAGACTCGGCGCGGCTGTCTTATCGGGAATTGGCTTTTTAGGTGCTGGAACAATCCTTTTTACTTCAAGAGGACAAATTAAAGGCTTAACTACCGCGGCAGGATTATGGGTCGCGGCATGTTTAGGAATCTGCTTAGGATGTGGATTCTATACTATATCTATTTTATCTTTTATTATTATTTGCTTAGTTCTTGCTTTCTTACCAAAGGTAGAGAAATTTAGAGTTTCGAAGAATGGTTGCTTTGAAATTCATATTGAATTTGAAACTCGTAGCAATTTAAAATCATTTATTCATTTAGCTAGAGAAAATAAACTTGAAATTATTTCTGTTGAACATAACCCAGCTTATGCAAATTCGGGTTTATCTGTTTATACGATTGTTATCGTTATGAATAAAGATTCTAATTACAAAGATAGAAAAGATTTTATCAATGAAATTTCTAAATTAGAATATGTAGATTTCGTTCAAGAAATTTAAGGAGTTATATGGCAAAATTAAATATCGTTATCGCAACTGGAAATGAAAATAAAGTTCGCGAATATAAAGAATTATTTGAAGGTTTAGATATTGAAGTTACATCGATGAAAGATGAAGGAATTGATATTGACATCGATGAAAATGGATTGACTTTCCAAGAAAATTCGATGATTAAAGCAACTGCAGTTGCTTCTCGAACTTCAAAAATTGTTATCGCGGATGATTCAGGCTTATGCATTAATGCATTAAATGATTTTCCTGGGATAAAATCTGCCCGTTTTATGGAAGGCCAACCATATAGCGAAAAACATAAAGCTATCTTAGAAATGCTTAAAGACAAGGAAGATAAAAGTGCATATTTTGTCTGTGCGATTTCTTTAGTAAATTTACCAAATAATAAGAAAGAATTATTTGTTGGTAGATGTGATGGAACAATAATTGAACCTCAATATGGTGAACATGGCTTTGGTTATGACCCTATCTTTAAACCAAATGGAGAAGACGAATCTTTCTCAATGATGAGTGATGAAAAAAAGAATTCCATCTCACATCGCGGTCAAGCAAGCGCACTTTTAATCGATTATCTTAAAAAATTACAATAAATTTAAAGATAATATCTTTAAGACTATAGTTTTGTGTGATATTATAATATTGAACTGACACGAATTACCTAGGGAGTAAGGAGCAAAATGAAATTTTTAATTATCAATTTTGATGTAAATTGTATATTAGATATTGTCTTCGCGGCTATATTATACGCGTTAGTTTTTGTTCTCGCTCTTAGGAAAACAAAAAAATTATTCGCGCTCATCTTTTATCCAACTACTTTATTACTTACATTACTTGGATTTATCTTTGAACTTAAATTGTTAATGTACGTTTCATTATGTATCTTTGTTATTGGAACAATTATTAGTTTATTTGTTAATGCAAGTGAATATCGTTATTTTATTCAAAGAGATCCAAACTTAAAAAACAAAAAGAAAGATTCATCAAAAGATAAACAATCAATTGATGATTGCTATAAAATCATTGCAGAAACTGTTAAGACTTTATCAAGAACTAAAACAGGCGCATTAATGACATTTGAAAAAAATGAAGAAATCGATATCAAAAACGGTGTAAAAATTAACGCTCCAGTTTCACAAGAATTATTAGTTACTATTTTCTATCCTGGAACTAGACTCCACGATGGTGCAGTAGTCATTTCAGGAACTAATATTGTTGCCGCGAGTGTCTATTACGTACCTACAACTAGAGCTCTTGCTGGTAAATATGGTTCTCGTCACCGTGCAGCAGTTGGTATATCAGAAATTTCTGATGCAGTAACTGTTGTAGTTTCAGAAGAAACAGGTCGTATCTCAATCGCTTATAAATCAAGCTTACAACATACTACCCCAGATGAATTCTTAAACGACTTTAAAGATTGTATGAACGCAAAAGATTAGTGTTTCACACAATCTTTTTTTTAGGAGGAAATATGAACTTTTTATTAGTCAATGATGATGGCTTTGGATCTAAAGGCATTACTCTTTTAGAAAATAAATTAAAAAAATATGGTGAAGTATATGTTGTCGCACCTAAGGAACAACAAAGTGGAAAATCTACTTCATTAATTTATGGTCGAGAAATAAAATTTGAACGTATTGATGAACATCATTTTATTGTCGATGGCACACCCGTCAACTGCGTCATCACCGGTTTATTTGGTATTGGTAAGCATATTGATATCGTGATTTCTGGTTGTAACGATGGATATAACATGAGTTTAGATACAATGTATTCAGGAACTATTGGCGCTTGTACTCAAGCTTTGTTTTCTAAAGTTCCTGCGATTAGTTTTTCTACTAAAGTTAATCATTTCTTAGAAGTAGAAAATAACTTTGATGAAGTTTTTTCTTTTATATTAGAACATCAATTATATTCTTCTAGTTATTTATTAAATGTTAATTTTCCTCCGTTAAATGAAATTAAAGGAATTAAATTAACTTCTTTACATGAGCCTATAATTGAATATAGTTTAGAACATTTAGAATATTCTTTAGTTGATTATCGAAATAATATTTTTGAAAGCGCAAAAAGAGGAACTGATGTCTATGAAGTATATAAAGGATACGTGTCAATTACTCCTTTAGGTAAGAACTGTTTTTCAAAATCAATTCTTAGAAATTTAAAAAATAAATTATAAATGAAAAAAACACCCGGGGGAGAGTGTTTTTTTATATTGGGAAAAGTTTTTTGGGGGATAAAAAGAACATATAGTTCTTCATATCTTTTTAAAATGGTGGGTACTGAGGGGATCGAACCCCCGACCTTCTGTACGTCAAACAGATGCTCTCCCAGCTGAGCTAAATACCCAGGACTATCAAACACGATAGTAATAAAAGTCTACTACTAATTAAAATTAATGTCAACAACTTTTTTTAGTTTTTGATATTTTTTTGAAAAATAAGTATTTTATGTGCTAAAATGTTCTAGAGGAACTTTATGAAAAAACTAACTTCTTATCTATATTATTATGAAGAAACATATAAAAAAGAATTATCGAGTGATGTTTTCTTAATAAAAGGCAAAGAATATAATTATCTTTTTGATGTTGGATGTGATAAAGATGTTCTTTCTGAAATTGATATGAATAAAATTAAATATATCTTTATATCTCATTATCATGAAGATCATATCGGTTTACTTCCTTATTTTAATAAAGATAATTTATACGTTTCTAAATATACTTTTAAGAAACTAAATGTTGGAAATATCATATCTAATTTTACGATAGATGATCATATTCATATCGAAGTTAAAGAAATACCTTCTCCACATGAAAAAGGCTCATTAATCATGATTATTAATAATGAAGTAACTCTATTAGGAGATGCAATTTATGAATCTTCAAAAGGTTATAATATTTCTAAATTATATAATTTAATCGCATGTTTAAAAAAGATTAATACTAAATATTTCATTATTTCACATAAAGTAAGATTAATTAAAAAAGATGTGTTAATCTTATATCTAGAAGATTTATTATCTAAACAAAAGAAGATTGAATTTAATATTAAGGTAAATAAAGATGAATAAACAAAACGATTACGATTTTATTAAAATTAAAGAGAAGATTTTTAGCCTTATAGATGGTGAAGTAGATTACATTATTACACCTTTTTTAAGTTTACCTTATCAAATGGAAATAAATAATATAGTCTCTAAATTTGCGTTAAATATCCATTATTATACTAACGGTGAAAGAAAGATTGCTTATATTAGTTATAATGATAATTATGAAGAATATAATCCTTTAAAAATCATTCGCATTTTAACTAATGAAGAATTAAAACATAATGAAATAATGGGGGCAATATTAAATACAGGAATTAAAAGAGAACTAGTCGGTAATATATATTGCAAGAATAACTTATATCTAGTAGAAATTCATGAACGCATTCTTACTTTTATTAAGGATAATTTCACCTACGTATCTTCAAAAAAAATTAAATTAGAAGAATATTCTGGTGAACTACCAAAAGATGAACATAAGATAGAAAATATTATTGTTACATCGATGCGCTTAGACAATATTGTTAGTTCTGTTTTTAACGTATCTAGAGAAAAAGCTAAAGAAGCGATTATTAACGAAGAAGTAAGTTATAATTTTGAAACAAAATTAAAAGTTGATCAAAAAGTAACTTTTAATTCTTATTTATCAATGCGTAAGAAAGGGAAAGTCATTATTAAAGAAGAAATAAAAAAGACAAGAAAAGATCATCTTGTCTTAGAAGTAGAATATTTTTAGTTATGATTTATTTTTCTCTATGACATTTATCATAATAATTTTGGATATCTTCAGGAAGAGAATGATTAATAATCATATTTTTAATTGACGTTTCGTTACCATCTTTTATCGCAGTAGAATAATAAAAGCATTTAAATTCAATCATGTTTAACGTATCATTTAATTCTTGAATTTGTTTTTCAACTTGTGCTTTTTGTTTTTTTAATAATTCTAATCTTTCTACATATGTAGAAGATCCTTTTGAACATAAAGACATGAATCTTTTAATATCTTTAATTTCAAGTCCAGATTTTTTAAGGCATTCTATTACTCTTAGTTGTTTTATTTCATGAATTGTAAATATTCTAATATTATTTTTTCTTTCGATATTTGGGAATAGACCTTCTGCATCATAATATCTTAACGTAGATATCGGTAAGTTAAACATTTTTGAAATGTCAGATATACTGTATTGTTCCATTTTAATCTCCTTAAGTTAACTTTATCTTTATATCTTTAGTTTATATTATTAATGTATAGATGACAATAGTATAAATAGCCTAATTTCTCGTAATTTTTAATGTTTTTATCACATTTATCGAAATATCGCCATCTTTTCAAAACTCTCATTTTACGATATAATTAAGTCAATTAAGAAATAGGAGTTAATCATATGAAAAAAGGAATTAAAATTACCCTAATAGTCTCTTTATCACTAGTTGGCACTTTAGCTCTTGGACTTGTAGTTGATGTTGTTGCGATTGTTATACGTGGAAGAAGAATTGGAAGTATTGAACTAAATATTTCTAATAAGGCTACTGAAGATGAAGTAAAAGTAGGAACTACTTATAAAATTTCAACTTATAATGTAGGTTTTGGTGCATATTCACAAAATTATACTTTTTTTATGGATGATGGCTATGATCTAAATGGTAATGTCACTTATGGATATTATTCAACCGCACGCAGTAAAGATGAAGTTTTATTTAATATTAATGGAGCGATTAATACGATTAAGGATTTAGATGTTGATTTTGCTTTATTTCAAGAACTTGATACAGATTCAACTAGATCATATCATGTTGATGAAAATAAGTTAGTTTGTGATGCATTTACTAATTTTAGTAACATTCATGCTTGTAATTACCATTCGGCATTTTTACCTTATCCACTTTACGATATGCATGGTCGATCTACCGCGGGAATCACCACTTTAAGTAAATATAAAATGCAAGAAGCTCATCGAGTAGAATTTAGCATTGCTTCTGGCTTAAAACAATATACTGAACTAGACCGTTGTTATTCATATACAACTATTAATGTAAGTAATGGCAAGAAATTATACTTAACTAATGTTCATATGTCCGCGTATGATGAAGGTGGAACAATTAGAACTAAACAAGTGGAGGAATTAAATGCTTTCCTTGAACAAAGAAAGAATGAAGGAAATTATGTTGTTCTTGGAGGAGACTTCAACCAAGATTTAATCACATATAATCCTAAATATTCTTATAATGAATCAACTTCGAAACCTTTTAGTAATATTACTAAAGCACCTTCTTGGATTTATAATTTATTTGATGAACAAGGTAATTCTCCTTTTACTTCTGGATATTCGATTGTTTCTAATGATAATCATCCATCAAATAGAAATAACAATGTAGAATGGGGAGATCCAACTAATTATGTATCAGTTATTGATGGATTTATTATTTCTGATAATGTAGAATTAGTTACTAGTAGGAATATTACTACTAAAAATGGTAATAAAGGTCTAGAAGGATTTGCTTATTCGGATCATGAACCTGTCTACATGGAGTTTAAATTAAAATAATGAGAAACATACTTTTGATGGATTTAGATAATACAATACTTGATTTTTCTCGTAGTGAAAGAGAAGCTTTAACAAAAACATTAGAAAGATATAATATAAAAGCAACAGATGAATTTTTAGAAAAGTATGCATTAATCAATCAAAAGTATTGGTCCCTTCTAGAAAGAAAAGAAATTACAAGAGAAGAAATTCTTTATAAACGTTTTGAAGAATTCTTTTCAACTTGTTTTTCTACTGAAATTGATGGTCATGAAATAAATAAAATATATCATGACTACCTTGTAAACTTAGGTTATCCTCTTCCTGAAGCAGAATCTTTTTTAAAGGAGGCTAAAACTTTAGGATATAAAATATTAATTATCTCTAATGGTTCAAAAAGCATTAATCCATCAAGAATAAATGCTTCTAATTTAAAAGATTATTTTGATGAAGTTTATATTTCCGAAGATCAAGGCTATGATAAACCAGATGTTCGTTTCTTTAATAATTTATTAGAAAAATATCCTTATAAAGAACAAATGGTTATTATTGGTGATTCTTTATCAAGCGATATTCAATCAGGTATTAATTTGGGCATTCCAACAATATGGTATAATCCAAGTTCGAAAACAAGCGATAAACCAGATTATGAAATTAAGTCATTAAAAGAAATTTTTAATATCGTAGTTAAAATTAAATAATTTTAAAAATTAACAAAGAAAAAACTTGTAAGCGTTTACTAACATTTGTGTATATGAAAATAAAAAAATATATGATAATATAGGACAAGTAAAAAGGAGACCGCGTATGAATAAGACATCTTCAAAATCAAAGATGACTATTTCAAACGGGGATTTATTCTCTAAATTTTACTATTCAAGTTTTTCCATTCAATAAAAAACGGTTCAACCATTGTCGGTTGACCTTTTTTTTGGAAAAAATTACGGGGGAGGATATAATATGGAAAAGAACTTAGTTCTAGATGTTGAAGAAACACCTAAAAAAGTATCGCACTGGATTATCTTTGCGATTCAACACATTCTTGCAATGCTTGTTGCTTGTATTACAGTACCTATTCTTACTGGTTTACCAATTGCAGCAACAATAGTATCAGCAGGTCTTGGTACAATTTGTTATTTATTAATTACAAAGATGAAATCGCCAGTTTTCTTAAGCTCAAGCTTTGCTTACATTTCACCAATGGCAAGTGCATTAGCGGTTGGCTTAATTAATAATGCTGGTGGAAGAAACTACTTAGCGTTAATCATTGGTATGGCTCTAGTAGGTTTAGTTTATTGCATTATTGCTTTATTAGTTAAATTTGTTGGTACATCTTGGCTAGATAAAGTTTTACCTCCAGTCATCGTTGGTCCAGTTATCATGGTCATTGGCTTAGGTTTATCTAGTTCTGCAGTTAGTAATTTAACAACTTCTAATTCATCATATAATTTAATGGCTATCTTATGTGGCTTAGTAGCTTTATTTGCGACAGCTTTAGCTTCTCATTATGGTAAAGGTAAGATGGCAAGTTTAATCCCATTCGTTATTGGTATGGGAAGCGGATATCTCTTCGCAGTTGTTGTTACCTTAATTGGCTATACAGCATGTGGCAATGAATATTTCAATATTGTCAATTTTACTCCATTAACTAAAATTTTTACTGAATTTGATTTTTCATCAATCTTTAATTACAAGATGTTTGTCCCAGATGATCCAGAATCATTTATGTTCTTAAGATTTGAATCAATCAAGAACTTCGATTGGGCAACTATTGGTGAAGTTATCTTATTATTCGTTCCAGTTTCATTAGTTACAGTTTGTGAACATATAGGTGATCATGAAAACTTAGGTAATATCATTGGTAGAGATTTATTAAATGGTG
Source organism: Azospirillum sp. CAG:239 (assembly GCA_963653535.1). Classification (GTDB taxonomy): domain Bacteria; phylum Bacillota_I; class Bacilli_A; order RFN20; family CAG-449; genus UBA3210. Next base: position 39,096 of record CAVJWU010000005.1, read on the forward strand.
AACCAGGTTTAAAGAGAACATTAACAGGTGATGGTATTGCAACTGCATTATCAGGTGCTTTATGTGGCGCAGCTAATACAACATATGGTGAAAACGTCGCGGTCATTGGTACTACTGGTATTGCTTCAGTTAAAGTCGTTTTCCTTGCAGCATTAATGTCAATCGTAGTTGGCTTCTTTACTCCATTTACAGCATTACTTGAAACAATTCCAGGTTGTGTTACTGGTGGCGTATCATTAATTCTTTATGGCTTTATCGCTTCTAGCGGCGTAAAAATGCTCATTCAAGAAAAAGTTGATTTCAACGTATCTAAAAATATTTTTATCGCAAGTGTTATCTTAGTTTCTGGTATCGGTGGCTTATCATTAAAATTTGGTAATCCATATGATCCAGCAATTACAATTACTTCAACTGCAGTTTCTATGTTACTTGGTATTGCCGTTAACGTAGTTTTAAGAGATCCAAAAGATGTCGTTACTGCTCCAGTTGTAGAAGAAACAAAAGAGGAAGAATAATTGGATTAGAAAGCATATGAAATCGCTTTCAAAAAAATGATATAGACATAAATATACTTACCAAGTAAACTAAATATGTAATTGGTCGTATAAATTCGATGATTGGTTCGAAAGTTTCTACCTCGCTGCCGTAAATAGCGAGACTACGATATTTAATATCTCTATGGGGGAGGATTAAAGATTATTGTGGGTGGACTTCGACTATCGGGGGAAATCTTATTTATCGATTGATACTTGGGCATGGAGATGTATGGAAAAAGAATTAAAAATGAAAACTTATAATATATCTATTAATTCTTTTTGTGTAACAAATCTATATTATTTATAAAATAAGGGCTTATAGCCCTTTTTTATGTTCTTTAGGAGGCTTTATGGAAGAAGAAATCTTAGTAATTGATTTTGGTAGTCAATACAACCAACTAATTGCACGTAGAATTCGTGATATGGGAGTATTTTCAGAACTAGTTAGTTACGATATTACTATTGAAGAAATTAAAAGTAAGAACGTCAAAGGAATTATCCTTTCAGGAGGACCTAACTCAGTTTATGATCCAAAATCATTTAGATGTAATGATGAAATCTTTTCTTTAGGTGTACCAGTTCTTGGCATTTGCTATGGTATGCAATATATTTCCCATCATTTTGGAGGAAGCGTTAAACCTTGTCTTAATAAAGAATACGGCGGAAAAGAATTAAATGTCATTAAAGATTCGATTATTTTCTCTGAAACAAAACCAACACAAATTGTATGGATGAGTCATGGTGATGGAGTTTTTGAAGCGCCTAAAGGATTTGAAATTCTTGCTAAAACTACGGATTGTCCTATTGCAAGTATTCAAGATACTTCAAGAAATATTTATGCTGTGCAATTCCATCCTGAAGTAAATAACTCAGAATGCGGATTCCAAATTTTAAAGAATTTCGTTGTTAAGGTATGTAAATGTAGCTGTACTTGGAATATGGATACATATATTCAAGAACAAATAAAAGCAATTAAAGATAAAGTACAAGATAAGAATGTTTTACTTGGTATTTCTGGCGGCGTTGATTCAACAGTCGCAGCTGTACTTATTTCAAAAGCTATTGGTTCACAATTAAAATGTATGTTTATTGATCATGGCCTACTTAGAAAAGATGAAGCTAAGATTGTCATGGAAAGATTTAAAAAATTCGGTATTGATGTAGTAAAGATTGATGCGAGTGAATTATTCTTAGGGTTACTAAAAGATGTTAGAGAACCTGAAAAGAAGAGAAAAATAATTGGAAACACATTCGTTAAAGTATTCGATGAAGAATCAGCGAAAATCGGTGATTATTCTTTCTTAGCGCAAGGAACTTTATATACTGATGTTATTGAATCAGGAACAAAAACCGCTCAAACAATTAAATCACATCATAATGTCGGCGGACTTCCAAAAGATATGAAATTCCAACTTCTTGAACCATTAAATAAATTATTTAAGGATGAAGTTAGAAGATTAGGTAAAGCGTTAGGCATTGATGATGAACTAGTTAATAGACAACCATTCCCAGGACCAGGCTTAGCAATTAGAATTATTGGTGACATCACTGAAGATAAACTTGAAATCGTTAGAGAAAGTGACGCAATATTAAGAGAAGAATTTAAAAATGCTGGCTTAGATAAGTCAGTATGGCAATACTTTACAGTTTTACTTGATAACAAATCTGTCGGTGTTATGGGAGATCAAAGATCATATTCTTATTCTGTGGCGATTCGTGCCGTTACTTCTATTGATGGTATGACTGCTGACTGGGCTAAAATTCCTTATGATGTCTTAGATGTCGTTTCTAGAAGAATCGTTAATGAAGTACATAATGTTAACCGTGTACTTTATGATGTAACTAGTAAACCACCTGCGACAATTGAATTTGAATAGAATTTAATAAATATAATTAGCTATCTAGTTTTTGTTAACTAGATAGCTTTTTTAAAACAATAAACTAAATTAAGTTTTAAAACATATATCATTGAAAAGAAGAAAATTTTAATTTAGACTAACTAGTAATAAGGTGAAAAAAATGACTAGAAATGAAGAATTAATTAAAATTAGAGATGAAGAAAAAAGAATTTACTTACTTCATGAGAAGAAAAGCAAATTCTTAGCTCTTTTTTATATTTTAGGATATGTTTTAGGATTTATATTATTTTTTGTAATTGCAGGAATTTATTCAGATACTAAACCTAGAGACACGGTTTATATTACCTTATTTACTATTTCTATGGTTATATTAGGTATTTCAACTATTTTATTAGCGATATGGGTCTACCACTTTGTTAATATTAAAATCCATAAAAGAAAAATGGATGAAGCAAGTTATGAACTTACTCATCGCGTTATGAATCATATAGATAACTAAAAAGCTTGGCGCGAGCCAAGCTTTCTTTATTATTAATCTAATTTTTCACCACAACATTGGCAAACATCTACTCCACGAGTATTTGTGCAGCCACATTTAGGGCATTTCTTTGCGTTGATTGTTTTATTCGCGAGATCATTTCCATCAGCGATATTACCATTAGTTGCTTTTAATGCAGAAGCAATCCATAAATGATAAATACCTAGGACGACTAAGAATCCTCCAAGTAATACAAGTAGTGCACCAACAATTGTAACGACAATCGCAGATACTAATTGATTTTCTTGACCGAATTTACTGATGCCACTAATTAATGTAAAGATTGCGCCGACTAAAGATCCAACTCCTAGAACAAGAATTACCGCGGCAATAATAATGTAAATCTTTTTATTTCTTTTTACTTTATTCATTTTATTAAATCCCCTTTCTATTCTGATTTCATAATGAAGAATACAACAAGTGCAATGAGTACTAATACAACAAAGACCACAAGAGCGACTTTTAATTTAGAAATAGGTAATCCTTTACCTACTTTACCAGTTTGACCATTCATTAAAGCGGTATATCTTTTTTCTTTATATAAGAATGAAACATAATAAAGAGGTAATAATTGATAATTATATTTTTCGTTTGAATAATTTGTATCTACGAATAATGAAGTAACTGTTCCAGAATATTTACTTGAAATAGCTGTTTTAATATCACTAGCAACAATACTTTCGGCGACTGAATGACAATCCTTAATTGTATCAACATATTGTTCGACATAATATCCTCTTAAGAAATCATTGTTATAAGCATATGATTCATGGAGGTTATATGGAGTGATTGATGTTAATTGAGAATTATCAATTTGTGTTGATGATTCAACTAATAAGTTACAATAATCATAATCATAAGTTCCTGAAATTGGTCTAGTTTCATAAACTGTTTTATAACCATCTTTAGTCTTAACTTGTTTAGCTACTTGAACAGTTCCGTGATATATAGATTTAGTTTCTCCATCAAATGAGAAAGCAGGAATATAGATACCTTTAATTTCTGCATCTTTAAATTCTTTCTTTAATTTATGAGGGACAAAGAACTTACCTTTAATTTTAGATTTAAATTTTATTTTTGCATCTTCTTGATCGAAAGCAAATGGAACGACGCAGTCAGGTTTTAAACCTGGAACTTCATCTGTTTCAACAATATATTTAGAACCGCAGTAAGGACATTCTTGAGTGATGGCTAAACCATTGATAATAATATTAGCCCCACATGAAGAACATTTTACTAACTTAGACTCTTTAGCCCATTCTTTAGTAGAGATACTTTGTTCTTCTAAATTTAAATCATGTTTATCGTTATTAAGAACTTGATCAAATTCATAACAGTTACCACATGAACAACATTTTAATTTTTTAGTTTTAGGATCAAAACTTAATTCAGAAGCACAAGTAGGACATTTTTTATAACTAGAAGAAAGTTCTTTTGATACTACTTCTTCGTTTTCCATTATTGTTTTTCTCCACATTCTGGACAGAATTTTGCACCTTCTTGTAATTTAGCACCGCAGTTTGAACAAAATTTCGCTACTGGCATCTTTTCTCCACATTCTGGGCAGAACTTACTAGTTGATGGAACATCTGCACCACATTTTGGACATTTTTTTGTTGCAGTTGAGGAAGCAGGAACTTCTTTAGGTTTATTTTGAGCGCTTGATAAAGCTGCACCGAACATAGCTCCAATATTAGCCCCTGCGCCAATACCGACACCTAAGCCAGCCATATTGTTTCCGTTAGGATTTTTTGCTGCTTCTTCCATTGCATTAGCGGCTTTGTATTGAGCGTAAGTACCCATCTTGTCTTCGAGTACGCCGAGCTTTGTTCTTTCGTCAAGAGCTTTTTCAACTTCTTCAGGAAGAGAAATATTTTCGATTACTAATGTGCATAATTCAAGACCGAATTTTTCAAATTCTTCTTGGTTCTTTTCTAAAATTGTTGTTGAGAATTCTTTGTAATTTGCCGCTAAATCGAGCGCGGAAATTTTACTTTCTGCAATTGCATCAGAGAAGCCTTGAACAATGACTGGTTTCATTTGTTCAGCAACATCACTTGCTTTATAGATAGAATTTGTACCAAACATTTCTTCCATAAAGACTTTTGCGTTTTTAACTTTGAAAGAATAGACACCGAACGCTCTTAATCTAACGTTACCAAAGTCATTATCTCTCATCATGATTGGATTTTGAGTTCCCCATTTTAAGCCGGTAATTTGTTTTGTATTGACAAAATATACTTCTGCTTTAATAGGTGAGTCAAAACCTGTAGGTAAACTTAATAATTTAGTTAAGAAAGGAATGTTTTCTGTCGCTAATTTATATGTACCAGGTGCAAAGATATCACAAACTTGTCCTTTATGAACAAATAATGCGATTTGAGATGGTCTAACTACTAAAGTAGAAGAATTCATAATCTCGTCACGATCTTTAAGTTGATATTTGGTAACTAATACGTCTTTTGATTCGTCTTCAAATTCAATAACTTTCAATAATTGCTTTTTGCTAAATAATCCCATAGTTAATCCTCCTTGGAAATACAAACTAATTATATAATATAGAGAAATAAAATGAAACATATTATTTTTTTAAAATAATAAGAGAGTATTTTTATTTATTGTTTTTTAACCGACTTCTTCTTATAATAATTGAGAAATGGAGGAAAGTTATGCGCATTGGATTAGATATTGGTTCTACAACTATTAAATGTGTCGTATTAAATGATGATGGAAAATTGATTTATTCTTCCTATACTCGTCATTATTCCCATATTAAAGAAAATTTATTAACAGTTATTAAAGAATTAAAAGATAAAAAAATTATATCGGATGAAGAAGTTTTCATCGGTATGAGTGGTTCCGCGGGAATGGGAATCGCTCAAAGCTTAAATATTGATTTCGTACAAGAAGTCTATGCAACTAGAATTGCTGCGACAACGTACTTGAAAGATACTGATTGTATTATTGAACTTGGAGGAGAAGATGCAAAGATTCTCTTTTTAAATCACGGTTTAGAAGTAAGAATGAACGGTACTTGCGCAGGTGGAACTGGTGCTTTCATCGACCAAATGGCAACACTATTAAATGTTTCTATTCAAGAGATGAATGCTTTATCAAGTAAAGCAGAAAAGACTTATACTATTGCTTCTCGATGTGGTGTTTTTGCTAAAACTGATATTCAAGCACTTTTAAATCAAGGCGCGTCAAAAGAAGATGTTTCTAGATCAATTTTTAAGTCAGTTGTTAATCAAACTATTGGTGGTCTAGCTCAAGGTAGAGAAATTAAAGGTAATATTGTTTATTTAGGTGGACCATTAACATTTATTCCTGAATTAAGAAAGTCATTTGATGAATCGTTAGAATTAAAGGGTACTTGCCCAGAAAATTCATTATTTTATGTTGCCTTAGGATCTGCTTTATGTGCGAGTAAAAAATATAAATTAGAAGATGTTTTGCTACTATTTGAAGAATCAAAAGCAAGCGGGAATTATGCATTTAACGAACCTTTATTTAACTCAGAAGAGGAACTAGAGGCATTTAGAAAAAGACACGCACTTGCCAAAGTTGATATCCTTCCATTAGAAGGTTACAAAGATAATTTATATTTAGGCGTTGATTCAGGATCAACCACTTTAAAAGTTGTCTTAATTGATGATAATGAAAATATTCGTTATACAAAATATTTACCTAACCAAGGTAAACCATTAATTGTCTTTAAAGATATTTTAAAAGAGATTTATGCACTTAACCCTGAGACTAAAATTAAAGGTGCTTGTTCAACTGGCTATGGAGAAGACTTAATTAAAAATGCTTTTTCATTAGACTATGGAATCGTTGAAACAATGGCTCACTTTAAAGCAGCAAAACACTTTAATAACAATGTTGATTTTATTATCGACATTGGAGGACAAGATATTAAATGTTTTAAAATCGAAAACGGGGTTATCTCTAATATCTTCTTAAACGAAGCATGTTCATCAGGATGTGGATCTTTTTTACAAACATTTTCTAATGCTTTAGGTTATAAAATTGAAGACTTCTCTAAACTTGGTTTACTCGCTAAAAAGCCAGTAGATTTAGGTTCTAGATGTACAGTTTTTATGAATTCAAGTGTTAAACAAGCACAAAAAGATGGAGCGACTATTGATAATATTTCTGCTGGCTTATCTATGTCTGTAGTTAAAAATGCAATCTATAAAGTTATTAGAGTAGCTGATCCTAGTGAACTAGGTACAAACATTGTTGTTCAAGGCGGTACTTTCTATAATGAAGCAGTATTAAGAGCTTTTGAAAAAGAATTAAACCTCAATGTTACTCGTCCTAATATTGCTGGCCTTGCTGGAGCTTATGGCTCAGCTTTACAAGCAAAAGAATTAAATTTAGAAAAATCAAGTATCATTTCAATTGATGAAATTAATTCATTTACTTTTAAAACTGTTTCTTTTAATTGTAATGGTTGCAATAACCATTGTGCATTAACGATGAATACGTTTAATAATGGAAGTAAATTCATCTCTGGTAATAAATGTGAAAAACCTATTACTAAGAAATCGCAGTCTGATGAATATAATCTTTATAAAGTTATTCAAAATAAATTAATGTCTTATGAACCTAAAGAAGGTAAAAGAGGAAAAATTGCATTACCTTTAGTTTTAAATAATTATGAACTATTACCATTTTGGTATACCTTCTTTACTGAATTAGGATTTGAAGTTCATAACTCAGGATTTTCTTCACCAACTTTATATCATAAAGGACAACATACAATTCCTTCTGATACTGCTTGTTATCCTGCTAAATTAGTTCATGGACATATAGAAAAACTAATCGATGATGGTTATAAAACAATCTTCTATCCATGTATGTCATATAATATCGATGAAGGAATATCACAAAACCATTATAATTGTCCAATAGTTGCTTATTATCCTGAAACAATCATTAATAACGTAGAGAAACTAAAAGATATTAATTTCATTAGAGACTATTTATCTTTATATGATAAAAAACAATTCAATAAAAAGATTCTTGAAATCTTAAATTATCGTATTGGTGATTTTTCGAAAAAAGAGATTCAACAAGCTTCTAAAAAAGCATATGAAGAATACGATAATTATTTGAAATATATTCGTGAACAAGGCCAAATTATTATTTCAAAAGCAAGAAAAGAAGGTAAAAGAATCTTTGTTCTTGCAGGTCGACCATATCACGTTGATCCAGAAGTAAACCATGGCATAGATAAACTAATTTTAGGCTTTAATTGTGCGGTGATTACCGAAGATAGTATCTCTCACTTAAATAAGAAATTCGCGACTAATGTCTTAAACCAATGGACATATCACGCAAGATTATATTCTGCCGCGAAATTTGCTTCAGATAACGAAGATGTAAACCTCATTCAACTTGTATCTTTTGGCTGCGGGCTTGATGCGATAACAACTGATGAAACAAAGAAATTACTTGAATCAAATGGTAAAATATATACCCAAATTAAGATTGATGAAATCACTAATTTAGGTGCGGTAAAGATTAGAATTAGATCTTTACTCGCGGCATTAGAAGGAAAGGAGAGAGAAAAAAATGGAAAATAAAAAAGAATACATTTTAGATTATCCTAAATTCACTCCTGAGATGAAAAAAACTCATACAATTTTAGTTCCTTCTTTCCTTGATTCTCATATGGATATAATCGCTGGTGCGATTGAAAAAATGGGATTTAAAGCAAAGATTCTTCAAAACAAAGAAACTATCTTAGTTAAAGAAGGACTAAAATATGTTCATAACGATACTTGTTACCCTGCAACATGTGTTATTGGCCAATTTATCGATGCTTTAAAACATGAAAGTGATGTTCATCATGTCGCACTTGTTTTAACTCAAACTGGTGGAGGATGTCGTGCGACTAATTATGTACCATTGCTTAGAAAAGCATTAGAAAATGCCGGCTTTGGCTTTGTTCCTGTTATTACGTTAAATCTTGGTGATTTATCTAAATCAGAAGGTATTGATATTACTTTACCTTTCTTAATGAATCTTCTCGCGGCAGTTACTTATGGTGATACAATAATGTATTTGCATAATAAAACTAGATCTTATGAGACGAAAAAAGGTAGCTCAGATGAACTAGTGATAAAGTGGAATAATTACTTAAGAAGTGAACTAAGAAATGGTAGAGGATCTTCTTTACATCAAATAAAAAAGAATTTAAAAGCAATTGTTCAAGATTTCGCTTCTTTACCTATTGAAATTATTCCTAAACCAAAAGTAGGTATTGTTGGAGAGATATATGTTAAATATGCTTCAATCGGCAATAATAACCTTGAACAATTCTTAATTTCTGAAGGGGCAGAAATCTGTGTGCCTGGTGTCTTTGGTTTCTTATTATATTGTTTCGCGAATGGTGAATATGACCACCGTTATTATGGAACTAAATTATCAAAGAAAATCTATAATACCTTCTTATTAAAATTCATTACTCATTACGAAACATTAATGATTAAATCAATTAAGAAATATTCTTCCTTTACTCCAATGAAGCCATTTAAAGAAACAAGAAAAGAATCGTTAGGTGTTATTAAACACGGGGCTAAAATGGGTGAAGGATGGTTACTTTCCGCGGAGATGAAAGAACTTATTAAAGAAGGTTATCCTAATATTGTCTGCGCTCAACCATTTGGTTGTCTACCAAATCATGTTTGTGGTAAAGGCGTTATGAACAAATTAAAATCCTTGTATCCAGAAACTAATATTACTCCAATCGATTATGATTCTTCGGCTAGTAAAGTTAACCAAGAAAATAGAATTAAATTAATGCTTGCTCTTGCAAGAGAAAATATAGGTAAACAAAATGGAAAAGACTAATGTTTCTAGACTATTAGATGCAGCAAAAATCGAATATAAGATGCATTCTTATAGTTCTTCTATTACGAATGGTGAAGAAGTTGCAAAAGCTTTAGCTCAAGATGAAGAACAAGTATTTAAAACACTTGTAACTAAAGCTAATGATAAAAATTATTATGTTTTTTGTATTCCTGTAAATCATTCTTTAGATTTAAAAAAGGCTGCAAAAGCAGTCGGAGTTAAATCAATTGAAATGATTCATCAAAAAGAACTTCTCCCTTTAACTGGTTATATTCATGGAGGATGTTCTCCGATTGGAATGAAAAAGAAATTTAAAACGATTATTAATGATACTGCCATATTATTTGATACAATATGTGTTTCCGCCGGAAAAGTCGGCTTTCAAATAGAAATTGAACCTAATATTCTAGCAAAATACGTAGAAGCAGAATTTGTTGATATTATTAATTAAAAGGAGATAATAAAATGATTAAATTTAATGATGATTTATTTAAAAAAATATCACATGACATCTTTACTTGTGATTCACCTACAGGATTTACAGATAACGCTGTTAAACTAGTAGAAAGCTATATAAAAGATTTTGGCTATGACTATAAGATTTTAAATAACGGTGCATTAGAAGTTTCTATTGAAGGAAAAGATAATTCTAAAACTGTGGCTACAAGTGCACACTTAGACACATTAGGCCTCATGGTTCGTTCTATTAAAAGTAATGGAACTTTAGCTTTAACAGTTCTCGGAGGACCTTCAACTCCAACTTTAGATGGTGAATATTGCAAGATCTATACTAGAGATAATAAAGTTTATACTGGAACTATTCTTTCTACTTCTCCAGCAGTTCACGTCTATCCTGATGCAAAAACAAAAGCTAGAGATATTGATAATCTTGAAGTAAGATTAGATGAAAAAGTTTTTTCTAAAGCTGATGTAGAAAAACTAGGTATTCAAAACGGTGATATTGTTTGTTATGATCCTAAATTTGAAATCACTGAATCTGGCTTCTTAAAAACTAGATTTATTGATGACAAAGCATCAGTAGTTATTTTATTGATGCTATTATCATACATGAAAGAACATAATTTAACTCCTAAATACAATACTAAAATGTATTTTGTTGTCTATGAAGAAGTAGGACATGGTGCGAGTGCAGTAAGTGAAGAAATTTCCGAATTTGTCACTCTAGATATGGGCTGTATAGGCCTAGATTTAGCAGGAAATGAATATTCATGTTCCATTTGCGCAAAAGATGCTAGTGGACCATATGATTATGAATTAACCACTAGATTAATTAACTTAGCTAAAGAAAACAATATTAAATATACAGTTGATATCTTCCCTTTCTATAGTAGTGATGTTTCAGCTGCTTCTAGAGCTGGTAGAGACTTTAAAGGTGCTTTAATTGGTACTGGTGTACACGCCTCTCATGGCATGGAAAGAACACACATTGAAGGTATTAAAAATACCTTAGATTTAATCTATTTATACTTAATTTAACACAAAGGCGAAAGCCTTTTATGCAATCATAGTTTAATGGTAGAACTGATGCTTCCCAAGCTTCTAGCGCGGGTTCGATTCCCGTTGATTGCTCCATTTTAATTATATAGGTTTGATACAATGTCAAACCTTTTATTTTTGCCAATTAT
>CAVJWU010000006.1:0-47693 GCA_963653535.1 Azospirillum sp. CAG:239
AATTAAATTTTTAATTCCTTAACCTATTTTGTTGCATTTAGTTATTTAATTAACCAATTTTTATATTTAAAATCAAAAAAGCGAGGTAACCTCGCTTAGTTTGATTCGTTAAGAACTGATTTAATTTTTTGAATAATAATATCTGTTGCAACATTATGTTCATAATCATTTGGAATGATGACATCTGCATAACGTTTTGTTGGTGAAACAAATAAGTGATGCATTGGTTTAACAGTCGTTAAATATTGATTAATGATATTTTCAAAAGACCTTCCTCTTTCAACCATATCTCTTTGAATACGTCTAATAAGTCTTAAATCCATATCGCATTCAACGTAAATTTTGATATCTGCAAGGTCTCTTATACGAGCATCTTCTAAAATTAAAATTCCATCTAATAAAATAACTTTGCTAGGTTCAATGCGTTCTGTTTTATCGCTTCTAGTTTGTTCAACAAAGTCATAGATAGGTTTATCAATTGCTTCACCATTAATAAGCATATTGAGGTGTTTAACTAATAAATCATTTTCTAATGCTGATGGATGATCATAGTTAGTTTTTCTTCTTTCTTCGCGTGATAGATTAGATTGATCTTTATAATAATCATCGTGTTTAATAACAACAACATCTTCATCAATGAATGCATGTTTTATTTCTTCAATAACTGTACTTTTTCCACTTGCAGATCCGCCGGCAACTGCGATAATAATAGGTTTACTCATATAAAACATCTCCCTGCTAGATATTATATATATTGTTCTAGAAAATTACATTAAAATATTATTATTTAAAATATTAATTTTTTATTAAATATATTTTAAAATGTCTAATCAATAATAATCTCTATTAGACAAAAAAAGAAGGACCGATCAAAGTCCTTCTTAAGAATGTTAATTAAATTATTTAACAAAAGAGACAATGCACATAGGAGCGTTATCGCCACGTCTATTTGCAATCTTTAAAACTCTTGTATAACCGCCGTTACGATCTTTGTAAGATGGAGCGATTTCATCAAATAATTTCTTTAAAGCTGTAACGTGATTTGCTTCATCAGCCCAAACATCACGAATTTTAGCTGCTGCAAGTCTTCTTGAATTTAAGCTACCTTCTTTACCATAAGTAACTAATCTATCAGCATATGCTTTTAAATCACGTGCTGTTGCAGCTGTACAAGTAACACTACCTTTAACAATTAAGTCTGTAGCAAGTGTTCTTAACATTGATTCATATTTGCTTTTTGTATAAGCAGCTTTACATCTTACGCCGCCTTTACCATGAACATTTTTACGTCCTTGAGTTTTCATGAGTTAACCTCTACCTCCCTATTCGTATTCTCTGAAGCCAAGACCAATTGATTGTAATTTTTCTTTAACTTCTTTGAGTGATTTTTTACCAAGATTTCTGACTTTCATCATATCTTCTTCTGTCTTTTGAGTTAATTCCATAACTGTAGAAATGTTTGCTCTCTTTAAGCAGTTTCCAGAACGGACAGATAACTCTAATTGTTCAATAGACATATCTTGATATATATTCTTTGGTTCTTCTTTTGCTTCTGCCATAATTTCTTCAGAAGTTGCAATTTCACTTAAGCTTACGAATAAGTCAAAGTGAGCGACTAAGATTTTAGCAGCTAAAGCAATAGCGTCATGTGGTAACATGGAACCATTTGTTTCAATATTGATGATGAGTTTGTCATAATTGTTATCATGACCAACTCTAGTTTGTTCTACTTGATAAGAACATTTTGTGATTGGAGAATAATTTGAATCAGTTGGAATAACACCGATTGGGAAATCAGCATTTAATTTCTTGTTTCCTTCTGATGTGACATAACCTCTGCCATTTCTAACAAAGATTGTCATGCAAAGTTTTCCACCTTCTTGTACGTGTGCTAAAACTAAATCTTTATTGATAATTTCAACACCTGTTGGGCAATGGATGTCTTTTGCAGTAACTTCTTTAGCTTCGTCGACATATAAAGTTAATTTATATGATTGTTCGCTATCATCGTTAATCTTTAAGACTAAATCTTTAAGAGCTAAAACGATAGAAGTAACATCTTCTTCGACACCTTCTAAAGAAGAGAATTCGTGACGTGCGCCTTCGACTTCAATTGCATATACGCTAGCACCTGGTAAAGATGAAAGAAGAACTCTTCTTAATGCATTACCTAATGTTAAACCAAAACCTCTTTCTAATGGTTCAATTTCAAAGTGACCTTCGAAATTAGTAGTATTGTATTTAGCAATTTTGAATTCTGGTTTTTCAAATTTTTTCATAGCGTTCCTCCCGATTTTTTAAATTTGATTGTTGTTAGTATATTCACGAACTAACCACGTGGACGCTTTGGTGGGCGGCAACCATTATGTGGGATTGGAGTAGTATCAGTAATGGTTTGAATTTGTAAACCTGCTGCTTGAAGTGATCTTAAAGCTGATTCTCTACCTGGGCCTGGACCTTTGACTTCGACATCAATTGTCTTTAAGCCTTGATCTAATGCAACTTTTGCACAAGCTTCTGCTGCGAGTTGAGCTGCAAATGGTGTTGATTTCTTAGCACCTTTGAAGCCTAAAGCACCAGCTGAAGACCATGCTACTGCGTTACCTGCTTCGTCAGTAATTGTAACGATTGTATTGTTGAATGTTGAGTGAATGTGAGCGACACCTTTTGTATAAGCTCTTTTAATTTTCTTTTTACGAGCTGTTGGTTTTTTAGTATTTGCCATTTTTATTCCCTCCTATTACTTAGTTGCTACTTTCTTATTAGCAATAGTCTTTCTTGGGCCTTTACATGTACGAGCGTTGTTCTTTGTAGTTTGGCCACGGCATGGTAAACCACGTCTATGTCTAATACCACGGTAACAACCGATTTCTTGTAATCTCTTGATGTTTAAAGCTACTTCTCTACGAAGATCACCTTCTGTTTTGACTTTGCTTAATTCATTTCTAATAGCAGTCATTTGTTCTTCTGTTAAATCTTTAACTCTAATTGTTGCATCGACATTAGCATCAGCGCAAGCTTTCTTTGCTGTGTTAATACCAACACCATAAATATAAGTTAATGAATATGCGACTTGTTTGTCGTTTGGAATATCTACACCTAAAATACGTGCCATATTTCTAAATTCCTCCTAAAATTAACCTTGTCTTTGCTTGTGCTTTGGGTTGATACAGATGACCATTACACGGCCTTTTCTTCTAATAACCTTGCACTTGTCGCAAATTGGTTTTACTGAAGGTCTAACTTTCATAAATTTTTCCTCCTAAATAACTAGTTTTATGTTCTAGCCGATACCTATTTGTATCTAAATGTTATTCTTCCACGTGTTAAATCATATGGTGAAATTTCAACTGTAACTCTATCACCTGGTAAGATGCGAATGTAATTCATACGGATTTTACCAGAAACGTGGGCGAGAATTACTACACCATTTTCTAGTCTTACATTAAACATTGCATTTGGTAATGTTTCGACTACGACAGCTTCGACTTCTATGACGTCTGTTTTTGCCATTCCTTAAATCTCTCCTTCTTGATGTTTAGTAAGGATTTCATATCCATCCTTAGTAATAACGATTGAATTTTCATAATGAGCAGCGAGTTTATGATCAACAGTAACTGCAGTCCAACCATCTTTAAGTACGCGAGTTTCCTTACGTCCTTGTAAGACAATAGGTTCAACAGCAATTGTCATTCCTTCGCGAAGAACCATACCAGTATTTGGTAATCCATAATTTGGAATTGTAGGATCTTCATGCATGTCTCTACCTAATCCATGGCCAGTATAATCATGAGTAACGCTGAAACCATTTGCTTCAGCATGAGTTTGAATAGCGTGAGAAATATCGCCAACTCTCGCTCCTGGTTTAACAACCTTCATCGCTTCAAAAAAGCATTCTTTTGTTACTTCAACTAATTTTTGTGCCATTGGAGAAACTTCTCCAACCATGTAGGTTCTACATGCGTCAGCCATATAACCTTGGTATTGAACAACAATATCAAGTGAGATTATATCGCCTGATTTTAATTTTACGGATGATGGAATTCCATGTACGACTACATCATTGATAGATGCGCATATTGCCGCAGGATAGCCGTAATAACCTTTTTCTGCAGGAATAGCCCCGGCATCACGAATCACCTTTTCCGCGACCTCGGAAAGGTGTTTCGTTGTAGTACCAGGAATACATAATGGTTCCAAAGCATCAAATACGCTAGCTAAGATATCTCCAGCTTTTTTCATCAGCGTGATTTCTCTACTAGATTTGATTGTAACCATAAATTATTTTACCTCATCAAGTAATTTGCGAATGTCATTAAAGACTTCATCGATGCTTTGAAGACCATCGACACTTCTATTTAAACCTTTTTGTTCATAGAAATCAACTAAAGGTTTAGTTTGATGTTCATAAGCATCTAATCTAACGTTTAAAGATTCAATTGTATCATCTTTTCTTTGGATTAAAGTAGATCCGCAACTATCACATGTATTTTCAACTTTTGGAAGTTTAAATTCTAAGTGATATGAGTTGCCACATTTTGGACAAACTCTTCTTCCTGAGATTCTTTTGATCAATTCATCTTTATCAGCTTCAATAGTAATAACTAATTCAACTGGACGAGAGATTTCTTTTGATAATTTTTCTAAAGCCTCAGCTTGAGGAATAGTTCTTGGGAAGCCATCAAGAAGATAACCATCTTTGCAATCATCTCTTGATAATCTTTCTTTAACTAATCCAATTGTGACTTCATCAGGAACAAGTAAGCCTTTGTTCATGTATTCTTGAGCTTCAAGTCCTAATTTAGTTTGATTCTTAATTGCTTCTCTAAACATATCTCCTGTAGAAATATGTGGGATAGAACAATAACTAAGAATTTTTTCTGATTGTGTGCCTTTACCAGCGCCTGGTGGCCCCATTAAAATAATATTCATAAGTCCTCCTGTTGCTAGTTAGCAACTGCACTTGCGTGCGTATCTGCCGCGATAAGACCTTCAATTTGTTTGTATGTTTCAAGTGCAACACCAACAATGATGATCATACCGGTTCCTCCAAGGGCTAAAGAAGAAGGAACTACGTTACATAGAGTTAAGATAATTGGAGTAGCAGCGATAACTGTTAAGGCTGTTGCACCTAAGAAAGTAACTCTATTTAACACTTTTTTAACGTAACGGTGTGTTTCATTACCAGGTCTAACACCTGGGATATATGAACCAGACTTTTGGAAGTCTTCCGCTAGTTGTTCTGGGTTAATGGTTAAGTTAGAATAGAAGAAGCTAAATACAAATATTAAGATAACATAGATAATTAAGCCCCATGGCATATACCATACTTTACCATTGAACCAACGCATTTCAGTTAAAGCTGAAGAAGTAAATATTTTCAAGACATTAACAATAGTGTCATTAGAAGAATAATCTTCAACAATAAATGAGATGACAACAGCAGGAGCCATCATGATTGATGAAGCAAAGATGACAGGAATAACTCCAGCTGAATTGATTTTGATTGGTAAGAAAGATGTGTTATTAACTTTAGCATTTAATGCTCCACCAGTACCAGAATGTTGGACTGGAATCTTTCTTATCGATTTTTCGATGAATGTAACGAAAATAACAATTAATACTAATGTAATTAAATATAGACTCAATTTTAACGCACCAGTAACAACTCTTGATCTTTCAGTTACTAATTCACTTGTAAAGAAGTATGAAACTGCTGAGTAGATTTGAGTTGGAAGGCTAGCAACAATACCTGCAAAGATAATCATAGAAACACCGTTTCCGACACCTTTTTCAGTAATTTGGTCTGCCATCCACATGACTAGCATTGAACCAGCCATTAAATAAAGAATAATTTTTGCATAAACCCAGAATGTTAAAGTTTCATTAAATGTAATAGCATCAGAGTTATGCATTGTTACGATAATTCCGTAAGCTTGGACTGCTCCAAGAACAAGAGTTAAGTAACGAGTTGCCATTTCGATTTTCTTTCTACCTGATTGGCCTTGTTTAGAAAGCTCAGTTAAAGCAGGAAGAACATCTTTAGATAATAATTCAATAATAATACTTGCTGTAATATAAGGAGAGACGCCTAAAGCGAAAACTGAGAAGTTTTGTAAAGCGCCGCCGCCTAATAAGTTCATTAAGCTTAAGACATCAGTATCACCGATGCTTTGGCTTAATGTAACTCCAGGAACCGTAATGTTTGAACCAATTCTAAAGATTAAGAAAATCATTAATGTGAAGATAATTCTTTCTCTTACATCTTTATTTTTAAAGATGGCAACAAACTTCTTCATATTAGAAAACCTCTACAGATCCACCAGCGTTTTCGATTGCAGTTTTAGCGGAACCAGATACTTTGTTAACCTTAACCTTTAAGTTTTTAGCTGTTAATTCACCTTCGCCTAATACTTTAACTAAGCATGCATTAGATGGAACTAATCCCTTTTCGATTAATAATTCAACAGTAACATTTGTACCGTCTTCAAACTTGTTTAAATCACGAATATTGACAATTGCATATTCGACTCTTGAGTGATTTGTAAATCCTCTTTTTGGTAATCTTCTGTAAATTGGGTTTTGACCACCTTCGAAGCCAGGACGTACTCCGCCGCCACTTCTTGATTTTTGACCCTTATTACCAGATCCACCATTTTTGCCTAAGCCTGAACCTAAGCCACGGCAAATTCTCTTCTTTGAAGATCTAGAACCTTCGTTATATTTTAATTCGTTAAGATTCATATTGCCTCCTTATTTACGAAGTGCAGCGATTTGTGCACTTGTATGTACTTTGCTTAAGCCATCGACTGTTGCTCTGATACAGTTAATTGAAGTTCTTGAACCATAAACTTTTGAGTAAATGTTCTTGATACCTGCTAATTCTAAGATAGCTCTAACTGGACCACCAGCGATAATTCCAGTACCTTCTGGTGCAGGTTTTAAATAAACTTTTGTTGCACCGAATTCACCGATGATTTCGTGTGAAATTGTATTGTTTTTAACAATTGAAACACGATACATATTTTTCTTTGCTGCTTCTAATGCTTTCTTGATTGCATCTGGTACTTCAGCAGCTTTACCTGTTCCGTAACCGAATTTGCCTTTACCGTCACCGATAACAACTAAAGCAGCAAAACGCATACGTCTACCACCTTTTACGGTTTTAGAAATTCTATTGATAGAGACAACTCTTTCTTCATATTGTTTTTCGAAAGATTTACCGTCTTTACCATCTTTTTTGAATGGCTTTTTGCCATCTTTTCTAGGACCTCTTTGAGGTCTGTCACCTCTAGGAGCTCTAGATGGTCTTGCTTCAGTTTTTGCTTCAGCTTTTTCAGTAACTACTGTTTCTAATTCTTCTGCCATAACTTCCTCCTAGAATTTTAAGCCAGCTTCTCTAGCTGCTTCTGCGACTGCTTGGACACGTCCATGATAGACATAACCAGAACGATCGAAGACGATAGTTGTAATGCCTTTAGCTAATGCTAATTTAGCGATTTCAGTACCGACTTTTGTAGCAGCTTCGATATTGCCACCATTTTCAATTTTTAAACTTTCAGTTGAGCAACTAACTAAAGTTACTCCATTGACATCATCAATGATTTGTGCAGACATGTTCTTGTTTGAACGAAATACGCTCAATCTTGGGCATTCTGGTGTACCACTGATTTTTGCACGTACACGAGCATGACGTCTAACACGGCTAATATTTTTTGATTCCTTGTTAATCATATCCTAAATCCTTCCTTGAGCACTATTTCTTACCAGCACGTTTACCTTCCTTACGGATGATAAATTCGCCAGCATACTTAATACCTTTACCTTTGTATGGTTCTGGTTCACGGACAGCTCTAATTCTTGCTGCTGTTTGTCCGACTTTTTGAGCATCAATACCTGTAACTGTGATGTTTGTTGCATCTGGTGCAGTAATTGTTACACCTTCTTCAGGAGTGATGACTACTTCGTGAGAATAACCCATATTTAATACTAAATTTGAGCCTCTCATTTGGCATCTATAACCGATACCAACGATTTCTAATTTCTTTGTGAATCCTTCGCTAACACCAACGACCATAGAGTTAATTAAAGCTCTTGTTGTTCCGTGTAAAGCACGATTTTGAATTTCATCGTTTGGACGTGTACAAACAATTTCATTATTTTCTAATGTAATTGAAATTGATGGAGCGAAATCTTTTGCTAAAGTTCCTTTAGGTCCTTTAACTTCGACGTGGCTACCATTAATTGTAGCTGTAACACCTGCAGGAAGGATTACTGGTTTCTTACCAATTCTTGACATATTCTATCTATCCTCCTACTACCAAACGTAAGCGACTACTTCGCCACCAATGCCTAATTTTCTAGCTTTCTTGTCAGTCATAACACCTTGTGATGTTGAGATGATTGCAATACCTAAGCCATTTAAGACACGTGGAAGGTTGTCTGCTGAGACGTTAACTCTTAAACCTGGTTTTGAGATTTTCTTTAAACCAGAAATAACTTTAACACCATTTTCTGAATATTTTAAAGTAATTGTTAATTCTTTAATTTTGTCTCCAGAAACTGCGAATTCATTAATGAATCCTTCTTCTTTTAAGATTTCAGCAATGTGTAACTTCATAGTTGAGAAAGGCATAGAAACTTTTTCTCTTTTTAAAGCGTTAGCATTACGAATTCTTGTAAGCATATCTGCTATTGGATCTGTCATCATATAACCTTTTCCTCCTTACTACCATGAAGATTTAGTCATACCTGGGATTTCACCTTTGTATGCTAAATTTCTTAAACAAATACGGCAAACGCCGAATTTTCTAATTACTGAATGTGGACGTCCACAAATTTTACAACGTGAATATTCTCTTACCTTAAATTTTTGAGGACGAGATTGTTTAACTTTTAATGATTTTTTTGCCATACTTTCTTATCCCCTTTCTATTTATGGAATGGCATACCTAATAATTCTAATAATGTGTATGCTTCTTTATCTGTATTAGCTGTTGTAACAATAACAATATCCATACCTCTGATCTTGCCGATTTTATCGAAATCAATTTCAGGGAAGATTAATTGTTCTTTAATACCTAATGTGTAGTTACCTCTACCATCGAATGCATTTTTAGATACACCACGGAAGTCTCTAACTCTAGGAAGAGAAATAGAAACGAGTTTATCTAAGAATTCATACATTCTGTCGCCTCTTAAAGTTACTTTACAACCAATTGCTTGGCCTTCTCTTAACTTGAATGAAGCAATAGATTTTTTAGCTTTAGTAATTACTGGTTTTTGACCAGAGATGATTGTTAAATCTCTTACTGCGTCATCTAATAATTTGGAGTTGCTAGTTGCATCACCAACACCTAAATTGATAACAATTTTAGATACTGCTGGTACTTGCATAACTGAATCATAATGATATGTATCCATTAATTTAGCAACGACTTCTGACTTATATTTATCTTTTAAACGTGCCATTTTCAGTTACCTCCTATAATGCTTTGCCGGTTTTCTTGTTAACACGGACTTTTTTACCATCAACTACTTTGTAGCCAACTTTAACAATTGCTTTTGCTTTTTCGTCATATAATGCAACGTTAGATGCATCGACTGGAGCATACATTTCGATGATTTGACCTTCTGGATTAGATTGTGAAGGTTTTTGATGTTTTTTAACAGTGTGGACACCGTCAACAACAACTCTATTTACTTTTGGGAAAACTTTTTGAATTGTTCCGACTTTGCCTTTGTCTGCGCCTGCAATAATCTTTACTTTATCGCCTTTTTTTAACTTCATACTAGCGCTTCCTCCTATAAGACTTCTGGTGCTAAGGAAATAATTTTCATAAATCCTTCACCCTTATCACGTAATTCACGAGCTACTGGTCCGAAAACACGTGTGCCACGAGGTGTACCGTCATCATTAATTAAGACAACAGCGTTATCATCGAAGCTAACATTTGAACCATCTGGTCTTCTAACATTTTTTGCAGTTCTTACGATGACACCTTTAACGACATCACCTTTTTTGATCTTACCATTTGGGATTGCATCTTTAACTGCGCAAAGAACGATATCACCAACTGATGAAGATTTTCTTTTAGAACCACCGTATAAACGGAAGACACGTACTGATCTTGCACCTGAGTTATCAGCGACAACTAAGTTTGTTTCTGTTTGAATCATACTCTATCCTCCTTTATACTACTTTACATCTTCTGCGTGAGAAACAACTTTGACTAATCTAAAGTGTTTTGTAGCAGATAATTTTCTTGTTTCCATGATTTGAACTGTATCGCCTAATTTGCATACATTTTCTTCATCATGAGCATAATATTTTTTACGGTATTTAACTCTCTTACCATATTTAGCATCTTTTTTATGAGTTTCAACTAAAACGGTAATTGTTTTATCACATTTATTAGCGACTACAACGCCTTGAATAACTCTACGAGTATTTCTTTCTTCCATGCTTTAGTCCTCCTCTTATTCAATGCCAAGTTCGCGTTCTTTTAATACTGTATAAATACGAGCAATAGTTTTACGAACTTCTGTGATTTTTTTGCCATTTTCTAATTGGCCAGTTGCGTGTTGGAAACGTAATTGTAATAATTCTTGTTTTAATTCATAGACTTTTGAATTTAATTCATCATTAGTCATTTCTTTAATTTCTGAAATTTTCATAAATTATTTTGTTTCTCCTTTCGCAACGACTTTTGTTTTAAGTGGTAATTTATAGCTAGCTAAACGTAATGCTTCTCTAGCTGTTGCTTCGTCGATTCCACCGATTTCGAACATAACTCTACCTGTTTTAACAACTGCAACCCATTGATCTAATGAACCTTTACCAGAACCCATACGAACTTCTGCTGGTTTCTTAGTTTTTGCAAGTTGTGGGAAGATTCTGATCCAAATTTGACCAGATCTCTTTGTGTATCTAGCTAAAACGATACGAGCTGCTTCAATTTGACGAGCTGTAATCCAGTTTCCGGAGACAGCTTGAAGTCCGAATTCACCAAATGATACTTCGTTACCTGCTTTAGATAAACCTTCGTATTTGATTGAATGTGGTCTTCTATATTTAACTCTTTTTGGTTGTAACATAGTTAACTATTCTCCTTTCTTTGCAACTGGTTTTTCAGCCTTTTGGAAATTTTTGCTTAAACCACGGCAGATCCAGACTTTGCAGCCTAATTTACCATATGTAGTTGAAGCTTCTGCTAAAGCGTAGTCAACGTCCATTCTTAATGTATGAAGTGAAACTACACCTTCTTTATATCCTTCAGCACGAGCGATATCTGCACCTGCTAAACGACCAGAGATAGAAGTCTTAACACCTAATGCGCCAGCCTTCATAACTCTTTGAATTGCTTTCTTTTGAACATTTCTGAAAGATGCTCTTGCTTCAAGTTGAGCAGCCATGTCTTGAGCGACAATGTTTGCATCTAAACTTGGGTTTTTGATTTCAACTACTGATAATTTAACATTACCTGTTGAAACCATTTTTGATACTTTTGCTTGTAATGCTTTAACATTTGCACCATCTTGTCCAAGTACAACACCTGGGCGAGCTGTAAAGATAGAAACGACTGTATCGTGGTCTTTCTTTCTTTCAATTTCAATATGTGAAACTAATGCATCTTTTAAAGATTTTGAAAGATAAGTTCTGATTTTGTAGTCTTCGTTTAAGAAATCTGCGAAATCTTTTTTATTTGCGAACCATCTAGAATTCCAATCACGGCTGATGCCGATTCTCATTCCAACTGGATTAACTTTTTGACCCATTTAGTTCTTCCTCCTATCTTTCTGCAACCACTACAGTGATGTGGCTTGTTCTCTTGACGTATGTATCTGCAGAACCTTTAGCTCTTGGCATATATCTCTTTAGTCTTGGACCTTCATTTGCATAAATTGTCTTAACATAGAGTTTAGATTCATCCATCTTGTTATTGTTAACAGCATTTGCTGCTGCTGATGCGATTAATTTTGCGACAACTGGTGAACTTGATTTGTTTAAGTTAGCTAAGATGCCTAATGCATCTGCAACTGATTTTCCTCTAACTAAATCAATTACTAATTGTACTTTTCTAGGAGTGATACGGACTCCAGTTACTTTTGCTGTTGCTTCCATGTCTTACCTCCTACTTAGCTGCTCTATCTTCAGCATTGTTACCGCTATGACCTTTGAATGTTCTAGTTGGAGCGAATTCACCTAATTTGTGTCCAACCATATCTTCTGTAACATAGACAGTGATAAATTCATGACCATTATATACTGCGAAAGAATGTTCAATGAATGCTGGGAAAATTGTTGATCTTCTTGACCATGTTTTAATTAATTCTTTTTTGTGAGCCGCATTTAATGCTTCGACTTTCTTCATTAAGTGTTCGTCGCAGAATGGACCCTTCTTTAAACTACGTGCCATAATTCATTTACTCCTTTCCTATAATGCTTTACCGCCATTAGCTCTTCTTACAATTAATTTGCTTGAAGCTTTTTTGGACTTTCTTGTCTTAACGCCCATTGCACGTTTACCCCAAGGTGTTCTTGGTGCATCACGACCGACTGGACATTTACCTTCACCACCACCGTGTGGGTGATCGTTAGGGTTCATAACAGAACCTCTGACTGTTGGTCTTACGCCATACCATCTATTTTTACCAGCTTTACCAAAGTTGATTAAGTTCCAATCTTCGTTACCGACTACACCGACTGTAGCGCGGCAAGCAGATAATACTTTTCTAACTTCGCCTGAAGCTAAACGTAATGTTGTATATTTACCTTCATTACCTAAAACTTGAGCAGATGTACCAGCAGCTCTACACATTTGGCCACCTTTTAATGGTTGAAGTTCAACGTTGTGTACGAATGTACCTTCTGGGATATTTGCAAGAGGCATTGCATTACCTACTTTAATATCACATGCTTCGCCAGATTCAATTTTGTCTCCGACTTTTAAGCCTTGAGGTGCTAAGATATATCTCTTTTCACCATCAGCATAATTGATTAAGCAAATGTTTGCATTTCTATTTGGATCATATTCGACTGTTGCGACTGTTCCTACGATTCCATCTTTATTTCTCTTGAAATCAATAACACGGTATTTTCTTTTGTTACCACCGCCGATGTGACGGCATGTGATAGCACCAGTGTTATTACGTCCACCAGTTTTCTTAATAGAAACTAATAAACTTTTTTCAGGAGTAGCTGTTGTAATTTCGCTAAATGTTGATTGAGTCATAGCACGACGGCTTGGAGTCGTTGGTTTATAACTTTTTATTGGCATACTATTTATTTTCTCCTATATTCGGCCTTGGCCTTATTCATTAACTACATTAATTTGGTCAGCAGCGTTAACTGTAACAACTGCTTTTTTGTAACCGCCGACTTTTCCTTCGTAACGGCCTACTCTCTTTGCCTTAGGGAGTACATTGATAATCTTTACATCATCAACTTTAACGTTGAAGATTTCTTGAACTGCAATTTTAACTTGAGCTTTGTTAGCATTTTTAGCAACTTTTAATGTGATTTTGTTTTCTTCTTGTTGTTGCTTCATTGTTTTTTCAGTAACAATTGGAGCTAAGATAATATCAAAGCTATTGATTTGTGGAGCTGCGAATTTTCTTTCAGCAACTGCTTCTGTTTTCTTTGCCATTATTTAAGTCCTCCTTCTACTGATTCGATTGCATCTTTTGTGAAGATAACGCTATTTGTATTTAAGATGTCATAAACACTTAAATTGTTAGCTTTTACGATGATTACACCTGGGATATTTCTTACAGATGCAACTAAGTTATCATTTTCATCATTGATGACGATTAATGATTTTGCTTTTGCATTAACATTTGCTAATACTTTTGCACCTTCTTTTGTAGATGGTACTTCGAATTTGAATGAATCAACAACGATGATGTCATTTGAATTAGCTTTGACTGATAATGCTGATTTTAACGCTAAAGCGTGTTCCTTTTTGTTTTGAGCAAGTTTGAAGTTTTGATTACCTCTTGGGCCAAATACAACTCCACCTTTTCTCCAAATTGGTGAACGTGAAGAACCAGCTCTTGCTCTACCTGTACCTTTTTGTCTCCATGGTTTTTTACCACCACCAGAAACTTCTGAACGGTTTAATGTTTTAGCAGTAGCTTGTCTCATATTTGCTTGATAAACTTGTACTGCATTGAACATAGCTTGGTTATTAGCGTCAATTCCGAAGACGTCTACGCTGACTTTAACATTGCCTTTGTCTTCGCCTAATTGGTTAACAACTTTTAATGTAATGTTTTTTGTTGCCATACTTATTTATCCTCTCCGCTTTCGTTAACTACTTCAGCAACTGCTGGAGTGTAATTAACTAATGGCTTAACTACTGGTTTTGTTCTTTGAACTTTAACCGCTGTTTTGATTGTTACCATTGATTTCTTAGGTCCTGGGATTGCGCCTTTTACTAAGATTGCATTGTTAACTGTATCAACTGCAACGATTGTTAAATTTGAAATTGTTGCTTGTTTGTTACCTGCGTGTCCTGGCATTTTCTTACCTTTCATAACGCCACGGTTATAACGACCGTTTGTTGCGAAAGATCCTGAACCTCTGTGGTATCCTGAACCATGACCTTTAGGACCGATTGTGAAGTGCCATCTCTTGATTGCACCGCTGAAGCCTTTACCTTTTGAAGTTCCAGTTACATCAACAACATCACCTGCTTGGAAAATGTCACATTTGATTTCTGAACCTACTGCATAAGACATCATTTCATCGCCTTTTAATTCAGCAATTTCATATTTTGGTGAAACACCTGCTTTTTTGAAAATTCCTAATTCTGCTTTGTTGCAGCGATTTTCTTTCTTATCTTCGTATCCGACTTGGATTGCATTGTAGTCGTCTGTTTCAGTTGTCTTAACTTGTAATACAACGTTTGGTAATACTTCAACTACTGTGACAGGGTACATTGTGCCATCTTCAGCGAATACTTGAGTCATACCCATTTTTCTACCTAAAATTGATTTCATATTGGTCTCCTGTCTCCTTCCTACTTAAGTTCGATGTCAACACCAGCTGGAAGATCCATGTGTGTTAATGCATCAATTGTTTGTTTTGTTGGATTAACGATATCGATAATTCTTTTGTGAGTTCTAATTTCGAATTGTTCGCGAGCATCTTTGTATTTGTGAACTGCACGTAAGATTGTATAAACTTGTTTCTCTGTTGGTAGAGGAATAGGTCCTACAACTGTTGCTCCTGTGTCCTTCGCTGCTGTGATGATCTTGTTGACAGAAACGTCTAATACTTTGTGATCATAAGCTTGTAAGCGAATTCTGATTTTTTTGCTTTTTGCCATTTTTAATCTCCTTCTTGTCTAGATCGTTGTTAGACTTCCGCTTCATGTGAGTTACCTGAATTTCGAAGTTTCGTTGCGGCTGACAACGGCTGTCGGCGTTCAGCAATCTCCCACTTCAACGCGGTTAATCTTTAAAAGACTAGCCCTTAAATTCTACTCTAAGGATATATATATGTCAACAATTTTTTTTAAATATTTTATACGATTTATAAATAATTTATTTTTTCAATACATAATATATTATATATATTATATATATCGTTACTTTTTTATCATTTAATTGACAACATTTATAGGCGTTTCATTAATTAGTTAAAAGAAAAAATGACCTACAATGAGTGTGATTTTTACTCATTTTCAGTCATTTTATTAGTCTTTTATACCAAATAAGATATGTTCATATATCTCTTTTGTTGTCTCTAAACCAAGTTTTTTAATAAATAAATTAGTTGAAACTCCCCCACAAGTTAATAAATTATGAACATAATTCTCATTATTTTTATATTTTTCTTCTACATTTATTACGCTAGAAGATAAATATTCTCCAATTGCTAGATTAATAAATCGTACAGTTTGTTCTTCTAAACGATTAAAATCTTCTTTGCTATGTGGATTTTTTCTAATACTTTCACTAAGTAAATATTTATCCATTTCACTTTCGTTAGGTTTATAATCATCGATATCTTTTATTGAATTTGAAGAAGTAATATAAGAAGAATAATCTTTCTTTTCTCCTACAAAGGTATCATACATTTCAAAAAAATAATATTTTTTACCCATCATAACCATCGAATCATAAGAAAACAAAGGAATATCTTTTATAGAAGAAGTTAAAACAACTGTATTAATTTTAATTAAGCCAAAGATTCCTTTAGCTTCTAAAGTTGATAAAGTAGTAAATTCATCTAATTTGAATTTTCTAAAATGGGCTTTAATCAGTCCTACTTTATAAGTTGCTTTATCCTTTAAATCAATCTCTTCTAATTTAATCTTAGAAGAAAATAATTCTAATATCTTATTTATTTCCATCTTGTTCTTGCTTTTCTTTTAATCTTTTTAAATATCGTGCATAAGAATAAATACATCCGCAGTACTGTTGTGCATATAAATCATATTCTTTACGTAATTCACTTGCACGTAGTTGGCCATTATTCTTTTTAAAGTCAGAATAAAAATATTTCGTTTTAAAATTTTTAGATAATTCTTTTCCTATCTCATTCATCACTTGAGAATTCTTTTGTCTTGAGATAGTCATAACAGTCGCGAAATAATCAAAATTATGTTCATTTGCATATCGATAAGCTTGTAACATTCTTTCTTTATAACATCTTTTGCAACGGTCTAATCCTTCATCTTGATCACCATATTCATCAAGAATCTTATTATAAGTTTTATTATCATAAGGAAATTCAACTAGTTCAATATCAAAATTATATTTCTCTTTTGATATCTTAATAACTTTCTTTAATTCAACTAATCTTCTTTCATATTCTTCACTTGGATAGATATTTGAATTTGTAAAAACAATCGTTAATCTAGAAAAGTATTTACTAATAAATTCAATAGGAAACGAAGCACAAGGTCCGCAGCAAGCGTGAAGAGCGATACTAGGTTTAGTCTCACCAAAAGACTTAATCTCTTCAAGAGATACGTTATAGTAATTTATATAATTAGTTTTATCGATTACCATAGATAAACATTGCATCTCCAAAACTAAAGAAACGATATTTTTCTTTTACTGCTTCATTATATGCCTTTAAGATAAATTCTCTTCCAGCAAGTGCACTTACAAGCATAATTAAAGTTGACTTAGGTAAATGGAAATTAGTAATTAAAGCATCAATGCCTTTAAATGTATAACCAGGATAAATAAAGATGCTTGTTTCCCCACGGCATTCTTTAAATTCACCATATTTTTGTATAACTGTTTCAACAGTTCTAGTCGATGTTGTTCCAATTGCAATAATTCTTCTACCTTCTTTTTTTGCTTTGTTTAATGTATCTGCTGTTTCTTTACTCATTTCATATACTTCTGAATGCATGTGATGTTCTAAGATGTTATTTACTTTAACCGGTCTAAAGGTACCAAGTCCTACGTGTAAAGTAACATCGACTACTTCTACGCCTTTTTCCTTTAATTTTTCAAATAATTCATTAGTAAAATGAAATCCAGCAGTTGGAGCTGCTGCACTTCCTTCAACTTTTGCATATACTGTTTGATAACGAGAATTATCTGCACATTGAGCTTTAATATATGGAGGTAAAGGCATTTTACCTAAGACATCTAAGATTTCAAATAAGATACCATTATAGATTAATTTTAATCTTCTAATACCTTCATCTAAAACTTCTACACATTCTGCTTTAAGTTCACCATTACCAAAAGAAATAATCGTCCCTACTTTAATAACATGAGCGTTACCGCATAAACATTCCCAAGTATCTTCACCTAAGTCTTTTAAAAGTAAAACTTCTACATGAGCGTTAGTTACTTCTTTTACCCCAAATAATCTAGCTGGAATAACTTTTGAATTATTCCTAACTAAAACATCACCTTCATGAAGATAAGAAACAATATCAAAGAAATGGCGATGTTCAATTGTTTGTTCATCTTTATTTAAAACCATTAAACGAGATTCATCTCTTACTTTTGCAGGGCTTTGAGCGATTAATTCTTCTGGTAAATAATAATCATAATTTTCAATATTCATTAAATCAATTTCTGCCATATTAAAATCCTCTTTCATCACCGAATTTATCTAAGAATTCTTTTTTAAATTCGCTAAAACGATCTTCTTTGATAGCCTCACGCGCTTGTTCCATCATATGGATTAAGAATCTAATATTATGGATTGATAATAAACGTTTACCAAATGATTCATCACAAACATAAAGATGTCTTAAATATGCTTTAGTATAGTTCTTGCAGCAATAACAATCACATTCTTTATCAAGTGGAGTGAAATCTTCTTTATATTTGCTATCACGAATATTTACTCTACCAGTCGAAGTCATTAAAGCTCCGTGACGAGCGATTCTAGTTGGTAAAACGCAATCGAACATATCGACACCTTTTTCAATGCCATCAAGAATTTCATCAACGGATCCAACGCCCATCAAATATCTAGGTTTATCATCTGGAAGATATTTAACGGCATAACTTACCATTTTATACATGACGTCTTTTGGTTCACCAATTGAAGTTCCACCAATTGAATAACCATCAAAATCCATTTTAACTAATTCTTCTGCGCAGAACTTTCTTAAATCTTCAAATTCTCCACCTTGAACAATTCCAAATAAAGCTTGGTCTTCTCTAGTATGTGCGATTTGTCCTCTTTTCGCCCAACGTAAAGTTCTTTCAACTGACTTCTTCATATAGTCATGCGTGACAGGATATGGACAACATTCGTCAAAGCTCATGGCAATATCCGCGCCTAATTTTTGTTCTATTTCAATAGATCTTTCAGGAGACATAAATAATTTAGAACCATTCAAATGGTTTTTAAAAGTAACTCCTTCTTCGGTAATTTGTCGATTATCAGATAAAGAGAAAACTTGGAATCCACCTGAATCAGTAAGCATTGGTCCATCGTAATTCATAAATTTATGTAGTCCTCCAGCACGAGCGACAATATCTTCACCTGGTCTTAAAGAAAGATGATAAGTATTTGATAAAATAACTCCTGCACCAAGAGATTTAACTTCTTCAGGAGATAATGTTTTAACAGTCGCTAGAGTACCAACAGGCATAAACATCGGTAATTCAACATCACCATGATTTGTATGTAAAATACCATATCTTGCTTTTGAATTTTTATCTACATGTTTAATTTCTAATTTAAATCCTTTCGCTCCCATATTGACCTCCTAAATTGCTTATTTATTATACTTTAGTAATTTTAATTTTTAAACAATTATTCCTAATGTATGATCTATTTCATGTTGAATAATTTGTGAAGTAAACCCATCAAAAGTTTTAATTCTCTTTTTAAAATCTTCATCTAGGTATTCTACTTTAATCTTATCATATCTTTTTGTTTCTATTTGTTTTGTTCTACAAAGACAACCTTCTTTAGTAACATATGGTAATCCAAATGTCATAATTATCTTCGGATTAACCATGATAAAAGGCTTATTATCAATTAAAATAACGATGATATTCTTTAATTCACCAATCATATTAGAAGCCATACCGACACAACGAGATTTATTAGCCATTAATGTATCTTTTAAATTAATAATAATATCTTTATCTAATAAAGTAGCATCTTCACTTTTTAAAGAAAGAAACTTATCATCTTTAATAATATTTTTAATCATAAATAAATCACCTACAATATGTATATATTTTCAATATTTTATATATTTTGTTTGAAACGATATTTCTTTTTTATCGCAAAGAAATTATATCATTTTCCACATAGTTATAATATTTATTTTAAAATCGATATTTCAATATAAAAAGAGGCATGAGCCTCTTAATATTAATTATTTAAAAAACGTTTTAAGAATTCTTTAGTTCTTTCACTCTTAGGGTTATTAAATACTTCATCGGAAGTACCCATTTCTTCAATAACACCTTTATCCATAAAAACAACTTTAGTGGCAATTTCTTTAGCAAAAGCCATTTCATGAGTGACGATAACCATGGTAATATTTTCTTTTGCTAAAGACTTGATGACATCTAAAACTTCTCCAACCATCTCAGGATCTAACGCTGAAGTAGGTTCGTCAAAAAGAATGACATCAGGATTCATACATAAACTACGTGCAATTGCGACACGTTGTTTTTGTCCGCCGGAAATTTGATTTACGCGGTAATTTGCTCGATCAAGCATACCAACTCTTTCAAGATTTTTTAAAGCAATTTCTTTTGCTTCTTCTTTACTACGATGAAGAACCTTTGTTTGAGCGAGAATACAGTTATCTAATACACTATAGTTATTAAATAAATTAAATTGTTGGAAAACCATCGACATCTTTTCTCTAATTTTATTGATGTTGACGTTTTTATTTCCGTTAATCTTCTCTCCTTCAAAATAGATTTCTCCAGAAGTTGGCACTTCAAGTAAATTTAAACATCTTAGTAAAGTAGATTTACCACTTCCTGAACTACCAATAATACAGACAATTTCACCTTTTTCAATTGATAAATCAATTCCTTTTAATACATCTAAAGAACCAAATTGTTTTTGTAAATTACATATATCAATAACGCCCATATTAATTTACCTCCACAATTGGTCTTTCTTTCTTAAATGGATTTAAGCTAACTTTCTTTCCATCTAATTTAGCATTAATTAAACGGACAATAAATGTCGCGATTAACGTTAAAATTAAATAGATAACCGCGATAATAATATAACCTTCAACTTTGAAATAGTTTCTATTAGTCGCGATACTAACTGAAGCATAAAGTTCAGTTAAACCAATAACATTTAAAACGCTAGAGTCTTTTACGTTAACAATATATTCATTTAAAATAGTAGGTAGAGCATTTCTTAAAGCTTGAGGCATAATAACAAATACCATTGTTTTAAAATAACTCATACCTAAGCTTCTCGCTGCTTCTTCTTGTCCTTTATCAACCCCATTAAGGCCCGAACGAACAATTTCTGACATATATGCACCAGTATTAATAACAATAACGATAATACCACATAAGAAATAACCATTAAAAATCCAAACATTACCTAAATCTGTCCAGTTAATACCTAAAGCAGATCCTCCAAAGAAGAAAATCATTGCTTGAACCATCATTGGAGTACCTCTAAAGACGTTAACATAAATGGTCGATAGAACTTTACCAACAGATTTTAGTACTTTAATAATTTTAGAATCAGTTTCTTTTAATTCCATATTTCTAAGTAAAGCGACGAATATTCCAATAATCATACCGACTATAGTACCAACTATAGCTAGAATTAAAGTTGAAGCAATACCTTCTAAAAATGTTCGCCAGTAATTAGATAATAAAGAAACAATTTTATCCCAAGAGCTCATTATTAGTTACTTCCGTTTACAATTGATGTTGCAACTGGTAATTCAGCAGTCATCGCATCAGCTGTTTTATTTTGAACTGCAAGAGCGCATGTTGCAAATGTATCGAGTGCAGATAAATGGCTGACTCCAAATGTATTTGTCCAAGTATCAATTACATCATCAGTAACTGTTGAAACTTGAGAAACAATCTTTGCTCCATTAAAATCATTTAATGAAGTTGCATTTGCATATTTAGAATCTTCTCTAACAACTAAAACTAATTCACTTCTATAATATTCATTAGTAAAGTCGATTGATTGTCTTCTTTCTTCTGTATCAGTCATACCTGCAATAACTAAATCGATTGTATCTGATTGTAAAGCTGGAATTAAAGCTTCCCAATCTAATTTAATTACTTCTAGGTTATAACCTAAAGTAGAAGCTAAATAACTTGCAACTTGGATATCATATCCATCTGCATATTGATTAGTACCCTTAATTGGATAGTTGTAATCATTATCTGATACATCAGTCCAGTTAAATGGTGCATAATCACATTCTAGACCAATTCTAATCGTCTTAGTTCCATTTGTTGGAACAGTATATTTTAATGTTGAAGTAGAATAATCACCATTAGATCTATATGTTGCTTCAGTCATTAATTGGTTTCTTGTATCTTGTGATAAAGAAGCTAAAGCAGTATTAACAGAATTTAATAAAGTAGAATTACCTTTCTTAACACCGATAGAAACACCTAAATCTTTCGCAGTTTCACCTAAGATTGTTTGATCAAAATGAATAATCTTTAACTTAGATGATGAGGAAGAACAGCTTCCTAATGAGAATAAGCTTGCTGCCGCAAGGAATGTCTTAAAAAATAAATTTCTATTCATATAATTACCTCCTAATTTATTTAGTTAAGTAATAAAAAAGCGTCTTTCGACGCTTATAATACATATTAATTGAATGTATTTAGCGCCTCTACATAAAAATGTAGGAGTATTATAGGTATTCCCTATAATCCCACGTATGTATTATGCCTAATACACCGTTCGGCGATGGTTACCTTTCCTTTACTTCAATGGATGCCTCCTAGGTAAAGTACTCTTTTGCATCGCTACCTCTATCTTTTTTATTGTCAATATAATAAATATAAGTAAATGTAATTGCAAGGATTTTTATACTATTTTTTGTTTTTTGTTAATTTTCTCTTATTCTTTCAAAATCAAAGTAAGCAAAATCACCTAATTCTGCGAATTTAGTAACTATTTCTTTAGAAAACTTCTCTTCTTGAGGTATTAAATAAATATCAAAGAAAAAGCCAAGTCGACCACCTTCATATTTAACAAAATATATGTCGTAATCTAAATTGTCAGTATTATATAACATTGATAAGGTATAATTTAAAAATTCTTGAGTATTAAAAGACATGACATATCCAAAACTGCCATTATATTCAAGTAAAGAAACGAAATTTTCCATAAATTGACCTGAATCATCATCAGGGATTTTTTCATCAACAAATGAAAAACTATAATTATTATTTTTTTTATTAGGAAATATTAATATTCTTTTATTTTGTAAGGCCCAAAAGTGATAAAATGTATAACTATTTTCAATAAAATATTCTCCTTCAGTAGTAGAAAAACAATACAAAAAATTATTGCGATGTCGATTTTCTTCCCAATAATCTACCACATTTGGTGCTTCTGTTGTTTTTAGATATGGTTCACTTGGTTCATAATATGTTATCGCGCTTTCGTAACAATATTTAAATTTTTCAAAAATATCACTATTGTCAAAATCTTTTAGATATAAATAATCTTCAACTTTAAAATTTTCTTTTAATTTATTTTTACTTTCTTCATAAGTTAGTTTACCACAAGAAGTTAAAGAACAAGTTCCAAGTAGGTATACTAAACTTAATAAAATACAATTTAACTTTTTCATACTTAGCCCCTTTTTATTTGCTTACTGCAAAATATATTGTATCACTATTATAATTATTCCCATCCATACCCGACCAAGAATCTAAAGTCGGATTAAAATTTTTGTGTTCATAATTAACACTAGATTCATGTTTTTCATCCCATGATCCTGTGTTAGTTTGTTTTAAAAAATGCATATGCTCTGTTTTTAAAGTTTCTTCATTGTAAGAAAGTCTCATTGCAACCCTGTATTCAAATTCATATATAGGAGAAGTATAACTATCAATTAATCTGGCTGATCTATTATAGTTTATAAATACATCATTTATCACTAAATTAGCCATTTTATAAAGTAAATCGCTAGAATACGTTTGATTACGTATTTCATCAAGATATCCTTCAGGAAAATATTCAGCTTTATTTTCCTCAACATCAAAATTGAAAGCATGCGCATAACAATTTCTAATAAAACGCCAATCATGAATCGAAGAATATCTTATAAATTCAGAAGCACAACCATACGTATTACTTGTTGGTATATCACGAGTTTCTATATAAATACTAGGATTTAATGTTTCGTTTTCACTCTTATAATAAAATTCCATATATCCATCTTGATACAGTCTTTCTAAACTAATATAAAAATAATTATTGTTTCTCTTTAAAGCTAAGAGGGCTGGTTCAGTTAAATCAATAGTATATATATTTGCGTTATGATAAATACCTACACTGCCAGACGCTAAATTATTGTGTGAAGAAAAATCTATATCATTTAAATAATAATTAACATTAGTAAATTCACAACTTCCTTTATATTTTGTTAATTTCAGAGCTAATTTATCAATTGTATTTAATTTAGGAAAATCAATTTTTAAATATGATTTATAATATCTTTGTTCAATAAATGAAGTAGATAATTTATTTTCCTTATGTCCTATTTGTATATAACCATTATCATTTGTCCAGGTGGTAGAATCATAATAACTAGCTAGCGATCTTCTTTCTAATTTATAGAATGAAGAATTATCCATTAATTTCATGTTTAAAGATGAACCAATGGAAGAAATTGTGACTAAAGTCATTAAAAATAATCCCATAAAAATAACCTTGCCTTTATTTAAGTATAACATAGTGCGAATGATTGTCAAATTAGCCAAATATAATAGGTAGCATCGTATGATGAGTAAAAGATATGTTTTCTAATACAAAAAAGACTATCGATTTCTCGATAGTCTTGAAAATACAATTTATAAAACTATTTAATAATTTCTGAAACTGTACCAGCACCAACTGTTCTACCACCTTCACGGATTGAGAACTTTGTACCTTTTTCAATAGCAACTGGGTGAATTAATTCAACTGTTAAGTTAACGTTATCACCTGGCATAACCATTTCTGTTCCTTCTGGAAGAGTAATGACACCTGTAATATCAGTTGTACGGAAATAGAATTGTGGTCTGTAGTTTGTTAAGAATGCAGTATGACGTCCACCTTCTTCTTTTGTTAATACGTAAACAGAAGCTGTGAATTTTGTATGTGGAGTAACTGTTCCAGGTTTTGCTAAGACTTGTCCACGGACTACTTGGTCACGGTTGACACCTCTTAATAAGATACCAGCGTTATCGCCTGCTTCAGCAAAGTCTAATGTCTTTCTGAACATTTCGATACCAGTAACGACTGATTTTAATGTATCTTTGATACCAACGATTTCAACTTCGTCACCCATCTTGATTGTACCACGTTCAACTCTACCAGTTACAACAGTACCACGACCTGTAATTGTTAAAACGTCTTCGATAGCAAGTAAGAATGGTTTATCTGTATCTCTTGTTGGAGCTGGGATATAAGAATCACATGCATCCATTAAATCCATAATATGTTGTTCTTCTACTGGATCACCATCAAGAGCTTTTCTTGCAGAACCTCTGATAATTGGAGTTTCGTCTCCTGGGAAACCATATGAAGATAAGATTTCTCTAACATCCATTTCAACTAAGTCGATTAATTCTGGATCATCAACTAAGTCTGTTTTATTTAAGAATACTACGATATAAGGAACACCAACTTGTCTAGCAAGTAAGATATGTTCTTTTGTTTGTGGCATAACACCATCTGTAGCTGCAACAACTAAGATTGCGCCGTCCATTTGAGCAGCACCTGTAATCATGTTTTTAACATAGTCAGCGTGGCCTGGGCAGTCAACGTGAGCATAGTGTCTTGTTGCTGTTTGGTATTCAATGTGAGCTGTATTAATTGTAATACCACGAGCTTTTTCTTCTGGTGCAGCATCGATTTGGTCGTATGCTTTCTTTTCAGATAAGCCCTTTTTTGCTAATACTGCTGTAATAGCAGCTGTTAAAGTAGTTTTACCGTGGTCAACGTGGCCAATTGTACCAATGTTAACATGGGTTTTACTTCTGTCAAATTTTTCTTTTGCCATTGTGAAAATTCCTCCCTAAAATAATTTGAATTTCAACGTATTCATAATATAGCATTTTTTTTGTAAAATCAATACTATTAAATTAGAATTTGATTATTACTTTTGTGATTTTTTAATAATTTCATCTTGGATATATTTTGGACATTCTGCATAGTGATCCATTTCCATTGTGTAGTTAGCTCTACCTTTTGTCATAGATCTTAAATCAGTAACGTAACCAAACATATTTGCAAGTGGAACCATTGCATCAAGAATTTGAGCATTTCCTCTTTCTGTTTGTCCTTGGATTTCACCTCTTCTTGAAGAGATATCACCCATGACATCACCTAAGTATTCAGATGGAGTTGTGACTTCAACTTTTACGATAGGTTCAAGGATAACTGGATCACACTTTCTTGCAGCTTCTTTTAACGCTAATGAAGCAGCGACTTTATAAGCAGCTTCAGAAGAGTCAACATCATGGTAAGAACCATCATGTAATGTAGCTTTAATATCAATGATTGGGAATCCTGCAACTAAACCTCTATCTAATGATTCTTTTAAACCATCACATGTAGGTTTGATGAATTCTCTAGGAACAACACCACCGACAACTGCATCGACGAATTCGAAACCTTTGCCTGGGTTTGGTTCAAATTTAATCCAAACGTGACCATATTGACCATGACCACCAGATTGTTTAATGTATTTACCTTCACAATCTGCTTCTTTACGAATTGTTTCTCTGTAAGCAACTTGTGGAGCACCGACGTTAACATCGACTTTGAATTCATCTTTTAATCTAGTAACCATAACATCGAGGTGTAATTCACCAACACCAGCGATGATGTTTTGGCCTGTTTCTTTATCTGTAAAGAATCTGAATGTTGGGTCTTCTTCTGATAATTTGATTAATCCTTGAGTCATCTTATCTTGGTCAGCTTTTGATTTAGGTTCAATAGCTTCTGAGATAACTGGATCTGAGAATTTAATTGATTCAAGAACGACTGGGTGGTCTTCATCACATAATGTATCACCTGTTGTAGTTGATTTTAGACCAACTGCAGCACCGATATCACCTGCCCAAACTTCATCAACTTCTTCTCTCTTGTTTGAGTTCATGATAACTAAACGAGAGAATCTTTCTTTAACACCTTTTGTTGAGTTATAAACATAAGAACCAGCTTTAGCGACACCAGAGTAAACTCTGAAGAAAGCTAATTTACCAATGAATGGGTCAGTCATAATCTTGAATGCTAATGCTGCTAAAGGAGCATCATCAGTTGGTTCACATTCGACTGTTTCACCTAATTCATTTGTACCAGTTGTATGAGCAATATCAACAGGAGATGGTAAGTATTCAACAACAGCATCAAGTACTTGTTGGATACCTTTATTCTTGTAAGCAGAACCTGCTAAAACTGGGAAGAATTCTGCAGTTAAAACAGCTTTTCTGATTGTAGCTTTGATTTCTGGGATAGTTGGTTCTTCACCTTCTAAGACCTTCATCATGAATTCGTCATCAAAGTTTGCAAGTTTTTCAATTAATTGAGCTCTTAATTCTTGACAACGAGCTAAATATTCTTCAGGAATTGCACCTTCAGTTGGGTGTTCACCTTTTGTATCAGAATAGAAGTAAGCCTTCATTTCGATAATATCGATAACACCTTTTAATTGAGATTCAAGACCAATTGGGTAAGCAATAGGAGCAGCATTAGCGCCTAATTTTTCACCAATTGAACGGACTGACATTTCGAAGTCAGCACCGATTGCGTCTAATTTATTAACGAAAACAATTCTAGGAACGTGGTATTTTGTACCTTGTCTCCAAACTGTTTCAGTTTGTGGTTCAACACCGTTTTTACCATCAAGAACAGTAACAGCACCATCGAGAACACGAAGTGAACGTTCAACTTCAGCAGTGAAGTCAACGTGGCCAGGAGTGTCGATTAAGTTGATACGGTATTTTTCACCTGTACCGCCTTTACCATTATCTTTCCATTGGCCTTTTTCCCAATAGCAAGTTGTAGCAGCAGAAGTAATTGTAATACCTCTATCTTGTTCTTGTTTCATCCAGTCCATAGTAGCGCCGCCATCATGAACTTCGCCGATTTTATAAATTTTACCAGTGTAGAATAAGATTCTTTCTGAAGTAGTTGTCTTACCAGCATCAATGTGAGCCATGATACCGATATTACGTGTCATATTAATACTTACATCACGTGCCATATCTTAGTTCCCCTTTAAAATTACCATCTATAATGAGCGTAAGCCTTATTAGCTTCAGCCATCTTGTGGACATCTTCTCTCTTCTTGACAGAAGCGCCAGTACCATTAGCAGCATCAATGATTTCTCCTGCTAATTTATCTTCCATTGTCTTTTCATTTCTTAAACGTGAATAGTTAACTAACCATCTTAAGCCTAATGTAACTCTACGTTCTGCTGAAACTTCAACTGGAACTTGGTAGTTAGAACCTCCAACTCTTCTCATTTTTAATTCAAGAGCTGGCATGATATTACCTAAAGCAACTTCGAATACTTCCATTGCAGGTTTTTGTGTTTTTGCTTCAACTTTATTGAAAGCACTATATAAGATAGTTTGAGCTGTGCCCTTTTTACCATCTATCATGATTTTGTTGATTAAACGTGTTACTAATTTTGAATTGTAAATTGGATCTGGTAACACATCGCGTTTTGCGACATTTCCTCTACGTGGCATTAAAAATCCTCCTTTCCATTTTTTATAATAATAGAATTTTTATTACGTATTAAATTTGCTAACTATTTAGCAGCTTTTGGTTTTTTAGTACCGTATAATGATCTACCTTGTTTTCTATCTGTTACACCAGCGCAATCTAATGCACCTCTAACAATGTGGTAACGTACACCAGGTAAATCCTTAACTCTACCGCCTCTGATTAAGACTGTACTGTGTTCTTGTAAGTTATGGCCTTCTCCACCGATATAAGCTGTAACTTCGTAGCCGTTTGATAAACGTACACGAGCATACTTACGTAAAGCTGAGTTAGGTTTTTTAGGAGTCATAGTACCAACACGGGTACAGACACCACGTTTTTGAGCAGCATTTTGGTCTGTTGTTTTCTTTGCGAGTGAGTTCCATCTTTTATTTAAAGCTGGGGCTTTGGATTTTTCAACTGTTTCTGAACGTCCATTACGAACTAATTGATTAATTGTAGGCATTTTTGAAAATCCTCCTTTCTTAATTTCTTGTAAGCCACATTACCGGGTGTTTCAGCTATTCTCATAAAAAATAGCGTTATCGCCCTATAATTTTGGCACACGCTCGATAAGTATATAATACTAATTATATCTTGA
Source organism: Azospirillum sp. CAG:239 (assembly GCA_963653535.1). Lineage (GTDB taxonomy): Bacteria > Bacillota_I > Bacilli_A > RFN20 > CAG-449 > UBA3210. The sequence goes on from CAVJWU010000006.1 coordinate 29,002, forward strand.
CAAGTGTTTTTTTGAAAATTTTTCATTTTTTAAAACACCCGGCTCAGTTACCTAGAATTAAGACTTATTTATCGAAAGAAAAAACTCCTCAAGGGAGTTCTAAATATGTTGTTCAATAAAGTCAGTAATTGTTTTCATCACTACTGGATCTAGTTCATTCAATTTATCACGATCTAATGATTTATAATATGCTTCATTAATTGAAGAAGGTATATGACCCATGTGTTCACCTTTTAATTCATAATAATCTAAAGTTGTTTTATTATCGTACTCCGCGGCTTCTTTAGTAATGTAAGCTTGATGATAACGATCGTTAACATCTAAGAATGTATAATGTGGATTATTAGATAGTTCGTCCTTAAAGAATACATGGTTGAAATTATAATCGATAATAGTATCTTTCGTTCCTCCAATAATTAGATGATCAATATCACTGTTATTAAAAGCATCGAGAGAAGAATATAATCCTTTCTTACCAAATTTAAAGAAATCAAAAATCATAAAAAAGAATTTAAATATGCCCATGGCATAACCAGAAGAATGAGTTAATTCTTCATACAAACATGAATAAGGAGTATTACAACTAGAAATTGAAATAATCGCATTTATCTTATGTTTATAACGCGTAATATTATTAACTGCATAGCCTCCCATTGAATGGCCTAATAATATAAGAGGATAAGAAGATAATTCTTGATCATTTTCGACATACTTTAAACAATCATTTAAGTTAATTAAAGATGTAGTAAATCCTCCAACTGATTTACCTTCGCTTAATTCACATCCTTGAGTATCATAAGCAAGAACTAGATAATCTTTTAAGATTAGTTCATTAATGATTTTCATATATGGTTTATGACCAGGTCCTAATGCATGAACTAAGATAACTAATCCTTTAAACGAAGAAGATTCTTTCGAAGAATAGATTTTACCATTAATATTGACGTGACGAGATTTAAAAGAAATTTTTCTTTCTTCCATCGAAGGAAAATCACTCGTTTCATAAAATTTCAAGGTATGCTTATCATCATATCGACACGAGAAAACATTCTTTCTAATTCTAAAGGCAAGTAGACCTAGAATTAAAAATAATACAATTAATATTCCTAAACAAATATATAAAAATATAAACATCTTATTTATTCTCAATTAGTTGATCAAAATTATTGATACTCTTTTCAATAATTTTAATTGCTTCTTCTCTACCCTTTACTTCAGAAACGAATGTTTTCTTTCCTTCAAGTTGCTTATAAACTTTAAAGAAGTGGCAAATTTCATCCATGATGTGAGAAGGAAGTTCACTTACATCACGATAGACATTTAAGGAAGGATCATCTTTACAAATCGCGATAATTTTTTCATCTTCCATTTCTGAGTCAATCATTTTAATAACTCCGATTGGATAACATCTAACTAAGCAAAGAGGTTGAATAGGTTCTTGACACATAACTAAAACATCTAATGGGTCATTATCTCCTGCATAAGTTCTAGGAATAAAACCATAATTTTGAGGATAGTGAGTAGAAGTATATAAAACACGATCAAGAATTAATCTACCAGTCTTTTTATCTAATTCGTATTTCATCTTACTTCCTTTAGAAATTTCAATACAAGCGATAAAATCTTCTTTTGAAATTCTATCTTTATCCATATCTTTCCAAATATTCATTTTATAAGTTCTCCTTTGCTAAATCTAAGGCAGCAAGTCCTCCTTCTGCCGTTTCGCGATAAGCTCTATTTAAATCTATTCCTGTTTGATACATCGTTTTAACAACATTATCAAAAGAAATTAAATTAGATGTTGAATCAATAAAATCAGTAATCGATGCACATTCAATCGATCTTAATGCACCAATCGCATTTCTTTCTATACAAGGGATTAATACATATCCTCCAATTGGATCACAAGTTAAACCAAGTGAATGTTCCATAGCAATTTCTGCCGCACGTTCAATTAGATGGATATTTTGTCCTTTAATATTCGCGACAAAGGCCGCGCCCATAGAACTAGCTGAACCAATTTCCGCTTGGCAACCACATTCCGCGCCGGAAATAGAAGCATTTTCTTTAATAAGTAAACCAAATAAACCCGCGACTAACAAAGATTCAATTACTTTACTATGAGGATAACCTTGTTCTTCATAATATCTAGTTAAGCTTGGTAATATACCACTTGAACCACATGTAGGAGAAGTTACAACCATCCCTCCTGAAGCATTTTCTTCACTGACCGCGAAAGCATATGCCGAAACTAATCTTTTCTCTTTTCTTGCGCTTGATTCTTCTGGTATACCTTTTGAATATATTTCTTTCGCTTTACGATAAACGCTTATTGATCCAGGTAATCGACCTTCTTTAGATAAACCGCTAGAAATACAATTCATCATTGTTTTATATATTTCTTCACCATATTCTTTAATATCATCATCTTCAAATTTATAAATGTAATCGATTAAAGACATATTATTTTCTAAACAATACTTCTTGATATCATCAAAATGAGAATGAGGATAAATTTCTTTATAATGTTTCTTTTCTTCCCCTTTAATTTTGATGATGCCGCCTCCAATTGAATAAATTGTCGCCGTATCAATCACCTTACCATTTTGATAGATTTCAAAAAACATTGTATTAGGATGTTCTTTTATTTCATCAAGATTAAAGACAATTTCATGAGGAATATCTTTAAAAGTAGCATCGACAATTTTATCTAAAAGATGTCCTTTACCTGTTAAAGCTAAAGAACCATAAAGATGCATTTTATAATAATCACCTTTAGGGCGATATTTTAAGATATATCTAACCGCATTTCTTGGACCAATTGTATGTGAAGAACTAGGCCCTGGGCCTATCTTATATAAAGTTTTAATAGAATACATAAATAATTAATACCTCGGTATGTAGATTATTATATTTATTAAGTGAAAAATCAATAAATATATTTTTAAACTTAAAAGCCATAAGGTTTACTTATGGCTCAATAAACTATTTAGTTGTTTCTTTCGAAATAATATCACGGGCAACCCATACGCCGTTCGCACCAGCTTGAGCAAGTCCTCTAGTAATACCTGCGCCATCACCTGCAACATATAAGTTTGCGATCTTTGTTTCAAATTTATTGTTTACTTCTGGGCGATCAGAATAGAATTTTGCTTCAACGCCGTAAAGTAAAGTATGATCATTCGCGATACCTGGAGTGACGTGATCTAGCGCTTCAATCATTTCGATTAAAGATTTCATCGTGTTATAAGGTAAAACTAAACCTAAATCACCAGGAATAGCTTCTTTTAATGTTGGATTAACAAAGCCTTCATCAATACGTTTTTGTGTTGATCTTCTGCCTTTCTTAATGTCACCATATTTTTGAACGATAACTGCCCCATTAGAAAGTTTATTTGCAATACGAGATAATCTAATCGCGTATTCATTCGCATCTTTAAATGGTTCATCAAATTCTTGTGATACTAATAAGGCAAAGTTAGTATTTTTAGAACCTAGTTTAGGATCATGATAAGCATGTCCATTACAGACCATTGTACCATTGTGGTTTTCAATAACGACGTGTCCAGAAGGATTAGAACAGAATGTTCTTACTGAAGTACCAACTGAAGTATTGTAAATAAATTTACCTTCATAAAGATATTTGTTGATATCTGACATAATAATATCATTAGTTTCAACTCTAACACCGATATCAACACGGTTATTATGCATTTGTAAGCCATGTTTAGAAAGAACATCAACTAACCATTCTGAACCGTTTCTTCCTACTGCAAGAAGAACGTGTTTAGCTTTAATATTTGTCTCATCTTTTAAGATGACGCCTTTAACGACGTTATCTTCAACGATAATATCTTTTACTTCGGTAGCATAAGCATAATCAATATGAGGTTTCATTTCTTCATAGATTGATTTTAAGATTTCTAAGTTAACTTCTGTACCTAAATGTCTAACTTGGCTTCTTAATAACTTTAAGCCGACCGCGATACCTTTCTTTTCAATTTCTAATACTTCTTTAGTATATGGATCAGTTAATTCAGTTGGAGCCCCATGTTTTAAGTTAATCGAGTCAACATATTTAATTAAGTCTAAAACTGTTTCTTCTGGTAGATAATCAGTCATCCAACCACCAAATTCAGAAGTAATATTAAATTTGCCATCAGAATAAGCTCCGCTGCCACCGAATCCTGCTGTCATGGAGCAAGCAGGTAAACAACCTGATTCACCGCTTGGATTAACTGGGCAATGCTTTACTTTGCCCATTAAAATTGGGCAACGTCTACTATAAATATCTCTACCTTTATCGATTAAAAGGACTTTTAAAGATGGTGCTTTGGACATGAATTCATATGCTGAATATATACCTGCAGGTCCTGCACCGACAATAATTACATCATAACTACTATTCATTAAGTTCTCTCCTAATTAATATAAATTTTTTCTTATAACTGTTTGATATTTATCTGGTCCCACACTGAACATGATGACTGGAACTCCAACAACTTCTTCCATTGTTTCAATATATTTTTTTGCGTTTTCTGGAAGTTCATCAAAACTCTTAACATGAGTGATATCTTCTTCCCAACCTGGAAGTTCAATAAAGTGAGGTGTACATCTTGCAAAGTCTTCAAGTCTTGCACAAGGTGCGACAACTTTCTTACCATCTAAAAGATAATAATCACAAATCTTTACTGTTTTTAAGCCTGAAAGAATATCAAGTAACATGAGTGATAAACCAGTTAAGCCATTTACTTGTGCAGAATATCTGTTGATGACCCCGTCAAACCAACCAATTCTTCTAGGACGTTTTGTAGTTGCCCCGTATTCTCCTGCACGATCACGAATATCTTGTGCTAAAACTAAATCATCATTCATTTCAGTTGGGAATGGTCCTTCACCAACTCTAGTTGTATAAGCCTTAGTAACACCAACTACTTCATCAATTTTAGTTGGGCCTAAGCCAGAGCCTGTACAAGCGCCCGCGGAAGAAGCATTTGAAGAAGTGACATAAGGATAAGTACCATAATCAATATCGAGTAATGTTCCTTGTGCTCCTTCAAATAAAATTTTCTTTCCTTTATTATATTCTTCATTTAATAAAGTGATTGTATCACAAACCATTGGTCTAATTTCATCTGCGATTTTTTGATATTCTTCGTATGATGATTCAAAATCAACTAGTGGTGCATTAAATGCTTTTAATTGTTCATTTTTTAACATGACACTTTGACGATAAACTTCTTTAAAGTCAGGGCCGACAAAGTCACACATTCTAATACCGTCACGAGCTACTTTATCAGTATAGCAAGGTCCAATACCTTTTTTAGTTGTACCGATTTTTCTTGCGCCTAATCTTTCTTCGTTTAAACCATCTAATTCTTTATGGTAATCAAATAAGACATTCGCACGATCAGAAATATAAAGGTTATTACATTTAAAACCTCTAGATTTAATTTCTTTTAATTCTTCAAGTAAGCTTTTTGGATTAATAACACATCCATTACCTAAAATATTAATAATTTCATCTTTAAAGATACCTGATGGTACTAAATGTAATTTATAAGTATTTCCATCGAAAACAATAGTATGACCAGCGTTATCTCCCCCAGTAGAACGTACTACAACATCAGATAATTCACCTAAATAGTTAGTGATTTTGCCCTTTCCTTCATCGCCCCAACAAGCGCCGACAACAATAATTGATTTTCCTTTTCCCATATGTTTACTCCTTTATTCCAACACTTTTATATATATCATCTACATGTTTCATATATCTTTGTAGATTGAATATCTCTTTTATTTCATCTTCATTTAACCAAGATGTCGTTTCTAATAATTCTCTAAATTGAACCTTTTCATTTAACGCTTTAAATGTTAAAGGTTGAATTTTATCATATGCTTCTTCTCTTGACCAACCTTTAGAAACTAATTTATTTAAGACTGAACCAGAGAAAATAACTCCATAAGTAAGATAAATATCTTCGATCATTTTATCTTCAAATACGACTAGATTTTCAATGATTTTTGTAAATCTATTAAGCATATAATCAAGTAAAGTAGTTGAATCTGCCATAATAATTCTTTCCGCGGAAGAATGAGAAATATCTCTTTCATGCCATAAGATATTATTATCCAAAGCCGTATTTACATAAGCTTTAATAACACGTGCGCAACCGCAGATATTTTCGCTACCAATTGGATTACGCTTATGAGGCATTGCCGAACTTCCTTTTTGTCCTTTAGAAAAACCTTCTTCAACTTCATGAACTTCTTGACGAGATAAATTTCTTATTTCGGTAGCCATCTTCTCAAGTAAAGAAGCGATTAAGGCAAGTACTTCAATATAATAAGCATGACGATCACGAGAAAGAACTTGAGTAGAAATCTTCGCACGAGATAAGCCTAGTTCATCCGCGACCATTTGTTCAATTTCAATTGAAGTAGTAATATAATTACCAACTGCACCAGATAATTTACAAGCTTCTACATCAAAACGTGCTTCTTTAAAACGTGCCATATCTCTTTTTAATTCATCATACCATAAGGCATATTTTAGCCCAAAAGAAGTAATTTCGGCATGCATTCCATGTGTTCTACCCATAATAGGTACGTTTTTATAAAGTAACGCTTTCGCTTTTAAAGTATCTAATAACTTATTTAAATCTTCTTCAAGAATATCATTTGCTTCTTTAAATAATAATCCATTTGCCGTATCAACTACATCAGTAGAAGTAAGGCCGTAATGTACCCATTTCTTTTCTTCGCCAAGAGATTCAGAAACAGTTCTAGTAAAAGCAATAACATCGTGTTTAGTAATTGCTTCTAGTTCTAAAATACGATCAATATCAATACTAGCATTATCTCTAATTTTGATATAGTCACTTTCAGGAACTACGCCGACTTTACTAAAAGCATGAGTAGAAGCGATTTCGACCTTTAAAAAGGCATTGAACTTATTTTCATCAGTCCAAACTTTTTTCATTTTAGCTAAAGAATATCTTTCAATCATTATATCACCTAACTTTATTTTACTAATTTGGGCAATAAAATTAAATACAAAATAAAATAGACTTAGTTACATTAAATGCACTCTATCTAAGAGAACGTAAACTAAGTCTATAATTCATTTTATAATTATTTATTTTAAGTATAGTAAAGCCACCGTTAAGACTAGAATCGATATGAACGAATTCGTTTTGAAGTCTTGAAACCATAGCCTCACCCCCAACGAGTTATATTGTAGCACCTATAAGAAAACAAATAAATAATTATTTTAAGAAATATCATTAGATATTTTTATAAATTCCATAGATAAGTTTTGTTTTGTTTAATCGCATAGTAGCCTATTTCAGTAATAATCATGTGTTCAATAAAATCAATCCTTAAAGTAAGTGCGAGAGTATCTAGTAAGCTTGTAAACATCTTATCTTGCTTACTAGGATTTAAATTGTTTGATGGATGATTATGAAGTAAGTAAAATCTTTTCCCGCCATATTTTAAAGTATGTTTAATGACAAGAGTTTCACTTATTGAAAGAGAATCTTCACTTCCCGAAACTAATTTTTCAATCCCTAAGATTTGATTAGATTGATTCATAATAACTAAATATAGAACTTCTTGTGAACAATCAATAATCTTGTTAAATATCATGTTTGCTACATCGTACTCAGTATACTTTTTTAAAGAAAAAGAAGTCTCTTCTAAGCTTCTCTTATACAAATAAAACGAAGCTGCCATTTTGACAGCTTTCGCTTTTGATATACCCTTTATGCACATAAGGTCATTAATTCCTGCATTTATTACTCCGTTAATCCCATTAAACTTCGCGAGTAATTCATAAGCAATATCTAACGCTGATTTATCTTTGCACCCACTGGAGATGATGAGTGCGAGTAATTCAGCATTAGATAAAGAACTAAGTCCATAGAGATAGGCTTTTTCTCTAGGACGATCTAAAGAAGGAATATCTTTTATTTTAGTCATATTTCTAACCCCAAGAGAATTTCCATCCACCCGGTAAAGTAGTACTACCCTTATTAGACATAAATAATCGATAAACAATTACTGCGACAATCGCGGTAACAAGTACTGCCATAACCGCGGTTAAGGTAATTGCTTCGCCACCAATAATACGTGACATTTCTTCATCATTTAAAATCCTCATATTATTTCCTCCTCTACTTATATCTTTTGAGGATTTAAATGAAAAATCCTAAAAAAAAATTAATTTTTTAAAAAAAATAAAAAATCGAGGAAGTTATCCTCGAAATTTTATAAGCTAAAGATAATAACTAAGACTATTCCACTTGTAAGTAAGAATAAGCCAAAGATAGATTTTTTATCAAACTTCTCTTTTAAGAAAATAAATGAAATAAACATCGTCAAAAGGATTGATAATTTACCGATTGAATTAACTACAATTGGTGAAGATCCTTCAATATTTAATGCCGCGTATTCACTTAGCCAAGCTCCACCAGTCGCAAGGCCAGAAAGAATTAAAAATAGCCAAGATTTAAAACTAATTTCTTTTGTTCCTCTATAATCTTTTCTTACTAAGACAATTGCTCCTGAGAAGATAAAGACGACGATTGTTCTAAATAAAGTACCTAAATTACTAGGGATTCCTTGTAAACCAATCTTAACAAATAAAGATACTAAAGAAGCAAAGACAGATGAAAGAATCGCGAATACTAACCATAAAGAAGATTTAGTCTCAGTATCTTCTTTTTTTGAAATCATAAATAATGTACCTAAGAACATTAATGCCATGGAAACAATTAACATTGAAATAGTTAATGGATTACCAGAATTAGTCGTATCATCAAAGAAGAAGATAATAAATAAAATACTAGTTAAAATAAAACTCGATTTATCAATAGGTGCAACTTTATTGACATTGCCTAATTTCAAAGCTCGATAATAACATAACCAAGATGCACCGGTAGCAAGACCAGAAAGGACTAAAAACAAATAATTATTAAAAGTTAAAGTATTTATTTTAGTTAAATCATTAGTGATAAAACAAAGAATCAATGAACAAATAATAACAATAAACGTTCTAAAAAATGTCGCAAAATTAGAGTTAACATTCTTGATACCAATTTTTGCAAGAATTGTTGTCATCGATGTAAAGAATGCCGCGAGTAAACTCAAAATAATATAAACCATAATTCATCGCCTAAATTAAGTTAAAAATAGCTTTTCACTTCCTTAAATTATAAACCTACTTTAACAAAGTTCTTCTTACCTTTTTTAATAATTAAGCCTTCTAATAATTCTTCTTTAGTAATCATTAATTTAACATCAGTTACTTTAGTATCATTAATGCTTACGCCGCCTTGTTCAACGCTTCTTCTAGCTTCTGACTTAGATGGTAATAATTTAGAAGCAACTAATAAAGTTAAGATATCAACTTTATCATCAACTAAAATAGATGCGTCAATCTTAGTTAAAGGTAAATCTTTATTTTCTCCGTTTTTAAAGAGAGATTCAGCTTGAGCAAGAGCTTCTTTATAAGCTTCTTCACCATGAATAAAAGTAATTACTTCACGTGCAAGAGCTTTATGAGCTTCTCTTAATTCAGGGTGAGCGATATTCTTCTTTTCTAATTCTTCAATCTCTTCTTTTGATAAGAAAGTTAAGAATTTTAAATAATCAATAACTTTACTATCTTCAGAATTAATAAAGAATTGATACATTTCAAATGGTGTAGTTTTATTTCGATCTAACCAGATAGCTTTACCATTTGTTTTACCAAATTTAGTGCCATCAGATTTAGTTAATAAAGGCATAGTAAAACCATATGCAGTTTTACCTTCTTTCTTTCTAATTAAATCAATACCCGCGGTAATATTACCCCATTGGTCTTGACCAGCAACTTGGAAAGTAACTCCTCTAGTTTTATATAAATGCCAGAAGTCTAATGCTTGTAAAGTCATATAAGAAAATTCAGTAAAGGTAATACCAGAATCTAATCTTCTTTTAACAATATCTTTATTAATCATATAATTGACATTGAAATATTTACCAAAGTCTCTTAAATAATCAATTAAATTTAATTTACCTAACCAATCGTAGTTATTAACAACTTCAAATCCAAATAATTTTGTTGCTTGTTCTTTTAAACAATTGAAGTTATGTTCAACTTGTTCGTGGGTGATCATTGGTCTTTCAGCATCTGGCTTAGGATCACCAATTAATCCTGTTCCACCTCCAACTAATAAAATTGGATGATGGCCTGCATCTTTTAATCTCTTTGAAATTAAAAAGCTTGAAAAGTGACCGATATGTAATGAATCACCTGTTGGATCAGTACCAATATAGAAAGTTACTTCTCCATTATTAATTAGATCTTTAATCGCAGGATCGGATACATCTTTAATTAATCCTCTCCATTCTAATTCTTCATAAATTCCCATAAATTCTCCTTCTGGACATAAAAAAAGTCCTTCTTAAGGACGACTTAATCGTGTTACCACCTTAATTCATAAATGGTTCACACCATTTACCTTAATGAGTTCATGACTCGATACTATAACGTGTATGACTCGGCTTACTCTACTTCCTTCAAGCAGCAGCTCCTAGATGTATTCATTCTTAAGTTCTAATTGTTTTTCATCAACCAACAACTTTCTAGATAGTTCACTTAAAAATTACTTCTTCTATTCATCGCTTTATGAAGAAATTATAAAAAAATAGTAAGTCATTGTCAACGACTTACTATTCACTTTTTAAGCACTTGTTAATAAAATTAAATGTAGTAGATTTATAAAGTTTTTCATGTTCAAAAGTAGTATATAAATGCTTACTAAATGGGAAGTTATACAAGTAACTTTCACTGACGCAGGCATTCTTATTTTTAATGGAGAACTTATTATCAACAATTCGATCACCGGAAGAATAAATAAAACATACTGGGATAGAAGTTTTCTTTAATTCTTCTAAAGTATTATTTTTCTTCATATTGACATTGAAATTACCGATTACCTTATTATTTAAACTCCACAAAGTCAATTTTCTAATCGGTAAAATGATGTGTTCTTTTTTTAATAAATAATTAAGTTCATCATAGATAGAAGTATAACTAGAATCAGCGATTATTCCTTTTACTTGTTTAGGAAGGTTAGAAGCATTACTTAGAGCCATATAAGCCCCCATAGAAAGACCATCAAGAATAATAGAAATATCTTGTCCATAAGTTTTAATTAAATAATCAATCATCGAACGAAGATCTTTTCTTTCTTGTAAACCAAAAGTTACATGTTCACAAGGTGACATAGGATTACCCCTATTTTCCATATAGACCATATTGAACTTTAGTTCATCGTAGATATAAGAATGTAGTCCATAATTCTTTTCAACAATTAATTCATATCCAGGAATAGAAATGATGTAATTCTTACACTTTGCTCCACCTTTCTTAAAGTAAGCTTTAATATCGTATCCATCAAAAGCAGGGATAGAGATAATATCATCAAAAGTAAATTTTTTAACGTTATCTAAAATGAAATTATTTAATTCTTCACTTTCATATTTTTCTGCATCTAAGGACTTAAATTCAAATGATACATTTTCTCTTAGGAATACTTTTCTATATAACATTGATGCAAGATAAAATGATCCTATGATACATAGAATGATAATAACTGCAATAATAATATATAAAACATATACTCCCGGCATAATAACTCCTTAAATAATTTCAATAATCTTTACTTCGAATTTCTTCGCATCAATTTCAATTTTTATTTGATCGACGAAATATTTTCTTGTGATATGAATGATTCTATTTTCATCATCGATATCATCAACAACTAATTGACCAAGTTTTAATGCTTCATTGTCTTTTCTTATCTTAATCCAATGTTTGTAATAAGAAAATAATTCTTCATCAATTTTTTCTTTATCCCAAAGCATGCCACGACGGCAATCAGGATCATCTTCTCCCACCATACCAACTTCATCACCATAATAAATCATTGGCATGCCAGGAAGAACCATTTGGAGGGCTAAAGCAAATTTTAAAATCTTTTTCTTTCCTCCAACTTTTGTTAAAAATCTTGGAGTATCATGTGAATCAATTAAATTCCATAATAAGTTTCTAATACGAACATTTAAACGTGAATTGACATAATTAAAGTCATTAATAAAATCAGAGCACTTATATTTCTTGTCTAAACATAATCTTTCGACTGATTTATTGAATTCATAATTCATGACCGTATCGAATTCATCGCCTTTAAGCCATTCACTCGCTTCATGCCATACTTCTCCAACAATTAATGCACATTTAGAAATGGATTTAACATATTTTCTAAATTCTTTCCAAAAAGAATGTGGAATTTCATCCGCGACATCAAGTCTATAACCATCAATGCCCATATCTAAATAAGTCTTAACAACTTTAAAGATATATTCTTTAACCTTAGGATTAGATGTATTTAATTTAGGCATGCCAGAAGAATAAGCAAAAGTTAAATAATTAGGTACTGATTTAGATTGTTTATCAAATTCAAATTTAACTGGGAATTTATTAATATAATACCAGTCTTTATATTCAGACTTTTGTTGCTTTTTTAAAACATCTTGGAAAGCGAAGAACATAACAGAAGTATGATTAAATACTCCATCGAGAATAATTCTAATTCCTTTTTCATGTGCTTTTACGATAAGTTCTTTTAAATCTCTCTTTTTACCAAAATCAGTATCAATTTTTAAATAATCTTCAACGACATATTTATGATCAGTATTAGATTGAAAAATTGGTGTTAAATATAATACTTCAACACCTAAATTTTCTAAATAATCAAGTTTTGAAGTAATGCCTTTTAAAGTACCGCCGTAAGTTTTTCTTTCACCTTTAATTGGTAATTCATACCATGATTCGTTAGTTTCACCATTATCACGTGCGAAACGATCAACAAAGATTTGATAGACGATGCTACCTTTAGCCCAAGAAGGAACTACGAATAATTCATCATCTTTAACCGCGGTAGAAAAATCGAACATGTAATCTAAATCAGAAATAGGTTCACTAAAGAAATGATAATTTCCATAATAAGTAACTTCTTTATCATCTTTTAAAATGAAGAAATATCTCACACATAAAGAAGTTGAATCTAAGACAATTTCATAATAATCGAATAATTCATCAGAAAAAGATTTATGCATTTGTGATTGATAAATAGTACCTTCTTCAAGTCCACGTGCATTTAAATACTTATCACAGAAAGCAAGATAAACAGAAGTTACATCATCTTTCTTTGTACGTAATTTAATGACATATTTACCTTTTTCAATTGCATAGACAAATTCTTTGTCCATCTTATGACATACTGCTTCTTTTATCATACCTTAACTCCTTACGATTATTTATAAGTATATCATACTTATTTTCATTTATTAATACGATTTTAATTTCTTCACGTAGCGAAACGTTTCTTTTTCGCCTTTTTCTTTCAGCATTAAAAGCCATTTATATAATTCATTATATGTTTCTTTATGCATTTGGCATTTTGCTTCTCGAGAAACTAAATAGATTAAAGGATCTTCATCCTTATAATTTTTACCACGGTATATTTTACTAGCCGCGATACGATCAGCGAACATTTCTTTGAGATATTTTAATGGCATTTTAATCGGTCCATATCCCCCGGTAGAAACAATATCTTGCCAATATTCAAAATGATGTTTATTTCTTCCTTTATGATGTAACCAAGCTTTAGAATAACCGAATAATTCTCTTTCTTTGGTGTTTGGTGAACGTGTCCCTTGGTAATATTTCGCACCTGGAATAAATTCAGTAAAAGAATATTTTGATAAATCATGGACTAATCCTTGTAAAGGAATACCAACTTTAAAGCAAATGTTTCTAACTTTATGACGATGTCTAGTAATCGTTATAAAATGTTTTATAGGATGCATCTAATTACCTCCTTCATATTTATTTTTAATAAATTCACCAACTCGTAGTCCATCTACCATACTTGAAGTAATTCCTCCGGCGTAAGAAGCTCCTTCTCCACAAGGATAAATACCTCTGATGTTTGCTTGACCTAATTCATCACGGAGAATATGAATTGGTGAAGAAGATCTAGTTTCTACTCCGGTAAGAATATTATCTTCATCCTTAATTGATGTTAATTTATTCCCTAATGAAATTAATCCTTCTCTTAAAGAATTAGAAATAAATAAAGGTAATATTTCATCTAATGAAGCAAAGTAGTAGCCTGGTTTATAACTAGGTTTTACTTTACCGATATAAGTAGATTTTTTTCCTTTAAGAAAATCACCAAGTCTTTGAACAGGGGCAAAATAAGGATAATCTTTATTAAATGCTTTTCTTTCAATACTTTCTTGAAAATACATCCCATCTAACGGATTACCTTTATAATAATCATCGACATTAACTGAAACTAATATCGCCGAATTAGCGTTTTCTAAATCTCTTTTAAAATAACTCATCCCATTAACTAAAATGGAATTTTCTTCTGTATTAGAAGCAACTACTTCGCCTCCTGGGCACATACAAAAAGAATATACGCCTCTTCCTGAAGGTAAATGAGTGACTAAGCGATATTCTGCCGGAGGTAAATGATATTTTAAGTTATTTTTACCGTATTGAGCGATATCAACTTCTTTTTGAAGCATCTCAAGTCTTACTCCAATCGAAAAAGGCTTAGGATTAATATTTATTTTTTTATCTAAAAGTAATTTAAATGTATCTCTTGAAGAATGTCCAATCGCTAGAATGAGGTCATCAGTATAAAATTCTTTAATATTTCCATCCTTTAAATCTTTAACAAAGACTTTTGATACATTATTATTTATCGTTTCAAAATCGATAAACTGATGTTCAAAATAAACTTCTCCACCAAGACGAATAATTTCTTTACGAATATTTTTAACAACATTACGAAGATTATCGCTTCCAATATGTGGATGAGCGAGATAACCGATTTCTTTAGGCGCGCCAAATTCGATTAAAGTATCTAAAATAAATCTAATGCGATCATCTTTAATGCCAGTCATTAGTTTACCATCTGAGAAAGTTCCTGCTCCTCCTTCACCAAAACATACGTTACTACGAGGATTAAAATTACCTTCTAGTTTAAATTTTTCAACATCTTGAATACGTCTATCAACATCTTTCCCCATTTCAATAACGATTGGGTTTAAGTTAGCTTTCGCTAGATAATAGGAAACGATTAACCCACATGGACCAAGACCTACTACAATAGGTCTTTTATTCGCTTTTAATGTAGGAATAACATATTCATCCTTTTTAACATCATATAATTTTACATTTTTATTATTAGAAAAATTAAAATCTTTAGTTAAGACCACTCTTAAAGAATATACATATAATAATGAATTCTTTTTTCTTGCATCTAATGCTTTTTTAACTATTTTATATGAAGAAATATATTTTTTATCTACATTTAAAAAAGAAGATAATTTATCAAGTATTATATCTTCAGTTTCATATATTTTTAGGACAAAATTACTAACGACAATTTCCATTGTATTCACCTTCTAAAACATCTAAATTGTATCAAATTTATAATTAAATTTAATTATTTATTTTTAATATTCACGATAATTTTTTCTTACTTGAACAAGAACAAATAAAAGCACCTCCATTATATAATAGAAGCGCTTAATTTTTGTAGTATGTATCATTTTATTTTTATAAATGATTATCATTAATAAATACTAATCGATTATCTTTAAAATAATTTCTAATTCTTTTCGCATTACTTAAATACGATAAATAGCTTCTAACAGTCGAAAGAATTAGCATGTATTTATTATATGAAATCTTTAAATTGTAATGACTAAATATATGTGCCGTACATTCAGTACAATTATGTTCTTCTTTTAAATAATCTAATAGAACAGATATAATTTCATTCACTTTATCAATATTATAATTAACAACTGGTTTAATATGTGTTGTCACTTCACTATGCGAAGGAACAACAATTTTTCCTTCTAATGAACTAACATAATCTAGTGAAGAAATATATCCTTTAACATCATAAATTAATAAGATATGTTGTTTATCAATTAAAGAAATTGATCCTAAAGTATCCGCGACAAAATATACTTCATCTTTCGTTTTTATTCCAATCATCCCGTAGTGATGACCTGGTAAATGAAAATAATTTAATCCTTCAGGAATTTCACTTAAACCATATATTTCATCATTTTCTTCAATATGCATTAATTTACCATCATATTCATCTAGAGGATAACCACCGTAAAGAAAGCCAATATCGAGTTTAGGATCACGAAAGAATCCTCTTTCTACTTTACTCGCGATCATCTTTGGATGATATTTTTCATTTAAATATGTACATGCCCCTGAATGATCAGCGTGGCAATGGGTAAATATTAAATATTTTAAATTGAAGTGATGTTCTATTAGTACTTTATCGATAAAAGGAGCATCAAGCGAAGATCCGCAGTCGATGAGACAAACATCATTAGACGAATTTAAAATATAGACCCCAATATTAGTTGGTCCATCGATATAATATGTATTACCTTTTAAATGATGTAATTCGTACATAACTAACTCTCTTTCTTAGTTAAAAATTAATTTAACTATTTATTTAAGTAAATAAGCTAATAAGAAGCCTAGAAAAAAGCAAAGTTGTGAAATAGTATTAATGCTTTGTTCAATCCAGTTAGATTTGTTATCACTTGAATCTAATTTTATCGCGCAGATAATCATTAATATCATGCCGATAACTCCAAGAATAAGAAATACTAATGAATAAGGATTTAATAAAGATTGAAAAAATGTCCCTAAAGAAGAAGAAAAACAAGAAATAATAAAACCTACTAACATAATAATAAAGCCAATTGGCATTACTATACGCATTTGGATAAATAAGCACCAGATATTCTTCTTTTTAAAAACGACAATCAATTTCCAAATCACTTTAATTAATCCAGAAATAAAGGTAATTATACTACCAATAATAAAGATAAAACTTGAAAAAGATAAGCCGAGAACAATACTTGTTAATAAGAAAAATAAACAAGGGAAGAAATCAAAGCTCGCTAATGAAAGGCTAAAGTCATTAGGCACTATATCTTTAGAAATTTTATTATTCATTTATAACACTTTATTTCCCTTAACGTATTTAGTCACAATGTCTCTTTCATCAGAAAGATATATTGCAGTGATAATTCTATTTTCTAACGATAACTTATTAGCGTGTCTAATTCTAGAATCATCAATAACTACAGCATCAAATTCATAATCTTTTTCAAATGAACCTACTTTGCCAAAGAATTGACCTCCACCTTTCGTTGCAAGGAAGAATCCTTCTGCTTCGCTTAACCATTTATAATTTTGATCTAAGATTCTCCATCTCATCTTACTTGCTTTAATAGTTTCTTCGACTGCTTTAAACATGTTTAAAGTAGTTCCAGCAGCGATATCCGAACCAAGTCCTACATTAAATCCTTCATCAAGATATTTTCTTATAGGAGCGATACCACTTCTTACATTAATATTTGATTCAGGACAATGAACAATATAAACATTATTTTTCTTCATTAAATTTAATTCTTCTTCATCTGAATATACGCAATGAGCCATTAAGGTTGGACAATCTTCCCCACCAAACAAACCATGAAGATCATACGCTTCACCATAATTTTTAGCTTTTGGGCAAAGTTCTTTCACCCATTTAATTTCACTTATATTCTCCGATAAATGTGATTGAACTGGTAAATGATACTTAACTTGAATTTCTTTAAGTTTATCTAAAACTTCATCGCTACAAGAAGGAATAAAGCGCGGAGTAAGAATAGGAGAAGTAAATGAATAATTTCTTTTATTACATTCTTTCACCCATTCTAAAGTATCTAAATATGACTCATTAGTACTTTCTTTAATATAATCAGGACAATTACGGTCCATATTTACTTTTCCCACTTTAGTAATAAGTTTAGTTTCTTCTAATTTATCCATAAGGAGAAGTGTTGCTTCTTTATGAACAGTTGCGAATATACAGGCTCTAGTTGTTGAACTATGAAGTAAATCATCGCTAAAAATACTATATGCTTTTAAGGCATATTCGTTATCTTTATATTTAGCTTCTTCAGGAAAGGTATTAACATTTAACCAATCGATTAATTCTAAATCCATTCCTAGTCCCCTAAAAGTATATTGAGGAGCGTGAACGTGAAGATCAATTAAGCCAGGAATAATTAATTTTCCATTGTAATCTTCTATTAATTCATTTTGATATTCTTTTGGTAATGAAGTATATACCCCGATAACTTTATCACCATCAGTTACTAAATAACCATCTTCATAAAGTTCAAATTGAGAAGGATTTGATGTATAAACAATATCACCATGTAAAACTTTAATCATTAAATCACCCATAAATCATTATATATGAAACTTTATTAAGTGTCTATTTTTAATAAAAACCGCAAAGGAAAAAAGTTATTAAGAATTAATTTAAAAGTTTGTTCCTTACGTTAAATTGACATTTCTTATTCTTTACCTTCTAGTTCTTTAAAACGTTCTTTGAAAAAGGTTTTCCACATTCCTTCGATATTACTTTCTTCATATCGACTTGCAATATTAAACGTAGATTCTTTTAGTTTCCTTAATTCTTCTTGATTAGATAATACTTCAATTATTTTTAAAGCAAAGACTTTAG
>CAVJWU010000007.1:0-39034 GCA_963653535.1 Azospirillum sp. CAG:239
ATTATTTTTCGAATAGTTTAACACTATATTTTAGGGTTAACGCCTAATGTCAGGTACTATTAACAAGTTTATTTTATCTCGTAACGATAATTCTTTTATCTTAAAATTAAAAATTGTAAAATATTTTTGAGGTTTATTATGGAATTTAAAGAACATTTAAAAAAATATCTAAGTGAAGAAGAAATAAATAAATTAATCGATGCTTTAGATGAAAAAGAATCAAAGCATGCTTTAATTTTAAATAATGAGAAGATAAGTGATGAAGAATTTAAACTTAAATTTCCTAATATCACTCCTCATCCACTAGTTCCACATTGCTATTTATATAATAAGGATGAATATGAATTTGGTAAGTCTATCTATTTTGAAATGGGCTATTACTATATTTTTGAACCTTGTTCATCTTTAGTAAGTCATTTTTTTAATCCAAATAAAGATGATATAGTGTTAGATATCGCCGCTGCTCCAGGAGGAAAAACGTTACATTCTTCATTATTAATGGAAAATGAAGGTTTAATTCTTTCTAATGAAATTAATCTAGCAAGAAGTTATATTCTTTCTAGTAACGTAGAAAGAATGGGAAGAAAAAATGTCGTAGTTATTAATAATTCAATCGATGATTTAAGTAATAAATATCATAATTATTTTACTAAGATTATTTTAGATGCACCTTGTTCAGGAAGTGGGATGTTTAGAAAAAATGATCTTATGAAATTAGATTGGACTTATCAAAAAGTTCTCTCTTTAGCGATTATACAAAAAGATCTATTATTAAAAGCATATGATATGCTAGTTCCAGGAGGAAGTATCGTCTATTCAACATGTTCATTTTCATATGAAGAAGATGAAGAAGTTGTTTTAGATTTACTTTCTAAAACTGATGCAATAATCGATGATATTAATGTAAGTGAAACTTTCTATCAAAGTGAATCAAAAATTGGCATTCATTTATTCCCACATTTATTTTCTGGTGAAGGTCATTATATTTGTAAAATATCTAAGCCAAATGTGGGAGATCGCATCTATGAAAAAAATGAAAAAGATAATTTTAATGACATTAGAAAATTATGTTATCTTCAGGATGGCTACATCTATAAAAATAATGATGCTTTTTATTATCTAAATAAATATATTAATTTAAAATCATTACATATTATTCGCGGCGGTTTAAAACTAGGAACATTAGAAAAATATGGATTTGAATTTGATCATGCCCTAGCTAAATATTTAAAAACATTTTCTAACGTAGTTAATTTAAATTTAGAACAAGCTAAATCTTATCTAGAAGGTAATCAAATAACTAGTGAAAGTAAAAAAGGTTATTGCTTATTAACTTATGAAGGTAATTCTTTAGGACTAGGTAAATCTAGTAATAATAAAATTAACAATAAGTATCCGAAAGGACTACGCGTCAAGTTGTAACTTTTTTCAATTTTTTAAAAAAATAATTTGCAATAATATTTTGTTGATGCTAATATATTTCAGTAAGCGAATTTTTTTATGCGCTTAGTTAAGGAGGTCGAAAATATGGCAGCAAGAGTATGTCCTGTAACAGGCAAAGGACCAATTAGTGGCAACAAGCGTTCCCACTCCTTAATAGCTACACGCAGAAGATGGAATGTAAATTTACAACCAGTTAAAGTAAATCTCAATGGACGTGTTGTAACAATGAGATTATCCGCACGCGCTATTAAGACTTTACGTAAATCAAATAGAAAAGCTTCAGAAACAACTGCAGCATAATTTATAAATTACGTTAATTAAGCTCACCATTAGGTGAGTTTTTTTATGCATAAAAAAATCACTCTTACGAGTGATTAATAAAATAAACTTCTAATAATACCAACAAGTATTATTAATAAATACAATATTATATTAATCCATTCAACTGATGCAAATGGAATAACTTTCTTTCGAACATTATTTTCTTTATCAATATAATTCATATACCATAATTTAGTTATAGGAAAAGTTGATAAAACAAATGAAACAGTGGTTAAAGGAATATAAAAGAAACCGAAATAAAAGACATTATTAATTCCTACTTTCATGAATGCGTTGAAACATAAGAGAAGAGAATTAACTAAATTAATAACCATTAAACTAAGTGATAAAAATAGACGAGGGTAATAATAATAAAAAGGAACAAAAAATAAGCATGCAATTATTATTCCTTCAATAATTAAGAAAAAAGAAGCAAATTTACTAGTGAAACTTCCATCTACTGATTGATAAAAAGTAAAATATATCGAAATACATAAAATAATGATTGAGCCAGTTAATTC
Source organism: Azospirillum sp. CAG:239 (assembly GCA_963653535.1). Taxonomy (GTDB): domain Bacteria; phylum Bacillota_I; class Bacilli_A; order RFN20; family CAG-449; genus UBA3210. The sequence continues at coordinate 2,286 of CAVJWU010000007.1, forward strand.
TGCCCGAAATGCATTTAATAAACGAATATTAAAATTAGTCTTAAGTTCAAAAGGAAAATGATTTAAAAAATTAAATCTTTTAGAATAATCTCTTTTATACATGATAGTTCCTACATATAAACTACTAAAAAACAAAATTATCCCGATAAGATAAACATATAAATTAATCATGTCTTAATTTCTCCATCGCTTCTACATAAGAAGTAGATTTTATAATAAATGAACCGACAACAAATAATTCGCAACCTGATTCTTGAGCTTTAGTTATCGTTTTATCGTTAATTCCCCCATCAACTTCAATGAGATAATTTAAATTATTTTTCTTTTTATATTCTTTTAGATAAGATATTTTATCTAAAGAAGAATCAATGAAAGCTTGTCCACCTTTACCTGGAACTACGCTCATGACGAGGACTAAATCTAGATTAGGTAAATATTCTTCAATCTCTTTTACACTTGTCGATGGATTAATCGCTAAACCTGCTTTTATCGAATATGATTTAATTAAATTAATATAACGAATAATATCTTCTTTTTTGCTCGCTTCAAAATGAAAAGTAATATTATTTGCTTTTGCTTGAGCGTATTCTTTAATATGCTTTTCTAAATCAAAAGTCATTAAATGGACATCAAAGAAAACATCCTTATTATCTATATTTGCTTTTAAGAATTTAAAATGATCGATTGAAAAAGAAGTGTTTGTTACAAACTTACCATCCATTACATCATAATGAATAAAATCACATCCTGCTTTTAATAATTCATTAGTGACACTGACGATTTTTTCATCGCTAACTCCTAAAATAGAAGGTCCAATTTTCATCATATTAATAACGATCCTTTCTAAATATTAATTCATCTGACATCGATAAATAATCTTCATAAATGATCTTTAATTTTTCATCATGAAGTAAAAATTCTTTTTTAGGGCATTCTTTTTCCGAGATATGTAAACAATTATTAAATTTACATTTATCTTTTACTAAAGAAAATCCGATAAAGCTAGAAGCGAGTTCTTCTTTAAATAAAGGTAACTCTAAAGAAGAAAATCCAGGAGTATCCGCGATATAACCATTTTTAAAAGGGAGTAAAATAACTTCTTTTGTTTGATGCTTTCCTCTTCCTAATGCAATTGAAAATTCTCCAATATCGCGATTAAAATCCGGATCAAGGACGTTAATTAAACTCGATTTACCAACACCAGTTTGTCCCATAAAAGCAACTACTTTTCCTTTAATTTCATCTAAAATAATATCTAAATTTAAATTATTTTTTTTTGAAAAAGGAATAACTTTAACGCCAATTTTTTTATAAGTTTCAACAATTTCTTTAACTTTACTTTCTTCTCCTAAATCTACTTTCGTTAAGATAACTAAAGGCTTAATTCCTGAAGCATTTAATAAAGTTAAAAATTTATTAAGTAAAAAAGAAGAAAAATCAGGTGTAACTAAAGAAGTAACGATGATTCCTAAATCTATATTCGCGATGCGTGGTCTAATTAACGAATTATTTTGTTCTAAAACTTCTTCTAATGTCTTATCTATCTCATTGACTAAAACGTTATCACCAATAAGAAGTTTCTTTTTTAAATGTTTTAATTTTCCTCGAGGAGTAACTTCGATAAAATTATTATCTTTTAAACTTACTTTATATACTCCTCCAATCGTTGAGATTATTTTTCCTTCGAGCATAATTAATCCTTTTTAGAACGATGGAATAATCTTTGGAAGAAAGATTTTTTCTTTAATGCATCTGGATCTCTTAACACACGATCAATATCTTTTCTCATATCGTAAACGCTCTTATATCTATTAGATGGATTTTTTTCTGTTGCTTTATAAATAATCTTTTCGACTGCAACTGGTACTTTTGGATTTAATTTTCTAACACTTGGGAATTTATCTTTAATATGCATTAAAGCAACTGTAACAGGAGATTCATCATCAAAAGGAACTTTTCCTGTTAATAATTCATAAAATGTAATACCTAATGCGTAAATATCTGATTGAGGAGAAGCAGGATTACCTTGAGAAATTTCTGGTGCAAGATAATGAACTGAACCTACTACTACTTCAGAACGAGTAACTCGAGAAGCATTTTGGAAAGTTGCAATACCAAAATCACCAAGTTTAACAGTAGAATCATTTGTAATATAAACATTTTGAGGTTTAATATCACGATGAATAACATTATGTTGATGAGCGTGTAAAACAGCAGAACAAAGTTGATACATTATATCACAAGCTTCTAAAACACCATATTTTCCACGGGCATTTAAGACGTCTCTTAAAGTTTGGCCTTTAACAAGTTCAGTCACCATATAAGGACGACCTTCTGCCGTACCTAAATTAATAACACGAACAATATTTTGATGGTTTAAACTTGCTGCAGCACGTGCTTCACGTTCAAAACGAGTAAGATTAACAGGATTTTTCATCGTATCTTCTTTAATAATTTTAACTGCGACATCTTTTTTAGATATTACATCAACCGCCCCGTAAACGATTGCCATTCCTCCTTCACCTAGTAAAGAAGTAATTTTATATCTTTCATCAATTAAATCACCAATTTTCATATTAATCCTCCTCCCATAAAGCGACTGCGATATTATCTATACCGCCTGACTCATTCGCTAAATCTATCAATAATTCAACTTTCTCTTTCGTTGATTTATTCAAAGTTAAGACTTTTAAGATTTTTTCTTCATCGACCATATTATATAATCCATCGGAACAAAGTAAAATTTTATTCATATCTTTATTAATAATCTTTTTATCCATAGTGACACTAGGATAAGTTCCAAGTGCATTCATTAAAACATGGCGTTTAGGATGAGTTAACATCTCTTCTTTTTTAATCTTTCCAGTTTGATATAAAAATTGTACATAAGTTTGATCAACGCTTAATTGTTCGATTCTATTTCCATATAAAGCATAACATCTTGAATCACCAACATTAATGATAAATACTTTATTATCATAAATATAACAAGCTAAACAAGTTGTTCCCATTTCATAATAAGAAATATCACTTGTTCCTAAGTCATTAATTTTTTTATTAGCTTTTTTTATCGCTCGAACAATTAATCTTTTTCTTTTATTATAAGAGATTATTTTTCCTAAAAATGTATGAAATCTTTTTTTATTGTGAACGAACTTTTCACTAAAAGAAGTACATTCTTCAATGATTGCTTCTAGTCCCATAGAAGAAGCAACATCACCTTTTAAGTGACCTCCCATACCATCTAAGACAACTAAAAGAATACCTCCATCATTAAATTTAAAAATCGAGGTTGAATCTTCATTTATCGGTCTAACTAGACCTTTGTCTGTCTTAAAAAAATAACTCATTACTTTAACTTTCCAACTTCTTTCGCTCTCAATTGACCGCATGCTGCGTCAATGTCTGTTCCGAATTCTTTTCTAATTGTCGTATTAACTCCATGCTTAATACAATAATCCATAAAAGCATGTACTTTTTCACTATCTGCACGATCATAACCATTTTCAATAACTGGGTTGTATGGAATTAAATTAACATATGCATAAGTAGGTCTAATTAATTCTACTAGTTCTTTGGCATGTTCAAGAGAATCATTAACATCTTTTAACATAATGTATTCATAAGTAACTCTTCTTCCCGCATGGTCAATATAATCTTTTACGGCAGGGATTAAGACTTCTAAAGGATAAGCTTTGTTAACCTTCATAATCTTACTTCTTAATTCATTATTAGGTGCATGTAAGGAAATTGCGAGATTTACTTGTAAACCTTCTCGACCATATTGAATAATTTTATCTGGAATTCCACATGTTGAAACTGTGATGTGTCTTGCGCCAATAGCAAGAGCTTTTTGATCATTCGCGATACGAACAAAATCAATCACATTATCATAATTATCAAAAGGTTCACCAGTACCCATAACAACAATATGAGTAACTTTAGTTCCTTCTTCTTTTAATAAATCATTCATGACGAGAACTTCACCAACGATTTCATGAGCTTCTAAGTTTCTTTGCTTTTTTAATAAACCAGATGCGCAGAAAGAACATCCCATATTACAACCGACTTGTGAAGTAACGCAGATGACATTACCATAATTATAACGCATTAAAACAGTCTCGACCTTACTACCATCTTTCATTTCTAAAAGAAGTTTAATAGTTCCATCACTCGCGACTTGTTTAATATATATTGAAGGTTTTTCTAAACAATATTTTCCTTTTAAAACTTCTCTGAAAGATTTTGAAATATCGCTCATATCATCAAATGAAGTCGCGCCTTTTTCATAAATCCAAGTAAAGATTTGTTTCGCTCTAAATTTAGATTGATTTTCTTCTAACATCAATTCTTCTAATTTAGTAAGTGTAAGTCCGTATAAATTAATCATGTTCTTCTTCCATTTCATTCTTTTTTAATTTTGCATAATATAAACCAATAGTTTTATATTCATATGGGAAAATCATTCTTTCTTCAATTAAAGAGAAATCTTTATTTGTTTCTAGGAAACCATGAACTAAATGCATTGATTCTTTTGCATTTAAAGTTGTAACTGAATAGAAGAATAATCCACCTTTTTTAACAAATTTAGATGTTTCATTAATAACTTCATTTTGATATTTAATAAGATCATCTAAATCAGATTGTTTAAGTTGTAATAAAATTTCAGGATTCTTTCTTACTTCACCAATTTTGCTAGAACGTGGGAAGCAAATGACTTTATCTTGTGATTCATATTCTAAGTGAGTACATAATAAATTATATTCTGCTTCTTCAACTTTCAAAGCTTTCGAGCCAAATGACTTCGCTTTAGTTTTTGCATCAAAATAGCTACTCGCAGTCGGTGCAAAATAATTAACTACACCAAAATCATCCATTTTATAAGCGCAAGATAAACTAAACATCACTTTGTCTTCTCCAAAGACTAAGACATTTTCACTTTGTAAAGGATTAACTACTTCAAGAAGAATTTGATAACTTCCATCTAAAACATATATCTTTTTTTGTTTAAATAAATCAACCTTAATTAATGATTCTCTTCCTTCATAACTATATGCAGTACTAGCATAATCTAATTTAGTAAAAGCGTTATTTTGAGAAATTTCTTCTTTACCAACCATAGGGTTTAAACAAACAGTAATATCTTTCTTAGGTTTTCTAGTTGCAGAGCAAGATTTATATGCGTGTTTTGGACCAAATTGTTTTTTGATCATATTGACAACCCATTCTGGATAAGAATATTGTAATGCAGTTTTCTTAACAAAGTTATTTTCATACATACCGACTAAGGTATCATAACTTTTTGTAGTAATATTATCATAGACTTGGCTAATTCGATTTATGTTTAAATCAAATTTCTTTTCAGCATTAACTTCCTCAAGTTGTTCTAATAAATCTTCTTTTGAAAAGCCTTTAACAAATAATAAATAGCTTAAACCGATGATTAAAAAATCTAATAAACATTCATCAGTAGTTTTAAATTCTTCGTTAACCTGGAATTTTAATGTGTGATAACGATTGACAATACATTTTAATGCATCTTTAACATAACTTTTATCTATTTCATCTAAGTTACATTCTTCAATCTTTCTGTTCATTAAGGTAGAAAAAGCATATTTTCCATCCTTCAAATCTTTTAATAAATCATAAGTTTTAAGTAGTAAGTTCATAATCCTTTATCCTCTTTAGTAACATTTTAGCAAAGTTAATAATATTTATAAATATTATCTTATTTTAAAAACGTTTTTTTAGATAATTTCTGACTAAATTTAAATTTAGATATGCAATTGACATATATTTAATAAGTTGGAAGTTGTTTAATTTTCCCTAAAGAACAAAAAAACATAAACCACTTAGTGGTCTATGTTTAAAATCATTATTTTTTTAAAATTAAATCTTCTTTAAAATGGATTAAATTAACAATCATATCATTATATGGAGTTTCAATATTAAATTTATCACCTAAAGAAGTAATCGCTCCATTAATAAAATCAATTTCCGTTAATCGCGCGTTATTAATATCTTGGCACATACTAGATTTACCTCCAATAGATGAAGAAAATATCCGTTTTAGTTGATCAATTTCTTCTTCTAAATCAAGATTAATACCAATTTTATTTAAAATTAAGATACATTCTTTTATGATATTTTGTAATACATTAAAAGCATATTTATCATCTAAAAGCGATTTAAAAGTTGTATTAAATAAAGCAGTTAAAGCATTAGTTGAAGCATTTAAAACTAGTTTTTCAAAAATTAAATAATTGACGTTTTCACATAATTTAGTCTCTAAATTAGAATTATTAAATGTATTAACTATTTCTTCTAATGTTTCTTTTTTCCCATAATCAGTACCAATAGAAGTTTCTCCGCAGGCAGTATGTTCAATATTGCCTTTACCTAAATTTAAAGAATTATGTTTACTAATACCAATATAAATTTGTTCTTTTGGAACATATTTTTTTATAATTTCACTACTACCATAACCATTTTGTAATGTTAAAACTGCAGTTGAAGAAGAAATAGAAGATAAATTATCTTTTAAAGCTTCTTCAGTAGAAGTGTTTTTTACAAATACGATAAATAAAGAGCATGGTGGAAGAATCGTTCCACTTTTTACAATTTTAATTTTATAATTATTTGTTACTCCGTTACGCGTTACATTAACACCATTATTAGTGATATAATCAACGTTTTCTTCACGACGTTCAATTAAAGTAACATCGTTGTTTTTACATAAATATGAGGCATATAATAGGCCCATTGCCCCCGCACCTAAAATATTAATCTTCATACTTATCTCTTTGTTATATCATCCATTGATGCTGGAGTTTCATCTTCATCATCTATAATTCCATTTTCTGCGAAGATATTTCCAGTATAAATGTCATCTTCTGAATATTCACCATCTTCATCGTAGTTTTCATCTAAATGAGCTTCGACTGAAGTAGTAATAAATTCAGGATATTGACGAGAAATTCTTTCATAATAATGAGATTCATCAAAATAAGAGAATAAAATTCTTACATGCATTGCATAATCTTTAGTTTCATTCATTAAAATAGAAGCAACTTTTTCTTCTTCTAAAGAAAGTTCAACTGGAGCTTCTACTTTGATATAAACATTATATGAAGTTTGTTCATGACCTTTATAAAAAACAAATGAATCAGATGCTTGGAAAATTAAGTCTTCATCTTTAATACCAAAAGCATTCGCGACTTTTTCATGAATTGTTTCATTTAATCTACCAACTAATTCAAAATCTAAACTATAGAAATTAATAATTACCATACTACCTCCTTAATAATCTTCATACGGATCGACATTGATTATAACATCAATACGATTATTTTTATTAATATTTTCGACTAATTCTTTTAAAACATCTTTTACATCAGCATACGATTTATATTTTAAAAGTAATTTTCTATTGTATTTGCCATCATTTAAGACAATAAATGGTTCGCTTGGACCAATTACATCCACCTTTTTTGAAGAAAATTTAGCTTCAAGAAAATTTTTAACTTCAAAGGAAGAATCAATAACTTCTTTTTCATTCTTACCTTGTAGAGTAACTAAAGTTAAATATGTATACGGAGGATTTTGATTTAATTTTCTTATCCTCATCTCTTCATTAAAGAATCGATTATAATCTTGAATTGAAGCATCATATATCACATAAGATTTAGGCATATAAGTTTGAATAATCGCGCGAGAATTACCAACATGTCGACCCGCTCTACCTAAAGCTTGAGTGATTAAATTAAATGTTCGTTCAGAAGATTTATAAGAAGGAATATTTAATCCTAAATCAGCGAGAACTACCCCAACTAATGTTACATCTTTAAAATCATGACCTTTCGCGATCATTTGTGTACCAATTAAAATATCAGCTTCATGAGATTCAAATTTATTAATGATGTTTTTAACATTTGATTTTATATTAGCGACATCTGAATCTAATCTTAAAGTCCTTGCTTCAGGAAATAATCTTTTCACTTCTTCTTCAACTCTTTCACTACCAAAACCAACTTTTGAGAATGTGTTAGCTTGGCAGTTTGGACAAGTCGATACCATATTTTCAACAAATCCGCAGTGATGGCACTTAAGCATATTAATTTTTGAATGATATGATAAAGGGATTCCACAAGTAGGACATTTTAACGTTCTACCACATTTTCTACAAGTGACAAAAGAAGAAAATCCTCGTTTATTAATTAATAGCATCACTTGTTTATTATTTTTTAAAGTAGAAGCAATCTCTTCACGTAATTTTAAAGAAAATATCACTGACTCTTTATCAATATTGCGATAATCTAACATATCGACAATGCTCGTTTGAGGTAAAGGTAAGGAATTAAATCGTTTAGTTAAATAAAGTTGATGATAAACTCCTTTTAAGGCTCTAATCTTCGTTTCTAATGAAGGAGTGGCGCTACCTAAAATTATCTTACAAGTTGGATAATATTTTTGTCTCATTTTTGCAACTTCTAACGCATGATAAAAAGGTGAAGTCTCTTGTTTATAAGTTTCAACATGTTCTTCGTCAATAATAATTAAACCTAGATCATCTAAAGGAGCAAAAATCGCACTTCTTGCCCCGATAACAATATTTACCTCATGATTTTTTATTCTTCGATATTCATCATATTTTTCTCCAGGAGTTAATTCTGAATGTAAAATTGCTACATTATCAAATTTTTCTTTAAAACGTTTTACCATTTGAAAAGTTAAAGATATTTCAGGAACTAGCATAAGAACTTGTTTATTAGAAGATAAAATACTTTTTGCGACTTCTAAATAAACTTCAGTTTTGCCACTTCCTGTAACTCCTTCTAGAAGGAAAATTTTATCTTGAGAATTTAAGATAGTATTATAAGCATCAAGTTGTTCTAATGTTAATTCTTTATCTTTTGTCTTTGTTACTTCTTCTTGTACTAATCTAATCTTTTCTTTTTTAACTAATTTAACTTTACCTTTTTCAACTAGTTTTGTTACTAACGTAGATTTAATATCTTTTTTTAAGATATCTCCTTTAATTGAACTAAGTTCAATAAGTAATTCTTGTTGTTTAGGAGTTAATCCTTCTTTTGATGTATCAATAACTTCAACATAAGTTTCATAAGCAATACGTGGTTTATTAAGCGAAGACAAACTAGGTTTTAATGAAGGAGGTAACATTGAGGAAAGAACATTTATATAAGGGGCTATATAATACGAAGCGATATCATTAGCCAGCGACATTAATTCGCTAGTTAAGATTGGTTCTTTATCAATAAGAGAAACAATTTCTTTTAATTTAACACCTGTTTTTAATGTATATTCTTCAATAGTTAACTTCGTTTCTTTAACATTAACTACGTAGCCAACAATATTTCTATTTGCGAAATTAACTACTACTCTTACCCCTACTTTTATTTCATTTTCCCCATTATAAGCATAAGAAAAAGGACGGTTAACCTTATTTGATGCGTATTCAATTATGACATCAAGTAAAAGCATAAACCCTCCTTTAGTTATTTATTAGAATTTTTGTTCGCGGCGATTTTTAATTTAATTAAGCGAGTGATTTCTCCTGCGCTACGACATATATTATCATTAAGAACATTGAATTGGTAATATGTTTTTGAACCCATTTCTCTTTTAGCTTTTTCTAAACGTTCTTGAATGATTTCTTCTGGTTCAGATTTTCTTCCTCTGATTCTTTTTGCAAGTTCTCTTAAAGAAGGTGGAAGTAAATAAATTGATAAAACTCCTGGGTCATCTTTATATTCTTCAAGAACTTTTTTAGCCCCTTCAACTTCGATTTCTAAGAAAACATTTTTCCCTTCATTTCTCAATTTTTCAACGCTGAATTTAGGTGTACCATAATAGTTACCAACAAAGTGGGCATATTCAAGTAATTCATTATTTTTAATCGCATTTTCGAAAGTCTCTTGAGACACAAAATAATAATCAACACCATCAATTTCACCATTTCTAGGTAATCTAGTTGTCATTGAAATTGAATAAGCTAAATTTAGTGATTCATCTTTAAATATTTGTTTTCTAACAGTGCCTTTACCAACACCGCTTGGACCTGAAAGAACGATTAATAAACCTTTTTCCATAAATACCTCGCCTTAAAAATTAATATATAGTGTTATCATTCTATTCAATAAAATATTTATTTTCAACAAGAATTTTTAAAATTCTTTACAAATGTTTCGTTAATAATAAATTATATTTATTAAAATGTTTCATTTGTATATAATATTTTCAGCGAGGAAAAACTATGGCAATTTCTAATTTTACATTCACAAGAATTTATAACGATTTATATTCTCGTTTACTAAATGCAAAAATATCAAAAATCATAAAAATATCTAATACTGATTTTTCTTTCTTCTTGTTTTCTAATAAACAAGAATCATTAATCTTTAGTTTTGATAATTCTAATCCATACATGTTAATCTCGTCTTCTTATTTTAAGATGATTCAAGAATCAACTGCGTTTGTTGCTAGTTTAAAAAAATATTTTGAAGGTGGAAAAATTATCGCGCTTGAAAAATTACCTTCTGATAAAGTAGTTACTTTTACAATTAGGAAATTAACTCCATCTTATCAAACTATCACTAATAAATTAATCGTTGAACTTATTCCATATCGTCCTAATGCAATCATCGTAAATGAAGATAATGTCATTATTGATTGTATTAAAAAATCTTCTTCATTAGATGAAGTTAGACCTTTACAACGCGGATTACATTATCAGTATTTAAATTTAGAAAATAAAGAATTTAATGAAAACGATACATTAGAAACAATTAAATCAAAGGTTATTAAAACAATTTATAACGAGATTGAGTATCGAGTTAATAATGGAGAAAATATAAAAGATATCGTACAAGAAATTAAATCTTCTACTAAATATTATAATTATAAAAATGACATTGTTTCTATTCCTCTAAAATCAGTCACTACTTACAAAGAATTCTCTCTTGATGAGCTTTCTAGTATCTATGAAGAAAAAGAAAATGAAAAATATAAAAAATCTCATTATGAATTAGTTTTACATACGATCAATCATAAACTAAAAGGTTTAAAAAATAAATTAGTTAACTTAAATAACGATTTAAAAAAAGCAGAAGAAAAGAAAGATTATATTGAAATAGGTAATCTCTTATTCATGAATTTAGATGCTTATACAAAAGGTCAAAAAGAAATTGTTCTTGATGGTAAAAAAATCCCTTTAGATGATAAATTAGATCTAATTGGTAATGCGAATAAGTATTTTAAACTATATCAAAAATCTAAAGTCGCTCTAGAACAAGTTAACATTCAAATTAATTTAACAAAAGATAAAATCGAATATTTTGAAAAACTTAATAACCAAGTAAAATACGCTTCCGTTGAAGATATGGAAGATATTATTAATGAACTAAAAGAAGATGGTTATCTAAAAAAAGAAAAAAATCAAAATAACAAAAAGAAGAAATTAACTCCGAAAATTTATTCACCTCATTATATTATTTCACAAGATAACGAAAAGATTGGATTTGGTTTATCTTCATATCAAAATGAATATTTAACGTTTGAACTTGCTAGAAAAGATGATTATTTCTTGCACGCGAAAGATGTTCATGGCCCTCATGTTATTATCTTTTCATCGAATCCAAGTAAAGAAACTATCTTGCTCGCGAGTGAAATAGCACTTTATTTTGCTAGTTTAGTTTCTGGAGAAGTTATTGTAACTGATCGAAAATGTGTTAAAAAAGTTCCTTCAAAAAGAGGGCTTGTCACATTTAATGAATATGAAACAATTACTCTAAATGAAATTAGAGATTCATCGATTAAGATGATTAAAGAATCTTTAAAAAAGGGCTGTTAAAAATAAAGTGAACACAAAGTTAGACCGAGGAATTGGAAAAACTTAAGTTGTTCACTTCATAGACAACAGTCTTTTTTATTTAAATTATTTTAAGTTATCAATAATTAATATAGTTAAAATCTCTTATTCACAATAATTCTTTTTATTCACTTATTACAGGTAAATAACAATATGCTTTTATAATATTAAGTAAATTTTCTGAATAACCTCTTTCATAGGCTAATGTCATTCCTTCATTAACAATACAAATTGTCGGAGTTGACATACCTACCGAATTATCTTCTTTAACGCGATAATATTGTTCATCTAAAATTTGATAATCTTTCATTAAAATTAATTTAGAAGAATTAGTTTCACTCTTTATATCCATGGCATAGATCGTGATTGAGGTTTCCTCCATGTAAGGAATGAGTAATTCTCTTTTTGCGCTTTCACAATGTGAACAAGTAGACATATAAAAATACATAACAAAAGAATCTTTATTAGTTACTTTGGCTAAATATTGATCAACATTAATCTCTTTAAATGTTTTTTCTTCATTTCTTTCTACTTCAATATAAGGAACTTTGCCGCTATATTTGTTTTCGACTGAAATAGGTGAATTTGATGAAATGGATGAAGAACAAGAAGTTAGAGAAAAGAGAAGCAAAAAACATAATAATAATTTATTTTTCATTTTCTAAAAAATCTTCTCCTTTAATAGCTTCAAATGTTGATAGGCCAAAAAAATCTTGTTGTTTAGCTGCTTCAAAAAGAACAATCGCGACAGAATTAGATAAATTTAAGCTTCGTGCATTCATGACCATTGGTATTCTAATACACTTATCTAAATGATTTCTTAATACATCATGAGGAATACCAGTAGATTCGCGGCCAAACATAAAATAATAATCTTTGCCAACTTTAGAATAATCAAAATCAGAATAAGTATTCTTTGAATATCTTGTTACATAATAAATATCTGCGTCAGGATTTTTCTTATAGAAATCTTCAATATTTTCATAAAGAGTAATATCACATTCATCAATGTAATCCATACTCGCTCGTAAAAGTGATTTATCTTCAATGTCAAATCCTAATGGTTTAATAAGATGAAGTTTAGCATTTAATGCCATCGCAGTACGGATAATATTTCCAGTATTTTGGGGTATTTCTGGTTGAAAGAGTACAATATTTAACATTTTTTCGTTTCCTCCTGACTTATATATAAAACATTATACCAAAATAAGCATAAAAGAATTATAATATATTTATAGTTTTAAGAAAAAGAGGTAAGTATGAAACAAATAATTGATGTATTTAAAAAACAATTGAATATCGATGTTAACTCTATTCAATATTATGAAGGTGGCGTATCAAATAATAACTACCTAGTAAATGACAAATATCTTTTTAGAGAAAGAAAATCTTATGTTCAACATTTCTATAACACTCAAAATGAAGTTGCAGTTGAACATTATATTGTCGATAAAGATATTACATTTCCATGCTTATATATTTCAGAATCTGGAATAAAGATTACTGAATTTGTTAAAGACGCGAAAGATTTATCAACATTCAAAGAAATTCCTGATGAAATATTAGAAAAGATTGCATTAAAAATGAAGAAATTACACGACTTCAAATTTAAATGTTTAGTCGATTATTCTATCGATGATCACGTATCTTATTATCATGAAAATTCACATGTCGCAAAATTATCTCGTCACGATGAAATCTTAGATAAAGCATTATCATTTGTTAAAGATGAAGAATTATATCTTTGCCATAACGATTTACTTCCAGGAAATATTTTAATTAAAGATAATGACGTTTTCTTCATTGATTTTGAATATGCTTCAAACAATATCCCTTCTTATGATATTGCGATGTTCTTATCTAAAAACCATATCTCTAACAAAACTACAATTGATAAATTCTTAAAATATTATTACGGAGATAACATTCCAGAAAATATCTATGATCAATTATCTTCATTCAATGATGTTATTAACTTAATTCTCTATTATTGGAATATGATGATGTTTAACACATTACATGATGATTTATATTTAAAAGAAGCTAATCGTAAAAAGCGTGCAATTGAAAAATAGTTTTTAAAAAAATGGAACCACTTCATTAAGTGATTCCATTTTTATTATGCTTTATAATTTTTTGAGTGATATACTTTCGCAGCTTTTTTAAATAATTCATTATCATTTTTAACTACTTCATCACTTGAAGAAACTAGTTCATTATTAATAAAAGTAGGTGCAAAAGAATAAGCTACATTCTTCTCTAAAATATAATCATATTTATGAGAAATAAAGCCATATAATTTTTTCTTACTAAATTCTTTTAAATAAGGTAAAGATTCAATTTTTTTAGAATAAATTTTTAAATATGAATAACCAGTAAATTTTTCATCTTGTTCATAAGCTTCATATTTTAACATGACTAGAGAAGAAGAAATACCTTCATTTAATAAATCTTTTTCTAATTCATCAATGATTTCAGTTTTATCTATTACCATATAAGAGATAACATCTTTAGTTGGCGAAGAAGAAACAATATTGAAAGAGATATAAGGTTCATTTCGACGATTCTTAAAATATAAATTTTCTGCATCATTATCTAAAGATTCAGTATAGACATAATGTAAATCATCTTTAATGACGCTTACAAATGGAGTGACGTTTAGTTTTTTTAAAATGAGAGAGATTTTTAAAGAAATTTCATCATCAATAGTTTCTTTATAAAGATATTTTTCATTTTTAAAATCATAAACACAAGCTCCAGACATACATATAACTGGTGCATTTAATCTCGTTTCATTGATCATCTTAAGAACTTTAGAAGGAGCCCGAGTAGTAAATAAAGTTACATCAGCCCCATCTTCAATTAATGCATCCATTTGATAATGATTAAAGCCATTAATCGATTCATCATTCTTTTTATAAATTCCATCAAGACCAAAAATAAATTTAATGTCATGATTTTTATAATGTGGTAGTTTAATCATATTAACTCCAAGAGCGACTAAAATACCAATCACAGTTGATAAAATTCGATTAGGTCCATAAATAATTGGATTAGTTCCTAGAGAGCACATAACCGCGGTTAAAGTAAGAACCGCGATAAAGCTACATTCAGAATGATGAATTAAATTACAGAAACTGATAACAATAATTACTGTTAAAGTCGTAATAATTATTGGCCCAATATAAGAAAGTAAATAACTTAAATTAACATTTTCACTAGTAAAACTCTCTCCTCCAACAAACCATCCTTTAAAAATACCAGTTGGTGCATCAGTTGTCGCATTACCTGTTGCAGAAATATGTTGGAAAGGCCATTCTAACCCAAATAATTGATAAATTGAAACGACTGCTAGACCAAATAGGCCCCCAATAATTGAAGCATTTAATCTTAATCTAGCTTGAGCTAAAGATTTTTCTTTTGTAGTTGAAAGCGAATAAGCAGTCGCTAGACAAGCGAAGAAAGGAGTATAAAGTTGAGTAGCAATTTTAAAACTCTTAACCCATGAAGCATTAAAACTAAACGCAATTAAAATAATTATTAAATAGATAAATAAACAAATCGCGACGGAAATCGCTGTTTTTATATTTCTTAAACCGATTTTCATATAATCCCCTCTTGTTATATTTACATTATAACAACAAAAAATAAAACTTACAAAATAAAAAGCTAAGAGACACGCTCTTAGCTAAACTTTTCCCGTCGCATATTTCTATGCCTAATCATATTACCATGTTCAAGGATAAAAGTCAAATTTTATTAATCGAAGTTTTCCCATCCTTTAGCCATTGAAATAGCTTTATGCCATCTTTTAATATATTCCGCTTTTTCTTCACCTTGAATAGAAGGAACATATTCTTTATCAACAGCCCAAATCTTTTTAATTTCGTCAAGAGATTCCCAAGTTCCTACTCTAAGACCAGCTAGATAAGCTGCACCTAAAGCAGTTGTTTCCATAATCTTCGCTCTTTGGACTTTTGCGTTAATAATATCAGCTTGGAATTGCATTAAGAAATTATTTTTTGATGCGCCACCATCAACTTTTAATGAATTAATTTCGATTCCAGTATCTATTTTCATCGCATCAATAACATCCATTGTTTGATAAGCGATTGATTCTAAAGCAGCACGAACAATATGATTTCTATTACTACCTCTAGTTAAACCAAAGATTGTTCCTCGAGCATACATATCCCAATGTGGAGCACCAAGTCCTGTAAAAGCAGGAACAATGTAAACTCCTCCATTTGTTTTTGCTTTAGTAGCGAAATATTCGCTATCAGAAGCATCAACTATAAATCTCATCTCATCTCTAAGCCATTGAACGATCGCTCCGCCGACGAAAACTGATCCTTCTAAAGCATAATTTACTTTTTCATCTGCAGTCGCTGCGATAGTTGTAACTAGTCCATTTTTAGAATTAACAAATTTGTCACCGATGTTCATAAGTAAGAAACAACCAGTTCCATAAGTATTCTTAATATCACCTTTTTCAAAGCAAGCTTGGCCGAATAATGCCGCTTGTTGGTCACCAGCTACTCCAGTAATAGGAATATCATAACCAAAGATTGAAACATTACCATAATCATCGCTAGATTTTTTTACTTCTGGAAGCATGGACATTGGGATACCAAAATAAGAACATAATTTTTCATCCCATTTTAATTCTTTAATGTTATAAATCATCGTTCTAGAAGCATTAGTATAATCTGTCGCAAATGTCTTACCACCAGTTAATTTCCACATTAACCAAGTATCAACTGTGCCAAATAATAAATCACCTTTTTCAGCCTTTTCACGTGCTCCTTCAACGTTATCTAAAATCCATTTAATTTTACTCGCGGAAAAATAAGCATCAGGAACTAGTCCAGTATTTTCTTTAATATAATCAGTTAATCCATCTTTTTTTACTTGTTCAATAATATCCGCGGTTCTTCGACATTGCCATACAATTGCATTATAAATAGGTTTACCAGTATTTTTATCCCAAACGATTGTTGTTTCTCTTTGATTAGTAATTCCAATAGCTTGAATATGATAAGGTCTAATACCACAACGAGCAATTGCTTCAGTCATAACAGAATATTGTGAAGCAAAAATTTCCATTGCATCATGTTCAACCCATCCTGGTTGAGGATAAATTTGTTTAAATTCTTTTTGTACGATATCTACAATATTACTTGAATTATCAAAAATTACGCATCGAGAAGAAGTAGTTCCTTGATCAAGTGCGATAACATATCTTCTTTTTTTCTCCATACTATAAATCCCTACATGCAACAATATTAACGTCAGTTCCTAAGATATTTTCTAAGATTACATCGCCTCTATGAACTGGTGAAGTAACTTCTACTTCATCCAATAATTTCATAACATCCATCATTTTTGCTTTAGAAATTGCTTTAGATGTTCTAACTGGAAGACGATTCATTGAAGCACCTTTAATTTTTACTGTAGAAGTAATAACTCGTTGAGGATTTCTTAATTCATTAGCCCCGTAGATCGCGCCTCGAGGACAAGAATTACCTTTAACTTCAAAAGTAACTTCATCAACTTGTAAATGGCATCCTCTAGGACAAGTAATACAAATTAATTCTTTCATATCTATTCCTCCACTTCGACGATAATTTCGTCTTCAACATCATCTAAAAGTTCTTTTTTAATCTTCAATTGTTCCATTTCTCCTGGAGCTAAATGTAGTCGCATGACCTTAGCGAGAACTTTATCACCAGAGCGAGCGATAATTCTTTTATTACTCATCACTCCTCTTACTCTAAAGAAGATATCTAGTGTATCATCAAGATTTTCTTTTCTAACTAATTGAGGAACAGTATAAGAAACGTTATTGCCATTTTTCATAACAATTGGCTTAGAAAATTCTTTCTTTTCAGAGAGAATGTATTTTGCCGCGGACTTACCTGCTCTTTCTGATTCTAAGGAAACATTATCAACTAAATCATGAACATGAAGAACATTTCCGCAGGCAAAGACGCCTTCTAAAGAAGTTTCATTATTTTCATATACTCTTGGTCCATTAGTTCTTGGATCAATATCAATTAAAGCTTCCTTTGTTAATTCGTTTTCTGGAATTAAGCCAACACTTAATAATAAAGTATCGGCATCAAAAACCATTTCTGTTCCTGGAATAGGTTGGTTTTTACTATCAACTTTCGAAGCGACAATTTGATTTACTCGGCCATCTTTTTCTTTAATATCAGTAACAGTATGAGATAAATATAGAGGAATGTTAAAATCATTTAAACATTGAACAATATTTCTATTCAAACCATTTGAATATGGCATTAGTTCTAATACAGCAAGAACTTTCGCTCCTTCAAGAGTCATTCTTCTCGCCATGATTAAACCAATATCACCTGAGCCTAAAATAACTACTCTTTTACCGACTAAATAGCCATCTAAGTTAACATATTTTTGGCAAGCGCCAGCTGTAAAAATTCCCGCTGTTCTAACTCCAGGAGTAGAAATTGCTCCTCTAGTTCTTTCTCTACAGCCCATCGCTAAAATGATTGCTTTAGCTTTAATAACTTGGTAGCCCTCATCCTTATTTACATAATGAACTTCTTTTTCATGGGATAAATGTAAAACCATTGTATCTGATTTAACTTTGATATTTGTATTTTTAACTAGGTCAATAAATCTACCAGCATATTCAGGACCAGTAAGTTCTTCTTTGAATCTAGTTAAACCGAAACCATTATGAATGCATTGATTTAAAATACCACCTAAATGATTATCTCTTTCGATAATTAAGATATCTTTAACTCCATTATTATAAGCTTCATAAGCTGCCGCAAGTCCAGCAGGACCTCCACCTACAACAACTAAATCGTAACTATTCATTTTCGTCTCCTCCTTTAGTATGGCCAAGAACTATATTAGATCCTGCCCTATCTTGAAGAATATCCATTGCTTTTAAGCCAGTTTCACGTTTAATAATTTCTAATACCTTAGGTCCGCAGAAACCACCTTGACAACGTCCCATACCAGCATTAGTTCTTCTTTTAACTCCATCGATTGTTGGACAAACAATAGGTCTATGTAATGCTTCAACGATTTCACCTTCAGAAACACTTTCGCAACGACAGATTATACGACCATAAAGTTCATTAGTTTCTACTTTATGATTGATTTCATCTTTTGTCATATCTTTAAAGAATTTTGGTAATGGCGTGATTTTAAAATTCTTATTTTCTTTAAATGTTAAGCCGGCCTTTTTTAACATTTCTACCGCTTCTAAACCAAATGCTGGGCCACAACTTAAGCCAGGAGATTTAATACCAGCAAAGTTAATAAAATGAGGTACAGCCTTAGATTCTTCAATTAAGAAGTCATCACGATTAGTTATAGTCGCTCTTTCACCAGAGAAGTTTCTAATATTATTTCTAAAATTAATAGAAGGCACAGATAAAATAGAAGCGTTTCTTACGTAAGCTAAAGCTTTTGAAGTAGTTGAAACATCATCTTTTGATAAAACATCACTACTTGCATTAGGACCAACAATTAAGTTACCATGAACTGTTTTTGAAACAAGAACACCTTTACCTAATTCATTAGGTGTTTGGAAAATAACAGTATTAGCAAGACGACCTTCAACTTTATCTAATAAATAATATTCTCCTTTAACTGGAGTAATATCAAAATGTTCTTCCTTATGATCTTTAATTGCTAAATCATTAATTCTATCAGCGTATAAACCCGCCGCATTAATAACGTAACGAGCTTCAATATCTCCTTTTGAAGTTTTAATAACAAATCGATCATCTACTTTATTAATATCTAAAACTTCCGTTTCAAGAGATAATTCCATACCATTTCTAACTGCGTTTTCACCTAAAGCTAATGCCATTTCCCAAGGAGAAACAATCGCTCCAGTAGGTGCGTATAATGCGTAATTAACGTCCTCATTAATTGAAGGCTCTTTTTTTCTAATTTCTTCAGTTGTTAGAATTTCTAATCCTTCAACTCCATTAGCTTTTCCTCTTTTATAAAGTTCATTAATAACTTCTTTATCTTTATCGTTTCTACCAATAACTAAAGAACCATTATTAACATAATGTACATTTAATTCTTTTGCTAAAGATTTATACATTTTACTTCCTAAGACATTAAGTCTTGCCATTTTAGTTCCAGGCTTAGGATCATAGCCTGCATGGACGATACCTGAATTTGCCTTAGTTGTCATCATGGAAATATCATTATGCTTTTCCACCATTTTAACTTTTAAATCATATTTAGATAGTTCAAAACCAATTGAACAACCTGTAATTCCTCCACCGATTATTAACACATCATAAATCATAACCTACCTCCTGTAAGCGTTTACATAATTTATTATACTACAAGTGTTAAAAATCTCAACTAATAAGCATATAAAAAGCCATAAATTTATAAATAGATATTTATATATAAATAAAAGTAAGAGACTTTTTGGTATAAATAATTAAGCGACTTAAAAAACTAATTTTACTATCTTTTTTATTTATTTTATTATTTTTATTTTTTTTGTTAGTTTTAAGGTAACCAAATTATTATGGATTTATAAGGAGGTCAACTATATGCACTCAACATTAACTAAAAAGCTCTTACTATTAAGTTTATTTTCATTTTCTTTATTAACCGGATGTTCGTCTAATAATTCTAGTTCTATTTCTTCAGGCTCTACTACAACATCCGGAAATACTTCTAGTAGTTATTCTACATCTAATTCTACTTTTTCTAGCGATTCTTCTAGTATTGATAAATCAACGTTACCGACTCCAGATGAAGTAGATTATGAAACTATTAAAGGTGCAATCTTAAGCCAAGTTAATTCTTTACAAACTAGTAATTATAAAGATAATACTACTTATGAAGCAGATAATATCACTACTTTAAATGATGGAGACGTCATTTCTAGTGAAGGTAATTATTTATTAAATGGAAATTATCTTACTGGTATATCTATAACTGCAAGTAAAGATTCAGTAATTCATCTTTTCTTAAATAATACTTCTATTAACGCAAATAATACATCAGGAATCATTAAATCTGATAAAAAAATCACATTAATAATTACTCTTATCGAAGGAACTACTAATGAAATCACTTCAACTGGTGAAGGAAATAATGTCCTTCAAGTTAAGGGCAATTTAATTATTAATGGTAAAGGTAAATTAAATGTCACTACAAATGATAGTGATGCAACAGGTATTAAGGTATCGAGTAATTTATATATTTTTTCTTCTACAATAGTTGTCCAAGCATCAAAGCATGGTATAGCAAGTGAAACTTTCTATATGGAAAAAGCTAACTTAACTATTAATAATTTAGATTCATCAAAAGATGGTATACATGTTGAATGTGATTATGATAATAAAAAAGGGACTACATATGAATTTGATTATGCAGTAGGTTATGCTGTAATTAAAGATTCTACTTATACTTGTTCAGTTAAAGGTGATGGTATACAAGCAGATACATTTATTGATGTGATTAATTCAACTTTAAATATTGAAACTATTGGTTCGTTTGTTTCATATTCAACTGAAAACATTGAAACTTATTCTTTAGATACTGATGATTTTAAATACAAATTATCTAACGGCACTTATACTAGAGTTGGTAGTGACGAAATAAGAAATCCATCTTCATATTATGCTTTAACTCAATCTTCTAAAGGTATTAAAGTAGGTACCACTAGTTATGATACTGATGGTGATGATGAAGATGATGCAGAAATTACTACTTATAATTATGGTTTAATCGTCGATAGTAGTTCCATCACCATTTCTTCAACAGATGATGCAGTTCATACTAATAATGGTAATTCATATATGCTAGATTCAACTATTACTATCGATACTAGTGATGATGGAATTACCTGTGATAATGTTAATTATATCGATGGAGGAACTATTAATATTAATTCTTCTTATGAAGGTCTTGAAGGAGCTTATATTAAGATTATAAGCGGAGATATAAACATTCATTCTTCCGATGATGGAATTAACGCCGCGAGCGACGATTCATCAATTACCCCTTATATCTTAATTGAAGATGGAAATATAAATATCTATAACGAGGGTGATGGTATTGATTCAAATGGATCGACTTATATTAATGGAGGAAATATCGTCGTCCATGGTCCAAATAATTCTGGTGATTCCCCACTAGATGCTGATAAAGGCACATATTTAAATTATGGTAACGTATTTTGTTACACTACTTCATCAATGTTAGAAAATCCTTCTACACTTTCAAAACAATATTCTATTTCTTGTTCATTAGGTAGTACTTATTCTAGTGGCGCTGTTATTGAAGTAAAAGATTCTTCTTCTACTACTTTAGCAAGCGTAACAACAACAAAACAAGCTTCAAGAATTATTGTTTCTTTACAAGCTTTTGAAAAAGGTCAAACATACTCAATTTATGTAAATGGTACTAAAGTAAAAGATGTTACTATTAATAGTATCGTTACTAGCGATGGTTTTTCTAATTCTGGCCAAGGAGGTCAAGGTGGTCCAGGCGGAAATCAAGGTGGCCCTGGAGGAAGATAAAAATAAAACGTTTGAGGCAATTCTCAAACGTTTTATTTTGTTTAAATTATAAAATTTCAAGTACACGTCTAACGATTTCATCAGAGGTGAAATTAAAATCATTAATGACATCTTTTGCAGGTGCGGATTTACCAAATGTATCAATGCCCATATTATGTGCAGCAAATCTTTGCCAACCAAATGTAGATAGCATTTCAATAGACATTCTACGTGAATAATCATTACCTAAAACATCTTTAATATATGTTTTATCTTGTTCTAAGAATAATTCTTGGCAAGGTAAGGAAACAACTCTAACATCAATATTTTGTTTTAATAATTTGTCTTGAGCTTCAATAGCCAAAGAAACTTCGCTACCAGTAGCAATTAATGTAAAGTCAGGTTTATTACCCATTTCTTTAGAAATTATATAACCACCTTTATATACATTTTCACTTCTAGAGCCTTCAATCAAAGGTAAATTTTGTCTAGAAAGAATTAAACAAGAAGGATGTTTAGTAGTTTCTAAAGCTAACTTCCAGCTAGCTGCTACTTCATTAGTATCACAAGGTCTATAAACGTAAGTATTAGGAATAGATCTTAACATTGCAAGTTGTTCAATTGGTTGGTGAGTAGGTCCATCTTCACCGACTGCGATAGAATCATGTGAGAATAAATAAATTGCAGGTAAATGGCTTAATGAAGCCATTCTGATTGCAGGTTTTAAATAATCCGAGAAAACTAAGAAACAGCCTGCATAAGTTCTTAAGCCTCCATGGAGTAACATACCATTTTGAATAGAAGCCATCGCAAATTCTCTAATACCGAAATTAATATTTCTTCCTTCTCTAGTTAATGGAGTAAAGTCAACTCCACCTTTAATTTTAGTTTTTACACTTCCTGCGACATCTGCGCAACCACCAATTAAATTAAATACTGATTGATGTAAAACATTTAAAATTGTTTGAGAAGAATTTCTTGTCGCATCTTTTGTACCTGCTTCAATATAAGGTCCTTTATCATAAACATATGAAGAAACATCGTTATTCATTGTTGATTCAAACTTGCTTGCTTCTAATGGATAATCATTTTTATATGCATCAAAATAATTACACCAAGTTTTATAAGCTTTTTTACCTCTTTTTATGAATGTATTTTTAAATGTATCATATACTTCTTGAGGAACATAGAAATCAGGATAATCATATCCATAAGATAATTTTGCTTTTTTACCATCTTCTTCTCCTAAAGGAGCTCCGTGGACTTTAGAAGTACCTGCATTACTAGAACCATAACCAATTACTGTATGAACCATAATTAATGTAGGTTTTTCTAATGATTTTTTAGCTTTTCTAATTGCTTTATCAATACTAGAAACAGAATTTCCATCTTTAACTTCAATAACATTCCAATTTGAAGCAATAAATCTCTTTTTTACATCTTCATTGAAGGACATATCTAATCCTCCATCAAGAGTTACATTATTTGCATCATAAAATAAAATCAACTTATTTAATTTTTGTAAACCAGCAAAAGAAATAGCTTCTTGAGAAATACCTTCTTGTAAACAACCATCACCACATAAAACATATGTGTAATGATTCATAAAACGATATCCTTCTTCATAGATTCCTTGTAAAGAAGCTTCAGCAAGAGCGAAACCGACTCCTTGAGCTATCCCTTGTCCTAAAGGGCCAGCTGAAGCATCAACACCTTTTGTTAGGCCAACTTCTGGGTGGCCTGGAGTAAGAGAATTAAGTTGTCTAAAATTCTTTAAATCATCAATAGTTAAACCATAGCCACATAAATGTAACATTGTATATAAAAGCATTGAAGCGTGACCAGCACTTAAAACGAATCTATCGCGAGAAATCCATTCAGGATGAGTAGGATCTGCATTTAAATGCTTTGTAAATAATGTATAAAGAATAGGAGCACTTCCTAAGGCCATACCAGGATGGCCGGAATTTGCTTTGTTAATCCCATCAATACATAACGATCTAATCGCTGCAATACATAAATTATCTTTTGTCATAAGCCTCTCCAAAAATAAAAAGTGTCTAGGGATAAGGAATATTCCTTATTTACAGGTGGGCATCTTATTCTTCACTTCCGGATTCCGAAGTTAGATGAATAAATAAGCTTGTAGCTCATTTAGACCAACGGCCTTCAACTTCATGAAGATTTATATAAAAGATTCCCGGAATTTAATATGTAGGAAACGCATAAACCCCTAGACAAGATTATCTTATCACATAAATAATAAAATCGCTAGTTAAGATAAATATAAAAAAGTAATTTCAATAATAAAAGAAAGTAAAATAACTACGAACAAAAATTTATTGAAATATTTATTTTTTTGTTGACGAATGGTTAATATTGCTTTATTATAGAAAGGCAAATAAATTTGTGGAAAGAAGAGGCGCCTAGACTTCTCACCAGATTTGACTTGATCGAATTGGTAAATTGCTACATATACTTAAATATGTATTATTATGGGCGCAGGATTCTGTGCCCATTTTATTTTATATAGGAGGATTCAGTTATTATTTACTCAAACGAAAGACCAAATCCACGTAATAATCGTAACGGGGATGACTTAGTAAATGGAGATATCCGTTTCCCTAATGTCCGTGTCATTGGCCCTGATGGTGAATCATTAGGTGTTATGCCAAGATTAAGAGCGATTCAACTTGCTGAAACATATTCATTAGATTTAGTATGTGTCGCAAAAGAAGCAAATCCACCAGTATGTAAAATCTTAAATTATGGTAAATATCGCTTCGAACAACAAAAGAAAGCTCACGACATGAAGAAAGCTCAAAAAGCTAAAGCAATTTCTATTAAAGAAATTCAACTCTCACCTGTTATTGGTATCCATGACTTTGATACAAGAGTTAATCAAGCAACTAAAATTTTAAATGCTGGTGACAAGATCAAAGTTACATTACGTTTCAGAGGTAGACAACTAACTCATACCGAAGTAGGTCTAGAAGTAATGAATCGTTTCATCGATAGCCTTAAGGAACTTTCAAACGTTGAAAAAGAACCAAAGCTTGAAGGAAAAATCTTATATTGCGTTTTAGCATCAAAAATTAAAAAATAGGAGGACAAAATCATGCCAAAAATGAAATCAAAACGTGCACTTTTAAAAAGAATGAAAGTCACAGGCTCAGGAAAGGTTAAAATCTATCACTCACACGTTTCCCATTTAAGCCACAACAAATCACAAAAACAAAAAAGACATTTAAGAATGCCTAACACTCTTTCAAAATCAGATTATAAGAGAGTTAGAATCTTAATTCAAAAGTAGGAGGTTAAGAACATGAGAGTAAAAGGTGGAACAACAACACACGCAAGAAGAAAAAAGGTCTTAAAAAGAGCTAAAGGTTACTTCGGTTCAAAACACACATTATACAAAACTGCTAATGAACAAGTAATTCACTCATTACATTATGCTTATGTATCACGTAGAAAGAGAAAATCAGACTACAGAAAATTATGGATTGTCAGAATTAACGCTGCAGCACATAACTATGATATGTCATATTCAACATTAATGCATGGCTTAAAATTAGCTAACATCAACATCAATAGAAAGATGTTATCTGAAATGGCAATCACTGACGAAGCAGGTTTCGCTTCATTAGTCGAAACAGCTAAAAAAGCATTAGCAAAATAGTTAACTTTTAACGTAAAAACGCATCAATTGATGCGTTTTTTATTTTGCCCAAATGTTTATTATATTTTAATCATTATTTATAGAGATAAAAAAATGATAAGATATAAATCCTATCATTTTCTTATTGAATTAATTAATTTTAAAATAAATCGTCATTTTTAATATTTTCAGGAACATAATCTTCATCAACGCGGATTACTTTTATATTCGCAATACAATCTTTAATTAAAGATTCATAATCAAATGATTCTTCAATTTCTTTAATTTTCTTTTCTTGAGGTTGAGTTGTTGGATTCTTTGGATCAAAGATAGTGCAGCAATCTTCAAATGGACGAATAGAAATATCATAAGTACCAATATTACGAGCGATTTTAATAATTTCTACTTTATCAAAAATAGCAAGTGGTCTAATAACTGGTAAAGAAACAACATTTTCAATTTGTTGCATACTCTTTAAAGTTTGTGAAGCAACTTGTCCAATTGATTCACCATTCGCAATAACTAAATCATTATGATGATTCGCGACTCTTTCAGTAATACGATACATCATTCTTCTCATAATTGTAATTGCATATGATTCTCTTGCGTATTTATAAATTTGTTCTTGTAAAGTTGTAAAAGGCACAATATAAATTTTAATTTCTCCTTGGTATTTCGCTAAAACCTTACATAAATCAGTGATTTTAGTAATAACACCTTCATTTGTATATGGAGGAGAAGCAAAATGAATTGCTTCAATTTTAATACCACGTTTCATCATTAAATAACTAGCGACTGGTGAATCAATTCCTCCAGACATCATCATTAAACCTTTACCTGCAATACCTAAAGGATAACCGCCGGCACCTTCTATTTGAGAAGTATAAATATAAGTTTCATTTTGTCTAACAGTTAAAGCGATTGTAAGTTCAGGATTATGAACATCAACTTTATAAGAAGAATTTTTTAAGATATAGCCTGCAATCTCACGGTTAATTTCATCGCTGATCATTGGAAAAGCTTTCTCTGCTCTTTTAGCTTTCATTTTAAAGGTAGATTTATTTTCTTCTAAAGCTAATTTTAAGCAAGCTTCCTTCATCTTTTCAATATCGTTTTCAACTTTATAGACTAAAGAAAAACTACTTAATCCAGATACTTGTTTTAATAATGGTTCAATTTCATCATAAGGTTCATCATTTAAATGAATATAAATGTGATCTTTACGAATTTCATATTTTAAATTTTTAAATTTCTTTAATGTTCTTCTAATGTTATCAGCAAGTTTATAAATAAAATCAATTTTATTTTTACCTTTTGTCGATAATTCACCAAAACGAACCATAATGAGTTCTTGTTTCATGTAGTTTCCTCCTGAAAAAGAGTAACCTTACGGCTACTCTAAGATAAATTTGTTATTTAATAATTGATTCTTCCCAACAATCTGGTGCTTCTAAATTTAATAATTTAGCAACAGTTGGTGCAACATTTGCAAGTCCGAAATTACCTTCTTTCATTTCAACTTTAATATCATCATCAACAATGATAAATGGTACTGGGTTTAATGAGTGAGCAGTTCTAACTTGGATTTGACCTTTTTTATTTTTTTCAAGCATTTCATCTGCGTTACCATGGTCTGCAGTAACAAGCATTGTATAGCCTTCTTTTTTTGCAACTTTCCATAATCTAGCTAAGCCTAAATCAACTGCTTCCATTGCAGTAATAGTTGCATCTAAGCTACCAGTATGACCAACCATATCACCGTTAGGATAATTTAAACGGATGAATTGATATTTATGGCCTTCCATCGCTTTAATTACTTCATCAGTGATTTGAGCGGATTTCATCCAAGGTCTTTGATCAAAAGAAACATTATCAGAAGGAATTTCCATATATGTTTCTAATTCTTCAGAGAATTTACCTGATTTATTACCATTCCAGAAATAAGTGACATGGCCATATTTTTGTGTTTCAGAAATTGCGAATTCATTAATATTATTCGCAATACATAATTCAGTTAGTGTATGTCTAATTTCTGGTGGATTAACTAAGAATCTCTTTGGAAGTTTTAAGTCTCCATCATATTGTAATAATCCTGCGTAACAAACATCTGGATAGAATACACGGTCGAACTTATCAAAATCTTTATCATCGAATGCCATAGAAATTTCAATTGCTCTATCGCCTCTAAAGTTGAAAAGAATTACTGAATCGTGATCGAGAACTTTACCAACAGGTTCACCATTTTCACAAACTACGAAAGCTGGTAAATCTTGGTCAATAATACCTGGGATTTCATTTCTAAATGTTTCAACAGCTTCAGTTGTAGAATTAAACTTTCTTGCATCTCCTAAAACGTGAGCATGCCATCCTTCTTCAACCATTCCCCAGTTAGCTTGGTAACGATCCATTGTGATTTTCATTCTACCGCCGCCAGAAGCAATACGAGCATCAAATGAAGCATCATTTAAAGAAGTTAAAACTTCTTCAAGTTGGCTAACATAAACTAATGCACTTGTTGCTGGAACATCTCTACCATCAAGAAGAATATGAACTCTTACTTTCTTTACTCCTTCTCCTTTAGCTTCTTTAATCATTGCGATTAAGTGAGAAATATTTGAATGAACATTACCATCACTTAATAAGCCTAAGAAATGTAATGTTGAATTATGTTCTTTAACATTTTCAATTTCTTCTTTCCAAGCAGTAGAAGAATAAATCTTACCTGATTGAATAGATTCATTAACAAGTTTTGCACCTTGAGAATAAATTTGTCCGCATCCTAACGCATTATGACCAACTTCTGAGTTACCCATATCATCATCACTAGGTAAGCCGACTGCAGGTCCATGTGCCTTTAAACGGCAATTAGGATAAGTCTTTAAAAAATAATCTAAATTTGGTGTATGAGCCATTGAAACTGCATCTCCAAGACCAGTCTTAGAAAAGCCGACACCATCCATAATAACTAATAAAATTGGTTTTGACATATAAAATCTCCTTTAACCGAAAATCATTATACCATTAATTTATTTTTTATAAAATAAAAAGTACGAATTTTACTTCATACTTTCCTTAGCTTTATAGATTTTATACATGTATATTCCAGCGATAGTTTTTGCATCGACAATTTCGCCTTTTAAGATTTGTTCTTCAACGTGATCAAGCGAATCAAAATAGATATCAATGAATTCATTTTCATCTAAATGAGTTTCAGTTTTTACTAAATCACTAACGTAATAAATGTCAATCGTTTCTTCAACAAAAGCGACTGAAGGATAAATAGTTCCTAAATAAGCTATTTTATTACCTTTGTAACCTGTTTCTTCTTCAAATTCTCTTAAAGCACAAGTTTTTCCATCTTCGCCAGGTTCTTTTTTTCCAGCCGGAATTTCAATTATTTCTTTATCAAAAGGATAACGATATTGTTTTTCTAAGATGAGCTTATCATCTTTAAAAGCAATAACCGCGCATGCTTCTCCACGCACAACTAAATCTCTAGTCGCGACATTGCCATTTGGACAAAGAACTTTATCTTGATAAACATCGATAATATTACCTTTAAATATATGATTTTTTTCTAATAATTGTTCTTTTTTAACCATATTATTTAGTATGTTCCTCATATTGTTTTTTTAAAGATTCACGCATAATGTGATCAACTTTTTCAGTTAAACCAACTGTCTTTAAATCTTTATAATCTTCATATTCTAATTTAGCTGCAAGAGAAATATAAACATTAGTTCTTTTCAAAGGGAAATTTTTTCTTACAGTATCAGTGTTAATCGCAGTAATAATATAAATTGGAGCTTTTGTCATAAAAGCTATTTTTAAAACGCCAGGTTTTAATTGTAATAATAAATCATCAGTTTTATTACGATGTCCTTCTGGGAAAACACCAACTGAACAAATATCTTCATTAATATATTTACTCGCTTGTTTAATTACACTTATTGATTGTTTAATATCATCACGATCAATAGGCATATAACAACATTTATGCATATATTTATTAATACCAGGAACTTTAAAAATTGATCTTTTTGCAATCCAAGATAATTGATATCCTACTAATGAAGAAGATATGACCATTGGATCAAAATTAGATCGATGGTTACAAATTAAGATAAAGCGACGATCTTTAGGTAAAACTTTTTTATCAGGAAAATGAATTTTAATTCTACTCATGAACGCAAAATATTGAAATCCATAATCCATGATAATACGATATAATTTATGATCTTTATCTGAAAAATCAGATTTAAATTTAAAGCTAAAGCCAAAGAGGAAGAATAAGACAAAAGTTAAAACAATTGCAAGCGCGAGGAATGCAAAGAAATATAAAACTATAACATATATTTTATATGGTTCTGTGATTAAACCGTTGAAGTAGACGGTACAAAATGTCGCGACTACCGCGGTGATTAAATTAAGTATAAAATACATACCTTATCTCCTAAAAAATTGTCTTAATCTAATTATTACTTTAACATTTAATCAAAATTAAGTAAAGAAATTTAGTTAGTTCCATTTAATTAGAGTAGATTAGACTATCGCAAAAAGTTGTAAAATTTGCTTTAACTGAACTTACTACTTTGCCACTTAAAATATCTCTAATAGATGTTACTTCTTCATTTGTTAGTCCTAGTCCTTCGATACAATATTTTTCTACTGAATCTTTTAATGAGTCACTTGGATAAAGCATAGAAATATTTTTGAAAATGAAATTATATCCTTTTCCTCCGACATTACGGTAATAAGAAGTATCATTTTGATCTTTTCCTGCAAACGAAGTTAATTCATAATCTTTAGCGATTTTATTTTCATTAACGCCCATTAATCCTGCAATAACCGCGGTTAAAGTACCAGTTCGATCTGCACCTTGATAACAATGCATATAAATCGGATAATTATTTATATCTGCGAAAGTAACTAAAGCATCATGATAAAGTTCTTTTTGATCAGATGAAGTAAGTTTTTGATATGAATCGAAACCAGATAAATTTATATAATTAACATCTTCAGAAATTGGAGATTTAGTTATACCATCTGTTTCGCCTGTTTTTCTTAAATCTAAATCAGTCTTAATTTGTAAATCATCAACAAATATTTTTAAATCATTTTCACCAAGTGAATAATGTTTATTTAGTTCTGCTCCTCGATAAACTAAACCTTGTTTAATAATAGATGAATCTATTCCGCCTAAATCTCTCACATTGTAGATATTTTGTAACGTTATAAAGCGAGGAGAATCTTCTGTCTTAAAATAACCGATATTAGATTGTTCACCATTAAGTAAATTAGTAACGCGGTAATAATAATATTGATTTACGAATAAATTTGTAATATCAACACTTGTTTTATAAGTTTTAAAACTTACTTTATTAGAAAAATTCATATCTAAAGAAACATCAATTTGATAATGTGAAGTAGTTATTCCTTCTTCTACAAAAGAAATAGTAACTTTATTTTGATAATCTCTTTTTAAATCTTTATATGTAGCAATTTTATTTACATCGTTCATATAGTCACTTACTTCGTTAGAAACAAGTGAGATATTTTCTCCATTTGCATTAGTGAGTAATTTTATTTTCTTAGTTGCATCATATGGAGGAATGATTGTATCACTACTAGAAGAGCAAGAAACGAGGGGAAGTAATAAAAATGGTATTAATAATATAAGTTTTTTCATTAAATCCCCCTTGAAATTAAATATTCATTTGCTTTTCTAACAACTTCTTTATCAGAATCATATGTTAATTTAGAAATAATATCTTCATAAGTTAAATAACTAATTTCGCTTACTTCACTTTCTTGAGGTTTTTCTTTTCCAGAAATAATTTCTCCAACAAAGAAAACTACATCTTTAATGCAATCTTTGTAAGGTGAATAAGTAATAACTTCTCTAAATGAAGTATCAATTTTTGCTTCTAATGCAGTTTCTTCTTTTATCTCTCTAAGAGCGGTTTCTACTTCCGTTTCATTACCTTCAACATGACCCTTACAAATAGAATAATGGCCAAGTGCCATATGTAAACAAAGATAGTATTTTACTCCATCAATTTTCTTATATAAAACTGCTCCACATGATTTTTCTTTTTTCATATATTAGTTAATCTCCTAAAATGAATTTAATATCTTCTTTTGACATATTAGTAATAGATGAATCATCGTTAGAAATAAGAGAATCAATTAAATCTTTTTTCTTATTTTGTAATTCAAGAATATTTTCTTCAATTGTATTTTCGGCAATTAATTTAATTACTTCAACATTCTTATTTTGTCCTAAACGATATGATCTATCTGTCGCTTGATTTTCTAATGCTAAGTTCCACCAAATATCCATATGGATAACTGTATCTGCGCCGATAAGGTTAAGACCACTTCCACCAGCCTTAATAGAAATTAAGAAGATTTGAACATTGTTATTTGGATCATTAAATTCATCACACATTGTAACTCTTTCTTCAACTTTAGTCGCACCTGTTAACATGTAATAAGGAATATTTTTACTATCTAAAGATGAACCAATTCGATTTAATAATTCGACAAATTGAGAGAAGATTAAAATCTTTCTTCCATTTGGTAGATATTCATCGAGAATTGAGGAAAGTAAAGCGAGTTTACTAGCTTCTCCTTCATAATTTTCCATGAATAAATTAGGATCAATACAAATTTGTCTTAATCTTAGAATGTAAGGTAAAGCATTGAAGACACCTTCTTGAGTGAGTTTTTCTTTAGCGATAATTCGATATGAATCATAAACTTTTCTTTGTTCTTCTGAAAGTTCACAAGTGATAATTCTTTCATATTTATCAGGTAATTCTTTTAACATTTCTTTCTTAGTTCTTCTTAGAACAAATAAAGCAATTTTCTTATAAATAAATGATTTATAGTCAGGATCTTTTTCAAAATTTGATTTAAATTTAGAAATGTCTTCAAAATATCCAGGCATTAAGAAATCAAAGATTGACCATAATTCTAAGATATTATTTTCAATTGGTGTACCAGTTAAAACAAATCTAAAGGTTGAATTAATCTTTTTAACCGATAAAGTCTTCTTTGCTGAATTAGTCTTAATAGCTTGAGCTTCATCGAGAATTAAATATCTAAATTTACATTCTTTATAAAGGTCAATATCATTTCTTAAGGAATCATAAGAAGTAATATATAAGCATTTCTCATTTGGTGAAATAGATGAAATAATCTTCTTTCTTTCATCGAGAGATCCATAGACTTTGACAAATTTAGTATCTGGAATAAATTTATTAATTTCATGACTCCAGTTAAAAATCAAACTCTTTGGACAAACAATTAAACTAGGTTCATTTGTTTTATCTAAAGAATAAAAGGCAAGCATTTCAAAAGTTTTACCGAGTCCCATATCATCCGCGAGAATACCAGAGAAATGATATTTTTTTAGTAAATTCAACCAATAAATCGCATCTTTTTGATATCCCTTTAATTCATAAGGGAAAGTAGGTAAATCAATTGGATGATCTTTAAAAGTAGAAATTTCACTGACAACTTCTTCCATATATTTTTCTAATGGATAATCAGTAGAATTATTAATTTTAAAACGTTTATATAGTGGAAGTTCAACTTCACGAGTTAAATCAGTTGGATCTAATGATAATGAATTAGTTATTTCAAAGAATTCTCTTGCATCTTCATTATCAAGTTTTAAAACTGTTCCATCCGATAACTTAACATATTTTTTCTTTCGCTTGATATAATCATAAATGAGATTTAAATCAGCAGTAGAAAATTCCGATTCTTTTAAAGCAACATTCATCAAGTTGTTATTATAAGTAATTGTATACTTAATCTTAGGAAGTTTCTTAACTTCAATTTTTTTAATCGCGTCACTAAAATAGATATCGCATAAGCCTTTTAAAGAAGTTAAATCCATTGATAAGAAATTATAAACTTCATCTTGAGAAGATAATTTTCTGCTGACAAAGCCTAATGAAGTTAAATAATCTTTAATTAATAAAATGTTCTTATTTTCACTTAGATTACCATCATGTTCACCTGTTTCATCTTTAATCTTTATATCATAAGATAAAACATCATTTCTTAAATCGAAATATAAATTAATTTTATCTTTGATTAAAGAAGTATCTTCATAAGCAAAGTTAATCTCATCCTTGAAATAGCGATAGACTTCATTAAAGAAGATTTCTTCAAAATTAAATTCATGTAAATTAATATGATTATATTTAATAAAGAAAGGAATAATTTCGCATTTTCTACCAGTAACTTTATAAGCCACCTTTTCAGAAGTTGAATAAATTAATGCAAGATTATTAAAGGCGATATAACCATTAAAATCAACTAAAGATTTAATTCTTAAAGTTGTATCTTTCTCTACTTCTAAAGTTAAATATTCAATTTCTCCTCCATAAGAATAAAAGGAATTATTAATTAAGATATAATCATCTTTCTTATAAGCATTTAATAATAAAGATAAAATGCCTTCATTAAGAATGATTGATTCTTCATCTTTATAATATGAATAAGTGATGACATCATAGACCTTTTGTCCATGGTAATTAAGGTTATTATAATGAGGAAAGAAAGTAAAATCTTTAGAAAATTTAATTTCATTTCCAGAAGTAAAAGCAAAGACAAAGTCTTTTAAATTTTTAATTAAATATTCTTTTTTATAATTTGTTATTTTAAAAGAAACTGAATTATCTAAAGTAAAATTAGGAATTAAATCACATTTATATTTATTCTTAATATCACTAGTAATCTTAAAAATTGATTGATTATATAAGGTTGAAGAATCTTTCTTAAAATCTAATTCAACTTTTTTTGTTGCACTTAAAGATATATCTTCTTTAATTTGTTCAATAACTTTATTAATATTATCTCTTATTTCACCAAGTTCCGATTCATTATAAAATGAAGCGACTTCTTTATAAGAGAAAAAAGATTGATTAAAGAATTCAGAAGGAACGAATTCATTCATCTCATCAAGATGTTTAAATGGATCAGAATTAATTTTTCTTACATAAGTTGATGTTGGTAAGAAATTAATTTTTAAAACGATAGTATAATTATCTTCTTCATCTTTATTATAATAGACTTCATAACCAATTAATTTATCTAATTCTTCTTTTTTAAATGAGCTTCTTCCATAATGGAAATTATATTCTTTAATAACTTGATAAATGGAAGTTTTTCCGTCAAATTCCTCACGATTTAAGCTTAAAAATGGCATGACATATTTAAAATCTTCAGTATCATAAAGATATTTAGTTAAAGTATCACCTAAAGAAGTAGAAACATTGCTTTTTAATAAATAAGTGATTGTCTTATTAAAGATTATTTCTTTTTCATCACTTGAAAAATCATATACTCTGAAATTAAAAAATAAGCGATTAATTTCACTTTCAGACATCTTATTTAAGTAATTAACTTTATCAATAGGTTCTAAAGAATCAACAAAACTTTTAAATTCTCCATAATATTTCTTTGTTAGGAGCATAAGACTTTCTTTATCAAGTTTCTTAATTAATGTTTCACTAATTGAATCCATATATTCAATATAAGGAGTATTCATTAAATAATTCAATATTGTATCAGGAATTTCATCTAAGAAATTAACGCTTAAAGTTACAATACCTTTTTTAAAATTATTAATCTCTTTTAATTTATTTTTAAATGTCTCTTGATCATCATCAATATAAGCTTTAGCTAAAATAATAATAGGATCATCTTTTATCAAATTAAAATTCTTTAAAAATTCTTGATAATGATAAAACTTTAAACGAGATTCATATTTGCTCGCAACTTTCTTTAAAGTAACTAAGTCATCTTTTAAGCCTAGTAAAGTAAAGATTAAATAAGTATTTATATCATTGGCGTTACGTAAAATAATTTTCTTAATTAATTCTTCGACTTCTTCTTCACTAAAAGAAGAAAAAATAATTTCTTTAAATGCACTTAAATATGGATAATCAATATCTCCATCTTGATAATTTAAAGCATAATTTCCTGGTGTTTTTAGTATTTTTTCAAAATTTTCGACCATAAAAAAAATCTCCCCCACACTAGTCTATTATTATATCATAGACATAAGATATATGGAAGAAATTCTTTAAAATATTGTTTTAAAATATCTAGCACAAGAATATAATATTTAATCGTGTTTGAAAGGAAATTTTATGACTACTATTAAACAAGAATTAGATTTAACAACTGGAAATTTATTCTGGAAGATTCCTAAATTTGTTCTTCCTTTGATGATGACAACTATTTTACAACTCTTATATACAACTATCGATTTATGGACAGTATCTACTTATGGAGGAGGTTCCTTATCCATGAGTGCGATCGGTTCTAACTCTGCCTTAATAAATATGATTATTACTTTACTAGTCTCTTTAGCTACAGGAGCGAATGTTTGTATAAGTGTCGCGAAAGGTAGTTCTGATCAAGAAAGAGCTCAAAAACTACTTCACACTTCTTTAATTATCGCATTTGTTGGAGGAATTATCTTTGGTTTATTCGGTTTCTTATTTAGCAAATATTTTTTAGAATGGATGTCCACACCAAGTTCAATCATTAACGAAGCTACTTCATATTTAAAAATATATTTTATCGGAATTCCTTTTTTAATGATTTATAACTTTGGTTCACAAATTTTAAGAGCCTTAGG
>CAVJWU010000008.1:0-38611 GCA_963653535.1 Azospirillum sp. CAG:239
ATTTTATAATTATTATAGTATTACTCAAAGGAAGGTGAATATATGCCTGCATATCTAATTGTCATAATATGTGTAGTCGGTGTTTACGCCTTTTTTTGCTTTGTTATTGGTTTTGTTATCTTATCCACATCGAAAGCGATAAATAATAAAGAACATGCGATTAACGTTTTAATGGCTCAAAAATTTGATTTACTCGTTTCTCTTGGTCTCTACATGGAAGAAAATGGTGTCGTTCTACCTAACAACATTAAGGAAGCATTAAATGTTCAATCTCATGATGATCTTCATAACGATTTAAAAATCATTAATACATATGAAAGATTATCAGTTAAAACATTATTAATGAAAACAGTTGATACATTATTTTATATTGCAGAAACTAACGGACTAGGAAAATCGACTAAATATAGAACTATTAAAACGACAATAAACGATATTGATATTCAACATCGAAAAGAAATCGCTATCTATAATTCACTTGTATTCGGATATAACTACTGGATAAGATTCTTTATTTTTAAGCCAATCGCAGTTATTTTTAGAATAAAAAAGAAAGAAACAATGTACTAGGAGGAAAGTTATGAAGAAACTATCAGAAATGAAATATCAAAAATTAAACTTATCAAAAATTAAAAAAGATTTAAATTTAATTATTGATGAATTTAATTCTGCATCTAATTTTGAAGAACAAGACAAGGTATTTAAAAAATATAATAAATATATGGATCATCTTTCAACTAATATCACTATTGCTTCAATTAGATATAGTCAAGATACATTAAACGAAGAAAATGTAAAAAATCAAGATGAACTCGATTCTTCTCTTCCAGAATTAAATGCTTATACTACTTTATTTACCAAAGTCTTAGTCAATACTAAATATAGAAAAGAATTTGAAAATAAATATGGTAGCCATCTATTTAAAATGGCCCAAAATCAACTAGAATGTTTTGATGAAAAGATAATTCCTGAACTACAAAAGATCAATGCGTTAAGTAGTGAATATACAAAAGTCATCGCTTCAGCTCAAATTGAATATCATGGAGAAACCTATAATCTTGCTCAACTTGGTAAATTTGCAAGTGATAAAGATCGTGAAGTTAGAAGAGAAGCTTCTTTATTAAGCGCAAAATTCTTTGAAAGTCACGATGAAGAAATCGGTCGAATCTATGACGAATTAGTTAAAACTAGACATCAAATGGCTCTTAAGCTCGGCTATAAAAATTTTATTGAACTTGGTTATAAGATGTTAGGAAGAACTGACTATGATGCAGAAATGGTTAAGAATTATCGTAAGCAAATCTATGAAGATTTAGTTCCTTTTACTAATAAATTATTTAAAGAACAAGCTCGTAGAATTGGTGTCTCTTCTCCTCAATATTATGATTATAATTTAATGTTCTTAAGCGGTAACGCTACTCCAAAAGGAAACAAAGATTATTTAGTTGAACAAGCGAGTAAAATGTATCATGAATTATCTAAAGAAACAGATTTCTTCTTCTCTTTCATGAAAGAATACGAATTATTAGATTTAGAAGCTCGTAAAGGTAAAGCAGGTGGAGGCTATATGACTTACTTACCTGATTATAAAGCACCATTTATCTTCTCTAATTTCAATGGAACTTCAGGAGATGTCGACGTATTAACGCATGAATTTGGTCATGCTTTCCAAGGATATATGTCAAGAAATATTCAAGTTCCAGAATATCGTTCTCCAACTTTAGAAGCATGTGAAATTCATTCGATGAGTATGGAATTTATCACTTATCCATGGATGAATTATTTCTTTAATGAAGAAGCAGATAAATATCGTTACGCTCACGTATGTGATGGTTTAACTTTCATTCCTTATGGAGTGACTATTGATGAATTCCAACATTATGTTTATGAACATCCTGAAATAACACATGAAGAAAGATGTAAAGCATTTAGAGAAATTGAAAAGAAATATCTTCCACATAAGAAATACAAAGAAGCTAAAGTATTTGAAAAAGGTGGTTGGTGGATGAAGCAATCTCACATTTTCGGTTCACCTTTCTATTATATTGACTATACTCTTGCGCAAGTATGTGCTTTCCAATTCTTTAATGAATCAAGAAAGAACTTTTCTCGTACATGGAATAAATATGTTAAATTATGTAAGTTAGGTGGTAAATATCCTTTCACTGAGTTATTAGAACACGCACATATTAATAATCCATTCATCGATGGAAATGTTAAAAAGGTCGTTACACCATTAAAGAAATACATTAAAGATTTTGATACATCTAAATTTTAAAATATCATTTTTAGGGCTAATACTTAGCCCTTTTTCTTCGGCTAAAATCATAATTTTACTTGTAATTAATTTTTATTTATTGTATACTCTACTAGCAATGCGGCCATGGCGGAACTGGTAGACGCGTACGTTTGAGGGGCGTATAGGATTTCCTGTGTGAGTTCAAGTCTCATTGGCCGCACCAAAGAAAATATTTAAAGTTTGTTACTCGATGTAGCAAACTTTTTTCTTTTTAAAATATAATAACAAAAAAAGAGCCGAAGCTCTTTTAGATTAAATTTTTACCTATTAGCAAGGTAAGACACGTAAAATTGACTTATTTAAAATCATGCAAACTAAGTCACAAATCCAAATAATGTTCCATCCTAAGATTAAACGTAAGATACCTGCAACAATTTTGCCTTCTGTGATTCTTGTAATTGCACCACAAATCATTGATGTAACTGGAATAATTGCAAGAACTAAACTTACAATCCAGTCTAAGCCAAAGTAATCGCCTTTTTTAGCTGCCATTTGTTCTTCCTCCTATTTACGAAAATATTATACATTAGTTCAATATTGTTGAAAATAGAAAATTATAAATTTTACATTTGTTACTATTTCGTATATTTTTATCATTAAATAATGATATCGTGATCAAAAAAGCGTGAAAAATAAGAATAAGTATCTTGATCAAATTGAACATTATCATAATTATAAACATCTTCTACATGAGTTATAGTAGTTGTTTTAAAAATCTTAGTAACAACATAAGATTCATCTTGAGTTAAACTTAATAAAGTATAGTTGTTATCAATGAGCAATTCTAGTTTAACCGATTTAAATTCTGGAATTGTACTTGATCCTGAACTAGTGATAATTTCTTTAACATAATAATAAGGTGCTTTATCTAAACTAGGATCAAGTTCAATACTTATGCGATAATCATTATCTTCTTTAACAATAGTTGGTGAAGATAAATAAGTTTCATCATTTATTACGTAACTAGTCGCACTATATGGAAGAATTCCATATTCATCGAGATAAAAAGAAAATGAATAGATTTCAGGGTCTAAGTTATTATCATAAGTTACTTTTGTAGAAGAAACTTCGCTCGCTTCTCGACGTAAGTACTTTTCTTTATCTTTTAAGAGAAATCTTTGTTTAGAGAAATTAATTAATCCTGTTGAAGTTGTTTGTAAAAATGTTTCGTTGCCTTTAACTATTTTTAAATTATCGATTGTTTGAAGAGCAATACTCGCTTTTGATGTACCGCTTGAAGCTACTTTATATGAAGTAGTATTACTTACTTTCCATAAAGTTCTCGCGATAACTTCTTTAACATCACTTTCTTCAATAGAAGGAGTATCGTCATCAATTTCTAATAATGTCGAAAGATGTTTATTAGTGGTTTCATTTTCATTCGTGTCAAGAGATATAGATGCCTTATTTCCGCAGGCAACTAACAATAAAGAAATGATAAGAACATTTAATAAAAGATATTTTTTCATAAAGATTTATTTAATTTCAACAAAGATTATTACTTTTTCAGAGACGGTTTTACCTTCACTATCAGGATATTTAACAGTGATATTAACGCAAGCAATATATCGATAAGTAACTTTATCATCATCGATAACTTTTGTATTCGCTTTTACAACTAAATTAGTTTTTGTTGTGGTGTTTTTATCTAAGATGCCTTTAGTGCTATTAAGTGTAACAGTATAAATTTCATAGCCTTCAGGGAAAGAAAGAATCTCATTTAAATCAAATTCTTCATTTTCTTCAAGAGTTAAAGTATGAGTTTCTACGTTAAATTTGCTATTTTCTTTAAAAGTTGTCTTCGTTTCTTCAAAACCAACTTTTCCTCCATAATAAAGAGTACAAGATAAAGTTTGAGCTTTAGTTAATGTTGATTCTTCTTTTGGTGTAAGCGTGACTTTAACTGAAGTTGAATTATCAAATTTCTTATCGTTATTAGATCCTACTGTTCCTGTATAATATGCCCAACCTTTTAAAACACCTTCACTTGATACTTGTGCGATACTTTCTTTTGAAGATTTAAATGAATAAGTAAAGTCATTAACCGGAAGATAATTAACATAATGATTTACGCTTATATAATCACCATCGAAGAAGGCTTCATGAGGATATTGAATAGTAACTACATCTTTCGCGCTTCCAATCGTTTCTAATTTTGAATACATTGGATATAAAAGATTTTGACGTTCTTTCGAAGCAAAATGAGAATCAAAATAATAATCTAAGAAAGAAGATATTTCGTTACTTACTTTTGTATTCGTGCTTAAATCCGCCTTATAATCTTTGACTAAAGTATAAAATTCATTCGCTCTAGCATTAATTTCTTTAACTGATGTAGTATTTAAGACCATACCAAGAGTATTATTAACGACAAATTCTTTATTAGCTTCAATATATTTTTCTCCTTGTGTGACACTTTCATTAATAATATCTTTACCAATAGTTGTAGTAGGTAAATCTAGACTTAAAGAAATAACTTCATATTCACTTTCATCTTCTTTTAATCCTTTAATAGATAGATTTATGCTTGTATAAACATCATCCTTTTTAATTAAATTAAGTGAGATTTCTTTTATTTGTTTAGGAAGTTCAAGGCTTATAACTACCCCATTAGATAAATCAATAGTTGTTCTTCCTCCAATATTCTTTTCATTCATGGAGGTATTAATTAAGCTCATAAGAGCATCATTTAATGTTACTTTAGTTCCATTTTCAGTTTCATTAGAAACTAAGTAGTCTTTAAGAAGAACTTGAATCTTTAATAACATATCTTTAGAAAATAAATCAGTTATTTCATTAATTTCTAAAGATTCTTTAATCGTATCTAAAGTTGAACTAAAGTCACTTTCACTATTTAAGTTTAGTAATATTCTAAGAATTTTAGTCAAGAAAGAATAGCCTGATTGAGAACTAAATGCATATGGGGCGTAACTTACTTCTTCTTTACTACCAAAGTTACGATTTAATGCAGTATAAAAAGTTTCTTCCCCATAATTAAAGATATCTAATGATTCAAAATCATTATTATCGTAAACGTTTATATATGAAGAATAATTTTCATCGACTAGGTTAGTTAAAGCAGAAACTAAAGTACCTTTAATAGGAAGAAAAGAACTATATTTTTTTAGTTCATCATTTGAATTAATTAAATCTTCAATTAATGTTCCTAAAGGTAAATTAGCTTTAACATAAGTTCCAACTTTTTCATTAGTTGCCTCTTCATCTTGTCTTACATCAATTGAAACAGGAAGTTTTAAATTTGAGCTATCTAAAATAGTATTAACAATTGCCTTACCTTGAATAGATTCACCAAGTTTTAAATTTATATTACCAAGGTTTAAATTAACTAATCCGTGAAAATTAACGCCGCTTTCAAAGTCTAATGCTTCCATTTGAGCAATTACTTTATCTAGCCCTGGGACTAAATTAGTCGCATCTTCAACAATGGTAAATTTAATAACT
This sequence comes from Azospirillum sp. CAG:239, assembly GCA_963653535.1. Taxonomy (GTDB): domain Bacteria; phylum Bacillota_I; class Bacilli_A; order RFN20; family CAG-449; genus UBA3210. Next base: position 5,762 of record CAVJWU010000008.1, read on the forward strand.
TTTCTTATCGTTTGATCATCAGTTGAAATCGCGATGATATTGACGTTTCCTGCCCCAATTCCTGTTACTAAACCATCACTAGAAACTGTCGCGATATTCTTATTACTAGTTGTATATCTTACTGAGTCGTTAATTGTCCCATATACATGAGCTTCTAATTTATAGGTTTCACCTATTTGAAGATAATTTCTTGTTACATCATTAACAACGATTGCTTTATTTACTTCTTGAGTTTCATTACTTGTATAAGAATTTGAACTTGAAGAATTAGAACAAGAGAAAACACCTAGCATCATCCCAAAAGATAGTAAAGGTATAATAATTTTCTTTTTCATCGATATTAGTCCTCCTTGTTTCTTCTTTAATTTTAAATCTTAATAGGTTAATTTTCAATAAACGAAAAAAGCACTAAAAAACTCCTTACTAAGTAAGTAAAGAGTTCTTTAATATTATTTAGTTGTTGGATAATGACACTTTCTTTTCCATCTTCCAGAAAAATACATTCCGATAGAGACAAACATTCCGACTGCCCAACCTAAAGGCCAAGCAAAATATAATCCTTCATAACCAAAGATTTTACCAAGAATTAAAGCGCCTAGAACTCGACAAACTAGATCGATCGATGTTCCTAAAGTAAAACCTAACATATCAGTCGCACCTTTTAAAACTCCATCAAGAGGAATTTTAATTACCATGAAGACGAAGAAAGGAACAACACATGTAATAAATAATGTACCAGAAGAGATGATTAAACTTACATCAGTTGAACTATCAGAGCTCAAGAATAAATTAACCCAGAATTCTCTAAAAGGTAAGATTGCCACAGTCGCGATAACACAGAAGATTGCGCTAATGATTAAGGTAGCAAAATAGCCTTGTTTAATACGTTCATATTTTCCTGCACCAATGTTTTGCGATACATAGTTACATTCAGCATTACATAAAACAGTAAAGATATTAATTGCAATATAACAAATTTTATATGCAGCAGAATAACCACCTGCTACGTAGTTTCCGCCGATAGAAGTTAAAATTGTGGTAATTAATACTCCACCTACAGAGATGAATAAACCTTGTAAAATACTAGGAATTGCTACGCCGATAATTTGTTTTAAAATATCTTTATCAAAATTGTCTACTTTTGATGTTTCCATCTTGTTAATACTCTTAAATAAAACTACTAAAGATAATATTGCCGCGATAGCTTCTGAAATTACTGTTCCTAAAGCAAGTCCCGCGCTAGCAAGAGGAATTGGCATAACAAATAATAAGTCTAAAGCAACATTTAAAAGAGTTGAGAAAATTAAAAAATATAATGGAGTTTTTGAGTTACCAAACGATTGAAACATATACATCGCATAGTTATAAATAAATAAGAATATAACTCCTCCAATATAGATGAGCATATATGATAATGCTTCGTTAAAGCAACCATCTCCTTCAACTGAAGTATCAATCATTCCTTTAAGTAATGGATAGATAATCGCTAATCCGAGAATAGTTGTAAATAAGCCTAAAGCTAATGTTGCAATTAAACCTACACGAGCTGTTTTCTTCAAAGAAACAAAGTCTTTCGCGCCAAAATATCGTGCGCTTATTACTCCACATCCAACCCCAATGCCGACTGCAATATCTAAGAAAACGACTGTGATTGGATAAACAATACCGACTGCATTGAAGCTATCGATAGAAGAAATAAAGTGTCCTGCGATAAAGTTATCTGCAAGATTATAAAGTTGTTGTAATGTTACTGATAATACCATTGGTAAAGCATATAAGAGTAGCACAATGAAAGGTTTCCCTTGAGTCATGTCTTTTGTATTCATATAAATCCTTCTTTCCATAAGTATTATAGGCTCATTAGATATAGTTGATTAGAGAAAACGCTTACAAAAATAACTAATATAATGGAATTTCCTAGTTAATAAAAAAATCCGATAACTCAATATCGGACCAATATTTCTATGGTGATAGCTATGGGGATCGAACCCATGACCTCTTCCGTGTGAAGGAAGTGCTCTCCCGGCTGAGCTAAGCCATCAATAAATATATTATAAAGAAAATTTTAAAAAATTAAAATCTCAATTTGGTAAAAAAAATATCACCCATAGGTGACTTCTTTAATCTATATAAACAATTCATATTTGAATTGATGTTGTTACAATGGTGGGCCTGAAAAGATTTGAACTTTCGACCTTTGCATTATCAGTGCAACGCTCTAACCAACTGAGCTACAGGCCCGATTGCTTTAATATAATACAATAGATAAAGTGCCATTGCAAGTATTTTTTTACTTTTTTGAAAAGAATTTTTTAAAAAATGCTTTTTTTAAATAATTCAACATTAAAAAAGTAAATTATCGAAACTTAATTAATCTCACTTTCATTAATTTCATTATATTTATCGTTATCGATATGAATAAATATTTTATTATTTTTTATATAAATATTACTTACTCGCATTGAAAGCCATTCTTCTTTATCTATACAAATTCCGCTTTCAACCCCTTCATAGTTTTCATTAGTTATATCATTAATAACTACAATAGTTTGATTACCTAAGATATTCATCAATAATGTTTCTAGCTCTAAATAACTTCTATTAATGATTTCATCTTCATCTAATGATCTTTCTAATTTTAATCTAATATTACTATTTGCCATAAATTCTCCTTCATTCACACTTCCTATCAATCATATATAAATTAAGAAAAATTAATAGTCAAGTTTGTAAATTCAAAATTTAATAATTTATTTCGTAATATATATCTAAATGGCTCTAATTAATTTCTCAAAGTGGTAAAAATATTTTATTTACTTACAAAACAAAAGCCTCCCATAAGGAAGGCTTGCTCACTAAATTAAATATTAGATTAGAGAACTTCTTTAAGACGTGCGCTCTTACCTTTTCTGTCACGTAAGAAGTAGATTTTGTTTCTTCTTACTTTACCATGTTTAATGACTTCGACAGAAGCAATATTTGGGGAGTTTACTGGGAATGTTCTTTCAACACCGATACCAGATGACATTTTTCTTACGATAAATGTTTCGCCAACTCCAGAGCCGCGACGTGAAATGACAACACCTTGGAATACTTGGATTCTTGATTTGCCACCTTCAATAATTCTAACATTAACTTTAATTGTATCACCAGCAACAAATTTAGGTAAATCTGTTCTAATTTGTGATTTAGTGATTTTTTCAACTAATTGGTTATTCATACTGAATTACACGCTCCTTTCATAGATCGTTCACTAGTTTCCTAGCTGCATGATAATTTCACATGCCCAATAAGTATACCATTATAAAAAAATAGAAGCAACATTATTTTATCATTTTCCTAATTATCTAGTAAATGGGTGAATCGTGACCATTTTGAATTTTTGCGTTTCGTACAACAGTACAATTCCTCGGTCCATGATTTCGTTTAGGCCCGATTAATCATCATTTTTTTCTTTTTGTTGCAAGTAAAACATAGCTTTTTGCGTTTCAATCTCCTCACGTAATTCTTCTTCCGTAGGTAAGTACAATTTATATTTACTTGCAAATAATTGTTCGTTGCCATTAAGAACAGAATATCTCGCGATATCTTCGTCCGTATCCGAACACAAAATGATACCGATAGTCGGATTATCGCCCTCGTGACGTTTCAATTCATCGTACATGCGAATATACATATCCATCTGTCCTACATCTTGATGTGTTATCTTATTCGTTTTCAAATCAATTAAAACAAAGCATTTCAAAATGTAATTATAGAACACAAGGTCGATATAATAATCTTCTTTTTCCGTTTTAATATGTTGTTGTCTTGCAACAAAAGCATAACCTTTACCAAGTTCCATAAGGAATTTTTGAATATTTGCGATGATACTTTTTTCAAGTTCAGTCTCCGTAAATGAACCATCGACAGACATTCCGAGAAACTCGGCAATCATTGGATTTTTAATAAACTCCAACTTGTCGATTTGATACTGCTGTGTCAATGCTTTCATCTCTTTTTCAACGGGCTCAGGATTCTGCGACTTTAGTATACGATAATAGTATTGAGAAGATACATTTCGTTGCAAAGTACGCACGCTCCACATTTGCGCGTTAGCTTCTTTCTCATACCATTTCCGAGCACGTTCGTCTTGAACTTGTAAAAGAATGAGATAGTGAGACCAAGATAGAGCGCTTTCGAATTTTCCAGACAGTGTTTGGAAAATCTTAGAATACGTTTTATAGAAGGAATAAAAACTATATAAATTTGATTTAGTAAAGCCTTTCCCATATAATGTTCGCAAATCTTTCGAAAGATTTTTAATTATACTTACGCCATATTCTGCGCGCTTTTCACCTTTAAGTTCTTCTTCCGCAATTCGATAACCAATTAGCCAATTTCGCTGAATCAAAGCTATATTAACAGCTTTATATGCACTATCGCGCGAAGATTCGATAATCCCACACATATCTTTTAAGATATCAAAAGATTCATATACATAGTATATGATCTTCAAAATTCTTAATATTACGCCTATTTTGTCAATAGCCTAAGTGTAAAACTTCCGAGCACATCCTATTCATTATAAAAAGATAGTTGAATATCCAATTAAACAAATATGTGCTTTTATACGAGATTATAATGTATTATGCGTAAATGATGATTTATATTATGTAACTAAATATAATGATTTAATTCCTTTTATCGAAGAAAGATTCTCTATTAATTTAGATAGAAAAATATTAACTGATGAAGATATAAAAAATATTTTTAAATGTTAAGCAAAAATACTTGACAGTATCTTTGAATACCTATATTATTACATCGTAGCCTAAGGAGGATATATTTATGGCAGTAAAAATTAGATTAACAAGAACTGGTCGTCATGATGACCCATCTTATAGAATTGTAGTTGCAGATTCACGTTTCTCACGTGATGGCCGTTACATCGAACAAGTTGGTTATTATGATCCAAAAGCTCAAGGCAATACACCTACTATCAAATTAGAAAACGAAAAAATCTTAGCTTGGTTAGAAAAAGGTGCTAAACCATCAGACACAGTTAGATCTTTACTTTCAGATGCAGGCATCATGAAAGAATTTGCTTCAAAAAAAGCTTCTAAGTAATTGGAGATAGTAATTATGGATTACATAGTCGCTATCCACAAGATCATTGATCCAATCGTTTCTCATCCAGAAATGATCGAAATTACTGAACTTGAAAATGAAAATAAGAAAGATCGCACATTCGTAATCAAATGCGAAAAAGATGACGCTGGTAGATTAATCGGTAAACGTGGTTCTACTGCAGACGCATTAAGAGAAGTCTTAAGTATTGCTGGTAAAACAAATTCAGAAAGAGTTCATATCAAATTCGTTTCTGAAGAAGTTGAAGCGAAATAAATAATAAGTCCTTCGGGACTTTTTATTTTCTAGTTATTTCTATATAATTTATATAACGAAATGGAGGAAACTATGACTAAATTAATTATTGGAACAATTTTAAAAACGCAAGGATTAAAAGGTTGTGTCAAAGTATTTTCACAAACTGATTTTGCTCCTACAAGATATAAAAAAGGAAATAATGTTTATATTGAAACTAAACAAGGTGAAGAAATTAAAGTAACTGTTAGCGATTATTATTTCTATCAAGGTTTTGATTATGTCACTTTTGAAGAATATCCAACTATTGAATCAATTACTCCTTTATTAGGTAGTAAAATCTTCGCGAATAAAGAAGAACTTCCTCCACTTGAAGAAGGTAGTTATTATTTCTGTGATTTAATAAACCTCGATGTTATCGATGAAAAAAGAGGTAATGTTGGCAAAGTAATTGAAATTAATGATTATGTCGGTAGACGTTCCTTAAGAGTTAAGTTAAAGAACAAAAAAGAAATATTAATTCCTTATATTGGAGCTTTTATTAAAAAAGTCGATTTAGCTAATAAAAGAATTGAAGTCACTTTAATCGACGGGATGGTCGATTAATGAAAATCACTATTTTAACTTTATTTCCTGATATGTTTACTTCTTTTCTTTCTAATTCAATTATTAAAAGAGGTATTGCAAAAGGATTAATCGAATTTGAAATAGTTAATATCCGTGATTTTACTTTAGATAAGAATCATCGTGTTGATGATTATCCTACCGGTGGAGGAGCAGGTTTAATTATGAAAGTTCAACCTGTTTTAGATGCATTAAAATCTGTTAAAAAAGATAATTCTTACACCTTAATGACTTCCCCTCGAGGAAAGACTTTTAATCAAGCAAAAGCGATAGAATTATCAAATAAAGAACATTTAATCTTCGTCTGCGGACATTATGAAGGAATCGATGAAAGATTTAATAAATACGTCGATGAATTAGTCTCAATTGGTGATTATATTCTTACCGGCGGAGAAGTACCAGTTATGGCTATGAGTGATTCAATTATTCGTTTAATTAAAGGAGTAATCGCTGAAGAATCTACTTCAGAAGAATCATTTAATAATGGTTTATTAGAATATCGTCAATACACTTTCCCTTATGATTATGAAGGTGATAAAATCCCTGATATTCTCTTTTCTGGCAATCATGAAGCAATAAGAAAATATCGCCAAAGAGAATCATTATATCTAACTAGACTTTATCGTCCTGATATGTTTGAAAAATATCAAATGAATAAAGAAGATATTAAGTTACTTAGTGATTTAGATAAAGGAATATTTCCTAAATGGGAAGAAGAAGCTTTAACTAAAGGAGCTAAATTTATTAAGAAAGATAAGTAGATGTTACGAAGGTAACATCTTTTTTTATGTTTAGTTTTTACCTTAAATCCCTATTATTTTGCTTATTTTTTTAAATAAAAAAGGTCTACGAATAGACCTTATTCACCTTGACAAGATGATTCTAATTTTTTTGTTTCTTCTTCCCCATGGAAATATCGATAAATCGCTAAAGCAAAGGGAAAAGAATATCCCATAGCTTTCGCGCTAATGAAGTTTCCGCTAACGACTACGCCTTCATTTCTTAAATATGTGCCTCCAATAATTTGATCTTCAAATCCAGGATGAACAACATAATTTCTATTTTGAAAATATCCTAGTCGACCAACTAACATTGGGGCAGCGCATATAGCTGCAATTAATTTATTTTTCGAAGCAAAATAATTAATAATATCATTAACTATTTCTTTAAAAGCCATAATCTTAAATGAGCCAGGGCCACCAGGAATAATAAGTCCATCAAAAGAAGAATAATCTTTTATATCTTCAATCAAATTTTCAATATAGAGATGGTTATTACATTTAGTGATAATCTCATTTCTTCCCATTAAGCTAGCTTTAACAACTTCTTCTTTACCACGAAGAAGAACATCTAATGGAGTTAATGCCTCAACATCTTCTACTCCATCAACAAATAGCATTAAATATTTCATATTATTTGCTCTTTAAGATTTCTAAAACAAGTTTAGAAGTAATTTGAGGGTTTACTTTACCTTTAGTTTTCTTCATAACTTGGCCAACTAAGAAGCCTAAAGCTCTATCTTTACCATTCTTAAAGTCAACAACTGATTGAGGGAATTCATTAATTGTTTCTTCAACAATCGCTTTAATCGCTCCTTCGTCAGAATTTTGTTTTAAACCTAATTCATCTGCAATTTCTTCAGCATTTTTATTATTAATTGCCATCTTTTCAAAGACATTACGTGCTTGGTTAAATGATAAGCTACCTTTATCTAACATATTAATTAAGACTAATAAATTATCTGGAGTTACTTTTAAGTCTTTAATAGTTAAAGAATTCTTATTTAAGTAAGCTAAAATATCTCCGTTTAACCAGTTCCAGAAAGCTTTGGCTTTAGTAGAATCTTCTTTAACACACTTATCAAAATATTCACTAGAATCTTTATCTTGTAACATTTGATTTGCTTCGTCTTCACTTAATCCTAAAGAAATATAACGGACAAATTTTTCACTTGCAAGTTCATTACTTGTTTTAATCGCATTAAGAACAAATTCATCACTTAATTTAATTGGGACAATATTAGGTTCGGTGAAATATTTATAATCGACTGCATCTGTCTTTTTTCTCATTAAAACCGTCTCTTTTTTCATTTCATCGAAACGTCTTGTTTCTTGTTCAACTGGTGAGCCACTTAATAATAATTTAGTTTGTCTTTTTACTTCATAATCAATCGCACGTTGAACGTTCGCGGTTGAATTTAAGTTTTTAACTTCAACTTTTGTTCCAAATGTTTCACTTCCATAAGGTCTAATAGAGACGTTAACATCACATCTAAGTGAACCTTCTTCCATCTTACCATCAGAAACATCTAAGTATGTGACAATTGATTTAATCATTTCAACATATTTCATCGCTTCTTCACCACTTCTAATATTTGGGCGAGAAACAATTTCGACTAATGGAGTTCCAGCACGGTTATAGTCAAGTAATGTATAATCTGCCATATGGTGTTGCATACATGTATCTTCTTCCATATGTAAACGTTCAATTTCAATACGTTTAGTTCTTCCATCGCTTAATTTAATATCTAAATAACCATTTGAACCAATTGGACGAGCTTGTTGAGTGATTTGATATCCCTTAGGAAGGTCACTATAGAAATAATTTTTTCTATCAAACCATAATTCATGATCAATAGTCATATTTAATGCATGCGATACTCTAATTGCGTTAATAACTGCTTGTTTATTAACAATAGGCATCGTACCAGGGAAAGCGATATCTAATGGGCGAACACAAGTGTTAGGTTCTTCACCAAAAGAGATTTTACCTGTCGAAAACATCTTTGATTTAGTTTTCATTTCTACGTGGATTTCAATACCAATAACTGCTTCAAAATTCATTAGTCCATCACCTTCTTTGCATAAATATTTTTTAGTCCTAAACTACTTTCAAGTGCACTTGCAATACTAAAGCAAGTAACTTCGTCAAATGCTTTAGTCATAATATTACAACCAAATGGGAATTTATTATCTAATCCCATTGGAATAGTTAGAGAAGGTAAACCTCCAAAATTACCTAAAGCTAAATGATTTTCAATAATCATAGTATGAGGATCTAATCTACTCGCGACATCGTCATTAGAAACATAAGGATTTCTAATAATTCCTCCGCATGGAGTAATAATCGCATCATAATTTTCATAGATTTCATTTAATTTATTAACGATTAAATGTCTGATTTTTTGAGCTCTAATAAAGAGTTCTTCTTGGTTATCTTTAAATAATGAATAAGAACCAATAACGAATCTTCTTCTAATTAATTCACAGAATCCTTTCGTTCTCGCTTTCATCATTACTTCTTGGTAAGTATTTTCTTCACCAATTCGTGGTCCAAATTTAATACCATCGAGATTTGCGTTATTAGAAGTAGCTTCCGCGCAAGAAATAATCATATAACAAGGATAGATTGCTTCAAGAAGTTTTGCATCAAAACTAATTTCTTCAACAATCGCGCCTTTTTCTTTTAAGATTGAAGAAACTTTTTCCATACCTAATTTAATTGGTTCGTCTTTAATTGATTCATTAATTTCTTTAATAAAAGCAATTTTCTTACCTCTCATATCTTCATTAATTTTTGAAGCATATTTTTCTACTTCACGAGGTGAAGAAGTTGCATCGTGATCAATATCGTAACCTGCAAGAAGTTCAAGTGCGATAGCAGAATCTTTAACAGTTCTAGTAAAATAAGCGACATGGTCTAAAGAAGGAGCAAAAGGGAATAAACCAAAACGAGAAATTCTTCCCCAAGTTGGTTTCATACCGACTAGTCCTGCGTAAGAAGCAGGCTTTCTAACTGAGTCACCAGTATCTGAGCCTAAAGCAAAAGGAACAATACCTTGTGCGACTAAAGAAGCGCTGCCACATGATGAACCACCAATCTTATAAGTATGTGTTTCATCATATGGATTAAATGTAATACCTTTATGGCCTGTCGTACCGGTTCCACCCATCGCAAGTTCATCTAAGGTTGATTTACCAATTAAAACCGCCTTATTTTCTTTAAGTTTTCTTACAACTGTCGCATCAAAAACTGGGACGTAATCTTTTAAAATTTCACTTGAACCAGTAGTTAAGATATCTTTAGTAGAAAAGTTATCTTTTGCGATATATGGTATACCCCAAAACATATTATCTACTTCAGGTTCTTTTAATGATGAAGCAAAATTAATCGCTTCTTGTTCACAAATAGTTTCTAAAGCATTAGTACTTTCTTTCTTTAATGCTTCAAGCGCGTCTAACGTTAATTCTAAAGGAGTAACTTCCTTTTTAACTAATAAGTCATGTAATTCTTCAATTGTTTTACCGATATATTTCATATTAGCCTACCACCTTTGGAAGTTTAATTTGTCCTTCCACAACATCTTTTGCGTTTCTTAATACTTCTTCTTTAGATAATCCTTCTTCAGGAACATCTTCTCTTAAATAAGAAGTAGTTACATCAAATGGGAAAGTCATTGGACTAATGTCATCTAGACCCTCAATTTCTCCGAGAACTTCCATTTGTTTAGTGATGACATCAAATTCTTTTAAAAGTAATTCATATTGTTCACTAGACATATCGAACATTAAGTTATTCGCACATTTTTTTAATAATTCAATATCGTATTTAACCATATATCCTCCTAAATTTTTTTAATTGATGGATGAGTAGATATTAATGTTTTAGTTCCTACTTCATCACGGTCAAATTTAATTCTAATCAGTTTATTTATTATTTCAACTACTACACCTTTACCGAATGTCGCATGTTCTATTTTGTCACCTACTGCCCAAGAAGTTATTCCATTAGTTTCGTTATTTACCACCGTTTTCTTAACTTCCTTTAAGCCAGCTGGCTTATATTTTGCTTGATAAGTTGGAGTTTTCGATGTACCTAAGACTCGACCAATATTTTCAGAATAAATGCCTGCTTCTTTAACAAATCGACTAGGTGAATTAGGACATTGAGTAATAAAAGAATAATCTTGATTAGAAGAAACATATAATTCTTTTTTTGCTCGAGTAAAAGCAACATAAGCTAAACGTCTTTCTTCTTCAATACCAAGTTTAGATTCACTTACTGATCTAATTGAAGGGAATATTCCTTCTGCCATATTAATTACAAATACATAATCGTATTCTAAGCCTTTTGCAGTATGAACAGTCATTAATGAAACATAGTCACCATCAGATTTATCATTCATATCATCTTGGGAAGCTTGTAGCATTGCATTATTAATAAAATCTAAGAAAGTATCATTTGCATTACTATCTAAGAAAATATCAACTTGATTTAATAATTGCATAATATTTTCAATTCGATCATCACTATCTTCTTTATAATTTTCTTTAATATATTCGTAATAATTAATATTTTTTAAGAAATTATCTAATACTGTATAAAGATGTCTATTACCATTAGTTATCTCTTCTTCTACTATTTGCATTTCTTTAAATACATTAATGAAACTTGCTTTACCTTTAGCCTTTAATGAACATGAATTAATATTTTCTTTTAAATATAAGAAATAATTTTGACCAACTGCTTTAGCTTCTGAGATTAAATTATCTGTCGCGGTTGCACCAATATTTCTTTTTGGAATATTAATAATTCTTAAAAATGCTGTATCGTCAGAAGGATTCGCGATTAATTTAAAATAAGAAACGATATCTTTAATTTCAGCACGTTGATAGAATTTAATGCCTCCGAAGATTTTATAAGGAATACGATAATTCGCTAGTTCAGTTTCAACAATACTAGAAGAAGCGTTATTTCGATATAAAATCGCGATATTCTTATAAGATATACCTTGCTTATGTAAATCGATTATCTTTTCAACGCAGCGAGTTCCTTCTTCTTTCGAACTTCTTGAATTAAAGAATTTAACTGTATTTCCGTTTTCTCCATTAGAGAAAAGATTCTTTTTTAATCTTTCTCTATTATTATCGATAAGTGCATTAGAAACTTTTAAAATTTCTTTAGTTGAACGATAATTTTGATTTAAATAAATTGATTCTAGTTTAGCATCTTTATTTATATCTTTAATATAGTCTTCTAAATCAAGAATAAGACGATGGTTTGCCCCTCTCCAAGTATAAATAGTTTGATCTGGATCACCAACGACATATAAAGATGTATCTTTATTCATTAATAGTTCAATCAATTTAAATTGAACATCATTTATATCTTGGAATTCATCAACTAAGATATGACGAATATATTTATTATATCTTTCTCTAACACCATTAGATTCATCATTTAATACATCAATTGATTTAAGTAATAAATCATCAAAATCTAACGAATGTCTTTCATTTAATGTATCTGTGTAATCTTTAAAATATTGTTTATATTTTTTAAGTTCCGGACTAGGATAAGTGACATCTTTAATATCATCATAAGTTTGTCCCCTCATCTTTTTGCCTGAAATCCAGTTTAAACATTTACCAATATTAGGATCATTTCTAGGTAAATTATATTTACTAGAAAAGATTTCTTTCATAATGTTTTTACAATCTTCTTCATCTAAAATAGTAAAATTCTTAGGAAAGCCAAAGTGAAGTGCTTCTTGTCTTAAAAATCTTGCGCACCAGGAATGAATTGTTCCTAAAAACATTCTTGAACCATTTTCAACTCCTACAACTTTATTAACTCTCGCTTTAATTTCATTCGCGGCTTTATTTGTAAAAGTAACAGCCATAATAGTCGAAGGAAAGACATCTTCATGAGAGATTAAATAAGCAATTCTACTAGTAAGAACGCTAGTCTTACCACTTCCTGCGCCGGCAATAATTCTAATATATTGTGCTTTAGAAGTTGCGCCTTTATATTGTTCATCGTTTAATCTTGCTAAAAAATCTTCCATAAGTTCCTCACGTTTCATACTTTCAATATTATATACTAATCTAATAACGTTTTTAATAATTAATTATTAAAATTACATAGATTTTATTTTAAGAAAATTAAAGTAAAAAAACTAATTAGATAATATTAAATTAGCTATAAATTTTTGATTAAAACGAAAATAAATCCAATTAAAAAGCTCCAATCTATTAATTGAAGCCTTGTAATTTATCTATATGATACATTTAAAGAAAAAAAGGCTATTACTTTATCATTGTAATATTGTGTTTGATCTACATGACTAATCATATAATTTTCATCATATTGTATTTCGTATACTGTATTGCTCTTATATTCATAAGATATAATACTAATGTAGAAAATAAGATTATTATCTAATGAAAATTTAAAATCTATTTCATATTTATTATTAAACATATCAGATTTATTTTTATAAGAATCATATATTTTATCTAATTCGCATTCATAAAATAAGTCGTACTGATAATTATATTTATAACAGCTTTCTTCCCAAACAGAATCTAACACACACGCTTTTATGCCAAGATAAGAACCTTTTTCAAAAGAGCCAGTTTGAGAAAAAGTTGATGTAACAAAATTAGAATCAAATACAAAATCAACATAATTATAATCTATCTTTTTCATATTATAATCATTATATAATTTATCCAAATGATTATTTGTCATCTCCTCATGATCATATTTGTTATTACATCCAAAAAGAGAAAATAATAAAATTGGAATTAAAAACAATTTAAGGTTCTTCATTTTCATATTTAAGCACCATTAGATATTAAAACATGTAATATCTTCCCTTTCATTAAATTAAATTTATATTAGTTAGTTTAATAAATATTCATTACTTGTTAAATCAAGCAATCCTTGTTCATAAAGAATAAAATCTTCATCACATAAAATAATAATACCATTAGATAATTTATAACTACCATTTAAAGTAATAAGAGTACTATCATACATTGGTTCAATTATAGAAATATCCGTTTTTAAATTTATTAAATTCCCACATTCCAAGCAAAATCCTTTATTATTAGATATATCAGATTGTTTTAAAATATGTGGTTCTTTTATCCCTGTAGAATATCCACAAAAACACATTTCTTTATGAGAAATTCTATCATAATAACGAGTTTTAATTTCATGATTTTGAGTGTAAGAATAGCCACAATCACAACTATATATATGATTATTCTCATTAAATGAAATATTAAACGAGTGAGTATGTTTAAATGATTTTAAAGCTTTATAAGCGTTTAATCTACCACCTGTTTTACAACTATTATACAATGAATTTGTTTTATCAACATTATTTAAAATTGCATCCTTTAATTCTTTAACGGTTATATTAGGAAAATTTGATAAAATTAAAGCTCCTACTCCTGTAACGAAAGGTGTTGCCATTGATGTTCCAGAAGTATAAAAATATCCAGAAGAGTCTAAAGAAGTAGGATATGTCGAGCAAATAGAATATCCTGGCGCAAATAAATCAACATAGTTTTTTCCAAAATTCGACCCTTTATCTTTTTCACTCCATCTTTCATCATTTAAGTTTGATGCTCCAACAGTAATTAAATTATCTAAGTCTAAACAAGCAGGATATCTTAATTCGTTTTTTTCATTGTCATAATTAATATTAAAATTACTACTCGAGCAAACAACTAAACCATCAAAAGAAGAAATAGCTTCTTCTAAAATATCCTTTACATGAAATATTTTTTCTAGAAAGCTTAAAGACAAATTAATAATATCGCAGCCATCTATTTGAGCTTGTTTTATTGCATCAACAACATTTTTTGGTTTTCCATAATTACCTTCATCTAGCACTTTATAAGAATAAATTTCAATGTTAGAATAATTCATAACCGAAGCTATAATACCTGCAACATGTGTTCCATGACCATTTTTATCAGTATAAGGATCATTTGATATATAATCTTTACCTTTATTATAGTCGATAAGTTGATTTAATTTTTCATGTTCTGAATGTATTCCACTATCAATAAGTCCTATTTTAACTTTTTTAGAGGGATTAGACAAATTTAGTGCTTCATTTAATTGAATTTTTTCTTGCCCCCAAGTAGAAGGAATAGAAGAATCACCAGGAATTAAGCCATCTAATACATTGTATTTACTATAATTATTGTTTATGCCAAAAATTGATAAGCTAAAAACTAAGAATCCTTTATATAATGCTTTCATATAAAACTCCGCCTTTTTTAAATAATTGCATAGTTTTATTTCATTGTCAATCACTTTTTTTCACTTATCAATTGACATAAGAATTCTTTTTATAGAAAAATTCACAAAAAATAAAAGAACCTACTGACGAGTAAGTTCTACATTATCAATATCAAGCTTATCAATTATTTTTAGGCCTAATTCTTTAACTAATTTATAGCCAGAATCATTATTAGGATTATCTAAATCAAATGGAGCATGTGCGTCTAAACCAAGAATAATCTGCGCACCATATTTTTTAGCGAGTTTCCAAAATTCAACATGTGGGTAAGGATAACGATAATCATCTCCAAGAATTCTTTTTCCTCCACGAATAGAAGCAAAATTAAATTCTAAAGGAATACCTAATTCAACACTAGCTTTAATAATTCTTTTTGAGCAACTAATCGCGGCATGATCCCATTTTAAATAACTAGCCATAAAATAATCAGGGTGACAAACATATTTAAATAAGCCACTTTCCATGCCTTTAATTAAAGAATCAGTATATCTTTTAATATCATCTTTAGTAGTAGCATGGGAGAAAAAAGGTTTTAAAGTAGGCCCATCAATTTCACAATGGTTACCAAGAATTAAATATTGAATCTTCCCTGAAGTTAATAATTCTTGATAATAAGGAAAATAATATTCCATCGCTTCTGCTTCAAAGCCTAGATAAATCTTAATACGATCTTTATATTTTTCTTTTAATGCATTAATAGAAGAACAATAATCATCGAGAAGATCATAATCTCCTCTTACGCCTGGTTGAATGTGATCAGGAAGCATTATGTGATCAGAAAATCCTAATTCTTGTAATCCCATCGCGATTGCTTCAATTACATATTCTTCATCTTCACCAATTGCATGACCACATCTAGAAGTATGAGTATGATAGTTATTTTTAATCATTAATAATTCACCTCCACAAGATATAATCCTTCACTAGGTGCTTTATATCTAACTCGATTACACGTCTCTATCGATAATAATTTCTTAATATCATCTAAGGAGATATTTTTTAAACCTAATTCAATTAAGGTACCTATAATCATTCTAACCATGTAACGTCTAAAACCACTTCCATAGATATCAAAGATAAATTTAGCTCCTTCTACTTTTAAAGTAAATTCATAAATTTCTCTTTCAAAGGGTCCTTCATCATTGGTACAGAAATTAATAAAGTTATGATTACCAATAAATAATTTCATTCCAGATAGAATAATATTTTCATCTAACTTGCGACATAAGTTAAAACATAAATCTTTATTAATAGGATCTTTAATACCTGTATTAATTATATAACGATAATGCTTAGATTTTGCGTTAAATCTTGCATGAAAAGAACTTTCCACCACTTCTAAGCTTTTAAAAGCAATATCATTAGGTAATAATCTATTAATTGCATAGAGCATTTTATAGACGTCTAAAGAATCTCTATTCAAATCAAAATGAACAACTTGACCTAAGGCATGTACTCCTTTATCAGTTCGACCTGAGCCAACTATTTCTACGTTTTCATTAAACAAAGAAGATAAAGTCTTCTCAATAACATCTTCAATAGTTAAAGTAAGTTCATCTCTTTGTGTTTGGAAACCATAATATCTCGTTCCATTATAGGAAATAACCGCTTTTACTCGCATATTAAAATAGTCCTTGAATAAAAGTCACTAAATCAAATTTAGTAACCATTAAAGTGATTAAGCCTCCAAGAAGCGCAAGGATAATTATTGATGCAACGCTATCTCTTAATGCCCACTTATTAATACGATATTTAGTTCTTTTTGCACTTGGATTATATCCTCTAGCTTCCATCGCATTCGCAAGATCTTCACTTCGTGCGAGCGCAGAAATAAATAAAGGAATAATTAATGCGATAATCGCTTTTATTTTTTCTTTAAATTTACCATTTTGAAAATCAACTCCACGCGAAGCTTGTGCTTTCATAATACGGTCCGTTTCTTCAAGTAAAGTTGGAATAAAACGTAACGCTAAAGAAATTGTCATCGCGATTTCATGAACTGGAAATTTAATTACTTTTAAAGGTTTCATTAAGAATTCTAAAGCATTAGTTAGTTCTAAAGGTTTAGTAGTCGCAGTTAAAACTAAAGATAAAGATAACATGATAATAAGTCTAAATAAGATATAAACTGTATTATATATCGCTGAATAATATATCTTCCATCCTGTATTAAAGAAAGTAAAATAGCCAAGTGAAGCATCCCCTGGAACAATGATATTAACAATAAATAAGACTAACATCATAATCCAGATGGCTTTTAATTGAGAAAATAACATGCTTAGCTTAATATGAGAAATTCTCATAATGATGTAAATAAAAATCATTAGTATTCCATATACAATAAAATTCATCCATATTGAGCTAAAAGAAAAGAAAATGCACACCATCAAAGTAATCATCGCAAGAATCTTATAACGAGGATCTAAACGATGAATGATTGAATTATAAGGAACGTATTTACCAATCGTAATATTTTGCATTTTATTTTTTTCTTTCCTTTACAATTTCTAAAGCGAGTGATTTTTCATCAACCACTTTACCTAAATCAATATGATAACCATTTTGATTAAGTCTTTTCGCGAATTTTATACATTTTGGTTCTTCAATTGATAGACTTGACACTAAAGAATCATCTAAGAATAGTTCTTGAGGTTTACATTCTTTTATGATTTCTCCTTTACTTAAAACTGTTACATCAGTCGCATATTTTATTACGTTATCCATATCGTGAGAGACCATAATTAAAGTTGTACCTTGATGGTACAATTTTAAAAATAAATCCATCATTTCTTTTGAACCAGTAGGATCTAGACCTGCCGTTGGTTCATCAAGAATTAAAATATCTGGCTTTAAAGTAATAATACCTGCAATCGCCACTCTTCTTTTTTGTCCTCCTGATAATTCAAAAGGACTTCTTTGATATAAACTTTCATCTATACCTACTAAAGTTAATGCTTCTTTTGCAAGTTTAATTGCTTCTTCTTCAGAACAACCAAAATTCTTTGGACCAAACGTAACATCTTTTATTACAGTTTCTTCAAATAATTGATATTCTGGAAATTGAAAGACTAAACCGACATTTTTTCTTAATGTCTTATAATCTTTATTTTTCTTATATTCTTCGATCGATTCTTTTTTTAGTTTCTTTAAAGAAGCTTTTTTATCTTTTTTATTCGCAACAATAAACCCATTTACATTTACTTCACCAGAACTAGGGATTAAAAGAGCGTTAATTTGTTGAACTAAGGTTGATTTTCCACTGCCAGTATGGCCGACTAATGCCATAAAAGAATGATCTTTAATTTCTAAATTAATATCCTTTAAAGCGGTAGTTTCTAATGGTAAAGAAGGTGAATAGACATAATTTAAATGTTTAAAAACTATTGGCATAATTCTTTCACCATACTTTCTTCATCATTACTAGATAAAGATATTCCTAAAGCTTTTAATTCATCAAATAGCTTATAAGAAAAAGGAATATCTAGTTTCATTTCTAATAATTTTTCTTTATTTTTAAAAACGTTACTAGGTGTATCATTAAAAACAATCTCACCTTTTTCAATGACGATAACTCGATCAGAATTAAATGCTTCTTCAATATCATGAGTAATCGATAGAAGCGTTAAATCTTTTCGTTCTTCTTTAATCTTTTTAATGACATTTTTAATTTCACTCTTACCTTTTGGATCTAACATCGCGGTTGCTTCATCAAAGATGATTAAATCAGGATGCATCGCGAGAACTCCTGCAATCGCGACACGTTGTTTTTGTCCTCCAGATAGAGAAGTAGGTTCTTTATCTAAGAATTCTTCCATATTGACAATACGGGCATATTTAGAAATAATTCCATCCATTTGTTCATGGGGAACTTCATGATTCTCTAAACCAAAAGCAATATCATCCGCGACTGTTGAACCAGTAAATTGATTATCAGGATTTTGAAATACGATCCCTACTTTACTACGAATTGAATATAAGTTATCTTCATTTAAAACTTGATCAAATACTTTTATTGTTCCTTTTTGTGCTTCTAATAAACCAATGATAAGTTTGGCAAGTGTTGATTTTCCTGAGCCATTATGGCCAATAATTGCCACATATTCACCTTTATTCACGTTAAAAGAAAGGTCATTAAAGACCTTTGTTTCTTTGTCATATCTAAATCTTAAATGTTCTACTTCTAAAGCTTTCATTAATTTTATTTCTTTCTTTGTTTATCTCTTCTAAATGCAACATAGAAGAATAACCAATAACAGATGGTAAAAATGACAATAACTGCCGCGGCGACAACATATCCTGAAGAATTATCTCCAAAGACTTTACCTCCATAAGTTACGCCGGCAAGTATTGATATTAGCATAAAATAAATTATGACAGTAATAACAAGTCGATTTTTTCTTATTCTTTGTTGCTTTGCTTTTTCTAATCCTTTATCCATATTATTTAAACTCTATAAAAGGAATCTTTCCTTCGTACTTTCTATATTTTACATTTGTCATATCAAACATTCTTTTACTCGCGATAATTGAAGGAGTATCTTTATATTTATCTTCAATATAAATTACTTCTTTAATTCCTGATTGAATAATAGCTTTCGCACATTCATTACAAGGGAATAAAGTGACATAAATTCTTCCACCTTCTAGTGAACTTGTCGCATTTAAGATTGCGTTAAATTCAGCATGGCATACATATAGATATTTAGTATCAACTTGTTCACCTTCTCTTGCCCAAGGCATATCATCATCATTACAACCAATTGGCATACCATTGTAGCCCATTGTTAATACCTTGTTCTTACTTGAAGCAACTAAAGCACCTACTTGAGTCGAAGGATCTTTACTTCTAAATGAAGCAAGTTTAGCCACACCCATAAAATATTCATCCCAAGTAATATAATCTTTTCTTTGTCCTGCCATAATTTCACCTGCCTAATAAATTATACATAATTTAACCATATTTTACGCATAAAAGAATATATTTATTTTAAAATAAATCAAGTTAGAATATAATTTTCTAAAGGAGGTTATTTTATATGGGAGAAAATATCATTACCATTCGTAACTTAACCAAAACTTACGCCGGAAATTCTTTTCCTAGTTTAAGAAATATTGATTTAGATTTATCAACTGGTCAAATTGTTGGTTTACTCGGACCTAATGGTTCAGGAAAGACAACTTTAATTAAGATATTAAATGGCTTATTAAGATCTTATAATGGTGAAGTATATATTGACGGTCACGAAGTAGATGCATACACTAAATCAATTATTTCTTATTTACCAGATTCAACTTATCTAGATCAAAATCATACTGTTATTCAAGTAATCAATATGTTTAAAGATTTATATAGTGATTTTAGTGAAGATAAGATGATGGATTTACTACAAAAGTTTAGAATTGAGCCAAAAGCAAAAATAAAATCACTTTCAAAAGGCAATAAAGAAAAAGTCCAATTAGGTTTAGTTTTATCGCGTAACGCGAAAATATATATTCTTGATGAGCCAATCGGAGGAGTTGATCCTGCAACTAGAGAATATATTATTAACGTTATCCTCGCGAACTACAATAAAGACGCATTAGTAATTATCGCAACGCATTTAATTGAAGAAATTGAATCAATCTGTAAAACAATTATCTTCCTAAAAGAAGGTAAGATAATTAGAGTTGGTGATAAAGATCAATTAATTAAAGAACACGATAAATCAATTAATGAATTATTTAAGGAGGATTTTAAATGTTTCTAAAATTATTAAAACACGATTTAATCTCTTTAAAGAATTCTTTCTTTATTCTCTTTATAATCACGATATGTATTGCATGTATCGCTCCATTTCTTATTTTTAGCATTTATAAATTATCTTTATCAAGCGAAGTTAATTTAACAATTAGTTATATGTTACTATTTGGAATATATTCATTAATTGGATGTTTCATTTTAGTTATTATTACTTTATATATAATTAATTCTATCCGTTTTTTTAAACAAAGTTTCTTCTCTTCTCAAGGTTATTTAACTTTGACATTACCTATTTCCACCGGAAAGAATGTTATTTCTAAGTTATTATCTATCATTATATGGGGAATTGCGTTTACTGTAGTCGGTGTAGTAAGTCTATTCTTTTCTGCCTTAATCTTAAATACATTAATTGGTCATAGTGAAGGGGTGGATGTTTCAATATTTACTCAAATTAAAAACTTTTTTACTCCTTCATCAAATATAGATATAAGACAAGTTACAATAAACATTCTTAGTTCATTTAGTAGTTTCTTTTCATCGATATTAATGTTATGTGCCATATTATTTGTTATTACCTTAGGTAATGTTAAACCATTTAAAAATCATTCAGTCTTCTTTAGTATCGTTTTTGCGATAGGTTTATTCTTTATTTATTCAATCGGAATAACTAATATAAATAGGTTATTTTCTGATTTAATAATTATGAATATCATTAATATCTTATTAGAACTAGCTTTTATTATCTTAGGTGTCTTCTTAATCGTTAAATTAATTGATAATAAAGTGGAAATTTCTTAATTAAATCATTAAAAAAGATTATCGTTCTCACGATAATCTTTTCTTTACTATTATCAATTTATTTAATCTATTTACTATAAGAAATAGTAAAATTCATGCTATTAGAATCATTTAAAGCATAAGTAAATGTAGTTAATAAACCATATTCATTCCAAGCGAAGTAATTACTGATAGCAGTTTCGCTTGAACTAGAAGATGATGAAGGAACATATTTCATTTCAAATGTAGAACCTGCATAATATTCATAATCTTTTAATTCACTTTCACTAGTAGAAACTACGTTCTTAAGATCAAAAGCATTGATTGCAGAAGTATAAACCGCATCACTTAATGATTCAGGAGTTAAAGCTCTATTTTTGAGAGTTGCCTTAAAATTAACGCTAGTAGTAGTTGAACCATATTTAACACTACCACTTACATTCGCGTTAGTATATTCAACTGTTTTCTTTAAAGCTTCTTCTGCTTTTGTTTTAAATGTTGCAAATTCTACTTTAGAATTACCACATCCAACTAATGTAGCCGCGCATAATGTCAATAAACACGCATTTTTAAATAATTTTTTCATTTTAAATCCCTCCTATATACGACCTTACGTCTATATATCTAAATAAATTATACTTAGACTTTTAACATGTGTAAATAAATAAGTTAATAAAAAATCTCTAGATAAAGATTATTTTTACCTAGAGAGATATATAACTTATTTTTTCGTGGCTAGTTTTACGCATTCATAAGCCCCGTTATAAAGACCCATTTTATTAAGACGTAAAATTTGTTCGTTCATATTTTTTAGTAATGCTTTATCAGAGATAAAATCATCTAACATTAATTTCATCTTCTTAGTTGTATCACATTCATAAGTTGCATCGCCAATTTCTTTGCCGTAATACGCGGAGAAAACTTCATGTCCCCCAATATGTCTCATAAAGATTTTAGGAATAGGATAGAAAACTAATTCACTTGGTTTAGTGATGAGTAAATCACATTTTCTCATTAATAAATTAGTTGAATATACGGCAGGGAAAATGTCTTTATGGAAGATATTATAAACACCCTTAATTTCTAAATCATTCATCTTATTAACGAACTCTTTAAATTCTTCATATTGATCAAAATAAGTTTTAAAATCTTTATAGCCATCAATTTCTTTACAAAGATATTCATAAACTTTTAAGTGATCACCAAAGTTAATAAATAAAGCTACTTTATTTTCTTTTACGTATGGAAGAAGATGTTTTAATATTTCCATGAATTGTTTTTGTCCTGCTCCAGCTCCTCCGACTGTTAAAAGAATTCTAATTGGGGCATTATTTTCTAATCGATCAAGTCTTTTCGCAGTATCATTTTCTAAAGAAGAAACAATTTCATGATCAACATAATGACCAACATATTTAATTTGATCATCAGGAATATGTTTTAAATGTCTATTTTTATCAAATCCATCGAGTCTTTTATATCCATAATAACCAAATGAAGTTTGTACGGTGTGAATAGCCCCTTCAGAAAGATGTAAAGCCATCGGCCAATTATCAGGAATCGCGTTAACTACATGAGTCATGCCGGCATGAATAGCCGCTTGTGAAGGCCATGCGTGAGTTGCGATATATGGAGTGTCCTTAGGAATATGTTTAAATAAAGGAACAAGTAATTCAGCATTCTTTTGATCCCCTGGATTATAGACTAATTGTTTAAAGACATCACGGTTAAATACTTCCCAAACAAAATGATTAAATAATTTAGATTTTTGTGAAATTCTTGATCCTAATGAATATAAATCGTTTTGGGCTCTAATTACTTTTGATCCAGTCGCATCAAATGAAGCTAAATCAAGCCAGATAGGAACGTAGCCCATCGCACGAGCGCAGCTAGCCATCGCGATAGAAATTCGATAATGGCCAAATCCCATACGAATATTGCCGACAATTAACCCATTACTAGGAAAAGGTTCATTTTGATCTTTAACAACAATATTTTTTGCGTCGATAAAATCTAATGATTCAATTTTATTGAAACCTAATTTATAATCGACATTTGAATCATCTCCAAATTTTTTAATATATTTTTGTTTATTTTTGTTCGCTTTCTTAATCGTTTTTTTAGGTATAGAATTACCAAATACGACACTAGATTTATCCATTTATTAATTCTCCTTTCTTAGGGTTATAGACTAACTTAGCCTCAGTTCCATTAAGAACATAAGTAATGGTTACATCTTTTTTATTAGTGATAATATTAGTTATTTTCGCTTTCGATAAAATTTGTGCTTCTAATAATATTTTTTTCTTTTCTTCACTATAAGAAGAGACATTATCACTTGTTAAATATAAAGCACCACATAAATGATTAATTTTAATTAATGCCTCTTTTTGTTTCTCGTTTAAGAAGATATTATCATCTCGAAGTAAATAAACGTCAGGATCATTTCTAAAGACAAAATTATCCATTGGGAAACGATAAATTGTATCTAATAACGTATGTTTAGTGGAATTTCTTTCGCGATGAGCGAGAACCATATAAAATTCATCATCAAATTTTAATGATACATCACACCCTACACGACAATAGTCGACGTTATTAAAAGCATTTTCTAATGGTACTCCACATCCTAAGATAAGTTTATCTTTTAAGATGTTTCTTAAGAAAATCATCATCTCTTGCATTACTTGTGAACGAGATTTACCTTCAACACGAACTAGATTAACCGCATAAAGAAAATCAAGTTTAAAAAAGTCAAATCCTAAAGAAATATAATATTCTAAGCATTCCTTAATATAATCAAGCACTTCTTGTTTTCTTATATCTAAAGACAATTGATGTGACCAGTTTCCTCCTGCGAATACAGGATTATTTTTTTTATCAACATAAACCCAGTCAGGATGCTTTTTATATATCTCTGATTCTTGTTCAACAACAAATGGGGCGAGCCAAATTCCCGCGAGAAGATTTTTATCATGAATCTTTTTTACAATTCCTTCTAATCCATGAGGAAATTTATTTTTATCAATATTTAACCAATCACCAACTTTTGTTTCAAATCCATCATCGATTTGAAATAAGTCATAATTATTTTCATCGATTCCAACTAAAGCTAAATTAATTTTATCTTCATTAATATCTTGATAATGATTGTACCAAGAAGTATAACCTCTTAATTTTTCTTTTGAGCTTGTTCCGATAGTTTTAAAATATAATTTTTGTGTTTCTAAAAGATTACCTTCTAAATAACAATAATCAAGTAAAGTAAATTCGTTTGTAACATTAACTCCTTCACAATCACTTTCTAAAACAATTAAGTTTCTTCTAATATCGTATTTTATTACTAAATACGCATTATTTACGTTATATGAGCCATAAAAACAAATATTATCATTTCTTCTTAAATAACTATAAGTATAACCGTGAAGAACATGTTTATGAGTAGGTCTAAAAGTGTAATCGCCATAAGCATCAAACTTATATTTATTAGTCATATAACGACCAAATCTAATTTTATGAAGTGATTCACGAAGAGAAAATTCTCTTGTATCAGTCCAAGATTGATAACCATTAACTAAAATCTTATCTTCTTTATGATATGTAAAACGTTTGTTTATTTTAAATGAAATTAAGGTTATCTTATTTTTAGCTTTAATTTTATAAACAGTTCTAGAACCTATAGAATTTTTAATAATCTTATAATCTTCATTTTCTTCTGCATAAGAGACAACCTTACGACCGAATTTAAAATAACTAACTTCCATTAGTTTCATATTTATTATTTTCCTTCTTCACTAGGAAGATCTTTTTTATTATCTTCAATAGTTTTCATAACGCTCTTTTCATTGTAGAAGAATAAAATAACCGCGCCTAAAGTACATGAGACAATCGCGACTATCGCAACAATTCTTAACCCTAAGGAAGAAGCTGTTAAATCGTTAGAAGTTAAATCTTGGCTTGAACCAATTATAGCAAGGGACGTAAAAGCAAGCATCGCGACTGATTGGCCTAATTTCATCGCGAAAGTTCTCGCTGCAAAGAACATTCCTTCTCTCTTTTCACCTGTTTTAATCGCGTCTTCTTCCGCAACATCCGCGACAATTGACTGAGGAATAATACCAAGTAATGACATTGGGAAAGCTGCGATAATGACAATTAAGATACCAAAGACGATTCCTGGAAGAGGAATAACGCCAATTAAAGCAGTAACGACATAAGCTAAAGCTAGACCTAAGAAACCTGCGCAGACAAGTTTACGTTTACCAAATTTAACAACTAATTTACTTACAACTGGATAGAAACATGCACTTAACACAGTCATGGCGCCTAAGAAAACAGTCGTATAGAATTCATCTAATTGCATTGATACTTTAACAAAGAAAGGTAACCCTGTTTGGAATAAAGTTAAACCGATCCAATAAGCAATATCAGACCAAACAAATATTCTAAATTGCTTATTTTTAAATGTTGCGATTAAAGATTTAGTAGTGCTTACTTCAGAAGGTTTTGCATCAACGAAATCTTTTTCATTTAATTTTAATGCAGGAATTAACATCATGATGCAAGCAATAATAGCGAGAACAATAAAACAAATTCGATATGACCAATCAAATGAAACAACATTTCTTAATACCCCAGCAAAGACGAAAGGCATATAAGCAAGCATTGTACCAGCGAAATAAGTTAAAGAAATCGCGGTTGAAATATACATTCTATCATCTTGAGTTTTGCCAAATTCAGAGATTAATGCATTATATGGAGTACAATAAATTGTCATAAATAAATAATATAAAATGAGGAAAATAGAAATCCAAGCAACATTCCAGCCCGAAATCATTGATACTGGTGCACAGAAGACTAATACAGTAATAATCGATAAAGGAATTGCCGCGAATTTCATAAAAGGAATTCTTCTTCCTTTAGGATTTTTTGATTTATCTGATAAAGTCGCGATAATTGGATCAGTAACTGCATCAAAAATACGACATCCGAAAGTAATTAAGCCTAAAATAGTTAATACTCCAAAAATGACTAGTCCTGGAGTAATATATTGATTAGCCCCAGAAGCAATATCATTTTGAGTAGGTAAATAGAAAGTAACTAACCAAGCGTTAATAACTCCACTTAATATTGACCAACCTAATTGGCCAAGAGCAAATATCCACATTTGCTTTTTTGTTAATCTTTTCATAAGGTCCTCCTTTTATAATAAGATTATTTTTTAATTCTAAATAGAAATACATCTATTAGGGAAGAAATCTCTTCTTCATGATTAGATGAATCATCATCTAGAAGAATATTTTCTACCGCGAGTTTTTTACAAAATGATAGTAAGGCAATACTAGTAGTTCGATAATATATGTCTAAATTAATATCATCTCTTAATGAATTATCTAAAATACCTTTTTTATAATATTTAAAATAGATATCTTTAAATAAATTGACGTTTTCAGTATAAACATCTAAATTCATGCCTATTTCGTTATGAATATAAGCATCAAGAGAATAGACAAATGAATAATATGATTTATCTTCTTTAAAGATTTTTAAATATGCTTCATAAAATTCTTTAATATTTTCATAACCAGATTTATCTTCATTAAATATAAAATATTTTTCTAATAAATCTTTCGATAATCGTTCCGCAACTTCAATAACTAAGTTTTGTTTCTTACCAAAATATCGATATAAAGTAGCTTCTCCAATACCAATATAAGAAGCAATATCACTCATTGTTACACTCGATATTGATTTACTTAAGAACAGTTTGGTCGCTTCTAATAAAATGAAATTATTTTGTGCCTCTTTCAATTTAGAAGTCATAATTACCTCCCTTCATTTTTTTTGATAGGCAGCCTATCATTTTGATAATCCACCTATTAAAAGTTTAACATTTAAGAATAAATTATCAATGGTAACGCTTACATTTACTTTTATAATAAAAAAGAACTTAGTTTATTTTTCCTAAGTTCTTATAAAAATCGATTTTATAGTAATTATTTACCTGATACAGCGATTTCTTTAATCATCACTGGTACTGAGTAGCCTGAGAAAGTTAATTTAGTTTCAGATCCAACTTCGACGATATCATTAAATAATTTAAAGAGGTTTCCCGCGACTGTAATTAAGCAAACTGGAGTAGAACGAATTCCATCTTTAATTAAATATCCTTCTGCTTGTAAAGAGAAGTTTCCACTTGATGGGTTCATACCAGCATGAAGACCTGTAACTGATGTAATATAAATACCATCGTTAACTTTTTTAAATAGTTCATCTAAAGTCTTTTTACCTGGTTTAATACTTAATCCAACTGAACTAACACCAACTTTACCTCCACCACGGTAACCATTACCGGTACTACTAACACCATCTTTTTTTGCTGTTGCAAGATTATATAAATAAGTATTTAAGATACCTTTATCAACAATCTTCTTATTTGTTGTTGCAACGCCTTCATCATCAAAATAACGATAGAAAATAGTTTTATCTAGTGGTCTTTCTTCAATAGTTAACTTACTAGAAGCGACACGTTCATGAAGTTTACCTTTTAATAAAGAAGTATTCTTTTGTACTTGTTCACTTGAAGCACTTCTAACAAAGAAATTAGTTAAATTCATCATTACTTCACTAGAAAGAACTGCTTTATATTTCTTTGATTCACAAGGTTCTCCGCCTAATTGATCTAATGTATCTTTAGTTACATGATCAACAAATTCATCTACATCAAATGAATGAATATCTTGTCCGCAGACAAAATCGCCACCAGTCTTAGTTTCTCCATTACTAGAAGCAATAACGTTCGCGTAAATTAAAAAGAAATTAGATCTAGATTTTAAATTTAAATCATAAGAATTCATTAAAATTGTTTCATTATCTTGTTCTTCATATGATAATTCAACATCGACAATGCGTGTGTCTTTCGCTCTAATACGTGCTTCAATATCCTTTAATAAAGCGATTTTAGTTTCTAAAGGAGTTTCTCCTAAGACTTTTGAATATACCTTCTTTTTAGTATATTTTTCGCTTCCTTTAAAGATAATACATTCTTCTTTTGATTCATTTATTTTTGCATTTTCTTTTAATTGATCAATAAATGAATTTACATTTTCACTAGAAAAATTTTCTGAATTAACATAGCCAACTTTTTCTCCAACTTTACCTCTACCTTGTAAAGATTTAGTCGTTGAAGAAGATAAAGAATCAATTTCGTTTCTAAAAACGCTGATTGACAATTTAGATTCAGTATTAACTAAAAGTTCTAATTCGTTAATACCTTGTTCTTTTGCTTTTTGAAAATAAACATCGTATTTCATATTAGTTAATCTTCTCCCCTCTTCCTCCAACAGTAATTTCTGATACTCTTAAAGTTGGTTGACCTACATCAGCTGGGATGGACCCTGACGCCGCCCCACACATACCTTCAGCACGTAATAAGTCATTACCAATCATATCAATTTTTAATAAGATTTCTTTACCTTGACCAATTAATGTCGCACCTTTTACAGGATAAGAAATTTTTCCATCTTCAATAATATAAGCTTCATTGACTGCGAAATTGAATTCACCAGTCGCAGGATTAACGCTTCCTCCGCCCATAGATTTTGCATATAAACCAAACTTAGTTGCTTTAATTATTTCTTCTCTAGTGTACTCTCCTGGAAGGATAAAGGTATTAGACATTCTTGAAGTAGGTTCATATTTATATGATTCTCTTCTTGAAGCACCATTTTCATGCGTGCTCATTCTTCTACCATTAAATGAATCAACTAAATAAGAAGTTAAGATACCATCTTTAATTAATTCATTACGATGTGTCTTATGTCCTTCATCATCAACGTTTTCTGATCCCCATCCTCCATCGATAGTTCCATCATCAACCGCGTTAACGATACTAGAAGCAATTTGAGTGCCAAGTTTTCCTGACATAACGGATAAGTTTTTACTTACTGCACTTGCTTCTAAGGAGTGACCACAAGCTTCATGGAAAATAACGCCGCCAAAGCCATTACCGATGATAACTGGCATTTTACCACTTGGGCATTCTTTCGCATCGAGAAGTTGAACTGCAACTCTCGCCGCATCTAAAGAAATTTCTTCAATATTAACTTCATTTAAGAAGAATTCAAAGCCTTTGCTAGCACCTGGACCTACTCCGCTTGATTCAATTGAAGTTCCATTTGAAGCAATCGCATTGACGTAAACTCTTCCTCTTATTCTATTATCTTTAATGAATTTACCTTCCGAATTAAAAATATAAACTTTTTGATTAGTGGATGAAAAAGAATTAACGACACGGACTATTTTGTCGGAGTAACCTTTTGCCGCTTTATAACTTCTCATTAAATAAGCAATTTTATCTTCTTTTGAAACTGTTTCATAAGGAATCTTAGGTCCGTGTTTATGACCAACTGGAACAGAATTAATTTCGCTTACTTCCTTAATTCTTTCTCCTTCAAAAGATTTTGATAATGATGTTGCTAAATTAATAAGAGATTTCTTACTTAAATCATTAGTATAGCCATAAACGCTTTGTAAGCCTTTTAAAATTCTAATACCAGCCCCGTAAACGTAACTAGTTGTCGCTTGTTCACAAACGCCATTATCTAGTGAAATATTTTCTTGAATAGTATCTTCAAGGAAGATTTCAGCAAAATCACCGCCGGTAGAGAGGCTTGCATTTAAGACATCTTTCGCTAAAGTTTTTGATATCATATATTCACCTATATACTATAAAATATTGATTTACTTTAATTATAGTATTCCTTTCTTTAAATTGTTATTATACGCTTATAATATAAAACTAGTTAGTGAAAATTAACTTTTTATAATAAAAAGTACTATTTATAGTTTCTTTAAGTTTATTTTATGTTAATTATTGTTTAATATAAGTAATAACAACTGGAGGTGAAAATATGCGTATATTACTCGCAGAAGATGAAAAGTCACTTTCCAATGCATTAGTAACAATTTTAAAACACAACAATTATTCTGTTGATGCTGTATATAATGGACAAGATGCATTAGATTATGTCTTAAGTGACAATATTTATGATCTTATTATCTTAGATATCATGATGCCTAAATTAGATGGTATCTCTGTATTAAAAGGAATTAGAAAAAATAAAATAAATACTCCTATCATCATGTTAACGGCAAAATCAGATATTCAAGATAAGATTACTGGTTTAGATAACGGCGCGGATGATTATTTAACTAAGCCTTTTAATGTTGAAGAATTACTTGCTCGTATTAGATCAGTAACAAGAAGAAAAGGTGAAATTAACAATAATAACTTAACATTCCATGATTTAACGCTCAACCGTTCTACTTTCGAATTAGAATGTAATGGCAACAAAGTATTATTAACAAACAAAGAATATCAAATTATCGAATTATTAATGTTACATAAAGGTCAAATGATTCAAATGGATAATATCATGGATAAGATTTGGGGTTTTGATTCTAACGCCGATACTAATGTCATATGGACTTATATCTCCTATTTAAGAAAGAAACTCGCATCCATTTCTTCGAATGTTGGTATTAAAGCTAATCGTAATATTGGATACTCTTTGGAGGTTAAGAATGATTAAATCTTTAAAGAGAAAATTCATTTCAATCTCGATGTTATCGATGAGTTTAGTCATTATCATCATCGTATTAATCTTAAATATCTCGAATTATACATCGATTATTTCTGAATCGGATAAAACGTTAGATATGTTAATCGCAACTAATTGTACTTTCCCTGATGAATATTCTTCATCAACAGAAAAAAATGAATTCTATAAAGATGTACCTTTTGAATCGAGATTTTTCTATGTTAAATATGACCAAGATGAAAACGTTATAAAAGTAGATTTACAAAGAACTACATATATAAAAAGATCTACCGCATTAGAATATGCGAAAAATGTAAGAGAAAATTCAACTGATCATGGTTTTTTAAATAATTACCGTTATGCAGTTCATCAATTTGATAATAATCATACAATGGTTATCTTCTTAGATTGTCAAAGATTATTACAAGGTTCAGTTACCTTATTAATATCAAGCTTAATTTATTCTATCGTCGGTTTAATAAGCGTATTTATCTTAATTGTTTTCTTTTCAAGCATTGTCTTTAAACCAGTTGAAGAATCTTATATTAGACAAAAACAATTTATTACTAACGCAAATCATGAATTAAAAACTCCTTTGACCATCATTTCAACAACAACTGACGTTATTGAAATGACATCTGGTAAAACAGAATGGACTGAAGATATTAAACATCAAGTAAGTAAACTTACTGATTTAACTAATGAGCTTGTCTTCTTATCTAGACTTGATGAAGAAGGAACAACTATATCGAGATTAGAATTCTCAATAAGCGAAGTTTTATTAGATTCTATAAAAGAATATGAACTACCATTAAAAGTACGTAATATAAGCGTTAAAACATCAATAAACGGCAATGTAACATATAATGGTGATATGGCTAAAATAAAATCTCTCTTCGTTATCTTATTAGATAATATTAATAAATATGCATTAGATAATTCAGAAGTCGAAGTATCATTAAAAGATAATGAAAAAAACCGATTAGAAATTATATTTACAAACCAAACTAACGGAGTACCTCAAGGTAACCTCAACATTTTATTTGAAAGATTTTATCGTCTAGATTCAAGTAGAAACTCCTCTTTAGGCGGTTCAGGAATTGGTTTAAGTATCGCTCAAGCGATTGTTTCTTTACACAAAGGAACTATTACATGTGAATCAAAAGATGGTAAAGAAATAAAATTTATCATTAATTTAAAATAATTATAAATTTTAAGTTACAATTAAGTTTTAATCAATATTATAATTTCATAAGATGTATATCTTTTAGAGCCTATTATATCTCAAAATAACCTTTATGCATGCTTTCATAGGTTCTAAACAATCCCTTAGGTACGCATCTTCTACCCATCGTAAGATGGGTTTTTATTTTTTAATAAATTTATAATTTTTTAGTTTTATTTAAGTATTCATATGTATATTTATAATCGTAAAAGATGTGTTATCTTTCAAGCTTCAATATATCTCAAAATAACCTTTATGCATGCTTTCATGAAGTTTGAACAATCCCTTAGGTGATACATCTATACACCCATCGCAAGATGGGTTTTTATTTTTAAACTTTACATTTTAAAAGAGGATTAAAGTTTTAGTTTAATCCTCTTTTTAATTTCTACCAACAATCTTGTACAAGGAAATTTCTA
>CAVJWU010000009.1:0-38208 GCA_963653535.1 Azospirillum sp. CAG:239
TATGACCTTAAAATAATATTTTTTAATTGTTTAGACTGCTAAAAAATTATATAATAAGAAAAAAGGAAAAATAATATGAAAGATGACATTACAAAGAAGTTTAAAGAATTTCACAATAAAGTTTTTAATTCTTATTCAATTAATACTCAAGATGTAATTGAAATTTTAGATGAAGTTTGTGAACATTTACATTTACAACAAATTTACGTATGTGAAAATGCTGGTAGCAAGAATCATTATTTATATCCATATGTTTCTAGTAAAGGGCCAAAAGCTATTTGCATGCATAAAAATTTAATTGTGTTCCCTGATTCTGATATATCTAATCTTTCTAATATGTTCATTAAAGATCCAATTCAAGTTTTTGATGATAATGTATCTTCTAAAAGAAATGCCACCGCGCAAAATAATTTGGTCTACGGATTTTTAGACAAAGATATTTGCTTAGGTTTTATTTCATTTCAACCTTATGAAAATGAAGATACAAGAATTTGGAATGATGAAGATCGCGAAGTTTTAAAACATTTAGCCTTTTTAATTAAACCTTTAATTACTGCGCGACAAGTTTTTGATCGTTATGCATATGAAAAAAACTTAAAATCAACTTCCACAGGTACTTTCTTTTATTATCCTTCTTTATCTTTATGTATTGTTCCAGAAAATACGATGGAACGTTTTATGATTCCTAACTTAATCTATCAAAATGCACCAGAAAGTATCGTAGATGATTTAGTTAACGATGGTTATAAAGAAGAAGTTAATAAAGCAGTCAAATCTATTTCTAAAGATAATCCTTCTATCAATATGGTTTTTCAAGGAAAAAATAACACTAATAAATTCTATCGTTTATCATTAACAACTAATCGATATGATGATAAAGATAATCCTGAAGAAGTTATGGGATTAATTGAATATATCAACAAAGAAGAATATGATTCGATCAACACTTCTGAAGTTTATAAAAAGTATCAAGTCTTCCGTGAAGCTATCTCAAGAAGTAATTTAATTGAATTTTATGTCAATTTAAAAAATGGTAAAGTAACATTATTTAAAGCAAATGAACCTTTTAAAGAAATTTTTTCTAATTCAGATGATTTTGATACTATTATTAACTCTTTTAGCGAACAATATATTGCTCAAGCAAGTCGTACTGCATATAGAAAAGTGTTAAATCGTCGATACTTATTTAATAATTTAAATAAATATATAACTCTTAATTCGCAAGTTATTATAAATGGAAAAGAACACGTTTATGAAACAACAGTCGTTCTTTATAATCAAACTATTTATAATTATTTTAATGAAGTCATGATATTTGTTCGTGATGTTACTCATTTAGAATCATTAAATTATGATAATTTAACCGGTCTTTACTCTTTAAATTATTTTATGAATTTATTAGAAAATAAAAAGTTAGCCTTAAGCGAAAATCCTTCAAGTCACCTTGGTTCAATCATCTTCTTAGATATACTCGACTTTAAATACTATAATTATGGTATGGGTTTAAAGAAAGGTAATGAAGTATTAAAAGAATTCGCACACTTATTACAAGAAACTTTCCCTCAATCTTTAATCGCGCGATATAATGACGATCGATTCCTAGTTTATGATGAAGAAAATGATGGTTTAGAAATAGAAAGAATTAATTCTTTAGTTGAAAAAACATTAAAATTAGATCCATCCTATTCCTTAAAGTTAAAAGCAGGTATTTATGTACCTACTTTAGAAGAAGATCCAGCCACATGGGTTGGTTATGCTCAAATAGGCTGTAATGAGATTAAGAATACTATAGACGTTAATTACGTAATCTTTGATCAAGAATTAAAAAGTAAAATAGCAAAAAAGAATTACATTATTGATAACGTCGATAAAGCAGTTGAAAATGAATGGATTAAAGTTTATTTTCAACCTGTTATTGGGACAAAAGAAAATCGTTTAGTCGCGATGGAAGCTTTAACAAGATGGATTGATCCAACCTATGGATTTTTACCTCCAAATGATTTTATCTCCGTCCTAGAAAATAATAATTTACTTTATAAAGTTGACATATATGTCATAAATAAAGTATGCGAAAAATTACGTGAAGAATTAGATTTAGGTCATGAAATTGTTCCTATTTCTATTAACTTATCTCGTGCCGATTTCTTTACTTGCCACCCATTTAATGAAGTTGAAAAAGCAGTAAAAAAATATAATATTGACCGTAAATATATCTGTATTGAAATTACTGAATCAATTACAATGAGTAATCCTGAATATTTCAAAACAGCTATTAATCAATTTAGAGAAGTTGGTTATGAAGTATGGATGGATGATTTTGGTTCTGGTTATTCTTCATTAAACGTATTAAAAGATTATCCATTTGATGAAATTAAAATTGATATGGCTTTCTTAAAAAACTTTAATGACAAAGCTAAATCTATTATTTCTTCAACAATTCTAATGGCACAAAATTTAAATATTAGAACACTTACTGAAGGTGTAGAAACTAAAGAACATTATGACTTTTTAAAATCTGTTGGATGTGAAAGAATTCAAGGTTATTATTTTTCTAAGCCTCTTCCATATGATGAAGTAATCGATTTAATGATCAAAAAAAATTATTTTCAAAAATAAAGAAAAGAAGGTTTAAGTAAACAATAAAATGTATTACTTAAACCTTCTTTTTATTACTAGGAATTTTAGTTATCATTTTTTAATCTTGTTTTATCAAAATAGAAACAAGTGAAGTGAACCCCAAAAGTTGGACCGAGGAATTTGAAAGACTTGACTAGTTTGCTTCAATTTTATTAGTACTACGTTACTATTTCTTAGCTTTTGAGATACAGGGCTAGAAAATAAATCATTTAGTGTTAAACTAAAGATGTAAGGAGCTTTGAAAATGAATAAATGTAAAAAGTGTGGTAAAGAATTCATAAGTTTTCTTTCTGAAACATGTCCCTATTGCGGTCATGATAATTCCGTTTCTTTTGGAGATGTACTAGATTCTATATTTTCACCATCTCCTGATGAAAATAAAAACAATAAGAAGAAACAGAATAAACCTTATGATCCATATGATTGGGATAATCCGAATAATTGTTCAGATAGAGAATATATGGACGATGACGATTATGATGACTTCGATAATTGATTTTTGATTTCTAGAATGATTAAGGAACATAATCATATATATCAAGAAGCTAATTAGATTTCTATCTTCCTTGATGATATTTTCGTTTCCGAAGATATATACTTTTTTTAGATTATATGGTTCTTTGACTAGTTATGGTATTCTCTAAAATTGTTCTAAACATGTCTAAATTTAATTTCTATAGGAAGAGCACTCAATAAAATATAGTCATTGATTAAGAAATCACTTTCACTGACTTTCTTGCTATTGAAATAATATAAAAAAATGACCATGTGAAACTAACTCCATTGCACATGCTATTTCATATACACTTCCTAAATTAAGGCAAGTAACTTGCAATATATCAATACCTGTTGTTAGCCTTGACAGGTTTCAGCATTGATATAAGATTCGGATAGACCTGAATTTCATATAAAAAGAGATGATTTGTTTTTTATGAGAATAAAAACTCCCTTAACAATTCACTTCACCTAATTTTGAAAGTAAAATAGCCCAAGATATGAAAAAAGGACTGATATTTTTATCAATCCTAATGTTTCTTAAGTGGTGCCGAAAATAAGACTTGAACTTACGACCTACGCGTTACGAGTGCGTTGCTCTACCAACTAAGCTATTTCGGCAGCACATTTATTTTATAAAAAAATATAAATAATTACAATATATAAAAATTTAAGTTGCAATATTCTTCTTAAATTATTATATTTATAGAGGTCTTTTGACCAGGGAGTTCATGAACCATCCTTCCTTTAAACAAAACTCGGACTAAATAGATTTTTTATTCTCCTTTGTTTTGTAATTTTGGTGCATAGGAGATTTTTTTATGAAAAGAACAATAGTTAAAAAAATGACCTTAGCCGCCTCAATTGCTGCACTCTACTTTGTATTATGTTTAGTAGAAGGTAATTTAGCAAGTGGTTATATGGCAAACGTCAGACTTGCAGAAGGTTTCGCAGTTTTAGCGTTCTTCTGCCCAGAAGTAATCTTAGGAACAACATTAGGTTGTTTCATCTACAACTTAGCATTTGGCTTTGGTATCGTAGATGCTGCGATTGGTACAGTTGCAACATTCCTAGGAGGATCATTTATATTATTAATAGGTAAATTATTCAAGAAAGACTATTTTAAATTACCATTATTTGGTATTGGACTAGTTTTACTCAATGCAATTTTAGTACCAATCGTATTAATAGTTTCTTTACCAGATGAATTAAACTGGTCAATGTACTGGTTAGAATTTGGTATTGTCGCAGGAGGAGAAGCTTCTGCAGTTTATGGAGTTGGCATTCCTCTTTATTATGCGACTAAAAGTTGGTTACCTAAATTATTAGGTGTTAATCAAGATATAGAAGATGACGAAGATATCTCTTCTTCAAAAGTAACTGATTAATCATATTCTATGGCGACTGAGGTCGCCTTTTTATATATCAAATTTTATATATTTAAAATGTAAATAAGAAAACACAAATTTTTAATTACCACTAATTACTATAAAGGCGGATTGATACGGACTCACGAATATGATGTTATCAATTCGAGGTGATTGTATGTTAGAAGAGTCAATAATAACTTTATCAATGATATTTAATTATAGTATATAATTTATTAGTGACTATCAGTTTTTATGGTGGTGGAATGATGGTTACACATATACACTAATGTAAAAATATATAATTTTATTTAGGAGATTTATTATCATGAAATTATCAAATATATTCACTTTTATTTCTGCGAGTTCAATTATCCTTTTAGGATTAAGTTTCATCGCACAAAGTATAAATACAACAAATGGAGCATTAAACATCACTTTTAGTGCCATTTTATTTGCTATTTCTTTAATTTTAGCGATAACCTTCTCGATAATAGAAAATAAGAAAAAATAATTTTTTATAATAATAGATTAAGGCTAATGAAGACAAGTTGCTTACCTCCTTCATTAGCTTTTTATTTACAAAAAAATAAATTTATAAATTATTTTAAATTTTTAGCACTCTTTTGTTGACATTGCTAAAATTGGTGATAAACTATAATTAGCATTCGAGATGTGCGAGTGCTAAAGGAGGTAAAATTTATGGAAAACAATTATACAGAAAAAGTTGTTAAGATTATTAATAGTTCAAGTGAAATCGCTAAAGATAATTTTTCTTGCGAAATAGATGTACCTCACGTTATTAAGGCAATGCTTGATGATCCAGATTCAATGCTTAAAAACATTTTAGGCAAGATTCAAGCTCCTGTTGACCTATTCAAAGATACTGTCGAAGGATTTATTAAGTCTAAAGCAAAGTCACAAAATGTTGATAACATTTATATTTCAACTGATTTTAATAACATGTTACATAATGCTGACAATTATCGTAAGGCATATGGAGATAAATTCATCTCAGTTGAACATTTAATATTAGCTATTTTTGATTCTAAACATTCCATTGTTAATAAACTATTACAAATTCCTAACTTTAATAAAAAGAAAGTGGAAAATGCGATTAAAGAATTAAGAGGCAACTCTAAAGTCGAAGATGAAAACCCAGAAGAAAAATACGAAGTATTAAAAAAATACGGTCGTAATTTAACTGATGATGTCGCAAAAGGTAAAATCGATCCTATTATTGGTCGAGATGAACAAATTAGAAGAGTGATGCAAATCCTCTGCCGTAAAACAAAGAATAACCCTGTTTTAATCGGTGAACCTGGTGTTGGTAAAACCGCGGTTGTTGAAGGTTTAGCATGGCGTATCTTTAAAGGTGATGTACCTTTTACATTAAAAGATAAAACAATCTTCGAACTAGACTTAGGTGCATTAATTGCTGGAGCAAAGTATCGTGGTGAATTTGAAGATCGTTTAAAAGCAGTCTTAAATGAAATTACTAAATCAGAAGGTAAAATCATTCTATTCATCGATGAAATTCATACACTTATTGGCGCAGGTAAAACTGACGGCGCGATGGATGCGGCTAACTTACTTAAACCTATGCTCGCTCGAGGAGAACTCCATTGTATCGGTGCAACAACATTAGATGAATATCGTAAATATATCGAAAAGGATGCTGCATTTGAAAGAAGAATGCAAAAGGTCTTGGTCGATGAACCAACTGTTGAAGATACAATCTCTATTTTAAGAGGTTTAAAAGAAAGATATGAATCTTATCACGGCGTTCAAATTCTCGACTCTGCCTTAGTCGCGGCAGCTACTTTATCAAATCGATATATTTCGGATCGTTTCCTTCCTGATAAAGCAATTGACCTAGTCGATGAAGCTTGTTCAGAAGTAAGAATGCAAATTGACTCTCTACCAACTGAACTAGATGAAATTAATCGTAAGTTAATGCAACTAGAAATTGAAAGAGTCTCAATTCAAAAAGAAGATTCTGATGAAGCTAAAAAACGTCTAGAAGAAATGGATAAAGAAATCGCGAACTTAAAGGAAGAACAAGCGAAATTTAACGCAAAATGGCAACTCGAAAAGCAAAAATTATCTTCTTCTAAAGATACAAAAGCAAAGCTCGAACAAGCTAAACTCGATTTAGAAAAAGCAATGCAAAATGCCGATTATGAAGAAGCAAGTAAAATCCAATACAGCGTCATTCCTTCCTTAGAAAAACAAATTAAAGAATCACAAAAAAATGATGGTAATGACGAAAAGATGTTAGATGAAGTTGTTAACGAAGATAACATTGCAAAAGTCATTTCTAAATGGACTAATATTCCAGTCACTAAATTAAAACAATCTGAATCGGCAAAGATCCTCTCTCTTGATGAAAAATTAAAAGAAAGAGTCATTGGTCAAGATGAAGCAATTAGAAAAGTTACTGATGCAATTATAAGAAACCGTGCAGGCATTAATGATGAGTCAAAACCAATTGGTTCCTTCCTCTTCTTAGGTCCTACTGGTGTTGGTAAAACAGAAATTGCAAAAGCTCTTGCAAGTAACCTATTTGATTCAGAGGCACAAATAATTCGAATTGATATGTCTGAATACATGGAAAAATTCTCCGTCTCGAGATTATTAGGTGCGCCTCCAGGATATGTAGGCTACGAAGAAGGTGGTCAATTAACAGAAGCGGTAAGAAGAAAGCCTTACTCTATTGTCTTACTAGATGAAATTGAAAAGGCTCACCCAGATGTCTTCAATATCTTATTACAAGTTCTTGATGATGGTCGATTAACTGATTCACAAGGTCGAGTCGTTGATTTTAAAAATACTATTCTCATTATGACAAGTAATATTGGTAGTGAATACTTACTTAATGGTAATACGAAAGAAAATCAAGAAGCTGTCAAAAACGAATTAAAAACAAGATTCAAACCTGAATTCTTAAATAGAATTGATGAAATTATTTACTTTAATTCTCTTGATGATTCAGTTGTTAAGAAGATTGTTAATAAATTCATTAATGAGCTTGAACATCGTCTTGAAAAATTACAAATTACTATCTCATTATCAGATAAAGCACAAGAAGAAATCATCTCTCAAGGATTTGATAAAGTATATGGCGCACGTCCATTAAAACGTTATATCCAAAGAGAAATTGAAACTCCTCTTGCTAAAGAAATAATTAAAGGTACAATCAAAGAAAAATCAAAAGTTTATATTGATTTCGAAAATGATGGATACACTTTTAAAAACGAATAATAAGGTCCGGTTATCTTAGATAACCGACCTTTTTATTTATTTATGTAGTTTTTTTAAATTAAATATGGCACAATAGTTTGCGAGGAAATTTATGAAACTGACTTTAGATTATTTACCAAATTATGAAAATATCAAATTATATCAAGATAAAGATATGATTTGTATTAACACAGATACGATGGTTCTAG
Organism: Azospirillum sp. CAG:239; assembly: GCA_963653535.1. Lineage (GTDB taxonomy): Bacteria > Bacillota_I > Bacilli_A > RFN20 > CAG-449 > UBA3210. The sequence continues at coordinate 7,952 of CAVJWU010000009.1, forward strand.
GAGAATTTCTTGAAGTAAAAAGAAAAGAAACTATTTTAGATATTGGAACTAATAATGGTTCTTTACTTTTATATGCATCAAGATTTAATCCGACAAAATTAATTGGTATTGATATAAATAATGAAGCGCTTGAACTCGCTAAAAAGAATTTAGATTTAAATAATATTACGCGTTATGAGCTACACAATGTTGATGCAAGGTCATATCGTAGTACTCCCGTTGACGTTATTGTTTGTAATCCACCTTATTTTAAGATGACACAAGATTCAATGAATTCTTCTTCATATATGGTTTTAGCGAAGCACGAAGATTCTTTACCTTTAGAAGATTTAGTTAATACGATTTCTAAGAATTTAAAAGATCAAGGTAAACTCTTCTTCTTGTATCAGTCGAGTAGGTTACAAGAATTAATTGAAATGTTTACAAAATATAAATTAAAAATTAAACTGCTCACCCCAGTTTATAATGTTAACAAAAATAACTCTAACGTCGTCTTAATAAAAGCGACTAAAGGAGGAAATTTAGGTTTAGAAATAACTAAGCCTATCTTAATAAAAGATATGAAAGTGGTTAAAGATGGAAATTATTAGTTCAATTAAAAATTTAGATCATTATGAAGAAATTAAAGATTATGTTTCTAGCATCGTTTTAGGATGTAAATATTCTTTTTATGCAGATAATCGTTTTTCAATAGAAGAAATTAAATTAATCGCTTCTAAAGCTCATAAAGAAAATAAAAAAGTATTCGTTTTATTAAATAAAATAGTTCATGTTGAAGATACTGATATCATCTCTAGTTTCATCGATTCATTAATAAAAGAAAATGTTTATATCATCTATCAAGATTTAGGAATATTTCAAATGCTTAAAGAAAAATCTTATTTAGATAAAGGCATTTATAATCCTTTAACAATGATTACTAATTATATGGATTTATTAATGTATGAAGAAGAAGGTCCTCATGCAATCGGAGTAAGTAATGAAATTCCTTTAAAAGATATAAAAGAAATAACAACACATTCAAAAAATGTCTTTTATTTAGGTTACGGATATCATCCAATGTATCAAACTTATCGCCCAATTGTTTCTTTGTATAAAGAGCACGCTAAACTAGAATTTGAAAATAAAAATCTCTTCGTACAAGAAGCAACTAGAACGACTGATCGTTGCCCTATTGAAGAAAATGAATTTGGTAGCATCATTTTTAGAAACGGCGTAATCAATGTTTTAAAAGAAATTGAATTATTAAGTGATGTAAAATATTTATTTTTAGATGGAATATTCGTTAATAAAGATAAATTTAATGTCGTCATTAAAACTTATTACGAAGTTATAAATAATATTATTACTAAAGAAGAAGGCCTAAAAGAAATTGAATCTTTAAAGATACAAGAAAATAACAATTTCATGTATGAAGATTCTGTTTATAACCCAAAGGAGTTTGAATAATGAAAAAAATAGAATTACTTGCTCCTGCGGGAGATTTAGAAAAATTAAAAGTTGCGTTAATTTACGGCGCGGATGCTTGTTTTATTGGAGGAAGAGATTTTTCTTTAAGAAGTAAAGCGAGTAATTTCACTTTAGAAGAAATTAAAGAAGGTGTTGAATTCGCTCATAAATTAGGTAAAAAGATTCATGTTACCTGCAATATCGTTATGCACAATAATGATATTAAAGAATTAAAAGAATATCTTATCGCTTTAGATAATATTGGAGTTGATGCGATTATCACTTCTTCTTTATATATGGTAAAACTTGCAAAAAAATACACTTCTTTAGAATGTCATATTTCCACTCAACAATCGATTATGAACAAAAAAGCGATTGATTTCTTTATTTCCCAAGGCGCGGACCGTGTTGTTCTTGGCCGCGAATGTTCTTTAACTGATATAAAAGAAATTTGTAAAGATAAAAAATGTGAAGTCGAAGGATTTATTCATGGAGGCATGTGCTCTTCTTATTCTGGTAAATGTATGTTATCAAATGTCATGTGTAATCGTGATGCGAACCGTGGAGGATGCGCTTATTCATGTAGATGGAAATACAACCTTTATCAAGGTGATAAATTAGTCACTGAACAAGACGAGTTTTTTAAGATGTCATCAAAAGATTTATGCGCGATTGATTATATTCCAGAACTTATCGAATATGGTCTAGATTCCTTAAAAATAGAAGGTAGAAGAAAAGCTTCTAATTATATTGCTTGCGTGGTTAAAGCATATCGACAAGCAATTGATGATTATTACGCACATAAAGAAATGAATTTTAAAAAATATCATGAAGATATTTACAAATGTGAAAATAGACTTACTTCAACTGGTTTCTTACTCGGTAACGTAAAAGAAGAACAAATGCTTTATAATCTCGATGAAAGATTAATTAAAATAGGTGATTATGTCGCATTAGTAAGAGATAGTGATGAAGAATATGCTTACGTAGAAATTCATAATAAATTAGAATTAAATCATGCTTATTTAGTTCACTCTCCTCGCGAAGAAGATTATGAAATTACAATCGATGAAATGTTACAAGAAAACGTTTTACATCAATTTGTCGTTCCAGTTTCAGTTGCAACTATTGGTAATCAAATCATTAAAATTAAGGTCAAGAAAAAAATAGAACCTTATTCAATTATTCGTCTAATTCGTGATTAAAATTTGTTACAAAAGAAATTAGATGTGCTAAAATATTCTTAGAAAAGAGGTAAAAATTTATGATTATTACTATTGGTAGAGAATATGGTTCCGGGGGACATTATATTGCTGAAGAACTTGCAAAAAGATTAAATATTCCTGTTTATGATCGTCAAATTATTGAAGAAGTTGTAAAAAGAAGTAACTTTGCACCAGAATTTGTTAAATCAAATGAAGAAAAAGTTCATTCTTTCTTTGATTCATTCTTCGGAGGTCAATTATCAGTAACTGATAATTTATTTATCGCCGAAACTAATGCAATTAAAGAACTCGCTGAAAAAGGTGATGCAATATTTGTCGGTAGATGTGCAGATTATGTTTTAAAAGATAAAAAAGATTTAATTAAAATCTTCATTCAAGCATCGATGGAATCAAAAATTGATCGTATTACAAAATATTACGGTATTGAAAAATCTATCGCCGAAGATAAAATTGTCAAAACTAATAAAGCACGTGCAAGATACCATAACTACTTCACCGATACTAAATGGGGTAGAAGTTATGATTATGACTTACTCGTTTCAAGTGATATCGGCGTAAGCGAAACTGTTGATGTATTAGAATTATTCATTAAACATAAAAAAGCTCAATTAGATAAGAAAAATGCTGAATAAAAATAAAACAAGGTCATATGTGACCTTGTTTTTATTTATCAAAGTTTTCTCTTCTTTCCTTACTTGTTTTAAATAATTTTACTAATCCTTCTTTATCTTCTGAATTTATTTTATCTTTTATATCTTCCATAACGGAAATAAAATCATCAATATCCTGCGTTAGATATTCTTTATTTAAGAAAAATAATTCGCTCCAAAGTTCTGGATTAATTTTCGCGATTCTTGTTAAATCACGAAATGAATCACCAGTATACGCTACTAAATGGTTAGATTCTTTTACATTCATTAAACTCACCGCGATAACATGAGGAAGTTGTGATAAAAATGAAATCATTTTATCATGTTCTTCAATTCCTAATTTTTCAATGAATTTAAATTTAAGTTCTTGACCTAAGGTAAAAGCAAAATCTTCTCCACGTGAGGTATTTTTATTAGTTGGAACAATGATTAAATTCGCTCCAACAAAAAGATCTTTAACATAATTTGTTACACCAACTTTTTCTTTTCCACACATTGGATGAAGAGAAATAAATTCTTGTTCACTACCTAATAATTCTTGAACTTCATTTACTATACCTGACTTAACGCCAGTTATATCACTCAATAAAACATCTTTTTTAAAATTATCTAAGTTATTTTTTATAAAACTAACAACACTGTTAGGATAAATACAAAGAATAATATAATCGCCATTTTTTAATATTTTTTTATTAGAAATGTCATTTTTAATAATACCTTCTTTATAAGCAAATTTAATAGATTCATCATTTAAATCATAACCATAAACTGAATAACCTAAACTAGATAAAGAATAGGCCAGTGATCCACCCATTAAGCCTAAACCAACAATTACAATATTTTTTAATTTGTCCATAAGTTAATCTCTTTCTAGTTTAGCTAAATCAAATAAGAAAGTCGGATAAGATTTATCTAAACATTTCGCATCATCAATATAAAAATCAATATTGAATAAGATAATTTTTAAAGCCATGAAGATACGATGATCATTAAAAGATTTTAATTCATCACCTTTATAAACAATTTTTGAAGGATAAATCGTCACTTCATTATCTTTTAAATCATATTTTACGCCTAATAAATTTAAATTGTAGAGCATTGCTTCAACACGGTCAGATTCTTTTATTCTTAATCTTTCAATATCTTTTAATGTAATCGGAGATTCACTAAAAGAAGAAATACCCATTAAAATTGGTCCTAAATCAGGGCAAGCATCTAATGAGATAACTCCTCCGTGAAGAGAAGATTTTTCAATAACTAAATCATCATTTTCAAAATATAAATTAGCTCCTAAACGAAGTAAAATATCAATCATTTGTTTATCAGGTTGAAATGAATTTCTTTTGATATTTTTAATTCTTATTCCTCCGTTAATTACACCTAGTCCCATGAAAAAAGCAGCTTGTGAAAAATCAGGTTCGACTTCATAATTACTCAAAGTAAAATCATTACAAGGATTAACATAAATCGTTTTTTCTTCTAGATTAAATATGATTTTACCACCAAATTTATTAATGGTATTAATGCTCATTAAAATATAATCTAATGATGATATTTTATGATTAATCTTAATCGTTGAAGGTGTTTCTAAGGTTACTAACGAAAGTAATAAGCCAGTAATAAATTGACTTGAAATATTTCCATCTACTTCATAATTTCCTGATTTTAAAGACCCTTCTAAGACAAATTTATTATCTTCTTGAATAAATTTAATATTTTGTTCATTAAAGATTTTTAAATAAACATCTAAAGGACGTTTACTTAAACGACCTTGAGTAATAAAGGTAGTTTTTTTAGAAAAAATAGAACATATTGGAATTAAAAAACGAAAAGTAGAACCTGATTCAAGTACATTAAGAGTTGCTTCGTTATTAAATTTAATTCCTTCTTTAACATAAACGATGCTTCTTTCTTCATCAGAAATAATTTTTGCACCTAAAGAAATTAATGAATTTATTGTCGCTTTAACATCATTAGAAAAATAGACATTAGAAATAGTTACTTCATGTTTAGATAATGAAGCTAAAATAAGCGCGCGATGCGCATCACTTTTTGAACTAATAGGCGAATAAATCCCTTGATAAGTATGTCCTAATAATTTAATCATTTCTTACTTAAATACTCCTTTAAATAATCAATCGCTAATAAATAGCCCTCCATTCCTTTACCTAAAATAGAATGAATTGAAGCTTCTTTAATATAGGAAATATGGCGATAGTTTTCACGTTCATAAATATTAGAAAGATGAACTTCGATAGTAGGAATTGCGCTACCTTTAAGCGCGTCCATAATCGCGATTGAAGTATGAGTATAACCTCCTCCATTAATAATTATTCCATCAACCTTATTAAAATAAGCTTCTTGAATTTTATCAATAATACAACCTTCATGATTAGATTGAAATATTTCTAGATTCACCCCTACTTTGAGCGCATATTCATTACACATATTAACTAAATCATCATAAGTTTTATTGCCGTATATTTCTTTTTGTCTAATGCCAAGAAAATTAATATTTGGCCCATTAATAATGAGAATTTTTAGCATATAATCTCCTCTTTATCAAATTAATTAAAGTATCGATATCATCAATTGAATTATCAATATGAATATCTTTATATTTATTATATAAATGTTTTCTTTTTCCTTCTAAAAGTAAATATTCTTCACGCGTTTTAGTTAAAGGACGAGATGAAGAATAAATTAATTTATCAAAATCTCTTGTTAAAAGAATAACAAGGCCATTTTGTTTTAAATATCTCATATTTTCTTCTTTTAGAATCGTTCCTCCTCCAGTAGAAATAACTTTATTAAATGAAGTACCTAGTTCTTTTGATAGACGAGCTTCAACATCTCTAAAATAACTTTCTCCATCAGTATCAAAAATTGAAGTGATCGATCTATTTTCTCTTCTTTCAATTTCAGTATCCATATCAATAAATTCTTTTTTTATGTGAGAAGAAAGAATATTACCAATACGAGTTTTTCCGCTCATAGGCATACCAATAATAACGATATTTTCTTTTTTACGAAGGACATCTTGATATATTTTATCTAAAAGATTTTTATTGTATTTTTTATCTAAAAATAATTCACTCGCTTTAAGAGCTTGTCCAACTAACATATATAAGCCACCGTGAGAATTAATATTATAACTTTTCCCTTCTAAGACTAAATTAGTATTCAAAGGATTATAGATTACATCAATAATTCCTTCAAGATGATTATATCCTTTAATTGAAATTAATTTTCCATCATTTTGAGGATACATTCCTACGGGAGTAGTATTAATAATTATTTGAATATCATTTTTTATTGAATTTAATTTTTCATAACTAATTTCACCTTCTTTAGGTGATCTACTTACTACATAAATCTTTTTTGCATGTAATTTATTTAAGAGGTAATAAGCAGTATTTTTAGTTCCACCTGTCCCTAAAATCGCACATACTTTATTTTCAATTTGATAATTATAATGATGAATTAATTCTTCTAAACCAAGATAATCGGAATTATAACCATATAGTTTACCATTTTTATTAACAATTGTATTACAAGCTCCAATTTCTTTTACTTCTGGAGAAACATAATCAAGATATTGTATAACACTAGTCTTATAAGGAATAGTGACGTTTATCCCTAAAAAGTCCCTTCTTTTTAAAAAAGATTCAAGTTCATCTTCGTTTATAGAAACTAATTCATAATCTTTTGAATCTAAATAAGAATGAACTACTTTAGAGAAAGAATGTTTTAAACTTTTGCCAATTAATCCATATTTCATATTACTCACCTGCTTCTAATAATAAATCTAAGATAGTAAATGAGGTTAAAGCATTAATAACAGGTATTGCACGTCTAACTATACAAGGATCATGACGGCCTTTAATTTCTAATGTAATATTTTTTAATGGTTCATATGATACACTTTGTTGAGTTTTATAAATAGATGGAGTAGGTTTAATGACAGTCTTAAAGTCAATAATTTCTCCATTAGTTATGCCCCCGTTAATACCTCCATTATGATTAGTTAAAAAATGCACATTATCATCAATTAAAGTCATTTGGTCGTTCGATGAACTACCTCTTAACGAAGCAAAATTAAATCCTTCACCAAATTCAATTCCTTTTACAGCTGGAATAGAAAATATGGCATGCGATAAACTAGATTCAACAGAATCAAAGAAAGGTTCACCAATTCCGCGAGGAACATTAATAACATAAGTTTCAATAATACCTCCTACTGAATCAAGTTCATCTTTCGCAAGAGAAATTTCATCTTTCATTAAACCAATTTTATTTTGATCTAAAACTGGGAATATCTTTGTATCTAAAGAAAGTAATTCATGAATATCTTTGTAAGATGAATTATCTTCAACATTGTGAATCTTTTTAATACGTGAAACAACATAGATATTTTTTGAAAGTAGATAAGATTTAATAATCGCTCCAATAACGACTATCGGCGCGGTTAATCTACCAGAAAAATGACCTCCTCCGCGAGGATCATTAAAACCTTTATATTTGATGTAACCAGTGTAATCAGCATGTCCTGGTCTAAAGACTTTTTCATAATCAGAAGAATTTTGTTTTGTATTTGGAATAATAACCGTTAAAGCAGTTCCAGTTGTAAAACCATTATAAACACCAGAAATGATTTTATAATTATCTTCTTCACGACGAGAGGTAGATAAAGTATCATTAGCTTTTCTTTTTTCTAATTCTTGTTCAATTATTTCTTCATCAATTTTAATTCCTGGAGGTAAAGATGAAATAGTCGCACCAATATATTCACCATGGCTTTCACCAAAAATCATCAGTTTTAATTTATTTCCTAAACAATCTGACATATTTCATACCTCCTTCTAAATATGAAGATAAATCTTCTATTTTTGTTTTTTGAATAATTCCTTTACAATCTTTTATTAAGATTAAATCAATATAATCACCATAAGTTTTTTTGTCATTTAGGATTAAAGGAATAATTTTAGTTTCATCAATATCAAAATCATATTTAACATCTAATAATTTTAAATATGACATCATCTTTTCTTTATCGTCAACTAATAACAGCATGCCTAGTCCTACTGCTTCACCATGATATAAGGAAGAAGAAAATCCACCTAACGCTTCAAAAGCATGACCAAAAGTATGGCCAAAATTAAGAATTTTACGAATGGAAATTTCTAATTCATCATTTTCAACAAAATATTTTTTAACCTTAATTGCTTTAATAATAATTTCTTCAAGGTTGTTATAAACATTTTCGTCAAATAAATCTAAGATACTCGAATCATAAATATAACCTGCTTTTAATGCTTCTATTAGCCCATTATTAACTTGTCTTAAAGGTAATGATTTTAATGTATCAAAATCAATTAAAACTAATTTAGGTTGATAAAATGTACCGATAATATTTTTAATTGAGCCATAATCAATCGCTGTTTTACCTCCAATAGAAGAATCAATCATTGATAACGTTGACGTAGGAACATTAATAAAATCAATTCCTCTTTTATAAGTAGAACTAACAAGTCCAACTAAATCACCAATTACTCCTCCACCTAAAGCTATTAAAACATCTTTTCTAGAAAAATTAAATTTAATTAATTCATCGATAATCTTAAGATAATATTCAATTGATTTAGTTTCTTCTCCATGAGGAAGAATAAGTTCATGACTTAAAGAAGAAACTTTTTTAACTTCTTCAATATATGTACTTGGAATATTATCATCACTGACGATTAAAACTTTTTTATTTTCAAAATCATAATAAGATCCAAGAGTAGATAAAATATTTCTTCCATAAACAATTTTATAGGAAGAAGCATGCGTTTTTATAGTTTCAAACATAGTATCACCTTCAAATAATATAAAATATTGTATCATAAAACACCTTAATTATTATATAATTAATTAAGTTTTCTTAGTAATAAGATAAGTGAGGTACTTATGTTTAAAATTGGATGTCATGTTTCTTCTTCAAAAGGATATAAACAAATGTTATTAGATACTTCCTTCGTTGGAGGTAATGTTTTTCAATGGTTTACAAGAAATCCTCGAGGTTGTCAAAAAAAAGAAATCGATCAAAAAGATTTTGAAGCATTTCTTTCTTTAGCAAAAGAACTAAATTATGGTCCTTTTTTAGCTCATGCACCATATACTTTAAATTGTTGTTCATCTAAAGAAGAAATAAGAAGCTTTGCAAAAGAAGTTTTTAAAGATGATTTAAAAATATTAGAAAATATTCCTTCTAGCATGTATAATTTTCATCCTGGAAGTCATGTTTCTCAAGGTGTAGATGTCGGAATTAAATATATTATCGAGACTTTAAATGAAGTTCTTAGTGAAGATCAACACACTTTAGTTTTATTAGAAACAATGGCAGGTAAAGGTAGCGAAATTGGTTCTTCTTTTGAAGAAATTAGAACAATAATAGATGGCGTTAAATTAAAAGATCATCTCGGCGTAACATTAGACACTTGTCACGTCTATGATGCAGGTTATGATATCGTTAATAATTTAGATGGCGTGCTTAAAGAATTCGATGAAATAATTGGATTAAAATATTTAAAAGCAATTCATTTGAATAATTCAAAAAATCCTTTTGCTTCGCATAAAGATCGTCATGAATGTATTCTTAAAGGAACAATGCCAATAGAAGCAATTACTAATATCATTAACCATCCATTACTAAAAGACTTACCATTCTATTTGGAAACACCAAATGAATTAGAAGGCTATAAAGAAGAAATCACTTTATTAAAAAGTTTAAGAAAGGTCGATTAATATGCAAAGATATTTTGTTTCCGAAATTAAAAATGATATTGTTTATCTTGATAAAGATCAACTCCACCATATTAAAAACGTCATGCGTATGAAAGAAAATGACGAAATTACCTGCGTATATAACGCAAAAGTATATTTATGTTTCGTCGCGAATACTTCACCTTTTGAAATAAAAGTAAAAGAAGAACTAAATGAAAACCATGAATTAAAAAATAAAATTACTTTGATGTATTGTTTACCTAAAGGAGAAAAATTAGACCTCGTCATTCAAAAAGCAACTGAACTAGGAGTTAGTGAAATTATTTTAGTACAATCTTCTCGTTGTATTGCAAAAATCAGTCAAGATAACAAAGAAAAAAAGCTTCTTCGCTTTAATAAAATCGCTCTTGAAGCAAGTGAACAATCAAAAAGAAATATTGTCCCAGTGATTAAAGACGTGATAAATTACAAAGATATTGATAAATACCATTTCGATCATCAATTTATCGCTTATGAAAATGAAGGAGAAATATCTTTTTTAGATCACATTAGTAAGATTAAAGAAAATGAAACAGTCTCTATTCTCATCGGTTCAGAAGGAGGATTTTCTTTAGAAGAAGTTGAATATGCAAAGAAAAATAAGTATACTTCTATATCGCTAGGAAAAAGAATACTTCGTAGTGAAACAGCAGTATTTTATTCTCTTAGCGCTCTAGCGTTAATATTAGAAAAGGATTAATTATGAAATTATTTTATTATTTAAACAAAAATAAAAGAAATTACCCTTCTCGAAGTGGGGAATATCATTTTTTTGTGGAAAATAATAAATTAATTAGTAAAATCATTTCTAAATACAAGATTTCAATTAGTGAAACAAACCCATTTAAATTAATTGAAGCAAACGTTTTAATTCGTGGCATGCAAAATAAAAAAATTTTTGAAAGTGGCTTAGAGAAATATCTTATCGAAGCTAATAATTTGCCTCAAAAAGAAAAAGATCAATATATTAAAGAACATATTTGGAAAGACTTAGATGAAGTTAATGCACCTTATTTTATGGTTAATAAAGTAAGAATCTATATCCCATTTTATTCTATAGGTTTAAATCTAATTTATAACGATGAATGCTCAAAACTCGATTCTTATCCTTATGATGAATTAAAAACAAAGCCATTATCAACTTGTATTGATTGTTTTGATGTATATAACTTCTCTTTATTCCAAAGTCCATTCACTTCTTTAATCAAAATAAAAGAAGATGCCACTACATGTGCTTATTTTCATACTGACTTTGAAACTATTTTTATTATTAATAATCAAGGTCGACTTGATGTCTCTATCCCATTATTTGATAAATATATTAAAAATCCTAATAAGGAAAATCTCATAAAAAGAGTTGAAAACGTTGTCGAAAGTTATTACAGCAATAATCGTAATAAATTTTTACGTTCGTTATTAGACAATGAATTCATTTCGCGTAAATTATATAAGAAATGTTCACGTAAGATCAATTTAAGATCACTTAGAAAATTTTATAAAGTAGATAAAGGAAAATCACCAGATGAAATATTATAAAACTCTCTCCCTCGGTTGTAAGGTTAATACTTACGAAACTGAAGCTATTAAAGAATTATTAAATAAACAAGGTTACACTGAATCAATCGATGATAAGTGTGATATTTTTGTCATTAACACCTGCGCAGTTACTCAAGTAGGTGAACAAAAATCACGTCAAATGATTAGAAAAGCTATCGCTTCTTATCCAGAAGCTAAAATCGCTGTCATGGGATGTTATTCTCAACTTCACCCAGAAATTGTCTCTAAAATTGATGGAGTAGATGTAGTAGTTGGAACTACTAACCGCGAAAAATTAGTTGATTATATTATCGACAATTGTACTTCTAATGAACAAATTGTCGCTTATACAAAGGACAACCGAAAAGAAGCTTATGAATGCTTAAAAATCACTTCTTATTCAGAAAACACTCGTGCTTTTGTTAAAATCCAAGATGGATGTAATAATTTCTGTTCATATTGCATTATTCCTTATACTAGAGGAAATACTAGATCTCGACCAAAAGAAGAAATATTTGATGAAATTAAGCATCTTGCTGACAATGGTTTTTTAGAAATCGTTCTAACTGGCATTGATACTGCTTCATACGGAGAAGACCATAGAGAAGACAATTATTTCTTTAACGATTTATTAAAAGATATCTTAATAAAAGAACCACGTATTAAAAGAATTAGAATTTCATCAATGGAAGAATCTGAACTTAATGATGAATTTATCTCGATTATTAAAAATAACGAAAGAATCGCTCAACACTTACATATTCCACTTCAATCAGGAAGTGACGGAGTATTAAAAAGAATGCATCGTAAATATAATAAAGAACAATTCTTAAATACGATAAAAAGAATTAGATCTGCTTGTCCTAATATTGCGTTAGCATGTGACGTAATCGTCGGGTTCCCAGGAGAAACTGATGAAGAATTTAATGAATGTAAAAACTTCATTAAAGAATGTGGATTTAATTATCTTCATGTCTTCCCTTATTCAATTAGACCTGGTACATTAGCTGCGAAAATGGATAACCAAATCGATCCAAAAATCAAAAAACAAAGAGTTCATGAATTAATTGAATTAGGTAACGAACTAAAAGAAGAATACGAAAGTAAATTCATCGGTCAAGAATTAGATGTTATCTTTGAAACATATAATCCTAAGACAAAAAAATACCAAGGTCACTCTTCTAATTATATTGAAATATCTATTCCATCAGAAGAAAATCTCTTAGGACAATATAAAACAGTTATTTATAATAAATAATATATTTATTAAGTCTTAATTTTCTTAAAAATTCATAAAATTAAAAATTATTGTTGACACCTCCCTTATTATTGAGTAGAATAAAGGACGTGTCAATTATTAGGGATGACCTAGGAGGTGTGTAAGTATGGCAGTTCCAGCAAGAAGAACATCAAAGACAGCAAAAAGAATGCGTAGAGCAAATTTTAACTTAAAAATCACTGGTTTAGTTAAATGCGCTAATTGTGGTGCAACAATCGTTTCACACCGCGTTTGCCCATCATGTGGTTACTACGATGGTAAGCAAGTTGTCGAATCAAAAAAAGATTAATTAACGAATGTTAGACTCGTAATGAGTCTTTTTTTATGCCAAAAATAAGTATAAATTGACTACTTTACTTAAATAGTATAGACTAATAGACAAGGAGATTTTTAAAATGGAATATTCAAAATATATTGATCACACTCTATTAAAAGCAGATGCAACTGATGAAGGTATCGTAAAATTATGTCAAGAAGCTAAAATTTATAATTTCGCTTCTGTATGTATTAACCCAAGTTACATTCCTCTTTGCAAAAAAGAACTAGAAGGAACAGATGTAAAAGTTTGTACTGTCATCGGTTTCCCTTTAGGTGCGACAAGTACTTTTAGTAAAGTTCAAGAAACTAAACAAGCAATTAAAGATGGCGCAGATGAAGTTGATATGGTCATTAACATTTCAAGATTAAAAGCAAATGATGATGAATACGTATTAAACGAAATAAGAGCGATTCGCCGTGCTTCTAAAGGTCATGTTTTAAAAGTTATTATTGAAACTTGTTTATTAACTGATGAAGAAAAAGTAAGAGCTTGTAAATTATCTAAAAAAGCAAAAGCAGACTTTGTTAAAACTTCTACTGGTTTCTCAACTGGAGGAGCGACAGTTAAAGATGTTAAATTAATGAGAAAAGCAGTTGGAAAAGTTATGGGTGTTAAAGCTTCCGGCGGCGTTCATAATAAAGAAGAATTCCTTGCAATGATTGAAGCAGGAGCAACTAGAATCGGTGCTTCAAGTGGCGTTGCAATTATGAAAGGTTTAGAAGACTAATTTTTCAAAAATATAGGTTATATTCACATATGGTGAAATAACCTTTTTTATTGCTTTGAAAATTTTCATGATATTAATTTCGTTATTTTTTTATTAAAATGGCCATATTTTAATAAGAAATAGCATAAAATCATCCTTTTTCGTTCTTTTTGAACTTGATAAGATTTATTGACTATGAAAATATTTTCATATATAATGTAAATGATTTTCACGGATGTGAAATCAATCGATTTTTAATCGGAGGTATATATATGGGAGTATATAAAGATCGAGTTACAATTTACGAAGTTGCGAAAAACGCAGGTGTTTCTCTTGCTACTGTTTCAAGAGTAATTAATAATCAATCAAATGTCACTCCAGAAACAAAAAGAAGAGTTGAAGAAACGATTAAAAAATTAGGTTATCGTCCTAACGCTCTCGCTCAAGGGCTCGCAACCTCAAGAACTACTAATATAGGTATTGTTATTCCAGATACTAATTATGTTCATATTACAAATTTACTTTCAGGTATGATTGATATCGGTAAAATTTACGGTTATCAAACAACATTATTTGTCACTAAATATTCAAAAGAAGAAGCTAAAGATGTCATTTCAAAATTAATCACTTCCCATGTTGATGGAGCGATTATCTTCGATGATCAACTTGAAGAAGCAGATATTCATTCAATTGAATCATATAACGTTCCTACAATTATTATTGGTAATAAGATTAAAGGTGAAAAATTAGGTTCGATCACATTAAACTTAGTCGATGCATTTAAAGAAGTATTAAATACTTATGCAAAAGATAAATATATCACTTTATTACATGTTCCTACCCAAGGCAAATTAATTGATACACTTCAAGAAGTCGCTTCAAAATCTATTCCTAGCGATCATTTACAAGTTATTTCTTGTTCTGATAGTTATCATGAAGTATATTCTTATTTTGTCGATTATTTTAAATCAATTAAGAATGGTTATTTCATTTGTCCTCGTTCATCTCTTGCCTGCGCAGTACAAAACGCTGCATTAGATGTAGGATTAAAAGTACCTGAAGATATTGAAGTTCTTTCTGTCATTGGAACTAAATATTCAATCATCACTCGTCCAACTATCTCTTCATTAGAAATAGATATGTATGAAGTCGGTTCAATCGCGATGAGAATGTTAACTA
Source organism: Azospirillum sp. CAG:239 (assembly GCA_963653535.1). Taxonomy (GTDB): domain Bacteria; phylum Bacillota_I; class Bacilli_A; order RFN20; family CAG-449; genus UBA3210. The sequence goes on from CAVJWU010000009.1 coordinate 23,100, forward strand.
AATTATTAAAAGGCGAGCTCAATACTAGAGATCATGAATTAACCGCGACATTCTCACAACGTGCATCCACTAGAATGTAATTATTAATATTTATAGACGTCTTATTTGACGTCTTTTTTATTGAAAAAAATAAAAAAATATAACAAGCGACAAAAAAGTCGCATAAAAAATGTATAATTATAGTAAGGAGGCTAATTATGTACGATTTAACGAAGCTAAATAAAAATGCGCTAATCATTTGTCCTAATTCTACTAAAGAACAAATATTACAAATTATTAATGACGATTTTTCCTATAACTACAAATTCATTACTAAAGAAGAACTTTTTAATAATGTCTATTTTAGTTATGATAAAAAAGCTATTTTATATTTGATGAAGAAAAATTATTCTTATGAGTCTAGTTTAGAGATATTACAAAATCTCACTTTTATAACTCGTGGGAATGATAAATTAAATGAATTATCTTCTTTAAAAGAAGAATTATTAAATAATAATTTATTAAAAACAAATAAAAATTTTCTTCTTCTTTTAAAAAAGCAAATTTATATCATTAACTATTCAAAATTTGATTTAGAATTAAAAAATGTTCTTTCCTCTTATAATCTTAATTATCTTTATCTAGAAGAAGATAAAACTTTAGAAAAAGAAATTATCGTAAAATCATACAATAAAATCGAAGATGAAGTTAATGAAGCTTTTAAAGAAATATGTGCGCTTAATTTAAAAGGTATCTCTTTAAAGAATATTCATTTTTATTCTATTCCAGAAATATATTTAAATACTGTAAAAAAAATTGCATCTTTTTATAAAATGCCTGTTAATTTCCCTAGTGAAATTACTTTATACCACACTCCTTTATTTCAAAATTACCTTCTTCTTTCAAAAGAAAAAGGTCTTAAAGAAGCCCTCGATATGATTGATGATCGTATGGATGATCTAGGCATAAAGAATGAAATTATCACTATTCTAAATGAAATCATATCTTTAGATGAAGATGAAAATTTAAAATTGAATTTATTAATCAGCGCTTCGAAAAAAAAGAAAATTAAAACTTCTATTTATGTAGAAGGTATCTCAATTGTTAATCATGAATATCGTGGAAATGATGAAGTCTTTGTTTTAGGATTTTCTTTAGGAAGTTATCCTATCATTCATAAAGATACTGCTTTATTAACCGATGAAGAAAAGAAAATGTGTTCTATGAATACATCGCGTGAATTAAACTTAATTGAAGAAGAAAATTTAATTTCTTTTATCAAGAAAAACCCTCATATTCATATTTCTAAAATCAAAAATGAAGGAAAAGACTTAGGCACAACATTCTTTGATTCATTATTAATTGAAAAATTAAATATGAAAAAAGTCGATGCTGATATTAACAATTCATTATATAGTGAAGAAATTGGTAAAATAATTGCCGCGAAAGCTTATGATTTAAAGAGAAATTATAATATTGATTCATCTTATTTAGGAGCATATTCAAAAGAAGAAATTTCTTATCTAAGTTTTGATCATACATTTAAATTTTCTAATAAATTTATAAATGAAAATAATATCAAAGTTTCATATACATCAATTAATGAATATAATTCATGTCCTTTTAAATATTTTGTAAATCGAATTCTTTTAAAAAATAATTCTTTTGAAGATACTTTCGAAATGAAAGTAGGTAACTTATTTCATAAAATACTCGAAGATTCTTTAACAAAAGAAATTTCTTTAGATGACTATAAAAATGATATTAAAAATAATTTTATAACTCCAAGTGAAATTCATTTCATCAATAAAATTCTTCCTCGTATTAATGATGTAATCACGAAAAATAAAAATTTTACATGTGCTTCTCGTTACAAAAAATCTCTAGGAGAAGTAAGTTATAATTATAAAATTAATGATAATACCTTATTAACAGGAAAAATTGATAAATCAATCTTTAATGAAATGGATAAAGAAGTCATAATTATCGATTATAAATCTTCTAAAAATGTTAATTTCAATAAAAAACTCGTTCCATTAGGTTTATCTTTACAATTACCAACTTATGCAATATTTATTGAAGATAATTATAAAGATTATTTAATCACAGGTTTATATATTCAAAATATCTTAACTGAAGATGAAGATCTCGATAAGAACTATTTGTTAGATGGAATAACCTTAAAAGATCAACAAATTATTTCTCATATAGATATAAATCTTGAAGATAAATCTAAATATATTGATGGCTTACAACTAACAAAAGCCGGATCAATTGCTCGTTTTGATTCCTCTTCTTATATTAAGAAAGAAGAACTAGAAGAAATTATTTCGACAAGTAAAACTAAAATATTAGAGAGTTCAACCTTAATTCATCAAGGTAAATTCGATATTGCGCCAATTTACGTTAATAAAGTTGATACATATTCATGCGCAAAATGTAAATTTAACGCAATATGCTTTAAAAAAGATAATGATATTAGATATATAAATTTAAACAAGGAGGAAGAATAATATGAGCGAAAGATCTTGGACAGAAGCTCAGCTAAGAGCGATTGAAGAAACAGGTAATATTATTGTTTCTGCTGGAGCAGGAAGTGGAAAAACTGCCGTTTTAAGTGAAAGAGTTTATCATTTTATCGCACATAAAAATTATTCAATCGATAATTTTCTTCTCCTTACTTTTACTAATTTAGCTGCTGGAGAAATGAAAGATCGAATTAGAAAAAGACTCGCTAAAGATCCTCAAACAATTTTTGAAGCAAGCAAAGTTGATACTTCAGATATTTCTACTTTTGATGGTTATGCGAATAAACTAGTTAAAAAATATCATTTCTTATTAAATGTTTCACCATCTTTTATTAATATCGATAAAACCATTATGGACGTCAAAAGAAGATCGATTATTCAAGATATCTTCAATGAATTATATTCTTCTCAAGATGAAGGCTTTTTACATTTAATCGATAAATATTGTTTTAAAGATGATGAACAAATTCAAAAATTAGTTTTAAAAATTCATCAAAAAGCCGAATTACAACTAGATAAGCAAAACTTTTTAGATACCTTTGTTGAAACTCGTTATAACGAAGAATATATTAGAAATAACATCTTTAATCCACTTTATAAAAAACTAGAATCGTTAAAAGAAGATTTACATAATTCATATTATGATTTACCAGAAGACTTCTATATGAAAAAAGAAAAATGTTATTTAACTGACTACATGTTAGATATTTCAAAAAATTTTCTTTCTTCAACTAATTATGATTCTTACATTAGTACTTTTAATTTTAAATTCCCAAACTGTCAACAAGATTCTTGTTCTGATCGCACTAGTTTTGATGCTTCAAAAGCAATTTGGTCGAAAATAAAAGAAGAAATTAAAGTATTGCCTTCTACTGAAAGAGAATTTTTTGATTTAATTTTAGAAAATAAAGAAGACGTCGAAACTTTAATTAGAATTGTTAAAGAATTAGATAAACGCCAATACGCATTTAAGAAAGAAAAACAAGCATTTGAATTTAATGACATTGCAAAAATGGCCTTGAATTTAGTTAAAACTAATGATAATGTTCGTAACGCATTAAAGAATCAATATAAAATGATTCTTATTGATGAATATCAAGATACTTCAGAAATTCAAGAAGAATTAATCTCCCTAATCGCGAATAATAACGTCTATATGGTCGGGGATATAAAACAATCTATCTACGCTTTTAGAAACGCAAGAAGCGATATCTTTAAAAAGAAATATCTTAAATATAAAAAATTAGACGATGGCAAAGCTATTGACATGAATAAAAACTTCCGTTCTCGTGATGAAGTTTTAAGTGATATTAATGATTTCTTTTCTTCCTTTATGACTTTAGATTATGGTGATGCCGATTATAAAAAAGATCATATTATCGAATTTGGAAATACTAAATATGAAGAAAAAGGTTGTAAAGATTTAAAGAATAATTATCATACAACATTCATTACTTATTCTAAAGATGAAATGCGAGCTAATGAAGCAAATGAAAAAGAAATAAGAATAATCGCTGAAGATATCATTTCTAAAATAAATAGCGCTTATCAAGTCTTTATTCCATTTAAAGATACTTCTTCACGTAACGCTTCTTTTAAAGACTTCTGCATTCTCATCGATAAAGGAACTAACTTTAGTTTATTTAAAAAGATTTTTAATGAATATCAGATTCCTCTTTATGTCGAAGAAAATGAAGATATTTCTAAAAATATCATCATTCTTTTATTAAAGAATTTATTCATTGTTTTAAATACAATAAAACTAGATGCTTATGAAAGTAATATGAGTTTTAAGCCAGCCTTTATTTCTTTAGCTCGTAGTTTCTTATTCGAATATAGCGACGAACAAATTTATGATGTTATTACTACTTCTTCCTTTAAGAATGATTATATTATTAAGTCCTTAAAAGAAATTCTTGATAATAATGCTTCTTTACCTATCTATTTAATTATAGAAAAAATAATTCAAAAATTAGACTTCTACACTAAGTTAATTCGTATTGGAGATATTGAAAAAAATGAAGCTTATTTAGATAAATTCTTAACTTACTTTAAAGAGATGTCAAAACTTGACTATTCGCTAGATGATTTTATTTCTTATCTAGATAATATTGAAGAATATGAACTTAAAATAGATTTACCAAGTACATCAACTTCATTAGATTCAGTAAAGATTATGAACATCCATAAATCGAAAGGATTAGAATTCCCTATCATTTATTTTCCAATGCTTGGATCAAATTTCTTAACTAAAGCAAAATGTGAAAAATATGACATTGATGAAATTGGTATGTCCTTACCAATAAAAGATGCAAGTAAAGAACATCCTCTTAAAATAATTATTGATAATAAAAGAAAAAAAGAAACGTTATCAGAAAGAATAAGATTATTTTATGTCGCCTTAACGCGAGCAAAAGAAAAAATGATTTTCATCTTAAATGACGAATATAAAATTAAAAATATTGAAGATGCGAATTCTTTCTTAGATTTTATCTCACCGATAATTAATGATTCTCATTATGAAATTATACCTTATGTTGAAAATGAAGATGTTAAATTAACAATACCACCTAAACAAATAAAAAAAGAAAAATTTAATTTTATTCCAATTTCATTTAACGAAGAAAAAATAACTTTAAAACATGCTTCTAAACAATTAGTAATTTCGACAAATACCGAAATATTAGAATTAGGTACTCGTTTACATGAAGTGATGGAAATTCTCGATTTTAAAAATCCTGATTATTCATTTATTAAAGATGAAAAAGTAATAGATCTTGCTAAAAGTTTTTTACTAAGTCCAATAAATAAAGAAATCTTTAACGCAGAAGGTATTTATAAAGAATATGAATTTATTGATAATGATGTTCATGGTATTATCGATTTACTAGTCATTTATAAAGATCATGTAGATATAATCGATTACAAAACAAAACATATTGATGATGAAAACTACGATAAACAATTATTAGTTTATTATAACTTCATCGCGAAAAAGATTATTTCTAAGCCTATTAGAGCATACTTATATTCTTTAATAGATAAAACATATCGCGAAGTTAAAATCGTGCAAGATTAAGCTAAAAAGCTAAAAAAAGGAAACTTTATTACAAGTTTCCTTTTTTTCTTAAAGAGCTTTAACGTCTCTACCTTCACTATCTTTAAAAGATCCGCATAAAATAATAATAAAATCAATAAAAGCAATGATTGAAGGAATAAATGTCCAACAGAATATTAACATAAATATTCCAGAAGTAATTTTTCCTACATAGAAACGATGAATGCCAAGTCCTCCTAAGAAGAAAGCTAGAACTGCCGCGACTGTTCTAGAACAAGGTGAGATATTATCACTTGTAAATTTCGCGGCATCCTTTAAATCTTGAGATACATTTTGTTCAAAACCATAGGTATAACTATTATTAACTACTTCTGCATCAACAGTTTCATTTTGTTTTGCTCCACATTTTGAGCAAAAGAGAGCATTATCATCTAGTTCAGTTCCACATTTCTTACAATATTTCATCTTTCTACCTCCTAAACTTTCTTTAAGTATTACATTTTAAGTAGTCACATGCAAGAAAAAAGCATAAAGAATAACCTTTATGCTCAAAATTTTATTTTGTTAGTAATTCACCTTTATTCATATAATAAATACGATCAGAAATTGCAAGAGTCGATTCTCGATGAGAAACAATAATAATTGCATGATTTTCTTTTTGATCAACTAACGCCTTTAAAATAATACCTTCATTAATCGCATCAACATTAGAAGTTGGTTCATCTAATAAGATCACTTTACTTCCTTTTAAGAAAGCTCTAGCTAAACCGATACGTTGCGTTTCACCCGCGGATATATTTTCTCTAGTTCCGCCGACTAAGGTATCATAACCATTTTCTAATGTAAGAATAAATTCATGAATTGAAGCTTTTTTACAAGCTTCAATAATTTCTTCTTTTGTCGCATCTTTTTTTGCAATTTTAATATTATTTAAAATCGTATCATCAAATAGATAAGTAGATTGTGAAACCATTGTAACATTATCTAAAAGTGATGAAGAATTAATATCTTCAATATCAATATCGTTATAAAGAATTTGTCCTTCATTTTTTTTATAGAATCTTAATAAGAGTTTTAATAAAGTTGATTTACCAGATCCAGATTCACCTTGAATACCAACTATTTCTCCTAAAGATAAATCTAAATTAATATCTTTAAGAATTACTTTTTCATCATAACCAAATTTAACATCTCTTACCTTTAAAGACTTGAAGTCAAAATCAAATTTATTTTTAATTTCTTCTACTTGAGGTTTTTCTTCTAAGAGAGATAAAACTCTTTCTCCAGAAGCAAATGTTTGAGTTAAGTTAGAAGGTAATGCACTTAAAGCAATTACTGGTCCAAACGAAGAAAAGATAGAAACTAAGGCAACGATCATCTTATCTAAAGAAATAACTTCATTAGTAAATAAAAGAATACCAATAGTTAAGGATAAACAAATGATAACAAAGACTACTAATTCACATACTGAAGAAGCGATCGTAGAAAGATGTTTAATCTTTTTAGTTTCAAGTAATAAATCATCAGATTTTTTATTAACTTGTTCTTCTCTTCTATCGAGAGCATTATTAATAACAATTTCTTTTACGCCTTTAATTGAATCGAGATAATAAGCGTTAAATAAAGCAAATTCTTCACGATATTTTACCCCAGCATTCTTTAAAGATTTAGAAGTAATTAAAGGCATGATAATACCGATAATAATATAAGCGACTATCGCGATAAAACTAAAATAAAATGAACTATAAACACCGACGAAAATGATGATAAATATACAAGTAACAAGAGCGATACAAATTGGCGAAATCGTATGAGCGTAAAATACTTCTAAAGTTTCAATATCAGAAGTAATTAAGCTAACAAGTGAACCTTTCTTTTTAGTATCAAGTTTACTAGGAGCGAGTTCTCTTAAATGAAAAAATATTTTATCTCTTAAAACTGCGAGTAATTTAAACGCGATATAATGATTAGAATATTGTTCAATATATCTAACTCCACCTCTTAAAACACCACATCCAATTGTAACAAAAATCACCCATAAAGGAATACTACCTGTTTCAATAAATAAACCTAAACCAATTGAACCAAATACCGTTACACCCATTGCAAGAAGATAACCAAAACTACCATTTATAACTGCAAGAATTAAGATATAAGCAAAGCTACCTAAGATAGTAATTAAACTCGCCATGATCTTAAGACCACTTCTTCTAGTTCTTTCCATGACTTAGTCCCTCCTTATATCCGCATTCTAATGATTTTTGTTTATTATATAAGTGAGCATATTCCTTATTTAATGACATTAGTTCTAAGTGAGTTCCACTTTCTTTAATTTCACCATTTTCTAAATAATAAATATTATCACTTGTAACAACATTTTCTAAACGATGAGAAATTAAGATAATCGTCTTTGTTTTACTCATCTCTTTAATGTTATTCATAATAATAGTTTCGGAGTCAATATCAATATTTGAAGTTGCTTCATCAAAGATATAAATATCTTTATCGCTAGATAAATTAATCGCGAGAACTAAACGTTGTTTTTGTCCTCCAGAAATATTATTACCTTCTTCAAGAATTACTTTATCTAAGCCTCCGTTATTTCTAACAAATTCATCAAGATTAACAAGTTTTAAATAAAAAAATATTTCTTCATCGGTAATATCTACTTTAGCTAAACGGAAATTTTCTCTAATTGATTCATTAAAAATATAAGTGTTATAAGAAACTACTCCTAAAGTACCATAATATCTAACACGTGATAATGAATACAAAGGTTTATCTCCAACTAAGATAGTTCCTTCACCGACTTTAAGAGAACCGATAATTAAATTCGCGATAGTAGATTTTCCAGAGCCAGATTCACCAACAATAGAAGTTAATGAATTCTTTTTAAATACCATGTTAACATTATTCAAGATATTTCTTTTTCCATCATATGAGAAAGTTACATCCTTAAATGTAATTGTTTGATCAGTTACTTTATCATCACCAAAATCTAATTCTTTTTCGTTTAATAAATTAAGAATCTTCTTTCCAGCCGAAGCTCCATTCATCCCAACATGGAAAGCAGAACCAAATTGTCTCATTGGTAAAAAGAAATCAACTGCCATAAAGATAATAAATAAAGATATTGCAACATTATTTACCCATCCATTATTTAGACCAATTAATGTAAGCGCGATACCAAGTCCTGCACCTCCATAAGCAATCGTATCCATAATTGTAGTCGAAGCAAGTTGCATAATTAAAACTTTCATCGTAATCTTTCTAAATTCTTCCGAATGAGCATTCATTTCATCGTGCTTTTCTTTATCATAATTAAAAATTTTTAATTCTTTAAGTCCAGAAGTAGCATCTAAGAAATAATCACCCATTGAGATATATTTACCCCAGTATTTTGCAAAGACCTTTTTAGCATATTTACTTACGGCGATAATACTTGCAGGAATAAAAGGTACTAAACAAATTAAAGCTAAAGAAGCTCTCCAATCAAAGAAAACACACACAGCAAAGAGAATAAATGGTGCGATCATCGCATAGAAAAATTGAGGTAAATAAGTTGAATAATAAATATCAAGTTGCTCAATTCCTTCCATCGATATTTGTGTTAATCCTGCCATATTAATATCATCAAGATTCTTACAACCTAAAGAAAGAATTTTGCTATAAATTTTTCCTCTTAATTCTTTTTTTACTTTTCGACCTAAAATATCTTTTACTTCTCCACTTGCTCGAGAAGAAATATATCTAACAATGATCGAACTAATAATCATAATAATCGGTAAGATGAAATTATTAATACTAACATTAGTTTGATTATTAAGAAGTTCATTAATTCCTAAAGCAATCCCTCCATAAAAGGTGATATTCGCGATTAAGCCGACTACCATTAAACTAACAACAATAAAAATATATTTTTTATTCTTGCCTAATAATCTAAATAAATCTTTATCTATCATTATTTTCACCTTCTTTTTTTGTCTGTTGTTTAGCTTTTAATTTCTCTTGTTTTTTTAAATTTCTTTTATATTTAAGCATTTGAGTTACATGAGAAATGGCAAAGATAGGATTTACAAATAACATTCTAGGACCAGAATATTTCATAACTTCTTTAATTTTCACCTTCATATCAGGTTTATAGCAATGAATCTTACAAAATGAGCAGAATCCTTTGTTCTTCTTAAATGGACATTTAGATAATCTAAAAAGCGCATATTCATTTAATTCTTGGCATTCAGGACATAATGTCTTACCTTTTGTTTTATGTTTTCCGTGGCAATAAATTTCAATCATCTTAGGAATATATTTATTTTCTTGATTCCAATGTTTATATTCTTTACCAACATAATTATTAACTTGTTCTTCTTTTGTATTTTCTAACATTTTATCACCTCTTCAATGAGTTAACCGTGACTAATTATAATAAAATCCAACTTTTTTATCAATAAAAAAGGAAATCGCTTAAGAGATTTCCTTTACATATTTTGCAAAAACTTTTTTTACTAAGCCGACATATTCTTGATAGGCTAAAGAAGAATCAAGTTCAACTAATAATTTAGCGATTTCATTATAATACCAATAATGCATCAATGGATCTTTTTGATTAAATGAAGAAAAGAAATTATCACCTTGATAATTTTTACTATCATTGTAGATTGAACGAATGTTTGATAATTTATCACCTAAAATAATATATTTTTGATTAATGTCTTTAGAAGACTTAATTGAATCTAAAGTCTCTTTTTTTCTTGAATACCATGATTCAGATTTAGGCATATTAACTCTTTTATCTTCAGTATCAGAAGAAACTAAGTTCGCGACATATTCACCGAATTCTTCTTTTAAGGTATTTAAACTAATAGAAGCATCTTCAACTACATCATGAAGAATTCCTGCCGCTATAACTTCTTCGTTAGAAGTTAAACTTGAAACAATGCAACCTACTTCTAAAGAATGTAAAATACTTGGAAGAGGACGAACTTTTCTTACTTTTCCTTCAAAAGCTTTAGTTGCAAAAATAATAGCTTTATCAACAAGATTCATCTTATTCACCTAATACCTTTCTTGCGTGTTTATTACATTCTTCCATTGTCGTATTACTCTTTAAGATAAAAGAAGCATATTCTTTTGCTTTTATTTCATTCTCTCTTAACGAATAATAAGTTAATAAAGTTTCAGCATTATTAACATTTACATATATTTTATTAGTATTAATAGGAAACATCTTTTCAATGTTATCAATAATACATTCTTTTGAAGAATATATTTTAACAAAATCTTTATTTAATTTTTTAATATATGGATTAATATCTTTATAAGAAATAATCCCTTCATTTGCTTTGTCAAATTCACCTTTATTAATGTAATAACATACTTCAACGAGTTGATAAATGTAAGCAAATTTCTTTACCGTTGGTTTCTTTAATGATTTAAACATCTCTAAACCTTTTTCTAAATCAAAACTAAAATAAGCATTAACTAATATGATATTTAAATAATTAATAGTTTCTTCTTTTACTAAGTCGCTCTTTAAAGATTCCACATCTAAAATAAATTTCTTTATATCTCCAGTTCTATTTCTTTCTTTTTCAATCTTAAATAAAGGATTAGAGACTACGCTAATAAATAAAATAAATAATAAAGCTAAAATAATATAACCAATTGCAAGAATAGAATATAATTTTTGTTTAGTTATAAACGATAAAACTAAGAAAGGAACAAAGCCAACATAAAGTAACATCGAACAAATATATATTGTGAATTGCTTTTTAGTAAACATGTATTCAGGTAATTTTCTTTTTTTCATACGTTAACCTCTTTTAAATAAAATTATACTCTTGATAATATTTTAATAAAAGAAAATTAATTAACCAAAGAAAAAAGGCTACCTTACGATAGCCTTAATATCTTACTTACTCCAAGTATTAATGAAATTTAATGAAATTGACTTTGTAGTTTCATTAAATGTCCATTTTTCTTTAACATCTAATTCAATGTTATGTGAATAGAAATATTCAGTTTGTAGATCTGCTGCTTCGTACACATTAACATCATAATTTGAGTTAGCTTCTTCAAATGGAGCATAACAACAAACAACTTTTGATAATGAAGTTAAGCTTGAATATCTACCAACAATATTTGAACAATTCTTTTGTGCTGTTTCAACTTTTTCTAAGTTAGAACCATAATATAATTCACCAGTGAATGCACAATATCTTACATCTAATTTACCTGCAGAATTTTGATGTGCGCCGATAATACCTCCAACATAAGTATTACCTTTAACGATTGCTTTTGAATATACATGGTTAATTTCAAGAACTTCGTTCGCTCTATCACCATATCTACCAACAACTGAACCTGCGTAATTAGATCCACCTGCAGAGATAGTAGCGTCTACATAAATATTAGAGATTCTTGTTGTTCCATATGATCCGCTTGTCGCTTGAATAAAGCCGACAATACCGCCGACATCTGCTGTTCCACCGATCACTTTATCTGCATCATTAATTAATGAAACTTGATCAATGTTAACTTCTGAACCGTTCTTTTCAACAACTTGAGCAATTAAAGCACCATTTCTACCTGAGCCGCCTGTAGCAACAACATTTCTTAATTGAATATTGTAGAAGTCGCCTCTTTCAGCTTGAGCGATAATACCTGCTCTTTGTTTTCCTGAAGCATTTGTAAATGTTAAGTTTTCAAAGATAACATTTTCTAAAGTACCGCCGGAAGCTTTGTTAAATAAAGAAGCACCATTACTTGCAGAATTAACACTAGCATTCTTAACAGTATGACCTTTACCATTTAATAAGCCTTTTAATGTGTAATCATTTCCAGTCCAAGTAGTTGAAGATAAATCAATATCTGCTTCTAAAGTATAAATCTTAGTTGATTCGTTACTTGCGGCGAATGCTTTAAATTGTTCTGCAGTTGAGATAGAAACTGTTGTAATTTCTTTTTCATAGACTGCACTAGTTACTTTTCCATTTGCGTTAGTTAATACGTAATAAATGTGATAACCTTCATTATTATCATTTTCAAATGAGCAAGCAACTGTGTCATCTCTAAATGAATAAGCTTTACCATGTTCTTTAATGTAGTCAGCAGTAACATCACTAAGCGCATCTTTTGAAGATAATGAATAAAGTGAACCTGTAACATTAGTTAAGTTACCTTCAATTTGGTAACCAGTTTTATTAACAATAACTGAAGCACTACTTGCGCCTGTTGCATCTTTTTCAAAATCAACATTTGCATCTTTACTTGCAACATAAACATAATATGTTAATGAAGATGATTTTGAATCTAATGTTGCAGTTTTTGTAATCTTATAAACGCCAGCTTTTGATGTAGTAAATTGAGCGATTTCATGATAAGTTGCGTTCTTATCAGTAGCGTATTCAACCTTAGTTTTTAAAGTATATGCGCTACTTGGTAATAATTTACCATTGTAATCTGAGCCGTCTTCAATTTGAACTTCTGGTAATGTATAAGCTTGGTATTGATCAACGATAATACGAGATTTTTCTAAGCCAAGGACATTCATCGCACCGAGTTCTGGAGATGCTGCTTTTACTTTAACAGTAAAGTTTTGGCTAATAGTTTGTCCATAATAGACAAGTGTTGCAGTTAAAGTTACATTTTTATCTTCACTTGGTCTATAAACGATTGCTCTAACCGCTTCAGAAGAAGAACGAGAATCGTTATATGAAGCACCAATCTTAATGACTGATGGATCAGAACTACTCCAAGCGACATTACAACCTAAAATCTTAGTAATAAGATTGAAATCTTGATAGACTGCTTCTTCATCAGTATTTAAATATAATGCATTTCTAGCAGCCATTAATAAATAATCTTTACTACTTGTTGCATTAGCGATTTCTTCATATGGATGAGTATAATTAACGTAACTAGTTTCACTTAATGAAGCGCCAATCTTATGTTCATCACCAAATAATTTAGTTTGATCTTTAATCTTTAAGAGATTGCCCATATTAATTGAGCCATCTTCATTACGATAAGTTTTATGAACAGTAGTGTTATTTTTACCAGTTAATGAATAAGAATAAGTATTCACGCCGCTTTCATCTGTAGTCCAAGTAACAGGTAACGCTTCAAATACTTCACTTGCAACTACTGAATTAGTTTTAGTACCTTTCTTTGAACTTACATAACTTGATGCATCTACATATGAATCTACTTTATAAGCATTTCCTGCTGCATCATCAAAGATACAATATTCCGCTGAACCTCTATAACTATCTGCTCCTAATGAAGATCCGCCATTCTTAACTGATAAAACATTTTTGTAGTTATTATAGCTATCTTCTGTTCTAGCCATATCAATATTAGAAGATTTATTTTCACCAGTTAATGAACCTAAGATGATATTACCAAAGTTAGGGCTAGTTTTATCATCATCAAGAATCGCCGCATTATTATAAGAAGTAACATTTTCAACTGATAATACACCTGGATTAGAGTTATCACCAACACCATGTAATCTATTGTTGAATGAAAGACAGTTATACATCTTAACGTCGCCTCTCATTGTTGATCCACCTAATTTAAATCCAATACCATCACCATCTCTAGTCATGTATGAATTAGTTTCAGCTTCATCATAAGCGGCATTATATTTTTCAAATCTCGCATTATTTTCTGCTTTTGTATTTAATAAATAACCATTTTCGAAAGATACGCAGTTATATAAAGTAATACAACCAATATCTCCTGAATCAGTTTTTGCATATAAATCCCAACCATCATCAGAGTTTCTATAAGCAATACATCCATCGAATACGTTACCATAACCAACAGTTAATTTAGCTGCGAAACCATCTGCGTTTTCACCAAATGTTTCATTATCGTAGTTATTATATGATGTACAGTTTTGAATAAGGTTGTAACTAGGCCAATCTTCAATCTTAGATTGTTCTGAATTATCACGGCCTAATTGTAAACCAGAGTCACGGTTATTATAGAATTCACAATCTGAGATAATATTATAATTACCTGAGACATACATACCGTTATCACCAGCACCACAGACATCAATATTTGTCCATAAGATGTGATCACCAGCAATAGTTACGCCACGGTTAATAGAATTAAATCTCATCTTAGAGAAATCAAGTTTAACTTCGCCTTCACCTTTAATAGTTAAAGCTTTTTCAAATGAACCAGACGCAGTAATCTTAATTCTATCGTTATCACCTAATGAATATGTGCCTTGTTTAAGAATAACAACATCACCAGGTTTTAAAATATCAGTAGATGTTAATAATGTGACAACATCATAAGGATTTGCTTCTGTTCCATCACCAGTTTTACTACCAGTAGTAGAAACATAATATGTAGTTGAAACATTATCATTTACTTTATTAGAATTTGTTGTAATTGGAGTTTTATTTTCTGCCGTTACTTTAGGAGTATTACCTGTAGAGAAAGAAGTAATAGTTAATGCAGATAATAATAAAATTGAACCTTGTAAAAATAATTTTTTCTTCATAAATCTATCATCCCTTTCTATTCA
>CAVJWU010000010.1:0-34971 GCA_963653535.1 Azospirillum sp. CAG:239
AAAGAATAAAGAATATATTGATACTTTAGGTGATTATCATGGTAAAGTGATGCTAATTGGCATCAATTATGATTCAAAAACCTTGAAGCATGAATCAAAGATAGAAATGATTGAGAAAAAGTAAATGACCACTTAGGTTGTTATTAGATCTTGATGGATAATAAATATCATAAGATGTAGGCTTATTCGATGTAAGACTTTAAATTAACCATTTTGTCCTCTTTAAAAGTTAAGTGTTAAATCTGGACAATTATTTAATATAAGATGCTTTCTTAACGAGGAAGCATCTTTTTATATGCCTAGCAAATAAAAAAGAGCCTGTATAAAGTAAATTCCAAAAATAAGATAAAATCACTTGTAAAGAATGTTAGACCAGTTACTTTTCTTGTAGAGAAAACGGATGATAAATATTATTTGTTATTCTTCATCAATCGTATAAAACACAAGATTATTATTGGCTATTATAAATCGAATGCTCCAACTTGATAGTATCTAATCATCTACTAGATGGAATTGTTGAGGTAGTTCGGTTAATAAATTAATTTATTCAGTTGTAACTTTACTATGCTCCATTTTCTCAATATGGATTTTTTAATATTGGTATCTCATTTTTGATGCTTAGATACCTAGAGACAAAATAGGTAATAGGACTTTTTAAATCTCTAAAGACTAATAACATTGCATATAAATTAATATAAGGACTTAGATTTAAAATTAATCTAGATATTTTTAACATCCATAAGTAAATTGATGCTTACGCTTAGAACTATAAAATAATGTTCAATACTAAAATAATTGTGTGTAGCATTTTAAAAAAAGATGATATTTTACAATAATTAATTATCAATTAT
This sequence comes from Azospirillum sp. CAG:239, assembly GCA_963653535.1. Taxonomy (GTDB): domain Bacteria; phylum Bacillota_I; class Bacilli_A; order RFN20; family CAG-449; genus UBA3210. The sequence continues at coordinate 852 of CAVJWU010000010.1, forward strand.
TTATAATTTTTTACATATTTGTTAGAATGTTAGAAAATGGTGTGCATTATGAACTTATCTAATAAAACTCAAATTGAAAAATTTTATGCTTATCGATCAATACTAGCTTTAATCGCGAGTATTATCGTTTTTACATTCTCATTAACAGGAATTATCTGGGGGTTTCTTATTGAACCTAGTGAAACCTTCCCTGAGATGGGATCAATTAAGGTGTTAGAATTTTTTACTTCAATCGCGAATATTGTCGCTTGCATTGGATGTGTATTATTAATACCTAATGCAATTACATGTATTAGAAAATATCAATATGTTACACCTCGTTGGGCAATTAAGTTTCTTTATGGAGGAACTATTATGCTTAGTTTTGTTTTTCTTTTTTCAATTAATATCTTAATTCCAATGATTGGTTTAGATGCAATTAAAGGAAATAATTTCTTATTACACATTATTACTCCTATTTTTTGTATTCTCTTATTCTGCTTTATTGAATCTGATTGTCATCTAACATATAAAGATCTTTTTATTGCATTAATTCCATTTGTTATCTATGCGATAGTTTATTACATCATGGTGGGATTAATTGGAGAAAGTAACGGAGGATGGAGAGATCTATATAACTTTACTAAATATGTTCCTAAAGAAGTTGCCTTACTTTCAATGCTTTTAGGAGCGTTTATAATTGCTTTTATTCTTCGCTTAGTCCATAACTTTTTCAATGAAAAAAGAAAAATATTAATGTCAAAAAAGATTGCACATGATTATAAATTTGATACGGTAGATGAAGTTAAAGAAGCAGTTTATAAGTTAGGAGAAAGACTACAACTTATTTCATATAAGAATGAATTAAATATTCCATTAGAAACTTTATTTATTGTCGCAGAAAAGAATTATTTACCATTTAATAAGGTTTTAGATATTTATATTGATGGAGCCTTAAAAATAGTTTTAAAGAGAAAAGAAGAACGTAAGCTTGAAAAAGCTAAACTAAAACAAAGAAAGAAATTAAAGAAAGATGAAAGAACTAATTAAATTATTTTGTCTCTTTTTTAAAATAGGTCTATTTACCTTTGGAGGAGGTTACGCGATGATTCCTTCAATTAAAGAAGAGATTGTAGAAAAAAGAGGATATTTAACTAATGATGAACTTTTAGATATTGTCGCGATAGCCGAATCAACTCCTGGACCAACTGCGATAAATCTCGCTACTTACGTAGGATATAAGAAAAATAAGTTCCTCGGTGCTTTATTTTCCACTTTAGGCGTCGTTATGCCTTCGTTTATTGTTATCTTAGTCATTTCCTTGTTCTATCATGAATTCATGTCCATACAAGCTGTTAAATATGCTTTTATTGGAATTAACGCAGCTGTTTGTATTCTAATATTATCAACATCGATAAATATGATTATTAAGATGAAGAAAAAACTATTTAATATTATTATCTTAGTTTTAAGCGTGATATTAATGATCTTAGTTGAAATATTTAACCTTAATTTCTCATCCATATACTGTATTTTAATTGGAGGAGTATTAGGTATTTTTGTTAATGCTTTAAATAAAGCAAGGGAGGAAACAAAATGATTTATCTTCTCTTATTTATTGAATTCTTTAAAATCGGTTTATTTACTTTTGGAGGAGGCTACGCGATGATTCCTTTATTAAAGGAAACTTGTACTTCTCATTCTTGGTTAGAAGAATCTGATTTATATTCTTTTATTGGTATTGCTGAATCGACTCCTGGACCAATCGCGGTCAATCTTGCCACATTCGTTGGTTATTCTCAAGGTAATATTCTAGGAGCTATTTGCGCGACTATCGGCGTTATTTTACCTTCATTTATTATCATTTTACTCATTGCTTGTTTATTATCTAAAATCATGAATAATAAGTTTGTCGCAGGCTTTTTAGATGGGGTAAAACCAGTCGCGATCGGTTTAATATTAGTTGCAGGATTAAGTTTATTTTATAAAGAAATCGGTTTTACTTCTTTAAGTGAATTTAATTTTAATTTATCCTTTATTATCTGTTTTTTCTTATTATTAGTTCTTTATGTACTTTATTTAGTTATTAAAAAGAAAAGAATTAATGCAATATTATTTATTATTATTTCTGCCGCGGTAGGAATAGGAATTTCTTACTTACTTGAACTTCGTTAAAAGTGACTGATAATGGTATTTGATAATCCTTTATTTTAATGCTAAAATAATATAATTTAAAGAGAGCAATTTAATGTTTATAATTTAAATTTATTTCTCTTTTATATTATATAAGGAATTATACGTATGAAATCATATGACAAGACAAATAAGATACAAAATAAATTAAATGAAGTTATTCAACAAAAAGATGATGAAATAGCTAAACTTACTAAAGAAAATGAAAAATTAAAACTAAAAAATGATGAACTTCGTAAAGAAAAATTTGATGCTGGTCTCGGTAAAGGTGAAATAAATCGTTTAAAGAGCGTTATTAATGATTTACAAAGAGATATTGCAACTTTAAAAAATAAAGTTAAAAAATTAGAAGGTAATGAAATTTTAGCCCATTTTTCTAACGAACAAAAAAGGCTTATTAAGAACATCCGTAATTTATCTTATCCTAAGTGGCCTGATATAGATGCTTTAGCAACTAAGTTTCAACTAGGATTAGATAATGTTATCCAAGTTGCTTATAAGATAAAACTTAATTCTATTTCTGATCGAGATTATTATACTTACCTTTTTAGAGATGATATTGTTGCGTTACTAGAAAAAATCCTCAGCGTACTTACTAATACAATCGATTCATCTGCATCTTTTTATTTACTTAATTTAATTAATGGCAAAGTTAAGTTACCCGCTAGATTTTATAAGGCTGTACCATTAATGGAAGATAAGAAAGTATTAGAACATATTCTTTGGTTAGTCAATTTAGAATCAAAAGGTTATCATGGTTCAAAAGAAAAAGATAAACGTATTTTTGTCGATGAAGAAACTAATGAAAAGAAGAAATATATTAACTTCTTTAATTTATCTAATGAAGAAAAATTAACAACAATTTTTACTATGCTTGAATTCATTTATGCAGTATTTGTTGATAAAGATCAAGAAACATATTTACAAGCAGTATCATCTTGTTGGTATAAAACATTGTAATTTATAAGATAATAGTACTAAAAAAGATTGTTAATTAACAAAAAAGGTAGTGAAAATCTTTCACTACCAATTATGGTTAGAAAATTCTATATTCAATGACTTAAAATTAAATCACTAATTTTCACTGGCGGAGAAAAAGGGATTTGAACCCTTGCGCCGAGTTACCAGCCTACGAGCTTTCCAAGCCCGCCCCTTCAGCCTCTTGGGTATTTCTCCATGCGTTATTTATTCTACATTATATTAATATTTAAGTCAAAGTAATTTTTAATAAAAAACTCCATTGAGTATGATATAATACTTAAGAGGATAGACCGATGAAAGAAATATTAATAAGTGAAAAAGAAGAAGGACAAACAATTTATAAATTTGTAAGAAAATATCTAAGTGAAGCTCCTTTAAGCTTTATTGAAAAAGTTTTTCGTAAGAAAGATATTAAGATAAATGGCATAAGAGTAAATAAACAAGAAATTGTTCATAAAGGTGATTTAATACAAATTTATATTACTGATGCCATGTTAAACGAATTCTTAAAGCCTAAGCCAATCACGGAGATTAAGAATAAACCTAATGTCATCTATGAAGATAATAATATTCTTATTGTGAATAAACCAAGCGGCTTATTAGTTCATGGAGATAATAAAGAAAAGAGAATGACATTATCGAATATCGTTCTTAATTATTTATATTCTAAAGGTGAATATGATCCTTCTAATAATGCTTTTATTCCTGCTCCAGCTCATCGAATTGATCGAAATACATCAGGATTAGTTATTTTTGGAAAGAATATAAAAGCTTTACAAGAACTAGAAGATTTATTTAAAGAACATGAAAATATTGAAAAATATTATTTAGCTTTAGTTAATGGAAAACTAACTAAAGGAGGAAAAGTTGATGCTCCTTTATTGAAAGATGAAGTATTAGGTAAAGTTGAAGTTAAACCTCTTTCTAAAGGTGGTAAAGAAGCTCTTACTCTTTATGAAGTAGAAGAAGTTTATAAAAAATATACCTTATTAAAAGTCCAGATATTAACAGGTAGAACTCATCAAATTAGAGTTCATATGGCTTATATCGGTTATCCATTACTTGGTGATAGTAAATACGGAGATTTTAAAGAAAATAAATATTTTAAAGAGAAATTTTCTTATGAAGGACAATTCCTACATTCATATATCTTTAGATTCAATAATATTAACGGTTCATTAAGTTATTTATCAAATAAAGAATTTAAAGCTCCATTAGGAGAAAAAGAAAGAAAAATTATCTCTAAACTAAAAAATGAATAATAATTAAAGAAGGGAGGTTCCTATGCGTAATATTGAAAAAGGCTTATTACTTGCGACTTATTTTGATATTGATTGTAACGATAAACTCCCTTCTTTTATTTCTTATATTAAAAATGGGGAAGCTTATCAAACATTTATTAAAAATAAAGAAGTCTTAAAGAATAAGAAGAACTTTAAAGCGAAGAAGATTTATTCTTATTATAAGATTATTGATTTTGATCATATTTCATCATTTGAAGAAGGAATGGTAATGTATGGCAAAATGTTATACTTATTAAGAATATCAAAAGAAGAATATTATTCTAATCCATTAATAGTTGCTTATTTAGAAAATGAAGATATGACAATTGGTGATTTTAAACTGAATTATAACGCAAAAATTATTACTTTAAATGAATTATCTTTACTTCAAGATGGTTCCTTTAGTGAAAAGAGGTCTTCCTTAGATAAATTATTTTCTTCTTGGACTAATGAAGTATATTATCAAGTCTTAAGACCAATTGAAGAATTTAAGAAAAGATTATATTATTTTCCTAAAAGATTTATCTTTAATAGCTTTAGAATTATTGAACTAATCTTTATTTTAGGTTCATTACTTTCTTGGATCATCATGTTTATTACTAAGATACATCCTTATGGAGGAGGTTATTCAACCCTCCTAAATTACATCTTTTATTTAATTATTAGTTTTACTTCTATTTATCTAGGTACATATATTATCGTTATTTTATCTAAGAGAAAAGAATATAAATATTATATAAAAGCACGTAAAATTGTTTTAGAAGATGCGAGTAAATTAGAATTAAAGATTGAACAAAAATTATATAATTACATCTTAGACTCAGTCTCTAAAAGAAAAGAAATGACACGTAAAGTTTATGAATTTAATACTATTTCTTCTTATTATTCGGAAATATCATTCTTTAGTAATATATTAAGAAAGAAGAAAATTATTAAGAAAGATCGAGTGACTTATTTTGAAATAGGATTCTTTGTTATTAATCTGATCTTATGGATTATTTTAGGAATTCTATTCATCTTACATTAGGAGGTAATATGGCTTTTAGTATTGTTATAAAAGATAAAACCTTCACTTCTTTAGTAGACATAGGTAAAGAAATGTATCTATATCCTGAAGCTTTTGAAAAAGTCTTAACTAGTCGAAAGTTTTTAAAAATCTTAAAAAATGAAGATGAAGAAAAATTTAATGAATTATTAAAAATTAATCATATGTATCGCGATGTTAATGCTTTCTTATTTTATGCACAATATTTATTTTGTCCACATATGGAATTAAAATATCATCGACATAAATTTGATTCATTAAAAGAACTCGGTGAATTTATTATTTATAATGGACCAGAAATCGATATCTATACGAAAGATTTATTAAAATTAAATCTTTTATCAAAGTATATGAGAGATCAAGGATTAGATAAAAAAACTCCTAAAATATACGATAGAGTAATAGAACTAGAACGTATGAGTATACAAAATGAAAACCGCGCATATTTTCTTCTTGGCTTTAGTCTATCAGAATGTGATAAAATTATATATGATAAGAAGGAATTTGACTCAGTCAAAGAATTCTTTAAAACGATGACTAGTGACTACTATTTATATAAATTTGCTTCTTCTTTAGAAACTAACCAATACGTCTATAGTTGGTTAATTGTTAAAGGTTATGAAGATGTAGTTACGAAATATCGTGGATTAATAGACACAATTGAGGAAATGGAGAAATAAAATGGAAAAACTTGTTGAACAAAAATACCAAAAATGGTTAAAAGCTGATTTACCAGAAGATCTTCGTGAAGAACTTCAAAAGATGAATGAAAATGAAATTAATGACGCATTCTATACCGACTTAGAATTTGGTACTGCTGGAATTAGAGGCGTTCTTGGTCCTGGTAGTAACAGATTAAATGTCTTCATTATTAGAAAAGTTACTTATGGATATGCAAAATTCTTATTAAGTACTTATGAAGATGCTAGATCTAGAGGGGTAGTCATTTCTCATGATAATAGATTATATTCTCGTGAATTCACTTTAGAAGCAGCAAAAATGTTATCTTCTTTCGGAATTAAAACATATATCTTTGATGCTTTAAGAGCGACTCCTGAACTATCTTTCGCAGTTAGAAAAACTCATGCCTGCGGAGGTATTATGATCACTGCTTCACACAATCCAAAAGAATATAATGGTTATAAAGTTTATGATGAAGAAGGTTGCCAACTTGTTCCAGAAAAGATTAAACCTTATATCGATATTATCGCAACTTTACCTAGTGAAGTAGATGTTAAATTCGAAAATTATGAACCAAAAGGAGAAATTGTCACTCTCGGCGAAGATGTTGATAGAGATTATATCGACCACGTTAAAGGAATCTTATTACAACCTGAATTAGATAAAAAAGGTTTTAAGATTGTCTTTACTCCTCAACACGGTGCTTCTTTAGAAGTCGCTCAAAAATTATTTGATGAATTAGGATATGATGTAACTTATGTTAAAGAACAATGTGTTCATGATCCTTTATTCGGTGCGACTAAATCACCAAACCCAGAATTAAAAGAAGCATATGAATTACCTAATGTCTATGCGAAAAAAGTTGATGCAGATATTATTATGATGACTGATCCTGATGCTGATAGATGTGGTATCGCAGTTAAAGATAGATCTGGCGAATATGTGATGATGACCGGTAATGAAACTGGCGCAATCTTAATTGATTATGTCTTTAAGATGAGAAAAGAAAAAGGCTTATTACATAAAAATGGTATTCTTCTTCAATCAGTTGTTACATCTACTTTTGGTGAAGAAGTGGCTCGTAGTTATGGAATTCACGTTGAATCAGTCTTAACTGGATTTAAATATATTGGTGAAAAGATTCATGAATATGAATTAAATCATAAATATGAATATGAATTTGGTTATGAAGAATCATATGGCTACTTACTTGCTCCATTCGCTCGTGATAAAGATTCTTTACAAGCTTTAACAATGATTGCAGAAATGGCTAACTATTATCGTTTACAAGGTAAGAACTTACTTGAAGTATATGAAGAACTCGAAAAGAAATTCTCTTACCATTTAGATAAATTATATTCAATCTACTTCGAAGGGCAAAACGGCAAGAAGAAGATGGATGAAATTATGGCAGGCTTAAGATCTTCTCCAGTAAAAGAATTAAATGGTGTTAAACTTACTAAATTAGAAGATTATAAATCATCAAAAGTCTTAGATAGAGATGGTCATGAAGTAGGTAAAATAGAATTACCTACAACTGATATGATTAAATTATATTTTGAAGATGGTACATCTATTGCTGTTAGACCAAGTGGAACTGAACCAAAATGTAAATTCTATTATGGAGTAAAAGGAACTTCAAAAGAAGAAGTTAATGTTAAACCTGATGCATTCCATGAAGATATCTTAAAATATATCGGCTTAAAATAGTGCTTAAAAAATGAAGATGTAAAAGTCTTCATTTTTTTTGTGCACAAAAAAAGTAAGCTTTCGCTTACTTCCTGAATTATAAAACTATTTCTTAATTGAGTTTAGAGCTCTAGTTTGTTTGCTTGCTTTATTAAATGTTTTTCCTTCAATGTTTGCAAGTTTTAAGATTTCTTTAGCGATAGTTTCTGCACCTTCCATAGATGTAGTTTCTACTTCTAATTCGTAATCGACAATATCACCATATGCAGAACGATCGATATCAACGATTGCATTCTTATATTCAATTTCAATACGTGTTGTTGTTAAAGAAGTTAAGATTTTTAAATCTTTTGGATCGACTGATAAGATTTCTAAGAATTTTTTAATGCCACCTTCTGGGAAGAAACCATCTTCTTGTAATTTATCAAATGAAGAAGAAGCAATGTGTTCATTCTTTTCAAGTAAACCTTCACTTAAAGGTGCTTTTAATGTTAATTCATAGTTTTGAGATTTTTCTCTAATACGTAAGAACATATCATGTTTCTTTAAATAAAGATCTTTTGTATCGATATAATAGTTAGTTTGTTTTACTTTTGGAGTATTTTCTAAATGTAATGCTTTAATTACATTTTCATATTCAGCCTTTGTTAATAAGACTTTTGATTCAATTTCAATATTTGATTTCATAGCGTTACCTCGTTTTTTACCTTAAATATAATACTATTTACTTTCATTTAAGTCTATTATTTTAATTAATTATATTAATTATTCTTGCAATTTTTATCCTTTAACAAGTGAAAATATAGAAAAAGTTGCTTTTTTTTGCTTTAATAATTACAATTATCATTAAAGGAGACCAACAGATGAATTTTTTATGGACTAATGGAACATCAACTTCAACTAACAAAAGTTGGTTTTCACAATATGGCTGGATTATTTTATGTATTATTTCTGTAATCTTATTAGTCTTACTTATTTTATCAATAATTACTTATGTTAAAGTATGTAAGAAAGAAAAAGCTTCAAAAGAAGGTAATCTGGCAATCACTAATTGTTTTGGTGAGAAAGATAATATCATTAGTTGTGAAGCAAAAGGTTCACGTCTAATTTTAGTTTTAAAAGATTATAGTAAAGTCGATGAAGTAAAATTAAAAGAATTAGGAATTACTTCTATCATTAAACAAACAAATAAAATTACTTTAATCGCTGGAAGTTCATCGAAAGAACTTGAAGAATTAATTAATAAAAATAAATAGAGTGAGAAAACAATCTAAAAATTTCACTCATTCCTAATAAGGCTTATTAGTTCTTAAATAGATACCAAAAAGCCCATAACTAAGGCAAAAATCAAGAGTGTTAGTTTCTTACCTTCATGGTTTTGTGCTTAGACTTAAAGAACTCAATACTAAGAAAAGAAGCGTTTTTAACGCTTTTTTTTAGTTTTTGCAGATTTGAGTGGAAAATCTCTTAAATAAAAACTTACTATGCTGATATCGATTTAAAATGTTTAATCACATATTGTTTGAAATTAGAATATGTTCCTATTTTTTCAAATGTAGAAATATTTAACATATATACAGATCTTAAATTTGAATCTTCTTTCAATTTATTTTCTATAATCTCATAATACTTTAATAATCCATATTGTCTTAATTTTCGAGTTTTAGGGCTTTCTAACTTTTTAATATGACGATTAATTGTATGTCTATCAATTCCATATTTTTTAGCAAGTTCACTTTTGTTTATACTTTTTTTCTTTTAAGATAAGTCCTTCCGCGAGGCTATCAAAAAAGTTAATGCATAAAAATGTGCGTTCGCACAAAAATATGCACTAACTAAATGATACACAATTAAACGATCCACAAATTTGTACAAAAAAGGAGAAAATATGGATTATCCATAAAAAGAAAACACGAAGTTTCCTTCGTGTTAGTCTAAAGAATTTGTGTTGAGCAAGAAATCTAAGAGGTTGAGATGAAGGATACCAAACTCATCGTAGTTTCCATTGCCTTCGTATTTAGTAATCAAGACTCTCTTATAGGCGTTATTAACTAGTTTCAATGGTCTAAGTTCTTGATTCATCTTATCTTCGTCTTGAATATACATAGCAGATTGGATATAGATGACCTTATCGAATTTTTCAGCTATGAAATCGACTTCAAGATTCATTCTTGCTGTCTTATCACCAGAATGGTCGAAAACTGGAATGACTCCAATTGAGACGTTGTAACCCCTGTAGATGAGCTCGTTATAGATAATATTTTCCATGTAATGAGGTTCTTGGTCCTTACCGACAAAACCAGCGGCAGCATACCTTAGTCCCATATCTTCGAAGTAATATTTACTAGAAGCTCCAATGAACTTTCTACCATTAAGATTATATCTTGAAGCTTGGTTAATCATAAATGAATCCTCCATATGTTCGATGTATTTACTGACTGTGACGGATTGAATGGAAGATTTCATCTCAGCTTTAAAGGTATTTGCAATCTTAGTTGGATTAACAATAGAGCCAACATTTGTGGCCATTACCTTGACTAAGTCTCTGATAGAGGAATCGTTTCTCAAAGAATATCTTTCGATGATGTCATTGATGTAGGTGTTGTTGAACACTGATTCGAGATATGCTCTTTTTGAAGGTTCATCAGGTAGAAGAGAAACTTGTGGTAGTCCCCCGTAGAGGTGGTATTCCTTCCATAAAGACATGTTATCAAGTCCTCTTTGGTTATTGGCTTCTTTAAATTCTTTGAATGTAAGTGGATGAACTCTAATTTGCCAGCCTCTACCTCTAAATTCGGTTGCGATGTCACTTGAAAGCATATGGGAGTTACTTCCAGTCACAAATGTTTCAACATTTTCTAAGTGAAGAAAGCCATTTAAAACATCATAGAAGGTAACTAGAGGAATAGAGCCATCAGCGGTTTCAACGCCTTCGAAGGCAGGGTTCTTCACCTTCTCACACATCTGGATCTCATCGATGAGGAAGTAGTATTTCGAATCCTTGTCAGCCACCTTACTCTTGAAGTAGGCAGAAAGCTTTAGAGGATCTCGATAGGCGATGTTGCTATCATCATCAAGTGATAGCTCGATGATATGATCAGCTTTTACTCCAATGGAAAGAAGGTAGTCCTTGAATATGTGAAAGAGCAAAAATGACTTTCCGCATCTTCTAGGGCCAGTGATGATTTTGATCATTCCATTACCGATAGAACTCTTTAGTTTTTCTAAATATGATTCTCTAGCAATATACATAAATATTAACTCCTTAATACATATTTTTGTGCGTTCGCACATTTTTATGTAATAAGTATACCATAAATTTTAAATTAATGCACAAATTTGTGCGGAAAGGAGAAAAACTAATTGTAAGAAAAGTAAAATTATAAATCGAAAAAAATCTCAAAAGAAGAAATGGACGTTCTTACTCGTGAGATTAATTCATCTCTTGAGAGATTCATCAAAGAAGGAAAATACAAGGATGTTCTTATATCTATGGGTAAGCTTTGTCATTATGCTCTTAACAACTAAATCTACATTATCATGCAGAAGCAAAATGTTATATGAAATTCTAATACATCTGTTGTCCATTTTTATTTACATGCAGTAGTATAAAAATTACGTTTATATGTTGTTCTATGCTTTATTACATCAACTTCTTTTCTAAGTAATAAATTTTTACTCGTTCTACTAGCTTCACGTTTATAAGACTTATATTTAGTTCTTGGTTGAATTCTATATAATCCTAAGTTAGACATTATTTCATAGAAATAAGAAGATTAATTTCATAATAAAAACCCCTCAAGTCTTTCTGATTCCTCAGTTCAACTTTTGGGGCTTATTTCATTTCATATCACTCTATTTTATTAGATTTAATTTTTTTAAATCGAGATAAATTTCTTCAATTGGAAATCCAACGATATTATTATAACTTCCTTCAATTTCTTTGATTAAATGAAATTTATCATTATCTTGAATGCCATATGAACCAGCTTTATCAAAACAAGATCCATAAGCGATATAAGAAGAGATTTCTTCATTAGATAAATCGTTAAATGTTACTTTAGAAGTAACGATTCTAGTTACATTAATATTCTTATTTTTAGAATATATCGTATAAGAAGTTTTTACTTCATGAACTTTATTTGATAAAGATTTTAATGTATTAAAAGCATCACTTTCATCTTTTGGTTTACCTAATATTTTATTTTTTAAAATAACAACTGTATCACCAGAAATAATGATATCATCTGGATAATTATCGGCAATTGCGATTGCTTTATAATAAGAAAGTTGTTCATAAGGGAACTTAGATTCATCAATTTCTTTCACGACTACTTTAAAATCTTTAATAATAGAAGAAAGCAGTTCTTTTCTTCTTGGTGAGTTACTCGCGAGAATAAACATAATCTTACTTCTTTTCGTTCTTATTCATAATGATTGGAATAATCATTGGATTACGATGAGTATTTTGGAAGAAGATTTGTCCTAAGACTGATTTAGAGACATTTTTAATTTCTCCAAATGTAACTTTATTCTTCATTAAGGCTTTAAGTGCATCGAATAATTTACTTTTAGCTTGTTCAATTAATGCGACAGACTTTTCATCGAGATAAATAAAACCTTGAGTAATAATTTCTGGTTTCTTTAAGATTGTATTTGTTCTTGAATCCATTGAAATTAATACTGCAACCATACCATCACTTGAAAGTAATTTTCTATCTTTAATAACCGCGGTTGATAAACCAGTGATATCTTTTCCATCGATATAGATATCATCAACTTGAACTCTTGGTCCAGTTGTTACTTCATGGCGATTAAGGATTAATGTATCACCATTAGATAAAACGAAGGTATTTTCTTTTGGCATACCTAATTTATGTGCTAGTTCAGCATGCATTTTTAGCATGTAATATTCACCATGTGCTGGCATGAAATATTTAGGATGAACGAGTTTTAACATTAAACGAAGTTCTTGTCTAGAAGGGTGACCAGAAGCGTGTAAATTAGGTGACATTGAATTAGTGACAACGCTTGCGCCTAATCGATATAATTTATTAATTAAAACATCGATTTGATATGTATTTCCTGGAATTGGACTACTTGAGAAAATTACGCAGTCACCTGGAATGATTTTAATAAGATTATGTTCTCCAGAAGCGATTCTACTTAATGCTGCAAGTGATTCACCTTGTGAACCCGTACAAAGAATAACGATTTCATTGTTCTTATAATCTTTTAATTTATCTGGAGTGATAATCGTATCATCAGGAACCTTGATATAACCATATTTTCTTGAGACTTCAATCGATGTATTCATTGATCTACCAATAACGCAGATTTTACGATTAAATGAAATACAAGCTTCAACGATTTGTTGAATACGTGAGATATTGCTAGAGAAAGTAGAGATAATAATTCTTTGAGTTGCTTTATTAAAAGCGTCCATAATCGCATCGATTACGCTTCTTTCTGAAAGAGTATAACCTTCTTTTTCAGCATTAGTTGAATCAGCGAGAAGTAAATCTACTCCTTCGTCACCAAAACGAGCAATTTTGTTTAAATTAATATCACGCGCGATTGGGGTTAAATCAATCTTGAAATCACCGGTAGTTACTATTCTTCCTTGAGGAGTATCGACACATATTCCAAATGCATCTGGAATTGAGTGAGTAACGCTGAAGAATTGAACTTTAAATTCATCGATATGAATAATTGAATCTTCGTTATATTCAACTAGATTTACGTTAGAAATACGATGTTCTTCTAATTTATTTTTGATTAATGCAAGGGCAAGTTTTGGTGCATAAATAACAGGAATATTAACGTTTTGTACGATGAATGGTACTGCACCAATATGGTCTTCATGACCATGAGTAATAAATAATGCTTTAACTTTGTTACGATTATTTTTTAAATGAGTATAATCAGGGACAACATAATTGACACCTAAAATGCCTTCTTCAGGAAACATAACACCAGCATCGATAATAATTAATGATTTATCATTTTCAATGCAATAAGTATTTTTTCCAACTTCACCTAAGCCTCCAAGCGCGTAAATAGAGACAGGAGAAGATAATACATTTTTATTATCCATATTTTGAAATTTTTCCTTTCTAAAAATTATTAACTTATATAATTTGTAAAAACTATTATTTTTCTTAGTTTTTTCAACCACCTTAATTGTATACTAATAAGAAAAATAATGCAAACTTAAAAGAGTTAAATATTAAAGAAAATATTTAACTCTTTGTTTAGTTATTTAATTTATTAAATAAGATATGAATTAGGAATAACTTTTTCAGGATTATCTTTATCGATATGATCATAATAGAGAGTTCCATTTAAATGATCATATTCATGTTGTAAGACAATGGCATCATATCCTCTTGCGGTAATAGTAATATCTTTTTTAGTAATGACATCATAAGCTTTCATTACAATCTTATCATAACGATAGACGTAACCTTTATGATCATCATCAACTGATAAACAACCTTCTCCGCCTTGAATTGCGACTTTTCTTAAAGAATTTTGTACGATTTTTGGATTTACTAATCCATATTGAATAACTTTATCACCTGAAGTATAGTAGACGGCAAATATTCTTAAATTAACACCAATTTGAGGTGCTGCTAGACCTACTCCTGAACGAATATGGTGTTTACTTGCATATTCATCATCTTGACTTAATTTTAAATAGTTGACCATCTCAAGGACTAATTTTTCATTTTCTTTACTTAAAGGCATTGTTACTTCAAGAGACTTTTCTCTTAAAGAAGCCTCGTTATCTTTTACGATTTTAAACATATATATCACCCGCGATTATTTTAACAAAGTTTATAGTAAAAATAAACTTGTTTTAGTATAATTATGTTGATATATAGGTAGGTAATTATGAGCGATATACACGATAAAATAAATGAATTAGCGAACTATTTAAAATCGAGTGAAGATTATAAAAATCTTTTTTCAGCAGAAGAAAAAATGAAGAATGATGAAGAAGTTAATCTTTTAGTGATGAACTTTGAAAAAGCAGAACTTGCTTATTCAAACGGCTTAAATCATTATTCTGAAGGTAGTAAAGAACTTAATTCACTACAAAAAGATTTATATTTCGCTAAATACGCTTTAGATACTCATCCTTTAGTTATCGAATATACTACCTTATTAAATAAAGTAAATGAACCTTTAAATTATCTTCAATTTAATCTAATCGATTTATTTAAAGGCCATATGGGGACGTGTAAATAATGTTAAGAATTATTGGAGGTAAATATCGCCATTTAAAAATAGAAGCTCCTAATGTAACTACCACTAGACCGACAACTGATCGAGTTAGAGAAGGCTTAATGTCAGCCTTAGGTCCTTATTTAGTGAATAAAGATGTCTTAGATTTATTCGCAGGATCAGGTGCTTTAGGACTTGAATCTTTATCTAGAGGAGCTCGTAGCGCAACCTTTGTCGATACGAATATAAATGCGATAAATACGATTAAATTAAATATTAAGAATATTAAAATTGAAGAAGAAACAAAAATTTATTTTGGTAAATATAGCGATTTCTTAAATGAAAATAAAGATAAGAAATATGGGGTAGTTTATTTAGATCCACCTTATAAAATGAAAGAAGTATATGATGAAATAGTTAACTTTTTATTTGATAACGACATGCTTACTGATGATGCCATTATTATTAAAGAGTGTGATGTAGATTTTAGTGACGATGAAAGATTTATAAAAAGAAAAGCTTATAAATATGGAATAATTCATGTCAATGTATATTGGAGGAAATAAGATGAAAATAGCGATGTATCCAGGAAGTTTTGATCCATTAACAAATGGTCATTTAGATATTATAACTCGTGCGAGTAAATTATTTGATAAACTCTATGTTTGTATATCTGTCAATCCTAAAAAGACATATTTTTTCAATGTTGAAGAAAAGATAAGCATGTGTAAAATTGCCTGCAAAAACATTAAGAATGTCGAAGTTGTTTATACTGATGGATTAGTTGTTAAGAAAGCAAAAGAACTTAAATGCAGCGCGCTTATAAGAGGTTTACGAGCCGTTTCTGATTTTGAATATGAAGTTCAACTAGCTACAACTAATGAATTTATTGATAAATCAATTGAAACTGTCTTCTTACTAGCTAGTGAAGGTAAAGGCTTTATTTCATCTAGCTCAGTTAAAGAATTATATAAGAATAAGGTTGATATCTCTCGACTAGTACCTCCAATCGTTGTTGATTATTTTAAAAAGAAATAAATGGTAAACTAAAAACTAAGAAGAAATGAAGTGAACCTTGGTCCAACTTTTGGGGTTCACTTCAAAATCTTCTTAGTTTTTTTAAACTTTATTTTGAATATTTTTCTAAATTTTCAATTCTTCTAACTAAGCTAGGATGGTTAGCTTTTAAAAATTCTAAGATTGGATTATAAACTAATAAACCATAATTCTTCTTAGTTAAATTAACTAAAGAAATGATTAATGCATCTTTATAACCATTTTTCGCGGCGAGTCGATCTGCTTCAAGTTCGTGTTTTCTAGATATCGTATTGAAGATAGAACTATACAGAATGGCAAATATTTCTATTAGTTCTCCCGCGAATAAATAGATGATGAAATAACTTTCTTTATTAAAGCCTAAGTCTAATGATAAATCAGTCATTAATGTACAAACATAAATTATTAAAACAATACAAATCATATAGATAAAAGTGAAAGGTAAAGATTTTAAGTTATGTTTACATTTAGCGTGTCCTAATTCATGAGCGAATACTGCAACTATTTCATCAGGAGTATGATTATTAATTAGGTTATCATAAATAACAATTCTTCGTGAAGAACCAGTACCAGCAAAATAAGCATTTTCTTTTGTTGATCTTTTCGATTCATTAACAACATAAATACCTTCGATTTTAAAAGAATTTTTGTTCATTAAATCTAATAATTTAGTTTTTAATTCACCATCATCTAAAGGAGTGAATTTATTACGTAATTTCGCAAAATATGGGAATAAGAATTGTATTAAGAAAGTAAATCCAATAAATGTTAAACTACATATAATTATTGCTAAATATGTATTTAAGGATGAATATAAAATGAAGAAAATAAATCCGATTGCAAAATTGAATATTATATCAATAATTAAAGAGAATATTTGATCAACGATAAATGTTGGTGCTTTTGTATTATTAAAGCCATATTTTTCTTCAATTTTAAAGGTAGAATATATTTCAAATGGCAGAGAAACAACAAAAGAAACACCTTGATTAAAAAGGATTAGAAGAACAAATTGTGCGATCCAATTAGTACCTATTGTATTACCGATTAAACTAAATACATTAAAAATGACTAGAATAAACATTGGAATGCTAGTTATTACATCTTCAACAAAATTAAATCTCATATTTTCTTTAAGATAACTTTGCCACTTAGCGTAACCTTCTTCTTTAGTTAAATATTCTAAAGAAGGTGGGACTTTTCTTTTTAAGCTATCTAAATATAAAAAATCAGTAAATATTTTATAAATAAAATTAAAGCCTAAAATGATTAAAAATAATATTTTATAATTCATAACGTTTACCTCAATTATTAATATTTAAATACTTGTATAAGGTTAAATCAATTATTTTTATTTTAAGCACAAAAAAAAGTGAAGCTTTTAACTTCACTTATTTAATTAATCAATGCTTACGCCTGTCCAAAGGTCGGAAAGAATATCAATATTTGTTTTGTTTGAATCATCAGTTGTATTATATGAAGTCCAAGATGATGATGAAGCAAGTCTCATATCGACAATTTCGTCATTATGGAATTTAACTGCACATGGAAGATATAAATCACTTGCAGCAGATGATCTATCCGCGGATGTTTCATAAAGATTATCTGTGTTATCTTTATTAAATCCTGAGTAGAGAACGCTGTAACCATATTTTGCTTTGAATGTATCGTTATATGTATTTCTCCAAGAATTTTCACTCTTATCATTATATTTATCAGAGAGAGTACCTAATAAATGATATTTGTAGTTTGCAGCAGAATCATTTTCGTATTTGCTATCATTAGAATTCCATTTTGAATATTGATTTTCTGAAGTAGAGAAATCAACAACATAAAGTTTGATATCTGAATGAGATGAATAGAATGAAGCAACTGCATCTTCTAATGTATTAGATCCATCGATGAAGATAACTAATGAATCACCGCTTGTTTTATTTAATTTTGTTCCATATGGGTAATAATCATTACCAGCATCTGTTCCCCATTCACTTGTTGTTAAATCAGAGAATAATTCTCTATATTCAACACGGTGATTGTAATAGAATTCACCATCGTTACTTGCATTAACTGCACTTTGGATTGCATTAATGATTGGGTTAATAGAGAAAATTAAACCAAAGATGATACCGACAATAAGTAAAGGTTGAACCCATGCTGTTTGTCTAATCCATTCCCAGATTTTTTTAAAAAATCCACCGATTGCTTTAAATAGTTTATCCATTAAATTTCCTCCTATATTTGATTTTTATAAAGGCCAATTTCTTCAATAGCGGTTTTATATTAACATTCTACAATATAATTTTCAATAAACATTTACTTAAAAATGAAAATTACAAGTTCTTTATAAATATATTATTTATATTTATCGAACAACCTTAAATGAGAATTAAAATTTACTTTTTAACGTATAAATATCTTGATTTAGATCAAATATTTATTTAAATTAAATAAATCTAGATTTATTTTACTTAAGTGATAAAATATTATTGATTTGGAGAAAGATATTATGCCTTTTAAAAAACTAAAAAAAGATATAACAGATTATATGTATGATCATCCAGCTTTAAGAGTGTTCTTCTCTTATTTAGTAACAATACTTGCCGCGGCAATTAGTGCATTTATTTATGCATATAGCTATAAAACATTTGTCGCACCTCCTAATGGAGATACAACTTTCGTTACAGGTGGAGCTGGTGGAGCGAGCCAAGTAATTTTAAAATTATGTGAACTATTTGGCTTAAATTCTTCTTATGAAATCGGTTCTACAACCATAGGATATATTATTCAATCGGCATGCTATGTACTTATTAATGCCCCTTTAGCGATCCTTTCATTTAAAAAAATTGGTAAACAATTTACCTTATTTACAGCGATTAATATTGGCTTTTATTTCTTATTTGTCAACATTATTCCAAAAGACTTATGTACGATGTTTTATGATGAAGCAGCTTCTACTTACGGAGTTGTCTTAAATTTATTTGAAAGAGCATTGTTCGCGGGTTTATGTACTGGTATATCTGTCGCAATTGCTGTTAAAGCAGGCCATTCTTCAGGCGGAACTGATATCTTATCAATGTATATTACACTTAAAAAACCTAATGCTCAATTTGGTCATGTATCAATGCTAATTAATTCAGTAATTTTAATATCTTATACAATTTTAAATATGATTGAAATTAAAAGCGTTCTATATATAACAATGATTATGTATAGTATTATTTATCTTTTCGTTAATTCAACGGTTGTGGATAAATTAGTCACTAAAAACCGTAAATCACAAATTCAAATTATTACCACTAATGATAAGTTACCAGATTTATTAATCTCATACTTCCCTCATAGCGCAACTATCATCGAAGGAAAAGGTGCTTATACAAAAGAAAATAAACTTGTTATTTATACTGTCGTCTCAGAAAAAGAAGTAAAACAAGCATTAAAAGTTATTAGACAAATCGATGAAAAAGCTTTCGTAGTTGTCACGAAAATTTCTGCTCTTGAAGGCCGATTCTATGTCGAACCACAAAAATAGGAGGAAACATGTTTACATTAAATGATCTCGCGGAATTAATTTTCCCTAATATTACTACAACTATTGAGGATTTAGAAAAAAGATATCCTGAAAGAAATTTATTAAAAGGACAAGAAGTAACTCGTTTTGCTCCTTCACCAACAGGCTTTTTACATACTGGATCTTTATTTACTAGCTTAGTCGCTCAAAAGGTCGCCACTCAATCAAATGGTATTTTCTATATTCGTCTTGAAGATACTGATACAAAAAGAGAAGTAGCAGGATCTGGTAAAGAACTTATTGATCAATTAAAAGTTTTCGGTGTAATTAACGATGAAGGCTATTACGGTGATCATGAAGAAGGTCAATATGGACCTTATATTCAATCTCAACGTGCTGATATCTATAAAGTTGTTATTAAACATCTTATTAAAATTGGTCGCGCTTATCCTTGCTTTTCAACAAAAGAAGAACTTGATGAATTAAGAAAGAAACAAGAAGAAAATAAAATTATCCCTGGATATTATGGTGAATATGCAATCTGTAGAAATTATAGTATCGAAGAACAAATTAGAAGAATTACAAATGATGAACCTTATGTAATTAGATTTAAATCTCTTGGTAATCATGAAAACAAAGTTAAAGTTCATGATTTAGTACGTGGTGATTTAGAATTATCGGAAAATGATCAAGATATCGTTATCTTAAAATCTGATGGTTTACCTACTTATCACTTCGCTCATTTAGTTGATGATCACTTTATGAGAACTACAATTGTTACTCGTGGAGAAGAATGGTTACCTAGCTTACCTATTCATTTAGACTTATTTAATACGATGGGTTGGGAAGCACCACAATATGCTCATTTACCAGTCATTATGAAGAAAGATAATGGAGTAAGAAGAAAATTATCAAAACGTAAAGATAATGAAGCAGCTTGTTCTTTCTTCTTACAAGATGGTTTCCCAGTTTATGCTTTTAAACAATATTTATTTACAATTGCAAATTCTAACTATGAAGAATGGCAAATCGCTAATAAAGATTTAACATTAGATGATTTCAAATTTAGTTTTGACAAAATGTCACTTGATGGAGCTTTATTTGATTTAGATAAAGTTAAATATTTCTCTAAAGAATTATTATCTACATATTCAGGAAGTAAGATGACTGAAGAAGTTCTTGCTTGGTCTAAACAATATAACAAAGAATTATATTCATTAATTTCTCAAGATAAAGAATATTTTACTGAAATTATGTCGATTGAAAAAGATAAAGAAAATCCTCGTAAAGATTATGAAATTTATTCTGATATTTTAAATAAGATTAAATTCTTCTATGATGAATATTATTATTCTTTAATGGAACAAGAATTACCTTGGAATCCTAATATGGATAAAAATGTTATTAAAGAAGTCTTACAAGATTTCTCTAGTACATTAGATTATTCTAAAACTGAACAAGAATGGTTTAATTCACTTAAAGAATTAGGCGCAAGACATAAATTCGCAGAAAATAACAAGATTTATAAAGCAAATAAAGACTTATATCTAGGTCAAGTTGGTGATGTTGCTGAAATGGTCAGAATTAGTTTAACATCTTCAAAACAATCTCCAAATATCTATTATGTTTTAAGAATCTTAAAAGAAGAAAAGATTAAAGCACGTATCGCTTTTGCTCTTTCTAAATTATAGAATTATGAAAGTAATAATTGCAGAAAAACCTTCTCTTGCGAGAAATATTGTTGATGCAATCGATAAAAATATGAAACGTAGTAACGGCTATTATAGTAATGATGAATATGCCGTTACTTTTGCTTTTGGTCACCTTTTTAAATTATACGATGTTGAAATGTATAAAAGTGACTTTGATAAAGATAAGAAATATACTTGGAATCTTGATGAATTACCTTTTTATCCTCAAGAATTTAAATTCGGATTATCACGTGATGAAGGGATTATTAATCAATTTAAAATTATTAGAAATCTTATTAACCGCGATGATTGTGAAATGGTAATTAACGCCGGCGATAGTGATCGAGAAGGGGAAATTATTGTTCGTATTATTCTTCAATACGCATTAAAAAAAGATATCCCTATTAAAAGATTATGGATGCCTGATCAAACACCTAAAACAATTAAGCAAGAACTTATTGAAATGAAAGATGATTCTTCTTATGATTCTCTTGCTCATGAAGGTTATGCTCGTACTTATATTGATTGGTTATATGGTATTAATTTAACACGTCTTGCGACGATTAAATCAAATACATTATTAAGAGTAGGGCGCGTTATCGCACCGATAGTTGAAGCAATTTATAATCGTGAGATGGCTATAATTAACTTCACGCCAAGAAAATATTATGTTTTATCTTCAAAAGAAAAAACTAATGATGAAGTTGTTGAATTAACTTCAAAATTAGAATTTGAACATAACGAACTAGATAAAGCTAAACTAAAAGCGAATGAATATAATTCTTTACCGGCTAAAGTAACTTCTTTAACAAGTGAAAAAAAGACTATTCCACCTGGAAAGTTGTATTCACTATCAAAATTACAAGGTGAACTAGGCAAAAAATATAAGATGTCACTCGATAAATCTTTAAAAATTGTTCAAGATTTATATGAAAAAGGATATGTTTCTTATCCACGTACTCCATCTCAATATCTTGCAGAAAATGAAAAGAATAAGTTTAGAGAAATTATTGAAAACTTTAAAAAATTAAATGTTGATTTACGCTTTAAAGATTCTAAACAAATCTTTGATGATTCAAAAATAGAATCTCACTCAGCGATTACTCCAACTTATAAAATTCCTTCTAAAAAGGATTTATCAGTTGATGAATTTAATGTTTATCAAACGATTTGTCATCGTTTTTTTGCTGTCTTTTCAAATGAAGATTGTTTAATTTCTCGTTCTACAATGGAAATAACTTTAGGTGATAAAGTCGAAATATTTAAATTAACTGGAGATATTGTCTTACAAAAAGGTTGGACTAAATTTGAAGAAAGAGAAAAGAAAGAAAAAACGCTACCGAATTTGAAGGTAGGTGATCTTATTCAAACTAACTTTATTCCTCAAGAAAAAGAATCTTCTCCACCAAAACGTTACACAGTAGAAACGTTAAATAATTTCTTAAAGAATCCTTTTAAAGATAATTTAAAAGAGATATCTTCGAAAGAAGAAGATGAAGGCGAAAGAGAAGAATTAGAAGAACTAAAAGCGATGTTTGATGGTATTGAACTCGGTACTGAAGCAACGAGATCTTCAATTATTGAAAATGCTACTAAACAAAATTATATTTCTTTAAAAGATAATGTTTATAAACTTGAACCAATGGGTAAATATTATATAGAAACGTTATCTAAATTAAATATTATGATGCCAAAAGAAAAAACGGCTGAACTAGGTAAATCTTTAAAAAAGGTATATCGAGGTGAAATTACGATTGATGATTCGATTAAAATCGCGGAGAATGAAATTAGTAAAGTATTTGATGAAGCTTTAAAATCGAGCTGCGAAATCGCTCGCCCTCCAAGAATCTTTGAAGTTGAAAAATCTAAACAATTATGTAAATGTCCTCGATGTGGTAATATAATTGCAGATAATGAATTTTCTTATCGTTGCTCAAATTCAGGATGTGGATTATCTTTATATAAAGAAAATAAATTATTTGAAGCGATTGGAAAAAAGCTGACAAAAAAGATGGCAAAAACTATTTTCACTGAAGGGAAAATTGAATTTGATGATTTAGTTTCTAAGAAAACTAATGCTACTTATAAAGCGACCTTAATCGCTGATTTTAACGGAAAATACGTTTCTTTTAAATTTAGTTTTCCTCCACGTGAAGAAAAGAAAGAAAATTAATGATGATTAG
The DNA here is from genome assembly GCA_963653535.1 of Azospirillum sp. CAG:239. GTDB lineage: Bacteria > Bacillota_I > Bacilli_A > RFN20 > CAG-449 > UBA3210. The sequence continues at coordinate 24,371 of CAVJWU010000010.1, forward strand.
AAGAGCAAAAGAAAAAGATATACCTTATTTAAATAAATTATTATATCAAGTTCATAAAGTTCATTTTGATGCTCGACCTGATTTATTTAAAGAAGGAACAAAAAAATATACTGATAATGAACTAATTCAACTTATTCATAACAAGATAAAACCAATCTTTGTTTATGAAAGTGATAATGTAATTTTAGGTTATGCATTTTGTGTACATGAACAACATATTAATGATAATAACTTAACTGATATTAAAACCTTATATATTGATGATTTATGTGTCGATGAAAATTATCGAGGTAAACATATCGGAACAAAATTATATGAATATGTATTAGATTACGCGAGAAAAGAAGGTTGTTACGAAGTTACTCTTAATGTATGGGCAGATAATACTAATGCATTAAAATTTTATGAATCAATTGGATTAAGAATTCAAAAAATAGGGATGGAGAAGATTTTATAATATGAAACAAGTTGAAAGAATGTTAAGTGGCAAACTTTATAGCTGCGCTTATAAAGATAGTGATCGCGAAGAAATGTTTAAAAAGAGAAATGAATTTTTAGATGCCTTTAATAACACTTCTTATGGTGATTATAAAACAAGAGCAGAACTTTGTAAGACTTATTTTGGTAAGACAGGTGAACACATTGGAATAAATAAACCATTTCATTGTGATTATGGATGTAATATTTATCTTGGTGAAAGATTTTATGCAAACTTTGACTGTGTAATGCTTGATGTAGCACGTATCGAAATCGGTGATGACGTTCTTCTTGCTCCTAAAGTATCAATCTATACTGCTGGACATCCTATTGATCCTGAAGTAAGGAATACGGGCTTAGAATACGGTTACGAAGTTAAAATAGGTAATTCTGTTTGGATTGGTGGTAATTCGGTTATTTGTCCAGGGGTTACTATTGGAGATAATGTCGTTATCGGGGCAAATTCAGTTGTAACTAAAGATATTCCTTCTAACGTAGTTGCAGCAGGTAACCCTTGTAAAGTAATTCGTTCTATTACTCAAAAAGACAAAGAATATTGGTCTTTACAAGCAGAAGAATTTTATTCTGACTGCGGAAGAAACTAAATCATAAGCTAGCAAAAAATATCTAACTAAAAAAAATCGAGTATTTAACTCGATTTTTTTGTTAGTTATCACCTCTAGAATAACCATTCTTCATTTCTTCACTTGCTACTAACATTAATTTATTAATAGTTTTTTGTGTTTCTTCTTTAGTTAATTTAGCCATCTCTTCATTAGCTTTTTCTAAGACGCTAATATCTTTAGTTTTCATATATTCTTCATCGAATTTATTTAAATTTTGATGACCTAAATTAAATATTTGATTTTGATATCTTTCAATGTGAATGATTGCTTTACCATAGTGAGGATCAGCAAGAACGCCGAGTAAACGTGAACACCAATAGTAGTTAGAAGTATCAACATCTAAAGTAACTTTCGAAATATAATCTGGCATACGAGTTACATTAGTATACATTGGAATAATGGAATTAAATGCATTTGAACCAAATGAAATCCATTCGACCGCTTTTAAAGGAGCAGGGACATAAGGCCTAATTTGACATATTGCCATAACACCAGTTCTTGAAATTCCAATAGGTCGATATAAAGCTTTCTTAGGATTATCTCTAACTGAATAAGGATTATAATCAGTACCTTGATAATAAGAAGAAAGAATATATTTTATATCTTCAATAGTTATTTTATGTTCTGGAACAAAGCTCCATGGAATATCATCACTAGTTGGAGTAAAATCAGCATTTTCTCCATCCCATTTATAAGTACGTGGATTAAAATATCGACCCATAAACCAAGCTCGAGGAGTATTATAAACGTGATCAGCATCGGAATGAGAACCAAATACAACACGAGGGTTAAATTTACCATTGAGATTTAAATCTAAATGATTTTTTTCGATGAACTCTAATAAATCTTTTGAACAAAGGTTTTCTTTCCCTTCGTTAAATGCATCATCAAAATCAAAATTATCTAAACCAAATTGGTTAGGCATTATGACGTATTCTTCGTCTTTAACTCTTTTTGCAATCCAGTGGTGTCCTCCAATAGTTTCTAACCACCAAATTTCATTTTCATCATTAAAAGCAATTCCATTAGGTTCATAAGTGCCGTATTTTTCTAGTAATGCACCTAAACGTAATACACCTTCACGAGCGGAACGAATATAAGGTAAAACTAAGACGACTAAGTCTTCTTCACCTATTCCGCCGGGAACTTCTTTTTGACCCTTAGCTTTCTTTACATATTTAACATAAGGATCTCCACCTAAAACACGTGGATTAGAAGTAATTGTTTCTGTCGCGCTCATTCCGACATTTAGTTCATTAATACCTGTTGCAGCCCAAATACCATTTGAATCATCGATTGATGGACAAGATGAATATCTTAAGGGATTATCAGGTAAATCTATTTCTAAATGAGCGATTTTACTTTTATATTTTTTACCTTGTTTATGAGGAGGAACGATAATTAATTTCTTTTCATCAAAGTAACCATCATCATTTCTCGCGATTAAGGTAGAACCATCATAACTAGCCTTTTTACCGACTAAAATTGTTGTACAAGCCATATGTAACCTCCAAAATATAGTATCATTATATGTGATTTTGTTAATTTAATAAATATTTAATGAATATTTTAGTTAGTATTTGATAACTTGATTGAAATATTAAATTCTTTGTGCAATAATGTTCTCTCTAAAAGGGGTGATTGTATGTTACTTGAAAAGAAATCAATTAAAGATTTATTAGAAAAAAATGAAGTAGTCGCGCAAGCTTTACACGTTGATGATAACATGTCGATCGAATATTATCATTTATATAAGAATAATTCCCTTCATATTAATTTTGATAAAGATGATGAAAAAGCAATTTTAACTTATTTAGTTTTAGAGGGCGAACTTGATTTAATTTTATCTAATGGAATACATCACTTTTCTAAATTTGACTTTTTTAGCGTCGATTCAGAAAATCCCTTTGAGATATACGCGACTAAAGAACTTAAATTATTTTTCGCTACTGCGACAAAAACTGATATTGATCAAGACTTAGATAAATTAACTTCACAAATAAAAGATTTAGAGAAAAAAGATATTTATTTAAAAGGACATAATTATCGTGTTGGTAAATATTCTTTAATGATATTAAATAATATGCATTTAGGCATGAATACTAATAACCTCAACTTTGCTGCTTCATTCCACGATATTGGAAAAATTAAAATTAATGGAGATATTGTTAATAAAGAAGGTAAACTAACGAAAGAAGAATTTGAAGAAATTAAAAAACATCCAGTCTATTCATATGATATATTAAAAGAAATATTAGGTGAAGATGTCGCATTAATCGCGCGACACCACCATGAAAAATTAGATGGAACAGGTTATCCTGATGGCATCAAAGAAGATGAAATACCATTTGAAAGTAAGATTATTTCTATCGCAGATATTTTTGATGCATTAACTACTGATCGATCATACCGTAAAAAATATTCTTTTTCTGAAGCATTAGAAATTATGGAAAAAGAAGTTAATGATCATAAGATTGATTCTAAGGCCTTTAAAGCCTTATGTTCTTTAGTAAATGAAAAAATGATTGTTGAAGGAGTAGATAACGCTTAATTAAAGAACCTTAAGGTTCTTTTTTTATTAATATCTGAAAAGGCTTTCAATAAATTTATATTTATTTTTATATAAAAATATTTAAAATTATCTTTGTTAAAAAAGAGGTAATATTATGAGCTTTATTAAGAAGTTATTTCAACCAATCGATTTAACTAAAGGAACAATTTGGAAAAACATCATTTTCTTTTCTTTACCAATCTTACTTAGTTATATTTTTCAACAAATTTATACTATTGCAGATGCATCCATCTGCGGACAATATCTTAACGCGAATGAAGTCGCGGGAGTTAATAACACTGGTAATATTACTTTTATCGTTCTTCAATTTGCTTTCGGTTGTACAGCAGGTTTTTCTGTTATTACTTCAAAAGCTGTTGGTTGTAAAGATGAAGAAGGGATTAGAAAATCATTTGCAATGCAAATTAAGTTATCTTTCTACGTTACGGTTATTTTAACAATTATTGCGATATTCAGTATTAATCCTTTACTTCAATTAATTGGTTTAACTCCTAGTGATAATGCAACACAACAAGAAATATATCGTTCAGCTTATCTATACATCTTAGTTATCTTTATTGGTACATTCGCTCAAATATTTTATAACCTAATTTGTTCATTTTTAAGAAGTGTTGGTGATTCACTTAATCCTTTATTATTCTTAATTTTTTCAACTATCTTAAATATTGTTTTAGATATCTTATTTATCACAGCTTTTTCCTGGGGAGTAGTAGGAGCGGCCGTTGCAACGGTAATTGCTCAAGCGATATCTGCGATTGGTTGTTTTGCCTTTACATTTATTCATTATAAACAATATCGTTTACATCTTGATGATTTTAAAATCGATGTTAAAAGTGCTTTTGCTCATCTTAAACTAGGCTTACCTTTAGCTTTCCAATTTTCCATTTTAGCTGTTGGCTTAATTGTTATGCAAGGAGCAATTGTTAAATTTGATACTTCTACTAATGGAGTAGTCATTCAATCATACGCTCAAAATGGTTTTGGCGCGGCAACAAAATTAAATAACTTTTTAATGTGCCCTTTTTCTGCTTTAGGTACTGCAATGCTCTCCTACTGCGGACAAAATGTCGGCGCGAATGAAACTACTAGAATTAAAAAAGGTGTCACCCAAGCATTTATTATCATGTTTATTGAATACATTATTTTTGGAGGAATCGGGTTACTTTTAACTATTAATGGTGCCTATATGTATATCTTCTATTCTCCGGATAAAATTAACGAAGCGACAATTCATTTTGGCAATGTATATTTATATTGTGATTTATCTTTATATTTTATTTTAGGAGCTTTATTCATCTTAAGAAATTCTCTTCAAGGAATTGGTAAAGCCCTCTTCCCATTTCTCGCCGGAATTGGTGAATTAACTGCAAGAACATTAATTTGCTTAATTTTACCTACTTTATTAAATGGAGGAGAAGTAAATATCTACGCGAATAATGCTTCCTTAATTGGTTTAAGCTTTGCTGATCCTTTAGCTTGGACATTCGCGGTAAGCACTATGCTTTATGGTATGATCAAATACATTTATAAAGCAAAAGATAAAAATCTAGAAGAACAAACTAAATTAAATTAGTATAATGTTAATGGTGATTTTATGAAAAATATATTATATTGTCCTGTTTGTAAGAACGTATTATTTAAAGAAGATAGAGTTTATAAATGTGAGAAAAACCATTCTTATGATATTTCAAAAAAAGGTTACATTAACTTATTGCTCGCTAATCAACATCATTCAGAAAATTCTGGTGATGAAAAAGAGATGATTATCGCACGTAGAGATTTCTTAAATACAGGTAAATACGATATTTTAAGAAATAACATTTTAGAAGTTATTAAAGAATTATTAGATGGTAAAAAAGAAATCGCGATTGGTGATTTAGGCTGTGGAGAAGGTTATTATACTTGTTATTATCATAAAGAATTAAGTAAGAACTTTATTACTTCTACAATCGGTCTAGACTTATCTAAAGAAGCGATTAATCAATGCTCAATAAGAAAGAATAGAGATTCTTTAAAAGATGTTATCTTTGTTATTGGTAACTTAAATTATTTACCAATCCTAGATCAATCATTAGATTTAATTATTAATAGTTTTGCTAAAATTGATGAAAAAGAATTTTTCCGTGTCCTTAGTAAAGACGGTTATTATTTAAGAATACTTCCTGGAAAAAATCATCTTTTAGAAATGAAAGAAGTGCTTTATAAAGAAGTGCGTTTAAATGAAGATAAAGAAGAAAATATTGAAGGTTTCTCATTTATTAAAAAAGTTGAATTTTTAGATCGTATTGAATTAAATAATAAAGAAATTAATGATTTATTTAAGATGACTCCTTATTATTATAAGTCTCCTTCTGAAGGAATAAACAAATTAACTTCTTTAGAAAAATTAATAACGACGATTGAATTTAAAATATTAGTATATAAGAAAAAATAAGAGGGTGATGACCTCTTATTTTTTTATTACGTGTTCTTGATAATGTTTTTTAATACAAGCGAATGTTTCATCGCTTAAATCATGTTCTATTTTACATGCATCTTGGGCCGCGACTTCATCTGATACGCCTAATTGCTTTAATAAAGTAGTTAAGACTTCATGCCTTTCTAAAATCGCACTTGCAATTTTGTAACCAGCATCAGTCAAGGTGATATAACCAGAATCATCAACTTTAATATAATCATTTTCTCTTAACTTCTTCATCGCTACTGAAACTGAAGGTTTAGAGAAATTTAATTCATGAGCGATATCAATTGATCTAACAAAACCTTTTTCATGTTGTATAATAAGAATTCTTTCTAAATAATCTTCCGCGGATTCATAAATATTCATTTTTTTTACCTCTTTTAAATATGATAACACGAAAGAAATCAATTGAAAAGAATAAAAGTGTTAGTTTTTACTAACTTATTGTTGACTTTATATTAAAACCTCATATAATTAATGTAGTTAGAAAACGCTAACTAAGAAAGGAATTATGTATGCCTCTAATACTTGCTCCATTAAATAAACCATTAAAGGTTGTTAAATTATTACTCGATGAAAAAACAAAGAAACATTTTGAAAGTTTAGGATTAACGATTAATTCTTCTTTAGAAGTAGTCTCATCTTGTGGAGGTAATGTCATTATCGTAATTAAAGAAAGCCGTGTGGCACTTGATAAAGGCATTGCAAGCAAAATATTAGTTGCATAAGGTGCATTATGGAAAAGAAATTAAGCGAATTCGTAATTGGTGAAGTTGGTGTTATTACTAAAGTTGAAGGTGAAGGACGCCTCAGAAGAAGATTATTCGATATGGGTGTTACTCCTGGCGCGAAAGTTACTTTAGTAAAAAAAGCACCATTAGGTGATCCTCTTGAAGTTACAATTAGAAATTACGAACTAACATTAAGAAAAACTGAAGCTGAACTTGTAACTTTAAAGCTTGAGGGAGGAGATAAATAATGAAAAGATTTGCTCTTGCCGGTAACCCTAACTCGGGAAAAACTACTTTATTTAACGCATTAACTGGCTCTACGGCACACGTTGGTAACTGGCCTGGTGTTACAGTTGATAAAAAAGAAGGCGTTTATAAAAAAGGTAAGGAACACGTTTCTATTATTGACTTACCTGGTATTTATTCTTTGTCACCATATACTGATGAAGAAATTATTTCAAGAAACTATATTCTTGATGAAAAACCAGATTGTATCATTAATATTGTCGATGCGACTAACCTTGAAAGAAATTTATATTTAACTACTCAATTAATGGAAATTGATGTTCCATTAGTAATCGCACTTAATATGTGCGATGTTCTTGAAAAGAATAATGATTCTATTGATGAAAAAGAATTATCAAAAAAACTTGGTTTACCAGTTATTAAGATTTCTGCTTTAAAAAATGAAAATTTAGCTTCATTAATGGATGAAGCTCTTGCTGCAAGCGGAGTAGAAAGAAAAGGTAAAACAATTCTTGAAGAAACTTCTTTAAATAAAGTAATTAACGAATGTAAAGAATCTTTTGAAAAGAAGAATGTTCTAAATCCTTTATTCCATGCCGTTAAACTTGTTGAAAATGATGAAGTAGAAGTTAAAAATCACGAAGATTATCTTTCGATTGTTTCTAGTTATAAAGAAAACTTTAACGATGAAACATTTGGAAATGACTTTGAAGCAATTATCGCAGATGCAAGATATAAATATATTTCTTCTCATTTCTCCGTTACTTTAACTAAACACGAAGAAGAAAGAAATGAAGATGGAAGTAAGAAACTTACTCTCTCTGATAAGATTGACCGTGTCTTAACTAATAAATGGGCTGGTATTCCTATTTTCCTTGTCATATTATTCTTAGTTTTCCACCTTACATTCTCAGAAAATCTTTTCTGGGCCGGCGGAGGAATTACAACTAATTCATTCGAAGGAAGTATCTTCTCAGGCTTAATTTGGCATGAAGGTGGAGTTAATTCTCCTGGTGTTATTCTTCAATCGCTCGTTACTAACTTTACCGATTGGTTAAGTTCAGTTGCTAGCAATGGTTTATCTAATGCTCAAGCACCTAACTGGGTCCAAGGTTTCTTAGTTGATGGCTGTTTAGCTGGTGTCTTCTCAGTCTTAAGCTTCGTACCACAAATCTTATTATTATTCTTATTCTTCTCCATTATGGAAGATACTGGTTATATGGCTCGTGTTGCCTTTATCTTAGATAGAATCTTCCGTAAATTTGGTTTATCAGGTCGATCATTTATTCCAATGATTATGGGATTTGGTTGTTCTGTTCCTGCGATGATTAATACTAGAACTCTCGCGGATGAAAAAGAAAAGGTCGCGACTGTTAGAGTTATTCCTTTCTTCTCATGTGGAGCTAAATTACCAATTTTAACCGCGATTGCCGGCGGTATTTGTGAACAATTTGGTTTCGCTCATGTTGATTTAATTACTTATTCGATGTATTTAGTCGGTATGATTACTGCAATCGTTGCCGTTATCGTCATGAGAAAAACTGAATTAAGTGGTGATGTTCCTCCATTTATTATGGAACTTCCTGCTTATCATTTACCTCAATTTAAATCTTTAATGATCCACTTATGGGATAAATTAAAACACTTTATTAAAAAAGCATTTACAATTATTTTATTATCAACAATTGTCATTTGGTTCTTATCGTCATTCCAATGCAATTGGACAATGTGCCCAGAAATTGTTACTGATGAAGGTGAATTCGTCTGTTATGATATTTCAAAATCAATACTTGCAAGTATTGGTCAACTAGTTCAACCATTATTTACTCCATTAGGATTTGGTTCTCAACTTGGTAAATTTGGCTGGGTATTTGCTGTCGCAGCTGTTACTGGTTTAATTGCAAAAGAAAATGTTATCGCAACATTTGGTGTTCTTGCTGCAACAGTTTACGTTGCTCAATATGCAACTGGAACAGTTATTCCTTCTGAAATCGCTGAAATTGTCGCAGATGAAGAAGGTATTGCTGCAACTCTCAAAATGATTGATGCAACAAATATTTCTTGGGCTGGACTTATCTCATTTATTGTCTTTAATATGACAACTATTCCTTGCTTTGCTGCCGTCGCTACTGCAAAAGGTGAATTAACTAAATCAGGCTTCAAAAAGACAGTATTCTTCTGGATCTGCGTCAGTTATTTCACTGCAGCATTAGTTTATCTGTTCTTATTACCAATGGCTCAAGGTGGCTCATATTGGTGGAGTGAATTAATTGTTGTGTTCTTAATTGCTTGTATCTTTGGATATATTTATTTATATAATCATTATGGATTAATAAAGAAATTCAAGAAAGAAAGTAAATAATATGCAACCTATCGAAGTAATAGTTATTATTGCTACTATAAGTTTTGTTCTTGGCTATCTTGGTGTTTTTCTATATAAAAGATATCACAATATTCCAACAGGCGATTGCTCTGTATGCAAAAAGAGAATGAATAAAATGGTCAAAAAATTACAAAAAGATTATCATAAACAAAATAAATCATCTTGTTCTTCTTCTAACTGTACTTGTAAATCTAAATAAATGCGTCTCACCGAAAGGTGAGGCGTTTTATTTACAAATATAGAATTTTAATATAGAATTTTACTAGGAGTGAAAGTATGGATATATTTTATTGTTGCTGCGTATTATTTATGGTGGGATCGTTTGGAGGATGGGTTCTTGAATTAATTTATCGAAGATATTTTTCTTCTCATAAATGGATTAACCCAGGATTCTTAGTTGGCCCTTGCTTACCTTTGTATGGCTTTGGCGTTACTTTTTTATTTTTAATTTCTTATATATTTCATTTTGATACTTGGTTTTCTGTTCCAAGCTTTGTTAATGATATTCTCGTCATAGTTATTTCTTCTGTCGCGATGACGCTTATTGAATATATTGCAGGAATTATTTTTATTAAAGGTATGGGAATTAAATTATGGGATTATTCTAAAAGATGGGGTAATATTCAAGGAATTATTTGTCCTTTGTTCTCTTTATTTTGGACCCTTATCGCGATTAGCTTTTATTACTTATTTAGAACACCATGTTATTATTTAATCTCTTGGTTTTCCGAAGAAACGGCATCTAATTTTTACTTCCCATTCGTTCTAGGATTATTTTATGGGGTATTTATTGTTGATGTATGCTATTCAAGTGAACTTACTCACCGTATTAGTAAATTTGCAAAAGAGAAGAATGTTATTGTTAAGATTGAAGAATTTAAGGAACAAGTTAGAAACGCGAATGATAAAACTAAAGAAAAGATTCACTTTGTCCTCGCCTTATCTTCAAAAATTCCTTTAAGAGAACATCTTGATAATTATATAAATAATGTTAAAGATAAAATTAACGATTTAAAAAATAAAGAATAAATAAAATCACTAGAGACAAACTTGAAGTGAACCCCAAAAGTTGGACCGAGGTTCTAAAATTTATTAAATCATAAAC
>CAVJWU010000011.1:0-34176 GCA_963653535.1 Azospirillum sp. CAG:239
ATTATATTTAAAAGATAAGACTTTCCACACCTCCTAATACCAGTAACTATCTTGACCATGTGATTACCAATACAACTTGTTAATTTATTCAAATATTCTTCTCTTTTAAATTCAATAATTTCACCATCCTATTTAGTATTTTTTCGTATTTACGAATTTTTCCTAAATAGAATTTGCTTTGTTTAGAGTTATTAGAATGAGAAATAATAAAACTAAAGTACCATATGATAAGAAAAATTAATAAAAAAATTGCGATTTAGTTAATTATTAAAAGTTTAAAAGTCAAAAACATCTTTGAAGTAGACAACGTTATGATCTTCTCTTAATCTCAAGTAATGCTCAAAAGAAAAATAGTGGCTTACACCACTATCATTTCTTCTTTCTATTACAGGCAATATCGTTCTTTGCCCTAATAACGAAGTGTCCAGGAATATAATAGATACAATTATATTCCTGGAGTTCGTCTCCTTATTATTTGGCGAAGATGATAAGACTCGAACTCTATTTCAAAATATATTAACATCTCGTTTTCGTTTTATTTTGCAACTCATGTGCCTTAATCGAACCATTCTTCCCTAAAAAAGTAAGATCTAATCTACCATTCTTCTAGATTGAACACCTTTGATTTGCTTCTGTATTTATAAATATCAAGATTATCTCGATTTATATCGTCACCTTATTTTACGGCTTTTTCATAAATATTAATGCAGTTGTGCATTTTATTAATATCAGTTAATAATCTGTCCAAAGTACATATTGTTGAATACTGATACTTTCGTTCTTTGATAATTTCTTCAAAAAACAAATCATTGTAATCAGTTACGTATATTTGAATATAACGATTTAATTTTTCGATATTACAATCAATGATTTTGTATTTTTTCTCAATTAATTCTAATAAATAAATGATAGATTTATATTGTTTATCAAATGAATTCAAGTCCATTTTAATTAGGAGTGTTTGACCGACTTTTTTTGTTTTTGCTTCAATCAAGTTGGTTAGGATTTCTTTTTTGTTATCTTGATAATTTGTTATACCAATATCATTGTAAAATGAATAACCAATTATCAAGCCATGACAATCGTGTGTATAATAATCAGCTACCTGATTAATTTTTGTATGCCCTTTTTTGGCAGTTAAATACGCCCCATGTGATTCTCTTGCTAATACACCCTCTTCTTTAAGACGTGTAAGAATCTTGCAATATGTCTTATAAGGCACCATTGAAAAATGATCTTTATATTCCTTTGAAATGTCAAACACTATTCCTTCATTTTGCAGACAGTATTCTCTTATTGTTTTTGTATAAATCATATTTATTTATCTTCCTTATCATTATACATTGCAATAACCTTCTGAACTTCATTTTGTAACACTTCGTAATCAGGCATTACTGTTGTGTATTTTGTTGCATAGATATTATTATTAATGCCCTGAATAGCCATCTTTGCTAAAGAGGCATCTTTTTCAGCACACAGAATTATTCCAATTGGATCCTGGTCATATTGATCGTTAACTTCTTCTTTGTAATAATTAACATACATATTCATTTGACCAAAATTTTCAGGTTTTAATTTATTCATTTTAAGATCAATCAACACATAAGACTTTAATATTTTATTGTAGAAAACCATATCGACATAATAGTTCATTCCAGCAATTGAAATTCTTTGTTGAGTACCGACAAACATAAATCCTCTGCCTAATTCCAAAAGAAAGTCTTCAATATGATCTACAATAGCTTTTTCCAAATCAGATTCTAAAAAAGGCTTTTCTGGAAGGCCAACAAATTCCAACACCATCGGATCTTTGATAAAACTATCTGGGGTTTGATAGGTTATTCCTTTACTTGCAAGATCTAATACTTCTTTTTTATTGATTTCTCCTTTAGACAACAATAAACGAGTATAAAGTTGCGAGTCAATCTGTCTTTCAAGTTCTCTTACACTCCAATTAGAGTTTTCACACTCATGTTCATAAAAGCTTCTTTCATTCAAATCAGATACACCTAATAAAAGCAAATAATGAGACCAACTTAATTTGCCAGACAGTGTTTGGCATTTTTCGTAATTTAAATATAAAGCACGCATTGATTGGAGATTCGAGCGAGAAAATCCTCTTCCATAATCTTTAGTCAGCTCTTTTGATAGTTCTTTCAGTAAGGAAGAGCCGTATTCTGCTCTCATATTACCATTTTGTTCTTCCTCAACAATTCTTCTACCAATGTTCCAATAAGTTTGAAGCATAATTGTATTCACGTTTCTTACAACTAACTTTTTAGAGTTTTCAATAATTGCTTTGATATCTTTGATTAAAAAAACATTTTTTGCTTCATTTGCCATACTATCAACTCCTTGATTAGATATATTATATCATGTAATCTTAGAAAGTCGACATTTTTATAGTCTTTACCGACATCTCTAGTATTCTAGAATATAACCATTAAATAATAACACCTCAATAAAAGCAAATAACATTAACACAGTTCTAATTAATATAGAAAAATATTTAAATTATGTATTTGAAAATATTAATAAAGAATCTATAGATAATCTATTACCATATTCAACTAATATAAAAAATAAATTAAAGTAGGGGTTGAAGCCCCTCTGGTGGAAATTGGTGGATTTACAAATAAAAATAGCAGTATTTCTACTGCTACTTCTTCTTTCTATTACGGGCAATATCTAACTTTGCCCTTACAACGAAGTGTCCAGGAATATAATAGATACAATTATATTCCTGTAGTTCGTCTCCTTATTATTTGGTGGAAGTGACGAGGATCGAACTCGCTACCCCTTCGTTGCGAACGAAGTGCTCTACCAAGTGAGCTACACCCCCATATTAAAGAGCGACTGCTCTTTAAATATATTACTTTTTCTTTGATATTTCAATAGCTTGTTCGTAAGCTTTAATAAGTTTTTTACCAACTTTTTCAATACTTCTTTCTGATGCTACTTCATAACCTTTTTCAATAATAGAAGAATTATCATGTGAACAAATATAATTGATTTTTTCAATGAATTCTTCGTTATTTTTTCCTTTATAACAATTGACATTATCTTCTAACCAACCATCATAAACAGGTATATCTCTTATTAATAAAGGCGTTTTACTCGCTAAAGCTTCTAAGGCGACAATACCTTCAGTTTCTTCATAAGTTGGAAAGAAAACAAGTGAAGCACTTGCTAATGCACCCTTAATAATATCACCATCAATATAACCTGGGAATAAACAATTTTTAGGTGCGTTTTTTATTGCTTTATTAATTTTAACTTGGCAAAGAATTTTATCTAAATGACCAAACCAAATAAATTTAGTATCAGGCATTTTACGAGCGATTTCAATAAAGTCTAATAAGCCTTTTCTAACAAAATATAGTCCGACTCCAACTACTACTTTTTCATTCTCTTTAATAGTAAAGAAATCCTTGAACTTCTTTACTTTTTCGTCAGAATAAGCATATTCTTCTAACATAATGCCATTAGAAATTGCGATAACTGGACATTTAGTTACCTTATAATTTTCAATTAAATTTTTAGAATATTCAGTCGGCGTAATAATTAAAGGCGCTCTAGAATATAATCTCGATAAATTAGGATAGAAATAAAATTTTGCGATTAACTTCCATAATCTAAACGAATTTCTAAAATCTTCATAAGTGGAATGACCATGCACGACAACTGGAATATTTTTCTTTAAACATTTCTTTAAAAAGATAGAAGTATAAATAAAAGAAGAATTAATATGAACTAAATCATATGTATCAGATTTATCAAAAGTTACTTCAATACCATTATCTTCTAATGCTTTCTTTTGGTGGCGAAGCGCTCTACCAATTCCAGAAGTCTTTTGTGCTTTAGCAAATTGTTCATATAATAAAACTTTCATAATCTTCCTTTCTCTTACTTAATTAATGATTGAAAATCGTTAATATAAATATCACTTATTTTTTCTTTTACTTTTTCATCTTCTAGTAAGCAACCTTCATCATAAACTGCAACTACGTTAAATGAAGCATTCTTACAAATTTCAATGACGCTTAAGGTATCTTCAAATACTAAAATATCTTTAGGATCTAAATTATACTTTTTAGAGATATCTAAGAAGATAGATGGAGAAGTCTTACCTTCTTTATATTTCTTTACATCAACAATATGATCAAAATAGTGATATATACCATTATTAATTAAACAAGGTTCATAACATTCTTTAGAATTCGCCGTTGCAACACATAAAGGAATATTAAATCCTTTTAAATAATCTAAATATTCTTTAACATGAGATTTTAATCTAACATCATGTTCATATTTTTCTTGTACTGCATCTAACCATTCTTGAATGATTTCTTCTTCACTTTCTTCAATGTTATAAGTATTTTTAGTAAATGTCGCCGCGGTAGTTAGCCCCATCGCCGAAATCTTTTTTCCATATCCTAGAGGAACTTCCATTCCTCTTTTAAGAAAGAAATTAGAATCAACTTCTTTCCAAACTCCATTGGAATTAAGTAATGTACCATCTAAATCAAAGATGATACATTTAATTTCTAATCCATTTATATTCATAACAATTAAATTTGTTTTAGTGAGAAGAAGTCTTGTCCTAAAGTAACTTTATCTTCATCTAAAACTAATAAATGATGAAGAGGATAATCCATCTTTAAACCTAATTCTTTTGGTGAGCAGCACATGCCATTAGATACTTCACCAAGTAATTTACCTGGTTTAATTACGCTTCCATCCATCATTACTGTGCCAACAGTTGCAACAACAACACACATATTTTCTTTTACGTTATAAGCTCCGCAGACAATATCGAGGACTTCTGAACCAATATCAACAGTTAAGATATGTAAATGATTTGATTCAGGATGTTCTTCTACAGTTAATATTTTACCAACTTTAAAGCCTGTTTCAGTAACATAAGTTAACTTAATATCAGAAACTAAACTTAATTTAGAATTAATCGCATCGATCATTTCATTAGGAGGAAGAACAATTCTACCTTCATTTTTAATTTTAACAACTGAAGAAAAATTAAAGATATTAATTCCGGTCAATTCTTCCTCATGATAAATTAAAGTAATATCATCAAAAGATTTAATATTAGTTGTGCTCTTTTCATTATCAATAGAGATTAATAAAACATCTCCAATTAAATTTTTATTATAAAAATATGAATATGCCATTATTTATTCTCCTTTTTTAAACTTGCAATATATCTCTTTATTGGGGTACCTAAAGTTCTAAATCTAGTTTCATATTCAGTCGGTGCATCATATTCATCTAATCCATCGTAATCATATGTAACTTCATCGAGTTTAAAAGGTGAAGAAGAAATATATTCAACTGAATCGTTAAATAAAATATCATTGTCTGATTTAAAGATTAACTTACCATCATCTTTTAAAATTTTTGCATATTCTTCTAACATAGTTGGATAAGTAAGTCTTCTCTTGTGATGGCGTTTTTTAGGCCATGGATCAGAGAAATTTAAGAATATTGTTTCTACTTTATGATTGATAAATTTTTCATTTACGTAATGAGCGTCAGCATTAACAAATAAAACATTATCAAGTTTATTTTCTTGAATTTTTCTTACTGCATAAGCTAAAGCCATCGATTGCATTTCAATCGCAATAAATCTAATAGAAGGGTATTTCTTCGCCATTTGGATTACGAAATCACCTTTACCTGAACCAATTTCAATTACTAAATGGTCATAGTTAATATAATTTTGAAATAAATCTAAATCTAATTCATCTTGCTTTACGACTAAATCTAAGTTATTTTCAATAACAACGTCGCCCCAAGGTCTCTTTTTTAATCTCATTATTTTAATCTTCCTAATTCATATATCGCTCTAGCATAAATTCCTTGTGAAGTAAAGAAATCTTCTAAGTCGATCTTTTCATTTGGTGAATGAATATTATCGACTTTTCCAGGGAAGTGTGAGCCAAAAGCAATTGTATTTTTACTTTCTTTCGCATATGTTCCTCCTCCAATAGTTTCAATTGGAGTAGTTACATCGCCTGTTTCTTCTTGATATACTTTTAATAAAGTTTCAATCATTGGAGAATGAGGATCCATTAATAAATGTTCACCATATCCTAAGAATTTAATTTCTCCAAATTCTAATTCATTTAATTTTCTTTCAACTTCATGTGGATCACAATTTTCTGGATGTCTAAAATTAACAACCATTTCTAAAACACCATTTTCTAAAGAAACTAAACCGACATTATAAGTTGTTGCATGAAGATATTCTGATTCGTAATATACATCCATCTTTTTACCAGATGTTTCTAAATATGAATCTGCAATTTTATTTAATAATTCATCATGATAGAACCAGCCTAAGAATTTAATTAAATATAACGCAGCATTCTTACCTTTTTCAGGCATAGAGCCGTGGCTTGCTTGACCATAGACAATAAGTTCATCATTTTCTTCACCAGCTTTTAAAGAATATTTAGTTGATGTAAGAGAAAAGAAAGTTTCACATGCCTTAGTTAAATCTGGAGTATGTTTTATCACTGCACAAGCTTCGTCAATAACTGAATTAGGTGCAACTCCACCTTTTAAAGAAACAATGTTAGGATTATTGATTTTTACTTTATGTTCGTAGTTCGAAATACCTTTTTCCCCATAGATTAATGGAAAGTCTCCATCTGGAGTAAAGCCATATGTAGGATAAGGTTTATGTAAAACATTAAAATAATGTTCTAAGCAACGAGAACCAGTTTCTTCGTTTCCTCCGATAACTAAGGTAACACGGTAATCATTAATTAAGTCATTATCCTTTAATGCTTTTAATGCATAGAAAGCAGCCATCGCTGGACCTTTATCATCAGAAGTACCTCTTCCGTACATCTTATTATCTTCAATAACCGCGCCAAAAGGTTCATACTTCCAATCTCCAGAAACTGGAACGACATCTGCATGTGCATATAAAGAAATTAATTTATCTCCTTTACCGCAAGAAATTTCTGTACAATAGTTGTCGCAACGATCGACATCAAAGCCTTCTTTTTCAGCAAGAGTAGCGATAAAATCTAATGCATTGAACACTCCTTGACCAAAAGGATGTTCACTTGTAACTGTTTGTTCATCATATATAGAATTAATCTTGATCCATGAAGCAAGATTCTTTAAAGATTCATCTTTATAAGGTTTTAATAATTTTTGAAAATCCATATTAATATTTCTCCTTAGCCTTAACATTATACACTATTTTAATTTTATATAAAATTAATTTATGTTCATGAAAGCACTTAAATAAAAATATTATCGTAAAAATTAAAAAAACCTAGTTCAATGAACTAGGCGCACGATTTAAGGAATATATATTATAAATTAGTTATTAGAGATGACTTCGTCATCATCTACACTATTTTCATCTAATAATTTATTACTTGCATATTTACAAATTGCATGTACTGCAGGAGATAAGACGATAACTGTAACAAGTTCGATAACAAAGTTTACGCTTAAACAAGAAGTAATAATTGTTCTCATTGCTTCTGCTCCTCCTCCGTAAACTTCAACGAAGAATAATTCAGCTCCAGCGATGAATAAACCAGTATTAATAACTGGGATTGAAATTGATGCCACTAAGCATTTAACAAAACTCCATTTATTAGTATTTAATACTGTAATTTTAGATAAGCCTTTATAAATAAAGCCAGCTAATAAACCAGCAACACCAGTTTTAACTAAGCAAACAAGAACTGTCGCCCATGGATTGTAAGGCATAAAAGCTGTTAAAGTAGAAGGAGCAATCATAATAATTGCACCATCAACTACACCTAAGAATAAACCTGCAAGAGGTCCATATATACAAGCCCCGACAGAAATTGCGATTAACGCTAAATTGATGCTGACTGGGCCAAAAGTAACATAGTTACCAAAGAAAGCAAGAACTACTGTAACAGCAGTAAAAATTGCTATTCCGGTTATAAGTCGGATTTTTTTTGAATTTTTGTTCATAAAACTAATTTTTTTCCTTTCCCTTTAGGCTTATAAAATAAGTCCCATAGTATTTTAGTTTTTTGATTTATTGTTTGTTTTTTAAATAAATTTGATATAATCCTTCAAATATTAAGTTTGGGTCATAGATAAATTCTTTATCGATGTAATCCTTAACTAAAATAGAATAACCACCAGTTAAGATTTTATTACATTTATAACCTAATTCATCTTCCATTTTCTTACATAATCCTTCAATCATCGCGATAGTTCCATATACCGCGCCTGAATTTAAAGAATCAGGAGAATTTTTACCAATAACTTTTTTAGGAGCCATCATTGTGATGTCCATTAATTGAGCAGTATTAGAGTTAAGCGCGTTCATTGACACTTTCATTCCTGCCATAATAACGCATCCAACAATATTACCTTCTTTATCAACCGCGACAATTTTACTTGCCGTGCCTAAGTCTGCGACTAACAATGGGTAAGAATATTTCTTCTTTCCCCCTACTGCATCCGCGACCATATCAGAACCCATTTCCGAAGGATTATCAATTCGAATGGAGATTCCGCTTTTGAGTGAAGAGCCAACAACTAAGCAATCAAGATGAAGAAGATTTTTAACTGCAAGTTTAATTTGTAAAGTCAAGGATGGAACAACACTAGATAAAATCGCTCCTTCAAAATCTTGTACTTTCAAATCTTGGCTTTTCAAGAATGAACTAATGATTAAACGATATTCATCGCTAGATTTATTTTTATCTGCATGAGTACGATAATCACAAACTAGTTCACCATTTTGGTAAACACCAATGAATAAATTGGTATTACCTAAATCTAATAATAAGACCATTTAAATATTCCTTTCGCTACAATCTATAAAAGTATCGTGCTAGTTAATTATAGCTAATATTTAATAAATATCTATTATTTTAGAAAAAGTTATACTAATTTATAAAAAATTATCTATAATAAATCTCGAGGTGAAAAATAATGAAAAGAGATTTTAAATTAACATTAATTGAATCAATTATCTATATCATTCTCGGTGCTTTATTCTTCATTCCACAAGTTAATTTCTTACAAATTATTCTTTGTGTAATCGGAGCTTTAATTCTTATCTTTGGTATATATTTATTGATAAAGGGATTAGTTGATAGTTCGCCAAGTAAAAATGCAACTATTACCGCAGGTGTACTTCTAATTGTTATAGGCATAGTATTTGTTACATTAGTATGGTTTGTTTTCTCAGTAATTGCCGTATTAGTTGGTATATTATTCATTGCCGCGAGTGTCGTTGGCTTACTAAGATGTATTAAAGAAGCAAATTCATCATTATTTAATCGTTTAGTAAATTTAATGGTCAATATCTTCTATTTAGTAATTGGTATTTTATTAATCGTTAACTGTTCTAACTCATTTACTATCGTTTCATACTTCATTGGAGGATCATTAATTCTTGACGGCGTATTAAATTTAATTGTTACAATTTATATTTATCACGAATATAAAAAGAATGTTATAACCGCGGATAATTCAAAACACGTTGTTACAGATGATAATCCTATCGTAGTTGATATTGATGTTACAAATGATAATGACTAAAAAAAAGAAGTAAGTAATTAAACTTACTTCTTTTTCTTTTGCAATTATTTTTTTGAATTAACTCGCATTGCATTTAATATAGCAATAATTGCAACCCCAACATCACCAAATACAGCGATCCACATATTAGTAATACCTAAAGCAGATAGAACTAAAATAACAACTTTAACTCCTAATGCAAATATGATATTTTCAAATACGATACACATAGTTTTTCTTGCGATTTTTTTCGCTTCAACAATACTTTTTAAATCATCATGCATTAAGACAATATCGCTAGCTTCAATCGCTGCATCAGAGCCTACTCCACCCATCGAAATACCAATATCTGATTTAACTAAAGATGGTGCATCATTAATTCCATCACCAACGAAAGCAACTAATTCTTTATCTTTCTTTTCTTTAAGAACTTTATCTAATTCTTCTACTTTATCTTGAGGTAATAAACTTGCTTTATATGTTGTTAAGCCTAATCTAGAGGCAACTGAAGAAGCGATTTGTTCATTATCTCCAGTTAACATAATACTTTTAGCCCCAATTTTATTTAAATAATCAATTGTTTCTTTCGCATCATCCTTTATCTCATCTTCAATGACGATATAACCGATAAATTCTTTATTTTTTGCAACATAAACAATCGTGCCTAAATCATTTGCTTTAGTAAAAGAAATGCCTTCTTCTAACATGAGTTTTTCATTTCCACAGAAGATAATATCTTCACTAACTGCTTTAATACCTTTACCTGCGATATTAGTTAAAGAATAATTGTTATCTAAAATTTCTTTTCCATATGCTTGTTTAATTGACCTTGCAATTGGATGAGATGATTGATTTTCCGCGATAGAAGCTAAACGAAGTATTTCTTCTTTCTTATCTAGTGGAAAAACTTTACTGACTACGAAATTACCTTTTGTCAATGTACCAGTTTTATCAAAAATAAAAGTTGAAACATCATTGAATCTTTCTAAATGAATACTTCCTTTTACTAAGATACCTTTTTTTGAAGCATATCCAATACCTGTGAAAAATGTTAAAGGAACAGAGATAACTAACGCACAAGGACAAGAAACAACTAAGAAAGATAAAGCTCTATAAATCCAAGTAGTCCAAGTTGAATAATCTCCCATGAATGTATAAATTAATGGAGGAACAATCGCAAGAATTAACGCTAACGAAACAACAATTGGAGTATAATATCTAGAAAATTTAGTAATAAAGTTTTCTGAACGTGACTTTTGACTTGAAGCATTCTCAACTAAATCTAAAATTTTTGAAACAGTAGAATCATAAAATTCTTTTTCAACACGAACTAATATAGTTGAATTTAAGTTAACAGATCCTGAGATAACATTATCATTCACGTTAACATCTCTAGGTAAAGATTCACCTGTTAAAGCTTTTGTATCTAAAGAAGAACTACCTTCCACAATAACCCCGTCAAGAGGGATTTTTTCTCCTGGTTTAACTTGAATAATATCGTTTAGTTTTACTTCTTCTGGACTTACTTCGACAAATTCTCCATTTTCATTTTTTAAATTCGCGTAGTCTGGTCTAATATCCATTAAAGAAGAAATTTCTTTTCTTGATTTACCAACTGCATATGATTGGAAAAATTCACCTACTTGATAAAATAATAATACTGCGCATCCTTCATCAAAACCTTCTGGATCATGAGTTGTAATACCGGTATAAATGCCTAAAGAGAAAGCTCCGATAGTTGCTACACACATGAGGAAATTTTCATCAAGCATTTGTCCATGTAAAATATTTATAAACGCTTTTCTTATTACATCATAACCAATATAAATATAAACTAAGAAAAACAAACTAAAGGTTAATAACCATCCATAATCATTAGGTATTAAAGAAGCAATACCTAATGGGAATTTATCTTTGAAACCTAAAGATAAAACCTTATCAACAATCATTAATAAGCAAAAACATATTAAAGCGATAATAATACGTTTTAGTTGTTTTTTTTGCTTTTTTGACATAATTATTAATCCTCAATTTCAAAATCAGGTTCTACTTTTTTTGCTGCCTTTAAACAAGTTGGAAGTACTTTAGAAATATCATCTGCTTCGAGAGTCATCTTTTGAGTCATAAAATTAATTTGGCAAGATGTAACACCATCAACTTTCTTAATTGCATCTTCACATTTTTGTGCACATACTGCGCAGTCGACTTCAATTTTAAATACTTTTTTCATAATAATTTTTCTCCTTATTTATTCATTAATATGAGATAAGCCACATTCAATAATGCTATTAACATGATCGTCATCAAGCGAATATAAAACTTCTTTACCAATCTTTGTAGGTTTTACAAGTTTTGCATTTCTTAGCACTCTTAATTGATGTGATATTGCGGAAACTGACATATTAAGAATCGAAGCTATATCATTAACACATAATGGTTGAACTTCTAAAGAAGCAAGTATTTTCGCTCTAGTAGGATCACCAAAGACTTTGAATAATTCAGCTAAATCATAGATGGTATCATCACATGGTAATTTATCTTTAATTTCTTCAATTCTTTTTTCGTTTAATTCTGCCATATCTTTCTCCTTATCAAGATTGAACAATCATTCAACTGTTCAATAATATGATACTACATTTGAACAACTATTCAAGTGTTTTAATAAAATATTTATAATGAATTTAATTTTTCTTGGAATGTTTCTAAGAATTCATCAATCTCATCTTGATTATATAAAGGAATATTATCGTATAAAAATTCAATTTCTTCTTTAATTTCATTTAATGCTTTTTCTAGTTCTTTAATCTTATAAATATCTACGCTAGTTTCAAAAACATCAAATATATCAATATTAATTACGTAATGATCGACATTACTTAATTTAATCATCTTTTCTACTTCAATTGTCGCAAAGTCTTCATAGCCAATATTCATGACTACATTATCTCTAGCTGATTTTAAGATATCCCACATTTTCTTTTCCCCCGATTTCTTTTATTTCAACTTCAATTCCATTTTCATCGATATTGAGAATCATATATGTTCCATTAGTGTTATCTCTAGGTCTACATACTGATCCTGGATTCAAATATAAGTATTCACCATCTTGTCTAATATAATGACAATGCGTATGACCAAATAAATAAATTTGACAATCTTTGCTCCTTAAAAAAGCATTATTAACATAATTATGTAAATGGCCATGACTGGCATATATATTACATCTATTCGTTTTTATAATTCGATATTCAGGATAAGAAGAAAAATAATCACAATTCCCTTTTACGCTTACAAAAGGACCTAAATAATTTTCTTCAACACACGAATCTCCTAAATGTAAATAAATATCAGCATTAGGATTAATACGAACTATTTCTTTTAAAATTTCGACATCTCCATGAGAGTCACTAACTACCACTATTTTCATGATTTTATTTTACCATAACTCTTTGTTCGATTTTATATAAACCAATAAAAAAATAAAAATAAAATACCTCCCAAAACGGGAGGTATAAGTATTATTATTCGCCTTTTTCTTCTTGAGCTTCTTTAGCAGTTTTTAATTCTTTTTTTGTCATTAAAGCTTCTGGTTGAGTAAAGTCGACTGGTGTATATCTAGACTTCTTTGTTGCACCAGCTTTTTCACAAGCTAATTTAACAAGTTGTAAAGCTTTACGATATGATAAAGGAGATTTAACTCTAACTACTAATGGAGTATCTGCAAATTTCTTTTTGCTTGAAGCATCTCTTTGGTGATAGATTGCTGAATCAACAGAATAAACATCTAATGCTAAATAAAGTTTTAATCCTTTACCTGATACACAAATTTTTGCAACTAATTTACCTTCAAATCTAAATGCATCATTTGTTTTTGAAAGTCTTGAATGAATTTTACGATATGATAAGAATTCATTTTTAATATCAGAATATTTTTGTAATACTTCTGGATCTAAAGCAAGCATCTTATCTGAGAATTTCTTAACTGTATAAGCCTTTTCTTCTTCAGCAGATTCTTCTTTTTCTTCACTTGAAGTAACAACAGGTTCAACTTCAGGAGCAGCTTCTTCCTCTTTTTCTTCTTTAGATTCTTCAGTTGGTTCTTCAACAGGAGTTTCTTCAACTGGAGCTTCTTCTTCAGTTGGTTCTTCTGCTAGTTCTTCGACTGGTGTTTCTTCTTTAACAGGTTCTTCTGCTGGAGTTTCTTCTTCAACAGGTTCTTCTGTTGGTTCTTCAGCTGGAGCTTCTTCTTCAGTTGGTTCTTCAGCTGGAACTTCTTCCTCAGGTTCTTCTGTTGTTGGTTCTTCTTCAACTGGAGCTTCTTCAGTAGGTTCTTCTTTTTCTTCTACTTGTGGAGCAAGTTTCTTTTTAGAATTATTTGGTCCGCCGAGAATTGCTGCAGATGTAACTAATGCATATACAACTAATAAAATAAATAATACATAATAGGAAATTGCAACACCTAACTTTAATGCATTACCACTTGAGAAAGCACCTTTGAATTCATCTATTCTATGGTATGCAACAACAGTCATATAAGCAATAACTACATATGATAATGGACTATAGAAATGAGCTTGTTTTTTCTTAATAGATAAGACAATTAAAACGATAACCCAAACTAGAACAACAATTCCAACAGCTGCTAAACAGAAATGGAGGGTATCATATGGGAATGCGGTAATATTTTTCCAAATAAATGACCATGTATCTTGTCCATTAGCTACAGCTTTGTCCCAACCTTTATAAGTTAGTAATAATGCGACACCCGCGACGAGTACAACTAATATAATAGCTTCAAGGACATTAATTAATCTTTTGAATACTTTCATAATTTTTTCTCCTTAATGTTTGTTTAAAATTATTTTACTATTCACTTTTTTTATCTTCAAGAAAGTTTTTTAAAAAAGTACAAAAAAAATGCGATTTTTTCTATAAAAACTCGCATTTAAATGATTAAAAAGTACTTTTGTTTGTATTTGAAGATAAAAATGACTAATTTACTAGCGATTTTTATTTAGATGTCTTTATTCTTTGTACGAAATTAACTTTATTGCCTCTAATATAATCTCTAATGGTATTAAGGTCATTTTCAGTAATAGTCTCTTTATTTACAACGAATGCTTGATTACGTGCGATATATAAAAAGAAATATTTATTATTTTCAACAATCTTAAATAATTTATCGTAATCATAATCACGAACCATTGGATCGCCTTTTTTAAATTTTACATTAATTAAAATAGTTTTCTCTTTAAATTCAAAATGATAATTAGTTGTTTCATAAACATCTTTAGACATCTTATATGATTTCTTTAATTGAACAACATTTAGATAGTAGACTAAGAATGGATATAAGACCGCTAATGCGGCAACAACTCCTCCGTAAAGATATTGACCAGTTACAAAGAATAATACGCTTACTGCAATGATTGCAACTTCTAAAATAATAACTAAATAAAGCATATTTTTAGATGTTTCTCGATTTAAAGACATATAAGCATCTTGAGTAAACTTACAATCAACGCTCGGATGAGCAGTAGTTTCATTATTTGTACTTATTACTTCAGGTTCAATAACCTCTTCTTCTTTTTTTAATTCTTCGTTCATATTCTTCTCCTCGTTTACCTAATTATATAGGAATTAAAGTAAATTTATAATAAATATTTGTCAAAATACATATTAATAAAATTTTATCGTTTTATTGCATAAAAGCGGTTACAATGCTAAAATTAATACGATTTCTTTTATTACTTACATAATAAATAATAGAAATGAAATCTACAATTTTATAGGAGAAAAAATTATGGGCGTTAAAATCGTAGAAACAAGTCTTCGTGATGGCCACCAATCCTTATTTGCGACTCGTATGACTACTGAAGAAGTAGTATCAGTTGCAAAAGAACTTGATGATGCTGGGTTTGAAGCATTAGAAGTTTGGGGTGGCGCAACTTTTGACTCTTGTTTAAGATTCCTAAATGAAGATCCATGGGAAAGGCTTAGACAAGTTCGTGCCGTTTGTAAGAAAACAAAATTACAAATGTTATTCAGAGGACAAAACATTTTAGGCTATCGTCATTATTCTGATGATGTAGTTGATATGTTTGTAAAAAAGTCAATTGAAAATGGTATCGATATCATCCGTGTATTCGATGCATTAAACGACATTAGAAACTTAAAACAAGCAGTCGTTTCCACAAAGAAGTACGGCGGTCAATGTCAAATCGCATTATCTTACACTACTTCTCCAGTACATACAATTGAATATTATGTTCAACTTGCAAAAGATGTTGAAGCATTAGGAGCTGATTCACTATGCATTAAAGATATGGCTGGTGTCTTACTTCCTCAAGATGCTTATAAGTTAATTAAAGCATTAAAGAAAGGCACAACTTTACCAATCGAACTCCACTCACACTGTACAGGTGGAATTTGTGAAATGACTTATGCAAAAGCGATTGAAGCAGGAGTTGATATCATCGACTGCGGTATTTCACCTTTATCAAACGGTACTGCTCAACCTTCAACTCAAGCATTTAACGCAGCTTATAAAGGAACTAAATATGATCCTAAACTAGATGAAGGCTGCTTAGAAAGAGCAGGAGAAAAATTATCTAAAATTAAAGATAAATACTTAAAGCTCGGATTATTAAATCCTAAATCATTAAGTGTCAATGCAAATATCTTAAAATATCAAGTTCCAGGTGGAATGTTATCTAACTTAATGAAACAACTAGCTGATCAAAATGCAATGGATAAATTTGAAGATGTCTGTAAAGAAATCCCAAATGTAAGAAAAGACTTAGGTTATCCTCCTCTAGTTACTCCATTATCTCAAATGGTTGGAACTCAAGCAGTATTAAACGTCTTAACTGGTGAAAGATATAAAATGGTTCCAAAAGAAATTAATGACTATTTACATGGACGTTATGGTAAAGCTCCTGCTGAAATCACCTTAGATCCAGCTATTGTCAAAAGAATCGTTGGTGATGATGAAGTCATTACTTGTAGACCAGCTGATTTATTAAAACCTGAATTCGAAGATTTAAAAAAGAAATATCAAGGAATTGCTAAATCAGATGAAGATGTCTTATCACTCGCTCTATTTGAAAAAGTTGCATTAGAATTTATATCTAAGCGTGACCATGTCCAAAAAGAAGAAGATGAAGTTGAAGAGTTCAACTTAGTTATCTAATAGGAGGCAATATGAATTATCTTAATTTATTAGCCCTTAAGGATCAATCAATGGATGTAGGAACAGGCGCTCTTTATTCCATTGTTAGTATCTTAATGGTATTTGTAATCTTACTCATCATCATCGGTATTACAAACTTAGTTTTTAAACTCACCGGTTTATTTGAAATGAAAAAACAAATTGAAGAACAAAATAAAAAAGAAGTTCTTCCTACTTCAACTAATAAAGTAGTAAATGAACCAAAGCAAGTCGAAATCACTGACGAAGATATGATGGCCGCAGTTCTAGTTGCGACTATTGACTATCGTAAAGAAGTTAAAAAAGATGTTCGCTTAGTAAGCGTTAAAGAAGTTAAATAATAAGGAGATTTAAAATTTTATGAAAAAATATCGTGTAAAAGTTAATGGAAAACTTTATGAAGTTGAATTAGAAGCATGTGAAGAAGTAAAAGGATCTATTGAAGAACCAAAAGTAAGTCCAGCTCCAACTCCAGTATCAAGTAATGGCGAAGGTACTCCATTACTCGCACCAATTGGTGGCAAAGTGTTAGATGTTAAAGTTAACGTTGGAACAAGCGTAAAAAAAGGCGATGTAGTATGCGTCATTGAAGCAATGAAACTTGAAAACGAAATTAAAGCTAATGCTGACGGCGTTATTAAAGAAGTAAAAGTTTCTAAAGGATCAATGGTCCAAAACAAAGACGTTTTATTAATTATAGGTTAATCTTATGTGGGAACTTATTCTAAATTTCTTAAATGAAACTGGAATAGTATCCTTCTTTAAAGGCGATGGCTGGATGAATCTCATTATGATCATCTTAGCTTGTGTATTACTATTCTTAGCAATTAAAAAGGATTATGAGCCTTACTTACTAATCCCTATCGCAGTCGGTATGTTACTTGTTAACATCTATCCTGCAATCTATATTTCTTATACTTACGAAGGAATAGATGGTACTTTCTATCGAGCAATCACGGAAGAAGCCTGGAATTCCTATAATATTACAAGTTATACATATGCTCAACTTGCAGAACACACTACTACTACTCGTGGACTTCTCGGTGTCCTTCATATCGGGGTCGAACATGAAATCTATCCTTGTTTAATCTTTATTGGTATTGGAGCGACTACTGATTTTAGCCCATTAATCGCAAATAAGAAAACAATGATCTTAGGTGCAGCAGCTCAAATTGGAATTTTCGCAGCATTCCTTGGAGCATTAGCTTTATCTAATATCCCTGGAATCAACTTTACTGCCGGTGATGCAGCAGGTATTGGTATTATTGGTGGAGCCGATGGTCCAACAGCAATTTATGTATCTGGAAAACTCGCCAATGCTGATTTACAAGCTGGTATCGCTCTTGCGGCATATTCATATATGGCATTAGTTCCAATTATCTTCCCACCTATTATTAAAGGTTTAACTACTAAAAAAGAAAGATTAGTTAGAATGGAACAAGTAAGAGAAGTTTCAAAAGTTGAAAAAATTCTCTTCCCAATCATAGTTACAGTTGTTGTATGTGTACTAGTTCCTTCTTGTACTCCATTAATCGGTTGTTTCATGTTTGGTAACTTAGTTAAAGAATCTGGTGTTGTACCTAACTTATTACATACAGCATCGAATGCATTATTATATATTTGCACTATCTTACTCGGTTTAAGTGTTGGTGCGACAGCATTAGGTTCAACTTTCTTACAATTACAAACAATTATGATTTTCGTTCTTGGTATCTTCGCTTTCGTTATTGCAGCAGCAAGTGGTATTATCGGCGGCAAGATCATGTGTGCCGTAACACACGGAAAAGTAAACCCAATGATTGGTGCAGCAGGTGTTTCCGCTGTTCCTATGGCAGCGAGAGTTGTTCATAAAATTGGACAAGAAGAAGATTCAGATAATTACTTATTAATGCATGCGATGGGCCCTAACGTCGCTGGCGTTATTGGTTCTGCCGTTGCAGCAGGTATCTTAATCTCAATGCTAGGTTAATTTTAGAGGATCGCACTTGCGATTCTCTTTTTATTTGTATATTTTAAAATAAGGTCTTGACATAGATTTTAAGTTTAGTAAAATAATACTCGTTCATCGGAGGGCTAATTGTTATAAAGACAATTAACCGGATAAGGTAGAGACAATCTATCTTATCCTTTTTTTATTTTTTGGAGGAATTATGGACTTAATTAATGGAAAAATTAAAAATCTCTACTTTAGATACTTTATTGCTAGTTTAGGTAGCGCACTTATTACATCAATTTATTCTCTAGTTGATCTAGCAGTAGTCGGCAATTATGTCGGCCCTAACGGTGCCGCGGCTCTAGCTATTATCGCACCAATATGGAATATTATATATTCTTTAGGATTACTTATGGGCGTAGGAGGAAGTATCTTATTTAGTTCATTACGAGGTAGAAATGATAATACTAATGAAGACAATAAAATATTCACATCTAGTTTTATTGGTTCAATCATCCTATCTATTATTGTAACTATCGTATTTTTTATATTTACGCGTCCTATTTTAACTTTCTTTGGAGCTAGTGATGAGATAATATTAAATCTTTGTGAAGATTATATTTTACCAATTAAATTCGTTTTACCTACTTATTTAATTAACCAAATGCTCATTAGTTTCTTAAGAAATGATAATGATCCAAAACTTGCGACTATAAGCGTTTTAATCGGCGGTATCTTTAATGTTATTGGTGATATTTTATTTACATTCGTTTTATCTATGGGTATTTTTGGAGCAGGACTAGCCACCGCGATAGGTTCAGTTATTACCACTTTGTTATTATCGACTCATTTCTTAAAAAAGAAGAATACATTAAAATTAATGAAAATTGATCATCTAGCAAAAAGATTAAAAAATATCACTATAAATGGATTTTCTTCTTTCTTTATCGATGTCGCAATGGGAATATTAACAATTCTCTTTAATCGTCAAATTATGCGTTATTTAGACTCAAATTGTTTATCAATCTACGGAGTAATTATTAATATATCTACTTTTGTTCAATGCTGTGCTTATGCAGTAGGACAAGCTTCTCAACCTCTTATTAGTATTAATTTAGGTGCGAATAAATTTGACCGCATCAAAGAAGTACTTAAATATTGTTTACTAACAAGTCTTGCTTTTAGTTTATTTTGGACTCTATTTAGCTTATTATTCCCTCAAGTTTATATTTATAGCTTCATGACTCCAACTGAAGAAATCTTATCTCAAGGGAAGAATATTATTAGAATCTATTCATTATCATTTATTTTATTACCGCTTAACATCTTCTCTACTTATTATTTTCAATCCCTAATGAAACCTAAAATTTCTTTCATCATTTCAATCGGAAGAGGTTTAGTTATCAGCAGTATCTTAATATATATTTTACCTTTAATTAATTCATCTGCGATATGGTTCGCGATGCCTATAACAGAATTAATTATTTCTATTTACGTTATTAGCCAAATTATTATTAACACTAAAAAATTAGGTAATTAAAAAGGATGATCGTTTGATCATCCTTTTACATTGATTCAATAAATTTCTTTTCAATTTCTTTTTCATCGACATTTAATACAATCGAAAATTCTCCATTAATAGAATCTCTAATCCTTTTTAAAAAGTCATAATCAATTAAAT
The DNA here is from genome assembly GCA_963653535.1 of Azospirillum sp. CAG:239. GTDB lineage: Bacteria > Bacillota_I > Bacilli_A > RFN20 > CAG-449 > UBA3210. Next base: position 20,380 of record CAVJWU010000011.1, read on the forward strand.
TCAAAGCTCTATTTTGTGTAGATAATTTATTTTGTTGAACATATAATGACTTTAGGATTAAGAAATAATTTCTCATTTGACGAGAATTATATAATTCTTGAAACTTAATTTTTCTAGTTTTTGCATCATTATACCAAATAGGTTCAATATCTTTTAATTCTTCAAATAATGCAATAGCTTCATTAGCAGGAGTTAAATCTCTAAGTAATTTTTCACTTTTACTTTTTGGAAGCATAATTGATAAAGAAGCATTTTGATCATTCTTAATGTAAGGCTCAATGATGAAGAATTCTTCTTCTCCGGAGCCTAAATCCATATTTTGTAACGAAGCAATTTTAAAAACACCGCCGCTAATGACGTGAACTACAATATCATTAACTTGATACATATTATCGCCCCCAACTAATAATATTATATCACTTTTTTTCAAAATTAGAGTAAAATTTTTTTACAATATAAAACCATGTGTAAACACATGGTTAAAGTTTAATCTTTTGCAAATTGTGAATTATAAAGAGTATAATAGAAGCCTTTTTGGGCGAGTAATTCATTGTGATTACCCATTTCTATGATATTACCATCTTTCATAACAAGAATCATATCCGCGGATTGAATAGTTGAAAGTCTATGAGCGACAATAAATGAAGTTCTTCCTTTCATCAATTTTTCAAATGCTTCTTGAATCTTTAATTCAGTACGAGTATCAATTGAAGAAGTAGCTTCATCAAGGATTAAGATATTTGGGCAACTTAACATAATACGTGTAATACAAAGAAGTTGTTTTTGTCCTTGTGATAAACTACCACCATCTTCATTAATTAAGGTATCAAAACCATTTTCAAGTTGCATAATGAAGTTATACGAATTAGCTTCTTTACAAGCACGAATAATTTCTTCTTCAGTCGCATCTTCTTTACCAAGAATAATATTTTCTCTAATCGTTCCAGATTTTAACCAAGTCTCTTGTAAGACCATGCCGATATTATCTCTTAATGATTTACGTGTAATATCTTTAATATTAAGTCCTTCATAAGTAATTGATCCTTCATTAACATCGTAGAACCTCATAAGTAAGTTAATTAAGGTCGTTTTACCACATCCAGTTGGACCGACTAACGCGATACGTGTACCTTTTTTAACATGAAGATTAAAATTTGTAATTAAAGGTTTATCTTTAACATATGAGAAATAAACGTGATCAATATCAATATTACCTTCAGGGTTAACTAAAACTAAGTTATTGTCATCAGGAATTTCTTCATCTTGTTCAAGAAGTTCAAAAACTCTCGAAGCACACGCAAAGGAATTTTGTAATTCAGTAATAACGCTAGAAATATCATTAAATGGTTTTGTATATTGGTTCGCGAAGCTTAAGAATGATGATAATCTACCAACACCAAAGATAGTAGGATCACTAATCGCGATAACTTGATAAGCACCAACTAAGGTAACAACCGCATAAACAATTGAGTTAACAAAACGAGTAGAAGGATTAGTTAATGACGAGAAGAAATTAGCTTTTAAAGAACAATCTTTTAAACGTAGATTAATCTCATCAAAATTAACTTCATTATCATCTTGTTTATTAAATGCTTGAATAACTTTTTGGTTATTAATCATCTCTTCAATAAAGGCTGTTTGTTCACCTCTAGTAACTGATTGATTAATAAACATTGAATGAGTTCTGCTCGCGATAAATTTTGCAACAAACAAGCTTAATGGAGTAACTAAAACAACAACTAAGGCAATTTGCCAACGATAAATAAACATTAAAGCAATTGTCCCTAATATTGTTAATACCCCAGTAAATAATTGGCTAAAACCCATTAATAAGCCATCACATAATTGGTCAACATCAGAAATGACATTTGATAAAATTTGTCCATAAGAATGTGAATCAATATAACTTAATGGTAAACGTTCAATTTTAACAATTGATTTATTTCTGATATCCTTAATTAATGAATATGTAATGTTATTATTAATAATTGTCATTACAAATTGAGAGACACATATTCCGACAATAACAACACTTAAGAAAATAAATATGCGATATATACCATCAAAATCAACATTATTAGTTCCGACAACTAAATCGATTGCATTACCAACTAAAATAGGATTAATAAGCGTTAAAGTAACGTTAATAATTGCAAGAAGAATACTTAAGACTACAAGACCTCTATACTTCTTTAATTCTTTAAATAAGAGTCTAATAGTTTCTTTGTTTGACATACTATCTATCCTCCTTTTTTGTTTGTGAATAATGGATTTCTTGATATACAGAACATGATTTTAATAAATCTTCATGTTTACCAATACCGACCATCTCTCCATTATCTAAAACGATAATTTTATCCGCATGAGCTAAAGAAGAAGTTCTTTGTGAAACAATAAAGACAGTTGGTTTATAATCTAAGTTCTTTAATGCTTTTCTTAATCGAGCATCGGTCGCGTAATCTAATGCACTAGATGAATCATCTAAAACGAGGATATCTGGATTTCCCACTAAAGCACGAGCGATACATAATCTTTGTTTTTGTCCGCCGGAGAAATTTTGTCCATTTTGTTCAACTAAACTATCAAGTCCTTGTTCTTTCTTTTCAATAATTTCAATACCTTGAGCTGTTGTTAAAGCATTATTAAGTTCTTCATCAGTTGCATCTTTCTTTCTAAAGGTTAAATTAGATCTAATTGTCCCTTTAAATAAGACTGCTTTTTGAGGAACAATACCAAATTTACTTCTTAAAGTATTTAAATCATAAGAATTTACATTATCCCCTTCGAGAGAGACATAACCTTCGCTGACATCATAGAAATGAGGAAGTAAATTCACTAATGATGTTTTACCACTTCCTGTACCACCAATAATACCGACTGTTTCACCTTTATTAACCTTAAAAGAAATATTTTTTAAAGTTGGTGAAGAACCTTCATGATATCTTAAAGTGACATTATTAAATTCAATATAAGATGATGAAATTTCTTTTTCATCTGAGAATTTTAATGTTTCATCAATATTTAAAACATTTTCAACTCTTCCAGCACAAGCCACAGCTTTATTAATTGTAATAATTAAATTTGCAAACTTAATTAATTCAGTAAGAATAATCGATAAATAATTGTATAATGCAATAACATTACCTTGAGTTAATGAACCAACATTAACATCGATTGCTCCAACATAAACAACTAAGATAATCGCACCATTTAATATTACATATGTTAATGGATTCATAAGACCATTAATCCATCCGATATGTTTTTGTTGTTTCGCTAAATCAGCATTCTTTTCTTGATAAGAAGAAATTTCTTGTTCTTCTTTAGAGAATGCTCTAATAACTCTTGCACCTACTAAATTTTCTCTCGTTGATAAAGTAATTGAATCTAGTCTTTCTTGAGCTTTTTTATTTAAAGGAATACATTTTAACATAATAGTTAAAACTATCGCAGTTAAAATAATAATTACACCTAAGAAGATTAATGCTATTTTTAATGAAATGGAACAAGCCATAATTAAAGCGCCAAAAACAATAATTGGCGATCTAAGTAATAATCTCAAAGTCATGTTAACACCATTTTGAACTTGAGTCGCATCACTTGTCATTCTTGTAATTAAAGAAGAACTACCAACTTTATCTAAGCTATAATAAGGTAGTAATTGAATCTTTTTAAAAAGGGCCTTCTTTAAATCAGTCGATACCCCAACAGCTGCATAAGCCGCGAAATATTGTGCCGTTATAGAAAATAAGAAACCAACTAAGCCAACTCCTAGCATCAATAAAAACATATATAAGATATATTGATTATCTGGAGTAGAAACGTTAATACCTTTATCTACAATTGCTGCGACAATTAAAGGAACTACTAATTCTAAACCAGCTTCAATAAGTTTAAATAAAGGGGCTAAAATCGATTGTAATTTGTAATTTTTTAAAAAACCTAACGTCTTTTTCATACTGTCCTTTCGTAATAAAAATACACCATCAGGTGTATCTTTATCTTAATAAACTATTTATTGTATAAATCAATAATTAAATCAACACATTCTTCAGGAGTTAACTTACTTGAATTAATCATTAAATCATAGTTAGTAGGTTCTCCCCAAGTTCTTCCGGTGAAATGAGCATAGTTACTCGCTCTTTTATTATCTTTTTCTTTTAAGATCTTTTCAGGATTTTCATGTCCTTCATAATTTCCTTTTGAAACTCTATTCGCTCTTACCTTTAAATCACCATAGATAAATACGTGCATAACATCTTTATCATCTTTTAAGATATAATCGCTACATCTACCAATAAAAACACATGGTCCTTTAGAAGCTAAATCATTAATAATTCTCTTTTCTTCAATATAAAGAAGTTCATCGATATTCAAACCATTAATTTTAAATTTTCTTGAGGCATATTTTCTTGGAGAACTTTCTTGTAATGCATTTTGAACTAAGTTCTTTTCAAAACCAGATTGTTCTGCGACATGTTCAATAATGTATTTATCGTAAACTTCAATACCTAATTTTTTCGCGACCATTTCGCCAATTTCTCTTCCGCCGGTACCAAATTGACGGCTAATTGTAATTATCTTTTTCATATAATACCTCCATGAATTCATTTCTTAATTTGATTATATCAAATTTTTTTACAATTGTTAAATATTTTAAAAATTTATATATTTAATAAGATATAAGATATTTATAAATCATATAAAAATCTCATCGTAAAAGAAAATATTAATTTTTAAATATTTTACTTGCAAAATTTCTTTTTATAGTTGATAATAGAAAAGCAATGTCCGATGGACCAGTGGTGTAGCGGTTAACATGTCTCCCTGTCACGGAGAAGATCGCGAGTTCGATTCTCGTCTGGTCCGCCATGTGGCCCGGTAGCTCAGTTGGTAGAGCAAGGGACTGAAAATCCCTGTGTCGCCGGTTCGATTCCGGCCTGGGCCACCATCTAGACATTCTGGAAGGATACGTCCTTCCTTTTTTTGTATTTTGGAGGATTTTTATGTCTTACATTGATAATTTAATTTCTTTCTTAGATCATTCACCTAGTGCTTTTCATTCAACTAATAATTTAAAAGAAATGCTTAAAGAAAATGGTTATAAAGAACTACAAGAAACTTCTACTTCTTCATTAGAATTAGGTGGAAAATATTTTGTTACTAGAAATGATACTTCTATTATCGCATTTAACATTGGCTCAGAATTAGATTTAAACGATGTTTCTTATAATATTGTGGCAAGTCACACTGATTCACCTACTTTTAAAGTTAAGCCAAATTGTGATTTAGTTAATCAAAATTATTTAAGATTATCTGTTGAAGCTTATGGAGGAATGTTATGCGCTCCTTGGTTAGATCGACCTTTATCTATCGCTGGAAGAATCATTCTTAAAACACCTACTGGCATTGAAACGAAATTAGTTAATATCGACCGTGATTTATTAATTATTCCTAATGTTGCAATCCATTTTAATCGTCAAGCTAATTCAGGTTTTGCTTATAATCTCTCAGTTGATACTATTCCTCTAGTTTCATTAAATACTAAGACTACTTTCTTAGATTTGCTTGCAAAAGAATTAAAAATCAATAAAGAAGATATTATCGCTCATGATTTATATTTATATAACCGTGTTAAAGGTTCAATCCTCGGCTTTGAAAATGAATTATTCTCTTCAAGTAAAATTGATAATCTAGAATGTGCATATTGTTCAACTCAAGCTTTTATTGAAGAAAATCCTAAACATCATATTAATCTTGTCGCTAGTTTTGATAACGAAGAAGTTGGTTCATTAACAAGACAAGGTGCTGCCTCAACTTTCTTAAAAGATACATTAGAAATGATTTCTTATTCTTTAGGTTTAACTTCATTAAAGCATAAAGAAGCTATTGCAAAATCTTTCTTAATATCAAGTGATAATGCACACGCAATACATCCAAATCATCCTGAATTATCTGATGCGCTAAATAATCCAAAGATGAATCAAGGCATCGTTATTAAATTCAATGCTGCACAATCTTATACAACTGATGGATTATCATGTGCAATATTTAAAGAAATTTGTTCAAGAGCGAATGTTCCTTATCAATTCTTCACTAATCGTGCCGATTTACGCGGCGGAGGAACATTAGGAAACATCTCTACTAGCCAAGTCCCTCTTATGAGTGTCGATATTGGTCTAGCACAACTAGCAATGCATTCTTCTTATGAAACTGCGGGTACACTCGATGTAACACATATGATTAACGCATTAAAAGAATTCTATAAAACAACGTTAAAAACTTCGTCAAAAACAACGATTGATTTAATTAGTAATGATTAGAACACTTCGGTGTTCTTTTTTGTTATAAAAGATAAAAAAAATAATACCTTTCGGTATTACTTACATCTATATAAACGCATAATTACGCGGAATAATCTTGGTTGCAGGGGGAAGATTTGAACTATCCGACCTCCGGGTTATGGGCCCGACGAGCTACCAGGCTGCTCTACCCTGCGATATCTATTGCTTGTTAATAATACCACTAATGATTTTTATATGCAAGTCTTTTTTATAAAAATGTGTCTTTTTATATCTATCAAACAATATTATTAATTTAAAGTACTTCTACTTACACAATAAGTGTTAGCAATGGAATAGTAATAACGCACATTAAAGTAGCTAGTAAAGTTATCGTCGCACTTAAATCTTGTTCTGTTTGATGAAGTTCAGCAAGAGAAAGAATAATCGCCCCACTAGGTGAAGCAGATAAAATTAATATACATACTTTAAAAGTTTCGTCTAATCCTGGAATAAAATAAACACAAAGATAACCAAATAAAGGGAAAATTACAAGTTTTAATAAACAACATAAATAAGCAAAAGGCTTACAGAAGACATCTTTAAATTTCATCGATGATAATCTTAAGCCGAGGATTATCATACATAAAGGGGTTGTCATTTTACCTAATAAAGATAAGGTAGAATCTATTGGTGAAGGGAAATGAAAATTAAGCAAGTATAAAGGAACAGCAACAATCATCGCGATTGTCGTCGGATTTAAGATTGCAGATTTTAATGAGACATATTTTTTATTTTGAGTAATTAAATATACACCTAAAGTAAAAGCAATAATGTTCATACTCATAACATAAGCAGATGAATAGCAAGAAACAATTGGTTTATCAGGAAAAAGTGCATTAACTAAAGGTAAGCCAAAAAAGCCAACATTACCACATGCAGCACCAAATGTTAAGAGACGATATTTCGCATCATCATATTTTTTTCTCAAGATAAAATATAAAATAACTATAATTATAATTTGAATAATTAAAGTGATACCAAAAAATAAACTCATGTTTATAAAATCATCAGAATTATAACTCAATGAATTAAATGCTGATATGATCATTGCCGGTCCACACACATATAGTAATAAACTAGAAATAGTTCGTGCATGTGTATCAACTGCTTTATTGCATTTCGCTAAAACATAACCAATAGATAAATAAAATAACATCACTAAGACATTAATCGCTGTAACTTGAAATCCCATATCTTTCATCCTTAAAATCCAAAACATTATACTCCTCGCATTTATCGCTATCAAGAAAAATATAACCGATTTTTTCGAATAATATTTATAAATGTTATATTTTAGAATTCATTTAAAAAATAATATTTGTTTTTTTATCTAACTCAGTATATAATTAAAAATGCAAGCGCTTTCATAAAGCCTAGAAAGGAGACTGTTTATGAATCAAAGCTCGTTTAAAGTTAATATTCAAGGTAGAACACTTACTCTTGAAAAGAAAACTAAAATCCTCGACTTAATCGAAGGTAATAAAAAAGATTATATCTACTGTAAAGTAAATAACATTTTAAGAGAACTTACTTATGAAGTATTTTATGATGCAGAAGTTGTCTTACTTACTAAAAAAGATCATGATTCTGGTAAAGTATATGAAACTTCTTTAAGATATATTGTCGCAATGGCTGCAAATAACGTCTTTCCTAATATTCCTATTAAATTCACTTATAATATTTCTCGTTCAATTTTTATGGTCTTCCCTTCTGATCCAACAGGAAAACAAAATTTTAGAATTAATTTAGCTTTACTTGCCAAATTAAAAGACGAAATTGATCGTATTGTAAAAGAAGATTATCCATTTAAAAGAAGAATAGTTACTAACGAAGAAGCAAAAGAAATCTATAAGAAATATAACTTATTAGATAAAATTGAAATCTTAAAATATCGTCCTGAAAAAACTGTACATCTTTATGAATGTCATGGATATTTAAATTATATGTATGGTCATATGGTGCCATCAACTGGTCATATTACAGATTATAAATTAATGATATATGGCCATGGGGTATTAATTCAATATCCTCGTAGTGAAACTAATGGAGAAATTCCTCCATTTGTCGATGCTCCAGTATTTTCAAAAACATTAAGAGAATCTTATACTTGGGCAAAACAAGTTAAAACTGATTCAGTCGCTTCAATTAATAAATTTGCTTTAGAAGATGGACCAATTGATTTTATTAACATGTGCGAACAACACCACAATAATATGCTTTCAGAACTCGGTCAATTAATCGGAGAAAATTCAGAATCAATTAGACTTATTTGTGTTGCTGGACCTTCTTCAAGTGGTAAAACAACTTTCGCGAATCGTTTAAGAACTGAATTACTCTCTTTAGGTTTAAGACCTATCAGAATATCTTTAGATAACTATTATTTAGCAAAAGATAAAGTTCCACTTGGCGAAGATGGTACACCTGATTTTGAATGTTTAGAATCTTTAAATCTCGATTTAATCAATAGAAACATTTTAGATTTAATTGACGGTCAAGAAGTTCGTTTACCAGTTTATAATTTTAAAACTGGTGAAACAACATTTAAAGAACCAATTAGCATCTCACCAAACCAACCAATTATTATTGAAGGAATTCATGCCTTAAATGAAGCCTTAACTAGCCAAATTCCTGCACATCAAAAATTTAGAATTTTCATTGCTCCTCAAGCACAAGTTAATGTTGATAATACTAACCCTATTTCTTTAACCGATTTAAGATTAGTAAGAAGAATCGTTCGTGATTATCAATTTAGAAATTCTTCTGCAGAAGAAACATTATCAATGTGGAATAACGTTCGTGAAGGTGAATTTAAATGGATTTATGACACTCAAGAAAATGCCGATTATGTCTTTAATTCCTTATTACCTTGTGAATTATGTATTAATAAGAAATACGCACTTCCATTATTAACTGCAATACCAAAAGATTCAATTTACTATACACGTGCAAATCGTCTAATTAAATTCTTAAAATTATTTGTCGATATGGATGATAAATGGGTTCCATGTAATTCTATTTTAAGAGAATTTATTGGAGGAAGCTGTTTCCAAGATGTTTAAAAAAAGCGCATCAATTTGATGCGCTTTTCTTTTCGATATTTTTCTTATTATCGTATTCTAAAGATATCTTCAGTTTTAAAAGATTTTTTTGTAATTCTTTTAAATAGATATCCTGCATTTTAAAGTATGCACTTGAATCGACGCTAGAAAAATCTTGAACAATTTCAGAGAAAATCTTTTCCATTCTAAAGAAAGATTCATAGATGCATATTAGCGTTAAATTACAATAATATTTTTTATTTGAATAAATTAATAAACTTGATCCATGTGCAATTTCACTACTTGCTTCGTAGATTGAAGAATAATTACTTAATTCTGCGACTAGTTCTACACCTTTTCTAAAATTTAGTTTCATCTCTGGATAATTATCTTGCCAATTTAAAATCGCGTAAAGCCATCCGTATTCAAGATATTTCTTCATATCTTTACTCTTAAGATCATACTTTTTCATATTTTCTTTAATTTCACCAAAGAAAACATCGTTATCTTCCTGAGAAACACAACCGATTTGTGATTCTCTAAATTTCGAATTATATTCCATATGTTTATAATACGTTGAAGAAATATAAGGATGTTCATGAAGAATCTTCACGACACATTCTACTTCATGAATGGTTCTCCAAGTTGAAAATGCTTCAGTTTCAAAGCCTTGAATTAAAAGCTTAGTGACTGATTTAGTCATTAAAAATGCTTTTTTTAAAGCATCTAATTTTAATTTGATATTCAATGTCATTTCAGAAGATGGTAATTGCTCATATTTATTAATAATGAAATTTAAATAAAATGACAAAGTTGATATTAAAGGATTATGTTTATCAATAATCGAAATGGATTTGTATTCAAGGTATTCATTAAAGAATATTTTATCATTAACTACTAAAAATAGATGGTTCTTATAATTATCATCATTAACGATTTTGCTTAACATGTTATTGTCTAAAAAACTAATATTAAATAAATGTTCTTCAACTAAATATAGAAAGCAAGTATAAAGGTCGATTGTTTTATTTCTAATATTTGATGAATTTAATTTTTCTTGTAAAGAGATAATTAATTTATCATAAATCGGATATAAATAATCTTCAAATTCGTTAGGATAGTTTTTAGTAGTATATAATTGATGAAATAATTCTTTACTGATCATCCTATTACCTCCAAAGTAACATTAAGAGATGAAGCAATAACTTTTAAAGTTTCAATTTCTTCTTCTGTTAACTTACTTTCATCATAGATTATCTTTTTAATGTAAGGTAAATATAAACGATTATTTATTAATTTATCTTTTGTAAGAATAATATTCCATCTATGAGAATTGCCATACATTGGATATCTTAACAAATCAACAACATTTGTTTTATCATAAAAGAAATCTAGTTCATTTAAATTATCGATACATGGAAAAATATTTGCAATTAATTCTTGGTAAAGTTTTTGAGTAATTTTAGTAAAATCAAATTGTACATAGAAAGTATCTTTTTCTAAAGGTAATAAAGTATCGAAAGCATAACTAAGGGCAAAATACTTATTAAATGTCGAAGTTATCTCTTCTTTTTTATCTTCATGATCTAAAAAAACATCATTATTAAAAGATGCCTCTTTAAATAATAATGTTTGATCATATAAGGCGAATATATCTGGATAAATACTTTTATCATTCTCTTTTATTTCATAAAAAGAATATGGAAAATATAAATCTTGGAATAACCAATCTTTCTTTTCTTCAACTGCTTTATAACTAATATCCTTATTATAGGAAAATAAATTATAGAAATTATTTAAGTATTTATTCATACCTTCTCCTTTTTATCTAAATGTTAATACGATGTAAACCATCATCGCGATTAAATAAATCGCACATAAAGTAGATGTAATAATAAATGTGAGTTTTAAAATAGGTTTTTCATTCTTATTAATATAAAAATATGATAAGAAATTTAATACCGCGCCAACAATCGCACAGGTGATGGAGATATTGTAGACGTTCGCGTTAAATCGAGGACTAATAGAAGAAAAATAGAAAACGCTAAAAGCAATTGTTCCTAATATTAAGATTGCATAGATGCTATATCGTGCGATGATCGCTTTTAATTCATCATAAGAATTAAAATAAACAATATAGAAAGTCATTAATAAGCCTAAGACGCCTATTGTAACGCCCCCAACCATATATAATTTATAATCGAAGATATCTATCTTAAAATAGACTGCGCTAGCAACTGCTAAAGCTAAAATTAAAGCCATCGCGATAAAAACTAAGGATTTTAATAAAATGATATGGTTCTTATTTTTAGGCATAAAAGAAGTTACACCTTCAACGATATCACTTGATTCACCTAAATAATTAAAGCCATCTTTCTTATTGACCTTTTTTAATCTCGATATTCTATATATTTGCATTACTTCATATCCATCAAGTTTATAACGATCACGATAGACTTTTGGTGAAGCAAAAATTCTTTGAGAAAATTTAACAATTTCATCACGAGTCTTAGTTCTTTCAGTATATTGATAAGAAATGAATAGATAATGACATATTTTAGGTAAATACATCTTATAATATTTCTTTTTTAATGTAAGAGATATTAAAGCTTCAATTACTTCACGATGCGTTGTACTTTCATATTCGTTAATTAATAAATCGACAATTTCCCACTTTTGTAAACTAGTTAACTTATTATCAAGTGTTTCCATAATTAAATCGATTTGATCTAATTGAATATATTTAGATTTTAAGATAACCGCGATGTTATGAGCGTTAAATTCATCTTTTTTAAGAATTGCTTTAGAAATAATATTCTCCATTTGTTGAGGCGAACATGTTGAAATGACATTTTGTTCAAAAAGATTTCTAAGTTCTTCTTCATTTTTACACTCTTTGAAAGCTTTAACAGTAATTTCTTTTTGATCAAAGACATCTTTAAGTAAAAATAAAGAAACTGCTTTAGAAATATCTTGTTGGACATCGAAAGCGTTATGGGAAATTTTATTAAACCAAGAAACCATTTTCGCTTCAAAGTTTTTATATCTCATTATCGTGTCTTCTGAGAATAAGCTCTTATATTCTTTCAATGTAACAAAATAACTATGATACAAATTAAAATCAGTCATTTGAAATAAGTCTTTTGTTAATAGATTATCATTTAAGACAATTAAAAGATTTCTACAAGCATCTTCAATGTAGAAATTTTTATTAACGCCTTCTTTAAAATTTTCTAATTTCTTAACGACATCTAAATATTCATCAATATCAGTTAATTTTAATTTATTACTACTACCATAACGTGATATAACTTCACTTAAAGAAAAATAATACATTTGTTTTAAAGTCGCGACTGACTTTAAATCTTTTTCATATTCAAAAATTGATTTATCAAAATTATTTAAGATATGTCTAACTTTGTTATAATCAAAATTAGTCTTATATTCATTAATTTTCAATAATGTTTCAACACAATTATTAAATTTTGCTTTAATGAGATTAATATCATTAATAAAATTTTTATATGTATTTTTTAAATTATCGAATTCATAATTAATTTTTAAAGCATTATTAACTTTTTCTTCATATTGATTAGTTAATTCATCTAAATTTCTTTTATATGATTCACCTGTTTCATAAGAATAATTAATCGAATTTAATTCACTGATAGAAGTATTTAAATCTTTAATTTTATTTTGTAAAGAATTACTTTCTTTTCTAATTTCGGATATAGATTTATTTTCATTTGTCATAATTATCTATCTCCTTTAGAAAATGAATCTAATTCATTTAAAGATTCTTCAATACTGTCAATATAATCATCAATGTCTCCAGTTATTTTATTTAATTTTTGATCTTTGGCATTAAATTCATTTTGTTTTTGATTATAATAAATATCAATATCAAGGATTTGTTGTCCTGGAGCTTCTTCTAAATATTTAATTTTCTTTTGATATAAAGCATTAAATTCATTAAATTTCATTTGATAAGCAACATTTAATTCTTCTAATTCTTTAGAAGCTTTTTTTATATCATCATTTTTATGACTACCTTCAAACATAATTAAAAGAACCTTTCTAAGAACAATGAATCAATGCTTTGTTCAAGTTCTTGATCAAGGGATGAAAAGGATTTACGTTTAATTTCTTCTAAACGAGTTTGATAATAATGAAGTTTCTTTTCGTAATGTCCAATCTTTAAATCAATATTTTTCATATCTAAAGAAAGATTGTTTTTTAAAGATTCAAATCTCTTTGCTTCATATTTATTACTTTTATCGTTATTTTGTTTTAATTGATTAACAATACTTTTTACGCATTCATTTGGTTCCATAAATTCATCACCTTTAAAGCAATGTTATTTTACCATAAAGTAAATTAATTGCATTATTTTTTTATTAATTTCATTATTTATA
>CAVJWU010000012.1:0-33476 GCA_963653535.1 Azospirillum sp. CAG:239
CATTTTAATTATATAGGTTTGATACAATGTCAAACCTTTTATTTTTGCCAATTATAACTATTTAATTGTGGATTTTGGATTTGTTATACGCGGTGTGGGTACATCTTACTCGATGCTATATGAAAAGAACAATATAGGCAAAATTATTCATTGGTGCTAGATGATAAACTTATTTAAATGAAAAATCAAGCTATGAAAGGAGAGAATTATTATATCCTTGGTGGAATACCGTATTTTATGATAAAATCATTTATATAAATTATTACGAACGGATTCGACTTAAATAAGGAATCTTACAATAGCACGCAAATAAATGCGTGGGGCGAACATATTTTGTATAAAAATGGCATTTTCTTGCCCTTACGCTTGTTGAAAGGAAGTGGATTTTGATGGCTAGAATAAAAAAAAGCATTATGCTTAATAACGCTGATAGTCACTTTGGTGACACTAACTTCTTGTGTAAATCGCAAAAGAAATTATTTTGTTAATGGTAATTTCGAATCAAATAGTGATTCTGTATGCTATCATTTAGAAATTGATGAGATTACAGAAGACGAATACAATTCATCGAATTTCGTTAATGTTGTTGAAGATAAAACATTAAAAGATAACAAATATTTTAGAATAAGCTTCTATAAATATGACGAAGATATTATTACTTCAATAGATATAATTAATCTTCAAGATGCTGATCCAAAAACAAACGCAATTCCCATTAGTTATTCTGATGATAATGGAATCATCATAACTCCCTACTATCCTCATGATGTCAGTGACAATTACTATTATTTAGTTGTATATGAAACATCTTATTTGTATTTTGAAAGGATAAATTGATATGATTTTAGGTGGTCAAACCTTTTTATATGCTAAAAAGGCTATTCACTAAAATGAATAGTCTTTTTTATCTTCATTTTCTAAAATATGAATTAAAGGATAACCATTTTTAGAAATGCTTTTTTCAATTTTAACTTGGTATACATTTAATAAGTTTTCTTCAGTAATAACATCAATTGGTGTACCAACTTTATATACATGGCCTTTCTTCAATAAACAGATTTTATCTGAATATCTACTTGCGAGGTTAATCGAATGTAAAACTAATAAGCAAGCAATATTTTTCTTTTTAACATAACTTTGTATTAATGAGAGAACTTCAATTTCATTATAAACATCTAAGTTTGCAGTAGGTTCATCAAGAATTAATATTTTTGGATTTTTTGAGATTATTTGAGCGATAGAAACAATTTTTCTTTGCCCACCTGATAAAGAAGAAAACTTTTTATTCGCGATATTAGATAAGCCGAATTGCTGAATAATATATGAAGTATGCTCGAGCTGTTCTTTACTAATTTTAATACCTAAATTATCAATATTACCTAATAAAACTACTTCAAAAACAGTTAAAGAAGATAATCTTGAATTCTCTTGAGGTAAATAACCGAAGATATTACTTCTTTCATTTAATGAAATTTCATTTAAATCCTTATCATCTAGATAAATACTTCCTTCTTTTTTTATTGAAGAAGTAAGCAATTTAATAAGAGTAGTTTTACCTGCGCCATTAGGGCCTAATAGAGTAGTTATTTCTCCATCTTTTAATTCTAAAGAAACGCCATTTAAAGTATTCTCATTTGATTTAGGATAAGCGTAATAAATATTTTCAATTTTTAATGACATATTAATCTTTCTCCTTTATTAATACTGCAAAGAAAAATGGAACACCAATTAATGATGTAATAATACCAATTGGGAAGATAGATCCAGGAATAATAACTTTAGAAATAATATCAGATATTAAAAGAATAAAAGCTCCAATTAACCCTGAAAGAGGCAAATAGAAACGATGATCGTCCCCAGTTATTAACCTTGCAATATGAGGACTTGCGATACCGATAAAACCAATAGGACCAGTAAAACAAACTGATAACGCAGATAAAATAGAAATGAGAACAAATGATTCTAATTTTAATTTTGAAGTTTGTATGCCTAAACTTTCAGCTTTCATATCTCCTAAAGAAAGAGAGGTGTACTTCCAAGAATTTCTTAATAATAATGGAAAAATAATAACAAAAGCTACTAATAAAATTAATACCTTTTGATAATCTACTTTTTGTAAAGAACCAAATTCCCAAAAGACGATGCTTTGATTTTGATCTTCACTAGCAAAATATTGAACAAATGACTGTAAAGCTTTGAAAAAGAAAAGTAATGCAATACCTAATAATGTCATTGTATGAGTTGATATTTTCTTAAATCTACCGATAATAAAGATTGTTAGAGAAATAACCATTGCAAATACGAAAGCTAATCCTGCAATAACAAAGTCATTCCCACTAAAAAGAATTGCGATAGTGGCTCCAAAGGAGGCGCCTGCACCAATTCCTAAAGTATAAGGAGAAGCAAGAGGATTATGAAGAATAGTTTGCATAACTGAACCACTTGTACCTAATGATAGACCAATTAGAATAGCCATTAAAGCGATAGGAATACGAAGTTCTCGGACAATTAAAACAATATTTGAAGATACATTCCCTGGAGAAAATATGGCACATAATGTTTCAAAGAATGTTAGATTTGCGCTACCAACGAAAATATCGACAAAAAATAATAAGATGATTAATATAGTAACAATAATTAAAGAACTGATTTTAATAAGATTCTTTTTAAGATAATCAGAAATAATATAGTTATTCATAAATTGCCCTATAATTCAACAGTAAAACAACCTTCAATTTCAAAAGGCATATATTTTGAGAAAAATTCTTTTAAATCCTTCATAGGATCTAAATCTTTAAAAATAGTAGGCTGAATTTTCTTTGCTAAAAATTCAACACCAGCAAAATCAAATATGTGGCGTGATAAATCGTGATAAACCGCGGATAAATTACGATTTTTAACGGCGTTAATATCTTTCCATTCACTTCTTTCTAAATATGAAGCTAAATTAACTTTGGCTTTTTCTTCATCTTGGTTATAACCTAAAACTACATTATCTTGTAAACCAGACTGTAATGTACCAGTTAAAATAATTACATCAGGATTATATTTAATGATAGCTTCTTTAGCCATATCGATACTTGTTGCATCAGCGATATTATATGCGATGTTATTACCGCCTACTTGTTGAATTAACGATCCCCACATCTTATTTGACCAAGTATTACCATATGTATCTTTACCTTTTGAAAATTCCATGTAAACATTAGGTTTATCAATGTCATCAATTGTTTTCGCTTTTTCGAAAATAGGCGAAACCTTACTTTCATAGAAAGAAGATATTTCTTTTGCCCTATTTTCTCTATTTAATAATTTACCTAATATTGAATTTGATGCTTTTATTGATTCAATAGTGTCTGTATGATAATCAACAAATATAACAGGAATATTAGCTTTTTCTAATAATGATAAATGAGGTTCTAAATAAGAATAGTCCGCGCTTAATGAAGAAATAACTACATCTGGATTTAAAGATAAGATAGATTCGACATTTATGTTAGCCCCATAACCGATATCAGGTAAAGTTACTAAGGATGGATAAGCTTTTGTATAAGCCCCATATGCATCATTTCTTCTTCCATATAAATAAGAATGAGACCAACCAACTAATTTAGTATCAGCGTTGTCACCATAGATAGCAAAGTATTCTTCAATATTAAATGTTATACAAATATTGTTAACTTCTTTTTTTACTTGAACTGATCTATTTTTTGCATCTATTATTGTTTGATATTCAATTCTTTCAGCATTACTACTATTATTTGAACAAGAAAATAAAGTGGCAAAAGATAATATACTAATAAGTATTAAATTAAAACGTTTCATAAAACTACCTCTAATTAATGAACAAATTATAACATAATGTATAATTATTTAAAGACAAAACCGAACAAATATTTAAAAAATGTTTTATAATTATAAGAGAAAATACATTATTGTATAAAAAAATAATATTTGTTATAATATTTTTTGCTAAGGAGCTAAACATATGAATATTTCAGAAGAAGTAATTTCAGGATTAAAAAATATTGCAAAAAACAAAGATGTAACAATGGATAGTACAATTAAGGAATTAGGATTAGATTCACTAGACGTTGTTGATGTGTTATTAGAAATGGAAGAAAAATATAACATTGAATTTAGTAACGAAGAAATGTTATCTTTCAAACAAGTTAAAGATATTGTTGATGCAATTTCAAAAAAATGAATTAATTTTAAAAAAACTCTTGCAAACAGCCGATTGCTATGGTAATATCTTACTTGCTTGAAGCAATCCAAAGCTTTGGCAAAGTGCCTATCTAGCTCAGTCGGTAGAGCAATCGGCTGTTAACCGATCGGTCGTGGGTTCGAGTCCCTCGATAGGCGCCATCCTCTGGCCTATTGGAGAAGAGGCTTAACTCACATGCCTTTCACGCATGCATTCATGGGTTCGAATCCCGTATAGGTCACCAATTTGGAAAATATGAGCACTGTTAAAGGTGCTTTTTTTTTGTATAAGGATTCGAACACCATGAATGATGAGTTACGTCTCTTCTTAATCCAATAGGAGAGGATGGGACTATCTCCACTCGAACCCCGACCGATCGGTTAAATAAAAAAATAAAATTATTTAGGATTTTTCTTTAAAACCTCAAAAGATATATATAGGAGGTTAAAAATTATGCCAAATATCGGTGAAAAGAACGAGTTTGATATTATAGATGTTCTAAATAATAAAAAATATAAGGATTTAAGTCCTTTATGGAAAGAAAACATTAAGAGGATGTTTTCATTTGTTGAAGATGATGACTTAATTAAAGCCTATTCTTATGATGATCGAAGAGCAAAACCAGATATAACTGTAAAATGTCGTAAATCAAGAATTAATGTGTCTATCAAATCTGGAAGAAATCCTTCAGTTCATCAAGAATATTTCTATGATTTCTTTCAATTCTTAAAGAAAATAGGTGTTAGTAGCAGAACTAGACACATTATTTCTTTCTTTCACTTTGGGGTATCAAAAAAACTAGGTAACAACGGTGAACCTTTAACGAAAGATGAAATTATTGAAAGATATGGTGATTATATTATTCAAGCTAATGAAGAATTAAATTCTAATAAAGAAATTTTGAAGAAAATCATTTATCATGCAGTTATTAGAGGTAATAATCCCGAAAGAGAACCAATGGATTACTTTTACTATGGAAATCCTGAAAAAGGCTTCTTACTTGATACTGACCAAATTTATGATCTTATTTTAAAAGAAGAAAAACCAAATGATAAAAATATTCATTTTGGAGGACTTATTTACCAACCATCAGGCCGTAAATTAAATAGTAAAGATAGAAATTATTCTAAAATTAAATGGCCTATATTAAGTGTTAAATTTTACGATGACGATATTTTAAAATAATGTGATGTTGCCATAATATCAATGTGTAAAGAATTATTTAGATCTTCTTTATAAAATTAAAAACCTATTAAAATATCAATTTATTTACTAAATAAAATTATAGGTTATATTTTAAAAATAATTTGTTATAATAGAGGTATATTTTAAGGAGGAAATTTATGGCAACACCACACAACAGTGCATCTTTAGGTGATTTCGCAGAAACAGTTTTATTACCAGGAGATCCACTTAGAGCAAAATTTATTGCAGAAACATTTTTAGAAGATGCAAAACTTGTAAATGGAGTTAGAAATGCGTTAGCTTATACAGGATATTATAAAGGAAAGAAAGTATCAGTCATGGGATCTGGTATGGGTATGCCTTCTATTGGTATTTATTGTTATGAATTATATGCATTTTACGGCGTAAAAAATATCATTAGAATTGGTAGCTGCGGAGCATATGTTCCAGAATGCAAATTATACGATTTAATTTTAGCGCAAGGAGCTTGTACAAATTCTAATTGGGCACATCAATATGGCTTACCAGGTACTTTCTCTGCGATTGCAGACTTTGATTTATTAAAGAAAGCATATGATGTATGTACAGAGAAAAAATTTCCTGTCCACGTAGGAAATATTTTATCTAGTGACATTTTCTATAATGATCAACCAGAAATATGGAAAAAGTGGGCTAAAATGGGCTGTATGGCTGTTGAAATGGAATCTTATGCATTATATTCAACTGCAGCTTATTTAGGGAAAAAAGCGCTTTGTATTTTAACAGTTTCTGATTCATTTACTTCTAAAGAAGAAACAACTGCAGAAGAAAGACAAACATCTTTCAAACAAATGATGGAAGTAGCTTTAGAAATTGCATAAAAGGAATTAAACTATGTTAGTTGGAGCAATTTGTTTTGTAACTATTTTCGTTATCATTTCATTGCTTGTTTTATTCTTGCCTGTTATAAAAGAACATCAAGATGACAAGCAATTCTTTAAACGTGTCTACGATTACACTTATCAAATTGCTAAAGACAAAGATTTGTATTTAATTAATAATATTGAAATTGAAATTGATACAAAAATCATTCATTTTAATCACATATTATTTGGAAACAAATATATTTATTGTATATCTAATCTTTCTTTAAGAGGTGGTCTATCAGGTAAATTCGCTGATGATCAATGGTTCAAATATGATGAAAAAAATACTAGAACGGTTGGAAAAAATCCAATGCTTCTTCATAAAGCTAGATTAGACTATTTAATCAGTGCATTAAATGTTAAGGAAGAAGATTTATTTGTTGGCATCTGTGTCTGCAACGATTCATGCTTAATAGATGATATTGAAGGAATGCCTAAAAATCTAGCTATTATCAATGAAAGCGAATTATATGGATTTATCGATGAAAAAGAAAAAGAAAATATTGCATCAATTGATCAATTACAATTAGATGGATTAGTTCATTTAATATATCAAAAAAATCAAATAAGCAAACAAAAAAAATAGTTTCGTTTATGCGAAACTATTTTTTATTGTATTATTTGTTATCTTTTTTTAATGAAATAAATTTTTCGATTTTCTTATTATCAATTGCTGGCATACCAGTAGTTGATTGAGCAATTTGTTTTGAAGAAACTAATCCAACATTTAGATTCAATAATATTTCAATGTTTGACCAAGATGAGACACTAGTTGCGATAATTTTTCCTTTATAAGTTGAAATTCTATTAACCATATCACTAAATAAAGCAAGATATTGACCAGTTAAACTACTATCAAATGTAGTCTCTCTTAATATGAAATAAGGGAAAATTTTCATTAAATCGGCACTTAATGTTAATGTCGTTGATGTGATTTCTAGTGCGAAATTTATTCCTGACATTTCTAATTCCTGTAACTTAGTAATAAGATCATCAGATACATCATAGTCTTTTAAAACGAAGATTGTTTGGGCTTTTTTCGCTGATTGATTACTTGCAATTATATCTTTTATATAGTTGCAACAATCTGGATTTATGTTGAATAAGATATATTGATTTGTTCTTGGCGCATGACCTATAAATAATGAATGTGCGTTACGATAAAATACTGATTCTAGTTCGAACGTATAATTATTTTCAGATGCAATCTTTTGTAATTCTTGAAATGATTTGATTTTATCTGATATGACATTAAAATCAATGTCATAACCAAATACTTGTCCTTTTGTATTTAATATTGGGGTAATGGTTTGAGTAAATAAATTTTCATTGAGAATAGATTTTAATTCATCAATATCTTCTGAATCTGCTTCAATTTGGTAGTTCATATTTTGGTTATAAATAATCACATTACTTGATAATTCATTTTGATATGCATAACTAGTAATTTCTTCACCGATTGAAACTAATTTATCGAAATCATATTCTCTGTTAATGTCTTTAATAATTCCGATTTTGAAAGAAATATTATTTGAAATTGAACTTAAGAATAAGATTCGTGATATTTCTTTAGCGATTTTATTACCAAAAGAAGAAACTTCTACATCTGTACATGAATTGAAATTTACAATAACAATATAATTATTTTCTGTAGAACAAATGAGTCTATTTTTTGATGTAAATTTTAATAATCTAGAAAGTAAGATTGTAACTAAGATATTACTAACCTTATTTAAACTATTCTCTTTATTGAATAACTGGCATAAGAACATTGTGCAAGAAGAATCTTTTCTTTCATTTAGTAAGGTAGGCATATCTTTTTCATTTTTAATATTTAATTTTTTACCTAATTCCATACGAGATTTTTTAATGTTAGGGAAGATTCTTGATTCAATATGAATAATTTTCTTTTCGTAATTAATACTAGTTACTGTAAGAATGGTATAAACATTTCTTTTAGGAAATTGAATTTTCGTATGAACTTCTAGAAAATTAGAAGCTTTAGTATCTTCTTTTTGTAAAGCATTAATCCAAACGATAACTCTTAGTTTATCTTGAGGAATAAATGAAGAATAGAACCAATCTAGATTTTCTTTCCTTTTCTTTGTTAATGTCTTATTATCAACTGAATAGACATATTGATCTTCATAATGAATGGAAAAATATCTAGTATTATAATCTTCATAATTTAAAGCGATTCTTTTATAGTCTTTTTTATAATATATAATGACAGTTATACTTAGAATGATTAATAAAACAATCGTAGCAATAACTATCCAAAATCTATAATCTTTTAAATAACTAATAAATTTATCGAAATTTAAGTTTTGAAAAAATTCAATAATTTTATCCATGAGGCCACCTCTTGTTATAATTATAGTCACTTTGATATCTTATATCAAATGAAAGAAATTATTTTAATTTTTTATCCCTTTTGCTATAATTTAAAAACGGAGAAATACTCAAGTGGCCGAAGAGATCAGTTTCGAAAACTGACAGGGAGTAATCCGCGGGGGTTCAAATCCCCCTTTCTCCGCCAATTAAGAAACGAAAGGATTGATACGTATACGTCAAATTATTACAACCATATAAAAGAAAAAAGATAATCAAAATACAAAATTTATTTTGTAAATCCACCAATTTTCACCAGAGGGGCTTCAACCTCTACTTTAATTTATTTTTTATATTAGTTGAATATGGTAATAGATTATCTATAGATTCTTTATTAATATTTTCAAATACATAATTTAAATATTTTTCGACATTAATTCCATTAATTAATGTGGTTTGTATAATTGAAAATATCTTAGTAGTTATTGTTGCTCCTGCATATGATCCAGAAGTTTGAAATACCTTTCTTTGGATCACAAAAGGCTTTACAGCTCTCTCGGCATTTTATTCCGAATTTAACATAATTTTCAAAACTTATGGCGAAAAAATCCGCCGTCGGTAGAAAAAACTGGTTATTCAGTGAAAATCCTAATGGTACGATTAAAACTTGTGTAATGTATACAATAGTTGAATAAACATAGCCAATGGATTAAAACCATCAGATTATATTCAATGGTATTTAGATAATGTTTCTACTACACCAATTAATGATATAGAACAACTAGCCCCTTGGTCAGATAAAATACCCGACAATATTAAAAGATGATAGATGTTAAGTGATTTAAGGCTTAATATTCTATCATCTTTTTTTATCCTTATAAATAATGGTCTAGATTTAACGCTTACTTATAAACGTTGTAATTGAAAATTTCTTCGAAAATTAAACATTATTTAAATGATAATGAATAAAAATTACTATAAATCCCGTTAAAACGGAAATTTAAAAAAATAATAAAAAATATTTTAACTGGTTTTTAATTATCAAAGATAATTAATAGTAAATTCAATTAATGATTTATAACGGAAAATAATGTTTTTTGTTGATTTTTAAATGTAAGCGCTTTTATAATTAAATTAGAGGTGATGACCTAGTGCTTAAAAATTTAAGATTACAAATTATACTAGATTTACTTAATGAAAATGAATATGTATCTCTACATGAACTCATGGAAAAAACTTCATCTAGTGAATCGACAATTCGAGGCGATTTAGTTTACCTAGAAAAAGAAGGTAAGATTACTAGACTTCATGGTGGAGCAAAATCTATTCAAGATAAAAAAACTTCATTAAAAGAATTAAACATGAATGAAAAAGCTTCACTCCATGTCGATGAAAAAAATAAAATCGCTCAATTTGCTGCTTCTTTAATTAAGGATAATACATTAGTTTATATTGATGCTGGAACGACAACTTCTTGCTTATGTGATTATATCAAATCAAGCGGAAATATTATTGTGACTAATTCGATGACTATCGCTCAAAAGTTGACTAAAAGAAAATATAAAGTTTATGTTACTGGTGGGGAAATTAAATTATCAACTGATGCGTTTGTTGGCTCGTTCCCAGTAGAGACGATTAAAAGATTTACATTTGATGTTGGCTTCTTTGGGGCAAATGCTATTTCATTATCACAGGGTTACACTACACCTGATTATGAAGAAGCGATGATTAAAAAAACTGCACTTAACAGAAGTATTAAAGCTTATGTGATTGCAGATGATAGTAAATTAGGTTTTGAACAAGGTGTCAAATTTGCTTCCTTCAATGAAGCAACATTAATAACAAATAAAATAAAAAATAAAGAATATAAAAAAGAAAATGTATTGGAGGTGAATAATTAGATGATATATACAGTTACATTTTCTCCTGCGCTTGACTATATTGTTGATTTAGATCGACTAGAAGTTGGTGCAATTAATAGAACTAAGAAGGAAACAATGCTTCCTGGTGGCAAAGGAATCAACGTTTCATTAGTTTTATCAAACTTAGGAACAAAATCTGTTGCGATGGGTTTTGTTGGAGGCTTTATTGGAAAGTATATCGAAGATGAAATGAAAGCACATAATATTGAAAGTGATTTCGTTCATTTAAATGGCAATACTAGAATTAATGTAAAAGTTAAAGGTATGGTTGAAACGGCTATTAATGGTCAAGGACCTAGAGTAGAAGATCAAGATATTGAAACATTAATTGAAAAACTTACCTATCTTACTTCAAGTGATGTCTTAGTAATTTCTGGAGCAATTCCAAATACTTTACCAAGTAATACTTATGAAAGAATACTTGAAAGAATTAAAAATCAGAATGTTCAACTAATTGTAGATACAACAAAAGATACCTTACTTAAAACTTTGCCATATCATCCTGTATTAGTTAAACCTAATAAGGAAGAATTAGAAGAACTCTTTAATGTAAAGATTAGTAATGAAGATGAATTAGTAGAAAATGCGAAGAAATTAATTTCTTTGGGTGCACAAAATGTCATCGTTTCTCTTGGTGGAAGCGGAGCATTACTAGTTAGAGGAAATGGAGATTATAAATTGACTGATTGCCCAAAAGGAAAAGTCATTAACACCGTTGGAGCAGGTGATTCATTAGTTGCAGGATTTATAGATGAATTCTATCGTGGCGGTGATATATACAAAGCATTCAAGAGAGGAATTGCATGCGGAAGTGCTTCAGCTTTTTCAGAAAATCTAGCCACATTAGAAAAAGTTGAAGAATTAGAAAAATTGATATAAATAAAGGAGGTTAAAATGAAGATTACAGATTTATTATCAAGTGAAACAATTGATATTAGTGCTTCAGCTAGTGATAAACATGACGTTATTGAAAAAGCTGTCGCATTAATTTCAAAAAGTGGTGTTATCAAAGATGTAGAAACTTACAAAGCTGGTGTTTACCATCGTGAAGAAGAATCAACAACTGGTATCGGAGAAGGAATTGCAATTCCTCATTGCAAATCTGATGTTGTCACTAAACCTGCATTAGCGGCTATGGTATTAAAAGATGGTGTCGATTATGACTCATTAGATGGTGAAAAAGTTAATTTATTGTTCTTAATTGCGGCTCCTAATAGTGAAGATAATGTTCACTTAGAAGTTCTAGCGAGATTATCTAACTTACTAATGGATGAAAATTTTAAAAATAATTTAGTAAATGCATCATCCAAAGAAGAATTCTTAAAAGTTATTGATGACGCAGAAAAAGATAGAATTGAAGAAGAACAAAAGACTGCTCCAAGTGTAGAATATCCAGAAATCTTAGGTGTTACAGGTTGTCCTAATGGTATCGCTCATACTTATATGGCAGAAGAATCAATTAAGAAAGCTAGTGAAGAACTAGGCTATTCTTGCAAAGTTGAAACTAATGGTTCTGGTGGAGTCAAAAACTTATTAACTGATGAAGAAATTGCTCATGCAAAAGGCATTGTAGTTGCAGCTGATGTTAACGTAGAAATGGATAGATTTGATGGAAAACACGTCGTTATCGCGACAGTAAGTCAAGGTATTCATGAACCTAAAGAATTAATTAAAAAAGCAGTTAATAATGAAGCTCCTGTTTATCACGCAAATAATAAAGAAGCTAAAAAAGATACAAATTCTAACGGATCAATTTGGCATCAAATTTATAAACATTTAATGAATGGTGTTTCGCATATGTTACCATTTGTTATCGGCGGTGGTATCTTAATTGCATTAGCGTTTATGATTGATACATTCGCTGGTGTTCCAACTGATGGTAATTTCGGTACAGGTACTCCAGTATCTTGGTTCTTAAAAACTACTGGTGGAGTTGCATTTAACTTCATGCTACCAGTTTTAGCGGCATTTATCGCTTATTCTATTGCAGGTAGACCTGGTTTAGCTATTGGCTTTGTCGGCGGATCTCTAGCGACCGTATCTTCATTTTCTATCGGCGTACAAGTTTCCGGTAACGACACTGGTTCAACTGCTGGTTTCTTAGGCGCAGTCGCGGCAGGCTTTATTGCCGGTTACATCATTAAATTATTAGAAAAATGTACAACAAAGATGCCAAAAGCACTTGATGGTATTAAACCAATGCTTATTTATCCAGTCTTTGGTATTGCATTAATCGGATTAGTAATGTTCTTAATTAATACTCCATTTACTTATATTAACATTGGTATTTCTAATGCTTTAAACTGGTTAGGTCAAAACAATTTAACAATTTTACTCGGTGCATTACTTGCAGGCATGATGGCTATTGATATGGGTGGTCCAATCAATAAAGCAGCATATGTCTTCGGTACAGCAATGTTAACTGCAGCGGCTACTTCTCCTGATGCTGCATATAAATCTTATTGCTATCAAATGATGGCTGCTGTTATGATTGGTGGTATGGTTCCTCCTCTAGGAATTGCATTATCTGCAACATTATTCCCTCAAAAATGGACAAAAGACGAAAGAAAAGAAGCAATGGTTAACTATGTTATGGGTGCTGGCTTTATTACTGAAGGAGCAATTCCATATGCAGCAAAAGACCCATTAAGAGTTATCTCTTCATCAGTTGTCGGTTCGGCAGTTGCTGGTTTGTTAAGCGTTGTATTCGGTTGCACATTAATGGCACCTCATGGTGGTATCTTCGTATTCGCAGTTGTTGGTAAGTGGTATTTCTATCTCCTTGCTTTAGCAATTGGTACAGTTATCACAGCATTTATGTTAAGCTTATTAAAGAAAGATGTCGAAAACCCAGAACTTGGTAAGTTCAAAGGTATTAGAATCGGAAAGAGAAAATAAATATGAAATCATTCACATACGTAATTAAAGATAAAGAAGGCATTCACGCACGTCCTGCAGGAATTGTCGTTGCTGAAGCAAAGAAATATGCTTCAAACGTTTCTATTACAAACAAAGGTAAAAAAGCAGATTTAAAAAGAATCTTTGGTGTAATGGGATTATGTGTAAAATCTAATGAAGAAGTTCTAATTGAAGTTGAAGGCGCAGATGAAGAAACTGCTGTTAAAGCACTTCAAGAAGTCTTTGAAGCTAACTTATAATTATGAAAGAATATTCATCTAAACGTATCTTTGATGGATACGCCCTTGGAAAATTAGTTGTTTACCAAGATATTAAAACTGAAACCAAAAATGAATTCCTTGGTGAAGAAAAAGAACTAGAACGATTTATTGAAGCACGTACAAAAACAATTGCTTCTTTTGAAAAGCTTTATCAAGATACATTAATACGTTTAGGGGAGGAAGAGGCTCAACTCTTCCTCACTCATAAACTTATGGCAGAAGATTTAGATTTTGAAGATTTAGTTAAAGAAGGCATAAATAATAAATTAACGGCTGAATCGGCAGTTAAAGAAGCGAGTAAACAATTATCCAGTATGTTTGAAACTATGGATGATGCTTACATGAAAGAAAGAGCAAGAGATGTTCTTGAAGTTGGAAATAAAATTATTGATGTCTTAACTAAAAAGGAAGATTTAACTTTATTAAAAGAACCTTCTATCATCATTTGTGATGACTTACCTTCAAGCGAATTAATGAAGTTTGATAAGAATCTTCTCATTGGCTTAATTTTAGTTAAAGGAAGCATTAATTCACATGTTTCCATTCTTACTAGAATGCTTGAAATCCCTTCTATTTGCGCGATTGATGATTTTACTGTCGATGCTTCACTAAATGGTAAATTTGCAATCATTGATGGCCTTAAAGGAAAATTGATTATTGATCCAACTTCAAAAGATATTACTAAATATTCAAAAATTAAAGAAAATTACCTTAATGATATTAAAGAACTTGCTTTACTAAGAGGTAAAGAAACAACTACATTAGATGGTAAAAAATTAAAGATCTATTCTAATATTGCTTCTAGTTATGAAGTTGATAATGTCATTAAAAATGATGGTGAAGGTATTGGCTTATTTAGATCAGAATTCATCTATTTAGATAGTAAAACATATCCAACTGAAGAAGAACAATTTGTTCATTATAAAAAAGTTGTTGAAGCGATGAATGGAAAAGAAGTTATTATTAGAACTTTAGATATTGGCGCGGATAAAAAAGTCGATTATTTTGAATTACCTGAAGAAGAAAATCCAGCTTTAGGTTATCGTTCAATTAGAATTTGTAAAGATCGTCCAGCTATGTTCTTAGATCAATTAACTGCTTTATATCGTGCTTCAGCATATGGTAATCTAGCTATTATGATTCCAATGATTATCTCATTAAGTGAAGTTGAATTTGTTAAAGAAATGTGTGTTTTAGCGAAAAACAACCTTACTTCTCGTGGTGAAAAGTTTAATCCTAATATGAAAATTGGTATTATGATTGAAACTCCTGCCGCGGCAATAATGTCTGATGTTCTTGCTGAACACGTTGATTTCTTCTCAATTGGAACTAATGATTTATCTCAATATACTTTAGCAATCGACCGTGTTAATCCATTATTAGATAAAACATTTAACCCTCATCATAAAGCTATTCTTAGACTTATTAAATTGACTGTCGAAAATGGCCATAAGAAGAATATTCCAGTTGGTATATGTGGTGAACTCGCTCGTGATGAAAAATTATTACCATTCTTTGTTTCTTTAGGTATTGATGAATTATCTGTATCGCCTTCTTATGTATTAAAACTAAGAAAACAAATATCAACTATCGATACAACTAAGGTTGACATCGACTCATTTGTTAATTCAACTAGATAATAAAATCGATAAATGCTACACTTAATTTACGTGAGGTAAATTATGAAAGTAGGAATTGATTTAACGAGAATATCTAGATTTGAAAATAGAAAAGAAAATTTTATAAATCGGATACTGACTAAAGTGGAGTTAGAAGAATTTAATAAATTGAATGATGATTCTAAATCCACTTTTTTGGCAGTTCGTTGGGCTTGTAAAGAAGCAATTTTTAAAGCAACTCAAGATCCTCTTTATCTAGAATATTCAATTTTAAAACTTCCTTCAGGAGAACCTTATGTTTTAAATCATCCTGAAATGAGTATTTCTATTTCTCATGAAGGAGACTTAGTAACAAGTATTGTAATAATTTCATAATTTCCTATAAATTCGATAATAATATATAAAATATATTCATTAACTAGTTATTAACTCCCTAAAGGCTAAAAGTTATTGATTAAGTTTTTTTTAAGTGTTATGATTGTAAATGTGAAAAAGGCAATCATACTTTTTAGTTTATTAAGAAAGGATATTTTATGAACGAAGTAGAAGTAAAACAAAAATTAAAAGATTTCATTTGTGAAAATTTAGGAGTTGAACCAAGCGTATTAAATTTTGATACTCCATTATTTGAAGGAACTTCAATTGGTTTAGACTCAATTGATTCAATTGAAATTATCTCATTTATTGATGATGAATTTGGTTTATCAATGACTGGCGTTGCTAGAGAACACTTCAGAAGCATTGATACTCTTGCAGCATATATTATCGCAAATAAGTAGTTTTACGTAGTTGCAAGTTATTCTTGCAACTATTTTTTTGACTTTAAGGAAATAAGCCCTAAATCTTAGATTTAGAGGTTGGATAAATAAAAAAAGAAGGAGAATTTTATGACAGAAAATAATTTACGTTGTGTTGTTACTGGTTTAGGCTTAATCAGTGCAATTGGTAGTAGCGTTGATGAATGTTGGTCAAACGCATTAAAATCAGTCTCAGGTATCGCTACTACAACTAGTGTTGATACAAAAGATTGCTATGCTTCTTTAGCGGCAGAAGTTAAAGATGATTTAAAAGATGTTGAAACAAAAGAATACATGGATAGAGTTTCTAAATTATGTATTAAAGCAACAAAAGAAGCGATGGCTGATGCAGGATTAAAAGATTTTAATAATGATTCTAGAGTCAGCGTTATCATCGGTTCTTGCGTTGGTGGTGTTGTTTCTATTGAACATTATTATCAACATGGCAAAGATAAAAAAGATATTAAGCAAATGCCTATTAGCGCGATTGCTTCTCAAGTCGCTGGTTATGTCCATGCAGGTGGTGTTGTAACTAATATCGCAAATGCATGTGCAGCAGGTACTATTTCTATTTCTTATGCTTGTGATTTAATTAGAGCAGGTAAAGCTGATATTGTTATCGCAGGTGGCGCGGATGCTTTTGCAAGTGTTCCTTATTCTGGTTTCTTAGCTTTACACGCATTAGATTCAAATCCTTGTTCACCATTTAACCATTGTAAAGGTATTACTCTTGGTGAAGGCTCAGGTATTGTTGTTGTCGAATCTTATGAACATGCATTAAAGAGAAAAGCAAAGATGTACTGTGAAGTCTTAGGCTCAGGGGTTTCAAGTGATGCTCATCACATTACTGCACCTAGAGAAGATGGCGAAGGACAAATGAACGCAATTCGTTGGGCGATGAAAACTTCAGGTGTTAAAGCTAACGAAATTGGTTATATTAACGCTCATGGTACAGGTACTGGTAAAAACGATAATGCTGAATTCTTATCATTACATACAATTTTTGATCCAGAAACAGATAATTTAAGCGTTTCTTCAACTAAAGCAATGGTTGGTCACTGCTTAGGTGCAGCAGGCGCTATTGAAGCTGTTTTCTCAATCAAAGCATTAACAACTAACACAGTTCCAGCAACATTAGGTTATAGTGATGAAGACTTAGTCACATTAAAAGAAAAAGCTGGTAAAATTGACTTTATCCCAAATAAAGCACATGAAAAAGAATTAGAAAATGTCATGTCTAACTCATTTGCTTTCGGTGGTAATAACGCTTCAATTATTTTCAGTAAAAATGCTGGTAATGTAACTTTACCTGAAAAGAAAGAAAAAGTTGTCGTTACTGGTTTTGGTATCGTTTCTCCATTAGGTAATGGTACAGAAAACTATATTGCTAAAGTTAACGCGAATGAAACAGTTAAAGAAGGTAACGTTAAATCAGTATTAGATCGTAAAGTTGATGCAACATCAATCCCTAACTTATTTGCACCAATTAATGTTCCAATGAGTTTCCATAGAAAACTTGATGTTATTTCTTCTATTGAAGTTGCTTCCGGAATTTATGCTTTAAAAGATGCAAACTTAGAAGTTACTGATGAAAATGCAACACGTATTGGTATCGTTGTTGGTACTTCTGAAGGTGCACTTGGTATGGGTTGTGAATTTGAAGAAAATATCTACGAAAAAGGTAACGCAAATGGTAGCGCATTTAGCTTCCCAAATACTGTTTATAACGCAGCAGGTGGTTACTTATCAATTCAATCAAAAATTAAAGGTTATAACGTTACAATTACTAACGGTGCTCAATCAGGTTTAGCGAGTATCGCTTATGGTATGAACATCATTGAACAAGGAAAAGAAGATGTTGTTTTAGCTTCAGGTAGTGATGAAAATATCAATGTTACATCTGAATTATATACTTCACTTGGTTATGTCGCTGATAGCTATGTTGAACCTTATTCTGGTAATAAAGGCTTTGTCCTTAGTGACGGCGGTATTACTATCGTCTTAGAAAGTGAAACTAGCGCAGATAAACGTGGAGCGAAAAAATATGCTTATGTTTCAGGCTATGGCATGACTCATAAAGATGTTAGCTTTGGTACTTTATCAAATTCTAGCGAAGCTCTTGATGAAGCAATTAAACAAGCACTTGATCATGCAGGATTAAAAGTAAGTGATATTGATGCTATTGTCGGTTTCGGTAATGGATGCGAAGTTGTTGATAATGAAGAAATTTCATCATATAAACGTGTCTTTGGTGAAAACTTTACTACTCCAGTTGTTTCTACAAAAGCAAGAACTGGTGAAGGTAGAGCTTCTTCTGCAGCATTAAACGTTGTTCAAGCATCATTATTATTATCTAATACAATCGACCATGATGATTTTGCTTATGTAAATGAAAATGGAAAAATGACTAAGAAAACTCTTTCTTCTGAAGGATTATCTCATATCTTAGTTACTGCTTATGGATCTGGTGGTTCATATACTGCAGTTATCTTATCTAAATAATAAAGGAGAATTTTATGAAAGTTGCAATTGTTACTGGCGCAAGTAAGGGCATCGGCAAAGGATGCGCAATTAGACTTGCTAAAGATGGCTATTTTGTTGTTGTTAATTATTCTAGAAGCGATGAATCCGCTCTTAAGACATTAGATGAAATTAAGGCTAATGGAGGAGATGGAATTATTTATAAAGCTGACGTTTCTAAATTTGAAGAAGCGAGCAAAATGATGAAAGAAATCGCTAAAACATACGGCCAAATTGATGTTTTAGTCAATAATGCTGGCATCGTTAGAGATGAATTATTACTTATGATGACAAAAGAAAATCTTGATGCATGTTACGATTTAAATGTTAAAGGATATTTCTATTGTGCTCAACAAGCAGCTTTAAAAATGCTTCGTAAGAAAAAAGGCGTCATCATCAATATGTCTTCTGTCTCAGGTAAATTCGCTTTACCTGGACAAAGCGTATATTCATCAACTAAAGGTGCAGTCAACTCTATGACTCAAACTTTAGCGAAAGAACTTTCTCCTTATGGAATTAGAGTTAATGCTGTCGCTCCTGGATTTATCCAAACAGAAATGTTAGATCATATTCCTGAAGATAAAAAAGAAGAATATTTAAAGAACATTCCTCTTCATAGATTAGGTGTTGTTGAAGATATTGCAGCATTAGTTTCATTCCTTGCTAGTGATGAAGCTAGTTACATTACTGGACAAGTAATTACTATTGATGGAGGATTATCTTTATAATATGATGAACATTAATGAAATAAATAAAAGAATTAAACAAAGACCTCCTTTCCAAATGATTGAAAAGGTCTTAGAACTTACTCCAAATGTTGAAGCAACTGGGTTGAAGAACGTTTCAGTAAATGAGCCTTATTTTATGGGCCATTTCCCTGATAATCCAATTATGCCTGGAGTATTAATTATTGAATCATGTGCTCAATTATGTTCACTTGTAATTGAATCCGATGGTTCTGATGCAGATCTTATTTACGTATTATTAAAAGTAGACAATTTTAAATTCATTAAACCTGTTATTCCTGGAGATACATTAATAATTAATGTAAAAAAATCTAAAGTAATGGGTCCATTAACAACTTTTGATGCAGTTGTTAAAGTAAATGATGTCATTTATTCAAAAGGTACAATGACATTTACTGCTGTTAAAAAAGAACAAATCTATGGAAACTAAGAAAAAAGTTGTCGTCTTAAATGGTAGTCCTAAAAAAGAAAGAAGTTCTACGATGGTAGTAACTAATGCTTTCTTGAAAGGATTAAATGTAAATAATGATTTAGATATTGAGATTATTAACGTATCTGATTTAAAAATTATTCCTTGCTTAGGTTGTTTATCTTGCTGGGGAAGAACAGCAGGAGAATGTGTCATTAAAAATGATGATGTAAATACTGTCAAAGAAAAATTAGATAACGCTGATATCGTTATTAATTCATATCCTTTATATTTTTTCTCTATGCCTGGAATTAATAAGTTACTCACTGATCGACTTTTATCGATGATGTGTACTTATGAAGGTCAAATCGCTCCTCGCGATGGTCAGTCGTTCCACGGTATTAGAAATCCTCGTCCAAATAGAAAATTTATCGTTATTTCTACTTGTGCGTATACGGAAACTGATTTAGCTTATACATCTTTATTAAAACAATATGATTGTATCTGCGGTCAAAATAATTATTTAGCGATTTTAGTTCCTCAAATGAAGACTTTAGTCGAATTGAATAATCAAAATAAAATTGATAAATTCTTAGAAAAGTTCATTCTTGCTGGCCAAGAATTTATCGAAAATGGTTCTTTAAGTGAAGAAACCAAGGTTAAATTATTAAAACCACCTTTTACTACTAGTGCTTATAAAGTTTTCTTAAATAACT
The DNA here is from genome assembly GCA_963653535.1 of Azospirillum sp. CAG:239. GTDB lineage: Bacteria > Bacillota_I > Bacilli_A > RFN20 > CAG-449 > UBA3210. Next base: position 20,537 of record CAVJWU010000012.1, read on the forward strand.
TTTGGACTAATGAAAGAGAAAAAGGTAAAAAATAATTAATAGCATAGGAGGCTTATTATGTTTGAAAAAATTAAACAATTATTAATTGAATGCGCGAATGTTGATGAAGAAAAAATCACTAAAGATGCGAAATTAAAAGATTTAGGCATTGATAGCCTTTATGCAGTTGAAATGATTCTTGAACTAGAAACTGCATTTTCCATTCAAATTGAATATGAAGAAATGGAAAAATTAATTACGGTTGATGATGTAGTTAAATTAGTTACAAGAAAAGAAAAGGAGTTAAATGCTTAATATGAAAATTGAAGAAATTGAAAAGATTGTTAAGATGTTTGAAAAAGCAAATATTACATCTTTAGATATTGAAGTTGATGATATGAAAATTAAATTGACTAAGAGTGAAAATCAAGTAGGATTAGTCGTCCCTACTGAACATTCTTCAAGTGTAACTCCTTCTACTTCTGAAGAAGAAGTTGTTAATGAAAAAGACATTGTTAAATCACCATTAGTTGGTACTTATCACCAAGCTCAATATCCAGATGCTAAACCATTTGTCGAAGTTGGCTCTAAAGTCAAAAAAGGTGATAAACTTTGTATCATTGAAGCGATGAAAGTTATGAATGAGATTACTGCACCAAAAGACGGAACTGTTAAAGCAATTTATGCAAGTGAAGGTGGAGTAATTGAATTCGATCAAAAATTATTCTTAATAGGTGATTAATTATGTTTAAGAAAGTATTAATCGCAAATAGAGGAGAAATTGCAGTTAGAATTATTCGTGCTTGTAAAGAAATGGGAATAGCGACAGTCGCAATTTATTCTAGCGCGGATAAATCTTCTTTACATGTTAAAATCGCTGATGAAGCAATATGTATTGGTGAAGCTAATTCTACTAATTCATATTTAAATATGGAAAGAATTCTTTCAGCTGCTTGTATAACTGGATGTGATGCGATTCATCCTGGTTTTGGCTTTTTAAGTGAAAACCCATTATTCGCAAAAATGGTTGAAAAATGTGGTATAACTTGGATTGGACCTCGTCCAGAAGTTATGGAATTAATGGGTAATAAGTCTGAAGCTATTAAATCCATGCGTCAAGCAGGTGTACAAATTGTTCCTGGTTCTTATAAAGCAGTTAAGTTAGATGAAGGTTTAGCGATTGCTAAAGAAATCGGCTTTCCAGTACTAATTAAAGCAAGTGCCGGCGGCGGCGGAAAAGGGATTCGAATGGTCGAATCCGAAGCTAAATTTGCTGATATGTATAAAGAAGCAAAAGAAGAAGCAAAAAAATTCTTCGCAAACGATGAATTATACATTGAAAAATTAGTTCAAAATCCAAAACATGTTGAAGTTCAAGTGGTTGGAGATAAGTATGGACATTACATTCATCTTTTTGAAAGAAATTGTTCTATGCAAAGAAGAAAACAAAAGATGCTTGAAGAAGCTCCATGCCAATCAATTTCTCAAAAATTAAAGAATAAATTATATGAAAATGCCTTAAAAGCAGTTGAATTTGTTAATTATGATTCAGTCGGTACTATTGAATTTTTAGTTGATGATAAAGAAAATTTCTATTTCATCGAAATGAATACTCGTGTTCAAGTAGAACATTCTGTTACAGAAATGGTAACTGGAGTTGATATTATTAAATTAATGATTAAAATTGCTGCAGGGATGAAACTCCCTTATAAACAAGAAGATATTCACCTCAACGGATTCGCGATTGAATGTAGAATTAATGCTGAAGATGTATCAAATGATTTTAGACCTCAAGCTGGTAAAATTAATTTCTTACATTTACCTGGTGGAAATGGTGTAAGAATTGATACTCATGTTTTCCCAGGATATGTCATTCCTCCTTATTACGACTCAATGATTTTAAAATTAGTCGTATTAGGCAAAAATCGTCTTGAAGCAATTAGAAAAATGAGAGTTGCTCTAGAAGAATTATTAATTGATGGAGTACCAACAACTACTGAATTTCATTATATGATTATGCATCATCCAAAGTATATTTTAGGAAACTTTAATACTGGCTTTGTTGATGAAACGATAAAGGAGCTAGAACAAAATGCCAGATATATTCGATAAAAGAAAAGAAGAAATTAAAGAATTTAATTCCGTTCTAGCGGATCTTCAATTTAGAAAACGTGATGAAAAAACTACTCCTATTAAAGTTCCAGATGGATTAATGGTCAAATGCCCATCTTGTCAAAAAACTTTACTTTCTGAAGCATATCAAGATGCTCTTTACGTATGTCCTAACTGCGGTTATCATGCGCGTTTACATGCTAAAGAACGCTTAAAACAAGTTATGGATGAAGGTTATGAAGAAATATTTTCTAATCTAGAAGAAAAACATTTAGATTTTCCTACTTATGAAGAAAAATTAAATAAGGCAAAAGAGACTTCAGAAATTGATGAATCAATTGTCTGCGTTAAAGGTAAAATTAACGGTATTTCTTGTTTAGTTGGCGTTATGGATAGTTTCTTCATGATGGGTAGTATGGGTTCTGTCTGCGGTGAAAAAGTTACATTAATGTGTGAAAAAGCTCTCAGTGAACATTTACCTTTAATTTTATTTACTTGCTCAGGAGGAGCGAGAATGCAAGAAGGTATTGTCTCTTTATTCCAAATGGCTAAAACTAGCCAAGCAGTTGGTAAATTAAGAGAAAAAGAACTTTATATTGCAGTCTTAACTGATCCTACAACTGGTGGAGTCAGCGCATCATTTGCTTCTCTTGCCGATATTACTCTTGCTGAACCTAAAACTTTAATTGGTTTTGCAGGAAGAAGAGTTATTGAATCAACGATTAAAGAAGTTCTTCCTAAAGATTTCCAAACATCAGAATTCCTTTTAGATAAAGGTTATATTGATAATATAGTTGAAAGAAAGGATATGAAGGTTACGCTTTATAAGCTATTAAAACTTCATAATTATAGATAATATGATACTTGAAGAAAATGAATTAAAAATAGCTCAACTAAAAGAGCAAATTGTTAACCTCGATCCACAAGATAAAGAATATGAAGAATTAAAACAAGAATTAAAGAAGTTATTAACGGAAACTTATGCATCTTTAAGCGCTTATGATCGAGTAAATATCGCTCGTAGTGAAAAAAGAGTCAAAGCAAAGGCTTTAATTAATGCTTTAATTGATGATTTCTATGAATTACATGGTGATCAATATTATGGCGATGATGCCGCGATTATTGCTGGTATTGGTTATCTTGGTAAATATCCAGTTACAGTTTTAGCTGAAGCAAAAGGAACTAATACAAAAGAAAATATTAAAAGAAATTTTGGTATGACTTCTCCTGAAGGCTTTAGAAAAACTCTAAGACTTGCTCATCAAGCAGAAAAATTTAATCGTCCTATTATCACTATTGTTGATACTTCAGGGGCTTATCCTGGTAAAGGGGCAGAAGAAAGAGGTCAAGCTCGAGCGATCGCGAATAACCTCATGGAATTTGCTTCTTTAAAGGTACCAGTCATCGCAGTTGTTTTATCTGAAGGAGGATCAGGAGGAGCTTTAGCTCTCACTGTTTCAGATTATATTTACATGTTTGAAAACGCGATTTATTCAGTTCTTTCACCTGAAGGATTCGCTTCTATTCTATTTAAAAATAGCGTTAAAGTAGAAGATGTATGTGAAATCATGAAGATGACTAGTAAAGATTTATTAGAACTTAAAATAATCGATGAAATTATTAATGAACCTCTTGGTGGTGTTACTTATATTTCAAAAGAATATGGTAATCAAATTAAAGAAAAACTCATCTCAAAACTTGATGAATTAAGTGCGTTAAGTAAAGATGAATTATTAAATAATAGATTTAATAAATACCGTAATATCGGTTAGAAAGGTTAACTTATGAAAATTGCATTTTGTTTTGCAGGTCAAGGTGCCCAATATATCGGAATGGGTAAAGACTTTTATGAAAATTTAGAGTTAGTTAAAAAGATTTATGATGCTTTTCCTGAAATTAAAGATTTATGTTTCAATGAAAATGAATTATTAAATCAAACTGCTTATGCACAAAAAGCGATGTTACTTACTTCTTATGCCATCGCAAATGCATTAAAAGAAAAAGGTATTGTTCCTGAATTTGCCTGCGGACTTTCTTTAGGTGAATATAGTGCTTTAGCTTTCGCGAATGCTTGGAAAATTGAAGACGCAATCGAAATTATTTCTAATAGAGGTAGAATTATGCAAAACGCTTTACCTTTAGGAACAACAAAGATGGCAGCTATTATCGGTTTAGATAGAAATACTATCTTAGAAACTTTAAAGAAAGTTGATACTGGAGTTGTTGAAATCGCTAATTACAATTGTCCTGGACAAATAGTTATTACAGGAACTAATGAAGCAGTAGATAAAGCATGCGCTCTTCTTTTAGAAGCAAAGGCTAGAAGAGCGATTCCATTAAATGTTTCAGGCGCATTCCATTCATCATTATTAAATAATGCTTCAGTTGAATTAAAAGAAGTTTTAGACCGTTTCGTTCCTGCTAAACCTACTTATAGAATTGTTTATAACGTATCAGGAAAAGAAGAAACACGTCCATTAAATGATATTTTAAAAGATCAAATTTGTCACAGCGTTTATTTTGAAGATTCAGTTAAATATCTTCTTGAACAAGGTGTCGATACTTTTGTTGAAATTGGCCCAGGTAAAGCTTTAACAGGCTTTATTAGAAAGATTAGTCCTACTGCGACTATTTATAATGTCTCTGACTATAATGGCTATTTAGATATAGTTTCAAAATTAGGCAAATAAAATGGATATCGTATTTAAGAAAAAAGTCGCTTCTTTTGATCTTTATTATATCGATGAAGTTAATTCTACAAATACGTATTTAAAAGAACACTCCTTTGAGTTATCCTCAAGGAGTGTTCTTTATACTGATAATCAAACTTCTGGTAAAGGAAGAATGACTCATACTTGGGATTCATCTAATTGCTTACCTTTTTCATTTATTTTTAAAGAAGATGCTCGTTATGAAATTATATCTTCCTTAGTTATAATGAATGTCTTAAGAAAACATGGGCTTAACGCGCTTATTAAATGGCCTAATGATATTTATGTAGATGATCAAAAAATATGTGGAATTCTTGCTGAATCATCTTATTTAGGTAGTTCACTTGAATATATAGTTCTAGGTATTGGAATTAATTTAAAAGCTAATAAAGAATTTAATGCAACTGGAATTAATGAATATGTCGATATTGATAAATTAACTTTATTAGATGAAGTTTTAATTGAATTTGATCGACTCTTAAAGAAAGATATTGATGCCTTAATGATCACATATCGAAACAATAATATCATCATGAATAGAGAAATCATTCATGAAGGTAATCTTTATAAAGTAATTGATTTTACTAAAGAAGGTTATTTAGTAGTCATTGATAATAATAATGAAAAACACATTATTAATTCAAATGAAATTAATATTAAGAAGAGTTTAGTAGGAGGTATTAATGGAAAAAATTAAAGTAAGATATTCTGAAGTTGATGCTTCTTTTAAACTAAATCTCATCTCTTTAAGTTCATTAATTGAAGATGCAACTACTGAATATTTAGAAGAACATCATCTAAATAATGAATATTTAAAACCTCAATATAATGTTATTTTAGTTGTCTTAAGAAATAAATTAGCGATTGAAAAAATGCCTTCTTTAAATGATATCTTAGATTTTAAGGTCCATTTAGTTAAAGTTAATCTTATGTCATTTATTTTAGAAACTAAGGTTATATTAAATAATGAAGAAGTAGTTACTTCTTATACTGAGATATGTGGAATTAATTATTTTTCTAGAGAATCTATTTCCTTAGAATTTCTCAATTTAAAAGAAGATAGTTTTCTACCTAGAATAAGAATTTATTCGCGTATTCCTCAAATTGAAAAACAAAATGAATTAACACATAAAGTTTTTTCTAGCGACATTGATTATTCTCATCATTTAAATAATGTTAGTTATGTTCGATATTACTTAAATGCTTTAAAGAGTGAACATTATCTTTCTTTAGACATTTATGAATTTGAAATAAACTTCATTTCTGAAGTTTTAGAAGATGAAGAGATAACAACAATTTATCAAGAATGTGATAATCAAATTGTCTTTAATATCTTAAAAAATAATGGTCTTATTTCTTCTAAAGCAGTGATTAGATATCGTTAAAACCAGTAATTACGCATACAAATAAAATTATGATTAAAAAATAAGATTTTTTTAATTTTTTGAATAAAAAGTATTTAAAATCTTGATTTTATTGAAATTTTAAAATTGAGTTATCTAAATTGGAAGAAATATCGAAATTCATTGACAACTATTTCGATTTTCTTCCTTTTAAATTTGCTTCAATCATTTTATTGAAATCTTTTGATTTCAACAATGGACTTATTTTAGCTAGGATTTCCATCGGCTCTTTTTGAAATTTTATTCTTGTTATTGTTGGTGTTTCTTCTTGTAAAAATGCTGCTGTGATTCTAAAGAATGAATATGCGATATTATTTAAACAAGCCATCACTTTAATTGCGTTTTTATTTGCAAATACATAATCATCTTCATTGAACAATTCATCTTTTGTCTTATGCAAATCATTTTCTATTTTCCATCTATTATCAATCGCTTCTACTATCAATTGTGGATCTTTTAATGATGAGATAAAATAACGTTCTGTTTGTTTATTTACTGCTTGTTTCTTTCTTTTATTTGATATCATCTTTATATAGGTTTGTTGACCTTTAAAATCCATTCCAACATAAGATGATGGAAGACTTAAAATTGAATATTCACAATCGTTAAAAGATATATTGCTCACATTATTTGTTTTACTGAATTTTGTTTGTATCTCTTCAAGCAATCCTGATTGATTCTCTTTTACTGTAAAGATATAATCTCCTTTTTTCTCTTTTATTATCGAACAGGTTTTCTTTTGACAATGAAGAGCATCAGCTGTGACAATTGTGTTTTTTAAATTATATTTATTGAGAATTGTTTGTGCTTCTTTAATTTCACTTTCTTTATCATCCAAAGGATTTGAATATATACAAAGTTCTTTAGAAGTATTATATACATTTAATACATTTTTATTTCGTTGATAACTAGAGGAATTTATACTTCTTCCTGATCCTTTAAATTCTTTTCCATCAAATGAAATAAGTTCCTTTTTATCTGGACTGTTGTAATTATCTAAAATAGTAGATAAGAACTTATTAAGATTATCAATAAGTTGGTTTTTAATATTTTGAGCATCTAATAACATAAACATTCTTCTTAGTGTATCATGTGATGGAACTTTATCATCGACTATCAATCCCATTTTTGTAAAGTCATCTTTGTACACTTTTAAATAATTAGCAGCATAATAAAAAGATCTAAAATTACCTTCCATAATGAGAATTAATGACATCAAAAGCAAATTCGTTAAAGAGTATGTAGTCAAGCTTTCATTTCTATAATCTTCAATATTATCAAGAAGATGTATGAGATATGTTATATCTTTTTTTAAGCAATCAAAAGAAATATGATTTTCTTGAATCATGACTGTAATGCTAGAGTTCAATTCTCTTAATAGAGTTATACCTTTATTCATATTTCACCTTATATTTTTCAAATATACTTTTTACATTGTTTGAATATACTGTATTTATCTTTTTATCTTTTTCATAAATTATAGCGTTCATATTTCTTAGATTTGCTAATAGATTTTGTCTATCTAAATAATCATAAAAAACACTAGATAATAAATCTTCAATTTTACTTGATATTTTATTCACTCGTGTTTGATTATGTTTATTTAAATCGTAAAAATCCCATAATCTAGAAGAATCAAAATAAGTTAAATAAGAAAACTTCAAAGTATTCAAATTTATGTCTTTATAAATGTATTTGATAATTCCTAATTTTATAAGATTAGAAGCATTCTCACCAGATATATTAAATAAACTTCTTTGCAAAGTTCTTTTATAATTATTAAAAATATAGTTAGATAAACCATATTCTAAATAAGCAATAATTTCATCTTTTTCTTGGTTAGATTTTATTAAGCCTTTAACTTTATCAATCTTACCAATATAGATAAATCTAGTTACAGGATAATTCTTATTTTCAACACGATAATGTTCAACTTTATATTGATAATATTCATTACCAACTTTTTTAACATCGTATCCTTTAACTTTATATTTTTTAGCGTAATCAGGTAAACTTTCAATCTTCATATTAGTAGTATACAACTATATACTACAAAACACAAGAAAAAAATTAAAAACAGTCAGTTTAAAGTCTTAATAATATGAAGTAACAATTATTTGTTGAAAATAGTATGCGTAATGACTATCGTTAAAACTAGTGATTTGCTATTTTTGTTAAAAGATAGTATAATTTTTTTCTAGGAGGACAATTATGGAAAAAATTACTGTCGCAATATGCTATGACTTTGATAAAACTCTTGCAACTAATGATATGCAATCCTTTTCTTTTATCCCTAATTTAGGTTTGACGCCAGAAGAATTCTGGAGTAAAACTGACAGTTTATCAAAAAATACTGGAGTTGAATCAATCTTATCTTATTTAAGAGTGATGATTGAAGAATGCAACAAAAAGAAGATTAAATTGACTAGAGAATATTTAAATTCTTTAGGTAAAGATATTAAGTTCTATGAAGGTGTTACTACCTGGTTTAAAAGAATAAATCAATATGGAGAAGAACATGGTATTAATGTTGAACACTATATCATCTCTTCTGGCAATAAAGAAATTATCGAAGGTAGTTCAATCTATAAAGAATTCAAACAAGTTTATGGATGTGAATTCCTTTATGATCAATATGGTGAAGCATATTGGCCTAAGACTATTGTTAATTATACCTTAAAGACTCAATACTTGTTTAGAATCAATAAAGGGGCAATGAATATCTCAGATGATAAGACTGTCAATCAAAGAATTGAAACTAAGCACGTTCAATTTAGAAATATGATTTATATTGGTGATGGAATGACTGATATTCCTGCAATGACTTTAGTTAAAGAAAAAGGCGGTACAGCAATCGCTGTCTATCCTCAAAATAAAAAGGATATATCGATTCAATTATTACAAGATAATAGAGTTAACTATGCATGTAGATCAGACTTTAAGTCTAACTCTCCATTAGAAAAACTTGTTAAATTAATCTTAGATTCCATTCAATTAAAAGAAATGCTTTTAGCAAAAGAAAATAATCAAATTTAATTTATTCATATTGACCTAGGTTAATCCTAGGTTTTTATTTGCAATAAAAAAGCGAGGATGACCTCGCTTAATATATTAATTACTTAGTTCCAAAGATTCTATCACCAGCATCGCCTAGACCAGGTAAAATATAACCTTTTTCATTTAAGTGATCATCGACAGCTGCAATATAGATATCAACATCAGGATGAGCTTTTTGTACAGCAGTAATACCTTCTGGGACACCGACTAAACACATTAATCTAATGTTGTTATAGCCTCTTTTCTTAACTGCTGCGATAGCAGCATTCGCGCTTCCGCCGGTCGCGAGCATTGGATCACAGATAAGAACTAATGGATTTTCTACTTCAGGAAGTTTGAAATAGTATTCTTGTGGCTCTAATGTTTCTTCGTTTCTAAACATACCAATATGGCCGATTCTTGCAGTTGGAACCATGTTTCTAACGCCTTCAACCATACCAAGTCCTGCACGTAAGATAGGTGCAATAATTAAATTTTGTTTAATCTTCTTCTTTGGTAGAACTGCGCTAGTTGGAGTGGTAATAGTTTTATCACAATCAATAACTTCTAAATCTCTAAATACTTCATAAGTCATTAAAGATGCAATTTCATCTAATGCTTCTCTAAATTCCTTTGGACGTGTATTTTCGTCTCTCATGTGGTTTAATTTAACTTCAATTAATGGGTGATTACAAACTTTTAACATATTAACCTCCTGATGTTATTAGTTATATAAATAGAATTCAAAGAGATTAGCTAATTCTTTAAGGTCACTTTCAGAAATAAAATAAGAAAGATGATCATTAAAGACCTTAATCTTTTTGTCTTCTTTTAAAATTAGAAAGTTCCTTGGATTATTATATGGTTTATATGTAACTATATGACCCTCTTTTAAATAAGAGATAATTAATTCTAAACTTGATATTTTCTCCATATGGCCCCTTTCTTGTATTTATTGTAAACTAATTTTTAAAAAGTGGTTAGAATTATTTTTAATAAATGATATTTCTTTTTTTTAGTGCTATACTTTGTGAAAGTGAGGAAATAGAATGAAAAAGAAGATATTTAAATATTTATGTTTAGTTTTATATATCGCTTGTTGCACTTTAATTATTGTTCATTCATCTTTTAATGGAAACGTATCTAGTAATGAATCTAATAAAGTTGTGAACATTTTTACTTCTGTTTTAAATAAGATTACAAAAGAAAATAATATTTATATTGATGTTAATGACATTGAATTAAATACTTCATTAGATAAGACTTATCTTGGAGAAAAAATAAGTCTTGATTTAAATGTTTTACCAACGGATGCTTCAAATAAAAGTTTATCTTTTTCTAGTAGTGATGAAAATATTGCTTCTATTTCTTCTAATGGTACACTTACATTTAATTCTTTAGGAGAATGCGATATTTCCGTTACTTCTAATGCGAATAATAACGTTAAATTAGTTAAACATATAAATGTAGTTTATCCAGAAATTAATGATTATAAAATCTATATCGACGGAATTGAATACACGACAAATATGGCGCTTAGTTCTTCTTCATATCATTATATCGATGTAGTATCTAACTCTAATATCTATAAAAAAGAATTTTCGTCAACGTCAATTAAAGTAAATGAATATGGAGCTTTCTATCTTAATAATTCTAACGATAATTTTTCTTTAGATGTTAATTTAAATGATAATATTGATGTTAAATTAAAATTTAATATCAGTGGTGAAAAGAAAAATGAATCAATATCTTCTTATTCATTAATTTCTTTTAACGAAAAATTATATGTTAATGGAATATATGATTTAAATTATTCGTTCTTACCTAATAATAGTAATAAACAAGATTTATATTATAAAATTGATAGTGAATACGGAGAAGTTAAAGATGATAAATTATATATTTATAAAGCGAGTGAGAACTTAAATCTTGAAGTTATTTCTCGTAGTTCATCTTCATCTTTGTATTCAACAACATTAAAAACTTTTGATGTATTTCCTAGCGAAATAATTATTAATAACAAGTTAGAAAATGATATTTTATCTTTAAGCGTATTAAATTCAACATTATTAAATGTTTCTTTTAATGAAGAAGCAACTTACAAAAATATTCAATATGAAAGTGGCGATACATCAATCTTAGTTATTGATAATAATGGCTTAATTTGTACCTTAAAAAAAGGTGAAACATATATTAAAGTATCACTAGATTATGATTCTAAGCATCTAGAAAAAATAGTAAAAGTAAATGTTATTAGACAACCTTATATTCGTGATTTAGATACTTTCTCATATTATATTAGAAAACTAGTTGGTCATTTTGGCTTATTTTTAGCGATGAGTTTATTTGGCACATTGACTTATTTAATGTTTATTAAAAAGAAATATATCGCTTATCCTATCTCACTTGGAGTTAGCTTCCTTCTTGCTTCTCTAAGTGAATTTATTCAAATATTTGCCGGATCAAGAGGCCCATCATTTAAAGATGTTGGAATCGATATGTTAGGCGCGAGTATTCCATTTTTAATCATATTACTCATCGATATGATTATTTATTTACATAAAACAAAAAAATCTATTACGGAGGAATTATGAAAGTAACAATTTTAGGAAGTGGAGCATGGGGAACAGCTTTAGGTAATGTTCTTTCCGACAACCAACATGAAGTATTAATTTATGGCATTAATGAAAGTGAAGTTCAGGATATTAATTTAAATCATAGAAATACAAAATTCTTTAATGAAACAATCTTGAATAGTTCTTTAAAAGCAACTACTTCTATTGAATATTGTTTGAAGGATTTTCTTCCTGAAGTAATTCTTCTAGCTGTACCTAGTTCATCTTTAATTTCAGTATGTGAACAAATTAAGGAATATTCTTTAGGTGATACTTTAATTATAAATGTTTCTAAAGGCTTAGATGGAAAAACTTTTTCTCCTTTATCCGATACGATAAAAGAAGCTTTAAAAGGTTATTCTTATAAAGATGTAGTTACTTTAATTGGACCTAGTTTTGCTTTAGAAGTGGCGAATAAAGAATTTACCCTCATCAGCGCAGTTAGTAAGAACTTAGCTTATGCAGAAGTTGTACAAAAGATGTTCTCAAATTATTATTTTAGAGTCTATACTAACGATGATGAAATTGGGGCTCAATATGGGGCTTGTATAAAAAATGTTATCGCTATTGCAAGTGGAATATGTTCTGGTTTAGGCTTTCAAGATAATGCTAGAGCTGCTTTAATTACTCGTGGCTTACATGAAATGACTAAATTTGGTGTATTTAAAGGTGGAAAAAAAGAAACTTATTTAGGTTTAACAGGCATTGGCGATTTATTCCTCACTTGTACTTCTTTTAAGTCAAGAAATTTTAGTTTTGGTTATGCAATTGGACAAGCTAACGATGCAGAAGAAGTTTTGAAAAATAATTCTAAGACAGTTGAAGGGGTTAAAGCATGTGCTTATTTATATAAGGCGTGTGAAGAATATCACGTCGAAATGCCAATTGTTTCAAGTGTATATCACGTGTTATTTGAAAAAAAATCTCCTCGTGAAGAGATTGTTTCCTTGATGAAACGAGATTTAAAGAAAGAATCTTAATAGATAAATATATAATTAATAAGTTTTGTAATTATTAAGCAAATTTAATATTTAGTTTATTAAAGTTACAATAATTAATATTTATAATATAAATTATATAATAT
>CAVJWU010000013.1:0-33448 GCA_963653535.1 Azospirillum sp. CAG:239
CATCACCCATTAATGGTCTCATTAATTCATCTGATTCATATTGAATTGAAGATGTCTTAATTGATAAGTCAGCACAGAATCTCTTGAAGCCCATTGGTAATGATCTTGACCATAAGACTGTTAAGTTTGGTTCTGGTGCAGGACCTAAGTTTTGTAATGTGTGAAGAACACGGAATGAGTTCTTTGTAACAAGAGTTCTTCCATCAACACCCATACCACCGATTGATTCAGTTACCCAAGTTGGGTCGCCTGAGAATAATTCGTTGTATGATTGAATTCTCATGAATTTAACAATTCTTAACTTCATGATGAAGTGATCCATTAATTCTTGAGCTTCTTTTTCAGTTAAGATGCCTTTCTTCATATCTCTTTCAATGTAGATATCTAAGAAAGTTGAGTTTCTACCGATTGACATAGCAGCACCGTTTTGATCTTTAACTGCGCCTAAGTAACCGAAATATAATGCTTGGATAGCTTCTTTAGCAGTTGTTGCAGGTTTTGAAATATCACAACCATATCTTTCTGCTTGGTGTTTTAAAGCTTTTAATGCTTTGATTTGTTCAGAGATTTCTTCTCTATCTCTTACTTTATCAGGTGTCATTTCACCATCGATTAATGATTTATCTAATTCTTTTTGTTCAACTAAGTAGTCGATACCATATAAAGCAACTCTACGATAGTCACCAACAATTCTACCTCTACCATAAGTATCTGGTAAACCTGTTAAGATGTGTGCGTGTCTAGCAGCCATCATTTCTGGAGTATAAGCATCGAAAACACCATCATTATGAGTTTTTCTATAAGAGAAAATATCTTTTACTCTGTCAGAAACTTCATAACCATACATTTCATTAGCTTGAATAGCCATTTTAATACCACCGAATGGCATTAATGCTCTCTTGAATGGTTCGTCTGTTTGTAAACCAACGATTTTTTCAAGATCTTTGTTTAAATATCCAGGTTCGTGAGAATCAACTGTTGAAATGATATCAGTATCAGCTTTTAAAACGCCGCCTGCTTCTCTTTCTTTCTTTGATAAATCACAAACTATTTCCCATAGTTTAGTTGTAGCTTCTGTTGGTCCTTCTAAGAAGCTTGCATCTCCTTCATAAGGAGTATAGTTCTTTTGGATAAAGTCACGTACGTTAACTTCATCGTCACACCATTTGCCAGGAACGAATCCTTCCCATGCTTCGTACTTTTTGTACATACTAATTTTTACCTCTCTTTTTATTTGTAAAAGTGATTAAACACTTAATTACCAAAATTACATTTGTCTAGCTTCTTCAACTTTTGCATCTAACCAAAGTTCAAGAATCTCTTCTGGTTGGAAACCTCTACAACGAGTAATTTCTTTACCATCTTTTAGTACCATTGTCGTTGGAACTCGATCAATTTCATATTTTTCAATGATATCTTTAGATTTCTCATCGAGTTCAATATGTCTTAATGTTACATCATCGTACTTTTCAGCCAATTTATTTAAGATTGGCATTAAAGTTAAACAATTCGCGCAACTTTCACCACTGAATTCAATAATTTCAATTCCTTTACTCATTACTCTTCTCCTCTTAAAATCTTTTTAGCCATTTGTACTTGTTCTTTAGTTGGAGGTTCAACTCCTTCTAAACGATATGGAATACCAAGCTCTTTGTACTTATGTACCCCTAAAGTATGATATGGCAAGACTTCAACTTTTTCAACATTTTTTAAAGAATGTATGAAATCATATGTCTTACGAAGATCTTCTTCACCAGTAGTAATGCCAGGAACTAATACATGTCTAATCCACATCTTCTTATCATGAGCGTCTAAATAACGAGCAAATTTAAGAACATTTTTATTAGACTTCGTAGTTAACTTAATGTGTTTTTCTTCATCAATTTGTTTAATATCGAGTAAGAATAAATCAACTGTTTGAATTAAGGTATCAAACTTTTTCATTAAGTCAGGATTATCTTCATCATAAACAATTCCTGATGTATCTACGGCAGTATTAATACCGTTTTTCTTACATAAGCTTGTAAGTTCAATTAAGAAATCGATTTGTAATAAAGGTTCTCCTCCAGAAATAGTAATGCCACCTTTTTCGCCATAATAGTTTTTATATTTCATGACCTGCGTCAATACTTCTTCAGGTGTCATTTGATTATCGGAATGAGGATTCCAAGTATCAGGGTTATGACAATATGCACATCTTAATGGACAACCTTTAACGAATAAAACAAATCTAATTCCAGGTCCATCGACTGTGCCAAATGTTTCAATTGAATGAATTTGTCCTACCATAGTTTTCCTTTCTCTTGTGCGTAAATAATACCACAAAGCATTATACTTGATAAAAAGATATTTATCAACACTTAATTAGATATTATATCTAATTGAGCAACTATATATTAACATATGAAATAACTTATTGCAACAATTTTTAAGAATAATTCCTATTCCTATTTTATAATTAAAGAAAGATGGCATGAGCCATCTAACTTATATTAAGCATTAGTTGTTTGTTCTGTTTTGTAATTACCGACTGTTTCGTAAGAAATTGTTTCAGTAAAATGAACTTTACCAAATTCTAAAGGTGCTGTATATCTTGTGCCTTTGAAGCCTTCTAAAGCATAATAAGTTCTAGTTACTTCAAATGAAGTTACTTTACCTTCACTATCTAAGACTGCAGTTAAATTAATCTTAACTTGGCATAAAATATCACAGATTAATGAATCATAATAGTCAGTTTCAGTATCTTCAAGAGATTCTGCACAGACTGCATAATTTGTATAATAACTTGATTCCATTGTAACTGTAGTTGTTGCATTTTCATTAGTAGTAAATGTAACATCTGAGTTTGGCATATTAACATAATATGTTTTTAAATAATTATATAATAAACCATTACAGCCAACTACTGTTGCTAAATAGCTATCAGCTGTATAACCATTTTGTGTTAAAGCAGTAGAAGTGTATAACGTTTGATCTTTTAAGTTTAATGATGCTTTATCAGTAGAAGTCATATTTGCGATGATATTACCACTACTATCTTTATTAAGAACAGTTGTATAGTTAAATTCTTCACTTGCTACTGTACCATTTGAAATAGAATAAGAAGTTTTTCCGGTTGTAGAATCTGTCACACCTGCGAAGTTATAATGATTTCTCTTTTCATTCGCGGAAGTTACTACATAACCATCTGCATAATGAGTTGAAGTACTTGTTAAAATTTTTGTGCCTTTATAATCAGTCATAGGATGACCATATAATTCTTCAAAAGCAACATCTTCACCATGATATAATACATCAATTAAATAATGGTCTGTTGTTGTTACTGATTCACCTTTTGTTGCGCTTGCATCAATTGTTGAAGCAGTTGTTTCAAGAGCAGAAACCTTACTAAGTTTATTACTTACTTCTTCACTAACTGTTACCTTTGTTTTTTCACCATCTTTATCTGATTCACCATAACCAACTGTTTCATAAAGAACTTCAGTTTGTTGTAAATAATAGCCTTGTTTTGAAACATCTTCGCCGCAATGTTGATAGTTTAATCTTGTACCAATATATGGATCTTGCATGACGTGATAAGCATTATCTACAGTCATATAGCTAATTTCATAGCCATTTTCAGTAATATCAAAACTTGCTTCAATTTCTGTTTCAATATCAATTTTTGCGTCGATAAATTCTGATGAATAATAAGTTCCAATGTTAGGATATAAATTATATAAAGATGTTTCATCAACAGTCTTTAATGTAACCTCAACAATGTCACCAACTTCGCCTTTTCCATCAATATCAACAGAAAGTTCATAAGTAGAAGCTGTTTTATAATAATCTTCAACAAAGCTTAAGAATTGTGTATTTAAACTAGGAACAGTAATATCACCTTGACTTAAAACATAATCAGCTTGAGATTTAAAATCTCTATAGCCTTGGCCTACCAAAGAATCCTTACGATATTTTGTTGAATCAGAAACTGAATTCTTGCTATTATAATTATCTTTCATTGTAAGATACATTTTATCGTCTTCATAGAATTCAGTCATTTCATAGTCAGAAATTTTCTTTTCTTCCGGGAAATCTTTATTGTGAAGTGAATAATAATATACACTTTCTTGATATGATTTTGAACTATATTTCATAACATCGTTTTTATAAACGTTATAAGAAAGTTCTGTCGAAGTGACATCATCTAATGTATAGCAATAATAAAGACCGCTATCACCTTCTTCGTTATAATAAACTCCCCCGTAAATACCTAAAGTAAAGGTATCATAAACTGTTTGATATGCTTTTAAAGAAGTTAAATTCTTATCTGCAGCAGTATTAACTTTTTCCTTTAAAACAGCAATATCTTCTTTTGTAGTATCTGTCGATGAGCTTGATGAGCTAGATGAAGAAGAACTAGAACTTGATTCAGAACTTGATGGAGTTTCTGAAGAGCTTTCACTTGAAGAACTAGAAGTTGTTCCGCTACAACCAACAAATAAAATTGATAATAATGCCATCGAAGATAAAAATAATTTTTTCTTATTTGATTTCATAAACATAATCTCCTTTTATCAATTAGATATATGATAAGTTGTAAGAAATGAAATGAAAAGAAAAAAGCATCTTGAAAGCGTTTACAATTTTCATAGATGCTTACTTTTATTATTAAAAAAATTATAAATAATCTTAATTAATTTTATTTATTTTCTAAACCACCGAAACGTCTATTTCTTGAACAATATTCTTTTAAACATTCAATAAGGTTATCTTTTTTAAAATCTGGCCAATATGTTGGAGTAAAAATAAATTCAGCATATGCAAGTTGATATAAAAGATAATTAGATAATCTTTGTTCACCGGAAGTTCTAATCATTAAATCAACTTCTGGTAAATCATGTGAATATAAATAATTTGAGAATATTTTTTCATCAATATCTTCAATATTTAATTTTCCTTCTTTTACATCGCGAGCGATGTTTTTACTCGCTAAAACAATTTCTTGACGTGAACCATAATTTAAGCAGATATTAAAGACAAAAGAAGTATGATCTTTAGTTTCTTCCATCGCTTCATTTAAAGTATCGATTGAATGTTTAGGAAGACGAGAAATATCCCCCATAACTCTTATTTGAATATCACGTTCATGGAATTCTTTAATATTTTCTTTAAAGAAAAGATCAAGATAATCAAATAAATGATCAATTTCATCTTGTGGTCTATTCCAGTTTTCGGTAGAAAAAGCATATAAAGTCATCGCTTTAACGCCTAAATCTTGTGTTGCACGAGCGATTTCAATGATTCTTTTACATCCTTCTTTATGACCTAAATGGCGAGGTAATAATCTCTTTTTTGCCCAACGTCCATTTCCGTCCATTATAAAAGCAATATGTTTACATTCTTTTGTTAATACGAATTCTTTTTCTTTTTTTGCCATATCTAGTTAACTCCTTTTAAATATGTTTCCATTTCTTCTACAATCGATATAGGAGTAGAAGTTCCGCTTGCTAAAGCAACTTTCTTAATTCCTTTTAAATCGTATTTTTTTAAATCATCTAGGTTTTCTACTTTAAGAACAGGTAAAGAATCTTGATATTTGTTTCTTGCGATTTCATATAATTTACTAGTATTAGAAGATTTATTTGATCCAATAATAATAAAAGCATCAATATCTTCTTTTAAAGAAACAATCTTTTCTTGTCTTAAACGTGTTGCATCACATATTTCATCAATAATTTTTGCTTGGGGAAAATGTTTCTTAATATCTAAATGAATATCTTCAATTTCTAAAAAAGATAAGGTAGTTTGATTAACTACTAAAGGAGAAGGAACATCGATTAATGAATAATCTAATTTCTCTTTTATATCATAAAGAATAACATTACTAGAAATAGATAAACTAGCTTCTGTTTCAGGATGATTTTTTTTACCGATAAAGATGACTTTATTATCTTTAACTTCTTTCTTAATAAGTTCATTATTTTTATTTACCTTAGGGCAAGTTGCATCAAAATATTTAACACCTGACGAAAGTAATATTTGATCAAATTTTTTATCGTGACCATGGGCTGAAAAAATAACTATATCATCTTTTGAAAAAGACTTTAATAAGGCTTCTTTATCTTGATTTGTCGTATCAAGAGTCTTAATACCATGCTTTAAAAGCATGTTAGTTACATCATTATTATGGACAATTTGTCCAAATAAATAGACATTATTGTCTTTATATTCATCCTTAATCTTTAAAGCTAAATTAATCGCGTTAATAACGCCATAACAATAGCCAATTGGTTTAATCTTAATTATTTCCATTAGTTAATTCCTTTACTTTATTAATGACAGAGTTAACATCGACATTATATCTTCTTTCTTGTTCAAGAACTGTGCCTTTTTTAATAAAGACATTATCTAAACCAATAGATACGATATTACCTTTATAACCTAATTCTAATAATCTTAATTTAACCACATCGATAAAACCATTTTTAATTGAATAAGGATCATAAAGAATAATATTTTTATAATTTAATATCTCTTTTAAGACTTTTTCATTAATTGGGCGAATAAAGATTGCATTAATAATGGTAATATCATCTAATTTTTCTTCTAATTCTTCGATATGAGGTCCATAACTAATTAAAGCGATATTCTTCTTTTTACTCACTTTTAAATAATCCCATTCGCCATATACTAATTCTTTTTCATCTTTAATATCTTGTTTTAAACAGCTTCCTTTAGGGAAACGAATTGCAAGAGGATGATTAAAAGATAAACTAAAACGCATAATACGTTTTACTTCTTCATAGTTTTTACCCATGACTATAGTCATGTTAGGCATTGAATTTAAGAAAGAAACATCATAAATACCTTGATGAGTTTCTCCATCATCACCAACTAATCCAGCATGATCAAAAATAAGTCTAACACCAACATCCATTCTTGAAACATCATGATGAATTTCATCATAACTTCTTTGTAAGAAAGTTGAATAAGCGATGACATAAGGTTTAGTTTTAGAAGTAGCTAGACCACTTGCGAAAGTAACCGCATGTTCTTCAGCGATACCGACATCAAAATAACGTGATGGATATTTTTCTTTAATTGAAAGAAGATTGCTACCAAGACCTGTTGCAGGAGTAATAGTGATTACCTTATTATCTTCATCCATAAGAGAAAGTAATTCATCTGCATATGCTTTAGCAAAACTTACCTTATTATCATCACATTTAGAGATAGCTTCACCTGTCTTAATATCAAATGGACCTACTCCGTGCCAAGTACCTTTATCATCAGTTTCTGAATATTTATAGCCAAAACCTTTTTTAGTTGAAACATGTAATAAAACTGGTTCATCAATTTTATCAATCTTCTTTATTGCCTTGTATATTGCGTTAATATCGTGTCCATCAACAATACCATAATAATATAAGCCAAAATCTTCAAAGACATTAGTTGAAAGTAAATGACGAGCTACTTTACCTTTAATTTTTGATGTTGAAGAATAAATTTTCTTTAAAAAATTATTTTTAGTCATAAACTTCTTATATTTATTTTTAGAGGTAATATATTTATTCGAAGTTCTAATCTTTTGTAACGTTCGATTAAAAGAACCGACTGGTTCAGTAATTGACATTTCATTATCATTAAGAATAATAACCATCTTGTGATGGAAAGAATCTAAATTATTAATAGCTTCTAAAGCTAATCCATTCGCGATAGACGCATCGCCAATAACTGCGATTACCTTATAATCTTCTTTATTAATATCTCTACTTAAAGCAAAGCCCATCGCCGCGGATATTGAAGTTGAAGAATGACCTGCTTCATAAGGATCATAAATAGATTCATCTCTTTTTTGGAAGCCGTCAATACCATTTTCTTTTCTTAAAGAATCTAAATTTCTCCCTGAAAGAATTTTTTGAGTATAACATTGGTGTCCGACATCAAAAATAAGTTTATCTTTAGGAAAATCATAATACTTAAAAAGAGCGATAGTTAATTCAACTACGCCGAGATTACTAGATAAATGTCCTCCGTTATGAGCGCACGCTTCAATAATTTTTGTTCTAACTTTGCTTGCTAAATCTTTTAATTCCTCATTAGACATATCTTTTATCGAGGAAGGATCAAAGTTTTCATCTAAAATAATTTCCTTTTTTTCTTTCATAAATGCCTACTTTCTAAAAAGTCAATTATTATTATATTATCAAAATACGATAAATGCAAATTAAGAATATTAATCCGATAATTCGTTAAATTTATATTTATTTTACATTTTTAAACGATTATAAATAATTTACATGTGTAAAAAATATTTTGATATGGTATAATTAATTCGTGAGGTAAACTTATGGGAAAAGATTTTAGAAGCGAAAGAACAAAAGAAAAAATCATCAAAGCATTTATTGAACTATTAGGTACAAAAGGATATGAAAAAATCGCGATTAACGAAATCGCTTTAAAAGCGAACATTAACCGTGTTACTTTCTATACGCATTATAAAGATAAAGAAGTCTTATTAAACGATATTATTGATCGTATACAAGATTCTTTAAATAAGAAAGCTTTAGAAAAACAAAATAATTATTGTTTACCGACTGATTTTCAAAATTATATTGTTTCGCAAATAAATGTTCTAGTTGAAGAAATTGATACCTACCGTCATATTATCTATAAACTTGAAGCACAAGATAATGCAATTATTTATTATACTTTAGTAAATAAAACAACAGAATCAATTACTCATGAATTAGAAAATATCAATAAAATTACTCCATTAAAGTATTCACCAATTTATATTGCATCATTTGTTATTCCAGGTTTATTTAATGTCATAATATCTTATTTAAATGAAAAAGATTATGATAAAAAAAGTTTTGAAGAATCATTAAATCGATTAGTTAATGATCTAGTCACTTCAAATATTATCTTTTAGTTATGGAAATAAATATAATATATTCATTATTAATTACTTTTTCTTATTATTTAATCGGCTTTTTAATATGCTTAATTTTAAATAAATTTACTAATATCAATTTAGAAATAAAAAGAAAAGCTCTACATTTTGTCGGATTTCTATCGATTTTTATCTATTTATATTGTTATACGAATTTATTATATTCATCAATTGTTAGTTTTGTTTTAGGTATTTTAGCCTATTTTAGTTTAAAAATATTATTAAAATTTAGTTTCTTTCAAGATATCTTCATTTCTCGAAGAAAGAATGAAGTAGAATTAACAATCTTTAAGGTATTTTTTATTGAAGGAATTATAATTCTTTTAACATATTTTACTAATAACAAGTTGATTGCTTTATTATCAATTGTGACATTTAGTTTTGGTGATGCATTTGCTTCAATAATTGGTAAAAAATATGGTAAAAACCATTTTAATAAAAAAATAATTGATCAAAATAAATCCATCGAAGGATTATGCGCGAATATTTTAATCTCTTTTATCATAAGTTTAATAATATTATTATTTTCAAAATATAATATTGATTTAATTATCATCTTTAGTATTCTTATTTCCTTAACTACAGGTTTTAGTGAACTTCTATCAAAAAAGGGAAATGATACTCTCATTTCCCCAATATGTATTTATTTAGTTAGTTATTTATTATTTCTTATAAAATAATTATTTTCTGTTACGTGCAATTTCTAGTACTCGATTAAATTCTTCATCTGGTTCACAAGTAAAAGACATTTCTTTCTTAGTTCGAGGATGAATGAATGTTATTTTATATGCATGTAAGATTTGTCCATTTGCTTTAATTTCTTGTTTACGATAACCATAAACTGGATCACCGACTAATGGGTGTTTAATGTATTGCATATGGACTCTAATTTGATGAGTTCTACCCGTTTCTAATCGGCAAGAAACTAAGGTATTATATTTCATTCTTTCTATCACATGAACATAAGTTACTGCTTCTTTGCCGTTATAAATATCAACGCATCTTTTAAGTCGATCATTAGGATCTTTTCCTAATGGAGCATCTATTTTTAAATCAGTATGAGGAATTACCCCTTCACATATAGCAAGATATTCTCTATGCATAGTATGATCAACTAATTGAGAAGATAAAAATAAATGTGCTTCATCATTTTTCGCGACAACTAATAAGCCAGAAGTATCTTTATCGATACGATGGACAATACCAGGTCTAACAATCCCGTTAATTGAAGAAAGATCTTTAATATGATAAAGTAATGCATTAACTAAAGTATCACCATCATAATGACCATTAGATGGATGAACTACCATTCCACGAGGTTTATTAATGACTAATAAATCATCATCTTGATAAATAATATCGATTGGAATATCTTTTGAAACGACATTAAGAGGCTTATCTTCTAAGAAGGTAAAACGAACTTCATCACCTTCGTAAACTTTAAAAGAAGCTTTTTTGACTATTTTCGAATTAACGTTGACATTACCTTCTTCAATAGCTTTTTGAACATAAGAACGAGATTTAGCTTCATCTAAAGAAGATAAAAAACTATCTAAACGAACATTATCATTTTCTTCATCGACAATAATTACTTTTTCTTCCATTACTTACTTTCCTCATTTTGAGCTTGTTGTTCTGCAAGTTCTTTTTTCTTTTCTTCGTTTAATTTATCTAATGCTTCTCTTTTTGCTTTTTCATTTTTTCTTTCATAAAAGATATAGAAGATAATAAAGACGATAATACCAATAACTAGTAGCATATCAGCAACATTAAATACTGGCCAATCAAATTTAATCGCTTTGATGTAGAAATGGAAGAAATCAATAACTCCTCTCCATTCATGATTAGTATAAATTACGCGGTCGACTAAATTACCAACACAACCCGGAATAGCGATCACTAAAGCAATGATCATTCCTTTATTAAATTTCTTACGGTATTTAATAAGTGCGTAGATCATAAGTGCGCTACCAAGGATTGAGATGAGAATTAATAAAATGTGACCTAGGTCATTTCCAAGCATTCCTCCGAATGCTCCTTTATTATAGACTAAGCTAAATTCAAAGAAATTAGGAATGACAGTAATAGTTCCATATGTCTTTAAAATAGATTCCATTACTCCCTTAGAAACTAAGTCTAAGGTGAGTAATAAAATCATGATAAGTCCATAATATTCAATAAAGATTTTATAAAGCCAACTAACGACCTTATTCTTCATCTTTAATTACCTCATAGCATCTTGTACAAACACGGAAACCTTGGAATGATTTTAAATCATTGAAATAATTCCAACATCTTTCACACTTTTGTCCTTCGTGATGTTTGACGTTAACAACTACATTATCAAAACTTGCGCCTTCAACTTTATCATCGATATTAGAAGAAGAAACAACAAATAATAAATTTAATTCTTCATTAGTAAATTTATTAAAGATATCTTTACCCTTTAATGGATTAAATGTAATGCTAGCTTCACCACTTGGTTTAATAATTCCATTAGTTCTTGCTTCTTCTAAGCCTTTTAAGACATCATCACGAACTAATTTAACAGTATCAAATTCTTTAATTAAATCTTCACTATATTCATGGCTTACTTTTGGCATATCTTCAAGAAGAACATGTTGTTCTTTATGTCCAGGAATATTTTGATAAACTTCATCCATGGTAAAAGCTAAGATTGGTGCGAATAATCTATTTAATGTTGTTGTCATTAAATATAAAACTGTTTGAGCTTCTTTTCTACGTGGTGAATCAACTTTATCACAATATAAGACATCCTTCATTACTGAAACATAGAACGCAGAACAATCACCAGTAATATAATTTAATAATGATTGGCAAACATTCGCGAAATCATAATTATCATAATAACCTAAAACATCATTCTTAGTCTTTTCTAAAGTTGCAAGAACATATTGAGAAATTAAAGAGAATTCTTTAACTCCGTCTTTTTCATAATCGAAATATTTATCTTCACCATTTGATAAATTTGCAAGTAAGAATTTAAAAGTATTTCTTACCTTACGATATGTATCGCCAACTTTCTTAATTAAGTTGTCTGAGATTCTTACATCAGCTTGATAATTAACGCTTGCGCACCAAAGTCTTAATACATCCGCGCCGTAAACATTGATGATCTTATTTGGATCAACCCCGTTACCGAGTGATTTAGACATCTTGAAGCCCTTTTCATCACAAATAAAGCCATGTGAAAGGACATTCTTATATGGAGCGTGACCAGTTACTGCAGTAGAAATAATTAATGAAGAGTTAAACCAACCTCTATATTGGTCGCTACCTTCTAAATATAAATCAACTGGGAATTTATAGCCACGATCAATACATGTATTATAGGAAGAACCTGAATCAAACCAAACGTCCATAATATCAGTTTCTTTCTTAAATTTACCATTTGGTGAATGAGCGTTAGTATATCCTTCTGGAAGAAGATCTTTTGGTTCTCTTTCAAACCAAACGTTTGAACCATATTCACCAACTAATTCTTCAATATGATCAAAGACTGCTTTTTCCATGATTGGAGTTCCATCTTCATTATAGATGATAGGAAGTGGTACACCCCAGATTCTTTGACGTGAAATACACCAGTCACCACGATCTTTAATCATATTAGTCATTCTTAATTTACCCCAAGATGGAGTCCAATTAACTTTATCAATTTCTTCTAAAAGTTCGTTTCTAATTTTATCAATTGAACAGAACCATTGAGGAGTCGCTCTAAAGATGACTGGTTTATGAGTTCTCCAGTCATGAGGATAAGAGTGAACAATTGTTTCTTTATGAAGTAAAGCACCAACTTCTTCTAACCAAGTTAATACTTCTTCATTCGCGTCTTCATAGAATTTTCCTTCTAGTCGAGGTCCACATTCTTTCATCATCATACCATGTTCATCAACTGGGCAGAATGGAGGTAAATTATATTTACATCCGACAATGTAGTCATCAGCACCATGTCCAGGTGCAGTATGAACACAACCAGTACCAGCATCAGCAGTAACGTGATCACCTAAGATAATAATTGATTCACGGTCATATAAAGGATGTTTAGTTGTAACGCCTTCTAATTCTTTTCCTTTAAATGTTTTAAGTAATGAACATTCTGCTAATCCTAGTTTTTCTTTTAAAGAAGATTCTAAGCAAGTTAAGAAAATTAAATTACCTTTTTCAGTATGATAAAGACCATATTCTAATTTTTCATTTAAGCAAATAGCAAGGTTAGCAGGCATGGTCCAAGGAGTAGTTGTCCAAATGACAAAATTATCAGTACTAGGATCTAAAACGCCTTTTCCATCAAGAACTTGGAATTTAACGAAAATTGTTGTTGCTTTAACATCAGCATATTCAATTTCAGCTTCTGCAAGAGCGGATTCAGAACTAGGTGACCAATAAACAGGTTTTAATCCTTTATAAATTAATCCATCTAATGCCATTTTTGCGAAAACATGAATTTCATCTTTTTCAAATTGTTTATTTAATGTGACATATCTATTTTCAAAGTCAGCGTTAACACCAAGTCTTTTAACTTGAGCCATTTGTCTTTCAATTTGTTTTTTCGCATATTCTTCGCACTTATTTCTAAATTCAGGAGCAGGAGTAGTTTTTCTATTAACACCAGATTTAGTTACTGCATTTTCAATTGGTAAACCATGAGTATCCCATCCTGGATAAAAAGGGACTGAATAACCTGACATTCCTTTATATCTTAAAATAATATCTTTTAAGATTCTATTTAACATATGGCCACAGTGCATATCTCCATTCGCGTATGGAGGGCCATCATGAAGCATATATTCTTCTGCACCTTTTCTCTTATTTAATAAAGCATGATATACATCATCACTTTCCCACTTTTGTAACATAAGTGGTTCTTTTTGAGCAAGATTACCTCTCATTTCAAAATTTGTCTTGCCCATTAACAAAGTTTTATTGATTTCCATAAATCCTCCTTAAGAACTAAAAAACGTCCTTATTTCTAAGGACGTCATATTAATAACGCGGTACCACCTTAGTTTCTAGATAATATTATCTAGACACCTCGAATATCGTAACGTGATAAAACGAAATTTCTTACTACTAATTCAGAAATCTAGCTAGGAAGTGATTAGTTTCTAAGTTCATCTAATTTCTCTTTCACCATATGAGAAACTCTCTAATAGCTTATCTTAGGCTTTTATCTTCTTACGCCGATAAATAAATAATATATTATTTAATTTAATTATTCAATTTAAATAAATGAATTATTAAGAAGATTTTTTAATATATTAATGTAAAGTAGCAGAAGAAGATTCTCCCCAAGTAGTAGAAGTTGAACTAGTTTTAGAAATTGTAATATCAACGCTAAACTTTCTAGGAACTAATAAAGCTTTTGCTTCAAATGCTTGATTAGCTTTATATTCAGTAGAACTATTTACTGTATAAGTAAATGTAAATCCATTTAATAAATCAAGTTTAATTAAGAAGATACCAGACTTATTTGAAGGGAATAAACATTCCTTAAATTCTTTATTAGAATCATAATAACCTGTTTTGTTATTAACATCACTATTTTGTAAGAAACTCATCGCAGTTGAATAGTTTTCAATGTCTAAATTAGCTATATCAGTTGTTCCATTATCACTATAAGCATATTTAATAAATGTAATAAATATTAACTTACTACTCTTATAATATTCATTTTGATTATCTAAAGAATCGAATTTAACGCTAACATTAAATCTAACAGTATAAGTTTTATCAACTACTGCAACATAATAATCAGTATAGTGACTTCCATAAGTTTCATCATTTTCAACATAATCTTCAGCGAATATACGGTAATGAACAAATTTAAAATCACTATCAGTTGTATTACTATAATCAGATTTTAAATCGTCACTAGTGATAGTTCCATCGCCTTTAAGGTTATTATCCGAGTCAACTAGATAAATTTTCGCGCCAGTAGGAAGCGTAAAGGTTGGTTTATATGAGCTAACATCAGTATCACTAACTTCACCTGCGATATAATAGTTTTGCTTATTGTTATAAGAACCATAGTTAATTCCAGATCTAACGCCGACATTAATTTTTCTATTTGAAGGAGTAGTATAATAATTATTATAAGTTGATTCAGTAAGTTCTTCATAATCAACGATTGTATTTTGAACAGTTAAACTATTATCACTAGAGAAAGAAATATTTTGTAATAAAGAAATACTACTCTTTGCTTTAGTAATAAGAACTTCTTGGAAAGATACTGTTCGATTATCTTCACTAGTATAAGTTAAATTAATTTTAATATAACCTGGATCATCGCTATTAAAGTCAAGAACGATGTATTTATTATTAATAATATGTGCCTCACATTTAGAGGTATTTTCTTCATATTTAGTTCCATCTTCACTATAAGTTGCGCTTAATGTTAAACAATTATCATAAATATAATATTTACTTAAATCATAATAAACTAGAATTGAAGGAGTTGAAGTTCTTTCAATTGAAACATCATAACTATCTAAAGAAGTATCTTCATCATCTTTATTAATTCCATCAACATATAAATATGTAACTTTTAAAGAACTTTCTTCTTGAATATTATGAGTAAATGTTGTGGTAGTAGAACCATCTTCAGCAAGAAGAGTATAAACAAATTTATGTGTTTTTGCTTGAGTACTAGTATCAATACTATAAGAATAAGTAATAGAACGAATATTAGTAAATGTTGATAAAGATAAAGAATTTAAATAATTTGGCTTAAATAATGATCTTTTCGTTAAAGCCTTTTCAACTTCTGTTTGGTCAGAAAAATCATTAACGATAATATCTCCACCAGTATAAGATAAGGCTACATTTGCTTGTTCTGTTGAACCGCTATAAAATGTATTAGAAAATATTAATTTATATTTATTATCACTTGTTTCTTCACTAGTGATGCTAAAAGCAGTTAACCAAGAGTGAGCAGTAACACTTAATTTATAAGACTTTGTATTATTATCATACGTTAATTTATAAGATGAATAAACACTCGCAGTACCATCAGTAGGAATAATAGATATCATCTGCGTTTCATATTCAAATGTAATATAATATGTTTTTGTTTCGGTTTCGCCATGGGTTTTAGGAGTTCTATAGCCAATAAAGGTATTTGGATACCAATAATAAGTATTTCCTACTTTTGCGTTAGAAGTAAAGTCACTAACATCGAGAGGAGTACCAAATGGAATAGTAGAAGTTGCCGTAGAAGAAGAAGTAGCAACAACTTTATTATTAAAGACCATATTAGTAATAGAAGCGCTAGTTAATTTATTTTTAGTAAACTTGATATTAGTATAAGTAGAACTAGTATCTTTTAACGATATTTTAATTAGATAAGTTCCACCACGAGTTAAACTAGTCGCGCTAAATTTTATAGAAGCAGTTCCAGATGAATAAACATCAGTACTTGTAACTGAAACAACACCGTTATTAGTTTCATCTAAAGTCCATAAAGAAGAAGTAGATGAAAAAGAATAAGTTTCAATTTCTTTTCCTGAACCATTAACGCGGTAAATAGTAACATATTTAGCAAGTTCAGTTCCATTAGCGATATTGGTCGTATTTAAATTAATTAAAATATTACCATCTGCCCCACTTTGCATAGCAGTACTTACTGTAGTTAAATTATCACTTGTAGTATAGCTTGCTGTACTTCCATCAATAGAAATTGAAGTTACAGACATAGACTTTCTATCAATATCAGTAACAATAATTTGATATTTTGAATAATAGAGTTCTGAACTAAAATTAGAATCATCTTTATCATAAGCTTGTGAATAGCAATAAACATAATATGTAACATCTGTACTAGATGTATCATACGTTGCCTTAGAACTATTTAATTCTTCATGTTTTTTTGCATTAGGTGCGTAACTAATAAAGTTAAATTCATATTCACCACTAAACTTACCAGCATCGTTACTAGCAACATAGAAGGTAATTGTCTTATTATCTTGATCAATAATAGGATCAGTTAATGTATATGTATTTTCATTGTCATCAGTAGCCACTAATTCACCATCAAAGATTGTTGAAGCCATTGATTTTTTTTGTTGTAACATATCTGAACTGATTTTCCATTTAATTGTATTTTCGCTACTAACAGTTCCACACCACGTTGTATCACGTGTTCCATCACTTTTAATAGGAGAAATACTATCTAGATCAATATTTTCAGGTAGTAAAATACCGGTTGCAACGCCTTGAGATGAACTTAATGCGTAAATACCAGGTTTAGTAGATGAAATAGATAATTTATTCGCTAAACCAGTAGAACCTGAATCACTATAACCACCAACATTTTGATAAGGAACATAACGAATGTAATCTCTAATATATTGAGAAGTTACCGTTCCATCATTAAAGTCTTTATTGTTCAATGGGAAACTTGATGAAAAAATACCAGTATTTGCCGTTGCGTCATATGTATATTTCGTAATTTTATAATTATAATTTCTAGTTGTCGAATTAAATGGAGAAGGAGAAGTATCATTAGAATAAGTAGTTCCCATACCACTAACTAATTTCTCTGTTAAAGCTGTACCATTTAAAGAAACATTACTTTCTATATAAACTATTCCAACTAAGTTAACATCACTAAAATTATATAAACAAGAAATGTTAAACATTTTAAATGTTGTATCCGTAGTAGATGATGTAGATGATATAGGTCTAAAATGAGCCATAATTCCTCCACTAGCATTTTCTAAAGAAGAACCATTGCTTGTAGAAGAAATGGCAACATTTGCTAAATTTGTATACGTACTAATTTTTGTTTTATCAATTGAGTTTCTGCCATTCCAAGTTAAAGTATAGTTTGTTATATTTTTAACTTCCCCATAATTAATAATATTAGCAATATAAATAAAGCTAGAAGAATAAGCATCAGTTCTAGTGTAACAAATAATTCCGCCAGCTTGGCCAGAAGAATATACATTACCATAATTAATTGAATTAACAATAGATAATAGTCCACATCCTAAGAAACCACTTGCTCTAGCTGTAGCTTGATTCCATTTGATTGATTCAGAAGATTTATTTAAAGAATAAATATTACCATAATTAATGCAGTATTCAATTCTATTGGCCCAACTGTTTGTAGTCATGTATTGCATATCATTACCATATTCGCTTTTATCGTTTCTACCAACAATACCGCTAGATAAAGTCCAGACAAAGGTAGTAGTTGAATTATATGTGATAATATTTCCGTAGTTAACGCAATCTTTTAATGCACCATATCCATCACTTTCAGTATTTAGAAGTAAGAAAACAATGCCAGAAGCTTCAATTTCAAATTGTCCATAAGCATCAACGATTCCACTACCAGTAACAGATGTAACTTTTGCGTCGACTTCAATATTACCTAAATTCGCGGCATCAGAAATTAAACTAGTTGAACATACAGCAATACCACCAATTCTAATCGTTCCTCCCCAGCCAACTGTATCATAAACAAAGATATTACCGTTATTAACTGCGTTATATAAAGAACCTTTTAAAGAACTTGGAATCATAATGTCCTCTGAACTTTCCCAACTTGAAGAATAAGTAGATGCACTTACTACACTATTATTATTGTTTTTATAACAAATACCACCGATATATAAAATACCCCAAACAGTGGAAGCAGTTATATCAGTGTGATTAACAACGATATTTCCTCCGTTATATAAATTTTTAGCTATTTTAGAATCACTTACCTCAAGAAATAATCCTGCAATAACAAATTGTTTTCTTTCATTTTGGAATGTTTTTGAAATCGATTTATTAACATTAAAGAATAAATAGCCTTCATTTCTAATACAATCAAAATTAATATTAGTTCCATAAGTGTTACCGAAATAATAATGATGTAAGTTAGTATCTACATTACTAAGACTAAAAGTTAAGTTACCTTTATTATATGAATTAGATAAATTTATCGAATATGTTGAACTATTGTTTGTATATAAATTAGGAGCATATGTAGGTAAAAGAGGAATATCAATCTCTTGATCTTTATTATTGTATAAACCATTAATTGTCGCCGAAGTATTATTAATAATTATTCCAGGAGTTACAAAGAAACCAACGCTACCTAATGTTTGAGTTACTGCGTTAATACTACCTTTATTAGTTAAAGTTAAAGTTCCATTATTAGTAATTCCATAAAATAAATTATTAGAGATATCTGTTTGATTAGAGGAAAAAGAAACAATACCAAATCCAGACATTTCGATAAGTTGACTAGAAGAATGAGCGTAAGAAACAATATTTCCATCATTAGTTACTTGTTTAAATGAACCATATGTATTCGCGATTAAATCGTGATAATAACCTCTTAAAGAACCAATAATTCCCCCGATATATAATGTTAATGCAGGATAATAATTTTCATCATTAGAAGTAATATCACCTTTATTTCCAACTTTTTCAATGTTATTAACATAACCATAACCAATAATACCGCCGGTATATACAGTAGCGATATTATTAATAGAAGAAGAACCAATTGTCACAATATTCATTTCATTAAATGAATTAGAAATATTAACTTGAGAAGTAGAATTATCAGTATTACCAATAAAACCACCAACATAAGAAGTTGATGAAGTAGCAACGCTTCCTCCCGAAAATTCTCCTCCAACTGAACAAGAAGAAATATCTAAGGAAGTATTTTCATCTACTTTTGAAGCAAATCCTCCAAAATAAGTTGATCCTACATTACTTAAAGTTACATTACCATGAAGTTGAACATCATTAAATGTTGCACTTGTTTTAATATCATTAGTTAATAAAGAAACATAATAAGTATCACTAGAAGATGAAGATAAAGAAATAGAAGTATTATAAAATGAAATATTTTTAATTTCCGCTCCTTCTAGTTCCGAGAAGATTGTGATATTTTTAGTATTAGATGGATTAATTATTAAATTATAAACATAATAATTTTCACTTCCAGAAGACATTAATGTCCCTTTAAATGAATTAGAAATAGTTGTAAAGATATCTTTGGATAAACTACTCATATCGATATCATTATCTAAAGAATACGTTCTTGTATTATAGATAGTAGATGTATCGTTAATTAATTCGCTCATTAAAATAAAATCATAAGCTGTTGTTAAAGAAAGATGATCAGCGTTATTTTTTCTAATACCAACAAGTTTTGGATAATCATATTCACTAGAAGATTCTTCTTTTCTTTGATACCAAGTTGTAGCCTTAGTAAAATAATCATAAGTAGTAAATTTATCATCACTATCTAGAGTAAGTTTAGTAACACCTGTAACATCTTTAGTAACGTAACTACTATCACTACTACCATTAGAAGTAGATGCATAACGAGTTCCGTTATAATAAACATCTTTAAATGTACCATTATTAGTAACTACGACTGGTTGAATATCAACTGGAACGATATTTTCATTATTGAGATAGAATAAATAATCTGCAATAACGTAACTATCGTTTACGCTTCCTTCGTTTTGACCAACAAGTCCGCTTATCGCTCCTTCAGAAAGAGTAATACCTAAAGTACTTTCATTAACATCATCACCAAAATCCACGCTATCAATGGTATAGACGTTACTAACAACACCATTAGTCATATTCATACCAACAAGTAAAGAAGCATATGATTCAACGTTTTGGTTTTCTGCAATAGTTGCAAAAGATGTCTTTTGTACAATGATAGGATTAATATTACCTAAATTTTTAATTGTTCCATTATTATAAGCAAAAAAACTATGTCTACTATAATAAGTAAGTGGTTCATTTTCTTTATATCCGACACAATATTTCGCTAAATAAGCATCAGAAGAAGTAGTAGTTCCATCAGAAGAACTAGTTACGTTAATTTCAACTAAATTAGCATTGCTCATCTCAAAACCTTGGCCATCAAAAATACCGGTAAATGGGTAATTATAATTGCCGATTGGTTCAACTTGAGCTGACTTACTAAAATCAATATTATTTCCTAAAACATAATGATTATCTAGATAAAATTGACGAATATTAGATTCTTCACTAACACATTTATTAGCAAATTCAAGATAGTTAGCAGCGCTTTCTAAAACAATAATTTTGTGATCATCACTAGAGTGACCATAAGTATAATTATTATCGCTAGTAATCGTTATTGTTCCATTACTAACTTTGATCGAATCTTCACTAATGTCATCAACAAAATCGCTCCAATAAATATATCTAGAGGTATAAGTTTCTCCTTTAGAAGAAGCAGAATTAAAATCAAAATTATTATCAAAAGATACAGCATCTTTATCTTCTGCAGATACTTCATCTACTTTATTAATAACTTGTTGTCCCCAATAAGAGACATTTAAAAACATTAATAAGCATAAAAATAAGGTAGTAAAAACAATTATACTTTGTTTGAATTTATTATTTTTCAATAATTTTTTCATGTATATACCTCCTTATTAATTACTATTTTGTTTTGGCCAAGAAGATGGATAAGAAGAATTTTCTCCCCATAAGGCAATGTAACGATTAACTTGAACCATTTCTACTTTAATATCACAATTACAAATATAATTTTGATAATACAACGTTAATTTTGTATTTACTTCAATTGGATTACCGCTACCAATAAAAGATAAAGTGCCGTTATAATCTTTAGTAATTACTTCTTTATAGAAGAAGGTATTATTTACTTCATCAAACACCCAATTACAATTTTCATTATCCCAAGGAGTATCTTTATCTGTAGGAGTAGTTAAAGTAGTATCTGGATTAAATCTTTTTGTAACACTTTCTTCAAAAATAGAAGTAACAGTTCCTAATACGTCACCACTTTCATAACTTCTTTTTTCTAAAATCGTATTAAAATTAACATGTACTTTTAATACTGAAGCAATTTTAGTACTAACATCAATATCAACTTTAAAATTCTTAATTGCATTTGCGTTATTATTATCACGATATTTATTTGAAACTAAAGTAGCTTCGATATCTTTATCGTAAATCTTATCATTCGAAGATAAGATGGCAACGCCGTTAGTGACATAACTATCACTCGTATCTGAGTTTGTATTAGAATCTGTATCAAAATTAGTTCCAATAGTAAGACTCATTTTTCCTGGTGTAAAGGAATTACTACTTACTTCTCTAGTTCTACTAAACCAAGCTAAACTTAGTCCAGAAGTAGAAACGAAGGTTATTGATAATAAGACGATTAGAATTAATAATATTTTTTTCTTCTTCATATTGATTACCTCCTAATCATGGTGTTGAGATAAAGTTGCGACTAAACTAAAGTCATAACTATGACTAAATGAATTTATATCGCTACTTTCAAAGTTATTAGTTCCATTTGCCACTTCATAATCTAGAAGCATAACAAAACGATAAGATAAAGTATTATCGATCTTAAAAGAATCACTATTAGAAAGTAATGTCACTCTTAATGTTTTATCTTCATCAATATAAGATAAATTATATGTTTCTTTCATTTTTGCTTTGTGATCTGTTTCGCTAGTTACGCCGTCAAAACTAAATAATTTAGTTTTATAGTCATAATTATCTACAATATTAGAATAATCAGTATAAGCTAAAATAATAGAAGCACATTCTCCTGAACTAGAAAAAACAAAATCTAAAGTTAAATCGAGATTAATATCAACATCAGAAGTATTAGTAAATTGAATATCAACATAAGAAATCATATAATTAAAAGAATTATATTTGTTATTAACAACATCATCTTTATAACTGACGTAGCTTAATTTTTGTGATAAATGATCACTTGTTAATGTCTCAGTTTTTTTAGAAGAATTAATATGGTCCATATTAAAATCAATTTTACCTGCTGTAAAAGTAGTAGAAGAATCACCACTTTGAGTAAAATAAGCTATTGTAAATCCAAAAGAAAAAGAAAAGCATAAAGCTAATAGACAAATAATAATCAGTTGTACCTTCTTATTAATACTTTTCATATTTACACCTTTCTAAATTGAAAGAACAAAGTTAATTCCGTTAATCTTAAATTCTTTATTCATCAATGTTGCTGGACATTCTTCACTAATATATACGCTAAAAACGAAGGATATTGTATTATCCTTTGTTAATCCATTATTCCGATATACCATATTAGTTACGTTAGATACGTTATTAGTTGAAAAACTAGTAAACGATAAACTTGTATTTTCTTTTGAATATGTTTTTAGTTCTTCTACCGAACTAGTCGAAGTACAAGCGATTTCAACATAATCGCTAAAATAATATGTGTCTCTACTTGAACTAGTATAACCAGTAATTCTAGATAAGATATTAAGCGCGTAAGATCCTTCGTTTTTAATATCAACACGGAAGAACTGATATTTAGAAGGATATGGTATACCTAAGGAAATATCATAACTTCCATCTTTATTTTGTGTTATTTCTTCCCAACTAGATGAAGATATTCCTTCAGCTTTATAAACTTTATAACTTGCGTCAATATTACCAGTTGATAAAGTAATGCCACTTGCAGTAGCGTTATTATTAATAACAAACCAAGAATAGGTCATTGAAACGACTAGGATTAAAGATAAAGCTAAAGTAACACTTGAAATAATAATACCGAGAATACTTTTATTTATCTTATTCTTTTTCATTTCAATCACCTCCCTCTAATCTTCTTTTTTATAATTTTTTATTAATTTAATTAATACGATTATTAATCCGATTGTAATTGCTATTCCGATTATAAGAACTAGATTCTGCTTAATAAAATATACGACGTATCCTAATAAAGGAATAATAATAAAGACCTTACCTACTATTTGAGAAGAAGTAACAGCACTTAAATCAATGCTTTCATTCGCATCACCTTTAGTAATACAAGTTAATGAATCATAATCAATATTAATAATTCGATGAGTAATCGTACTATCACCTAAAGAATAAGTAATAACATCACCAACTTTTAAATTATCAAAATTAACAGTTTTAATATAAATAAGGCTACCAACATGAATGTTAGGTTCCATGCTTCCTGAGACAACAACTTTATTATTAATCCCAAATATTGGTAGTAATAATAAACATATTAAGAAAACTAATATGATAACTAATATTACATTTAAGATAATTTTTAAGATTTTTTTATTCATTTTTTATTAATTAATTATTTAGAATTTAAACCAGTAGACCAATCAAAGTTTGTATAACTATCAATAGTAGTCCATTCAACACCATCATGTTGTTTTGCTTGGAACGTAAATGTTAATTTTAAAGTTGATTCTTCATATGCATTACCGGCTTTTTCTCCGTTAAGAATTAAACTAACACCTGAAGTATTATTACCTTCAAATAATGTAACTGCTGTATTTGCCGCGATACCATCACTTGCTTTTGTATAATACCAAGTTTCAGTTGTACTATTTACAGTTAAAGTTTTTGCTTCCCAAGTAGAAGTAGCATCAATACCAGTTAATGTTAAAATAGCTTTGCTATCACCAATAGTACCGGATTTATATAATGTATCATCAGTATTAGCAGGTATACTACCTTGACTTACAGTTTTAGAACCATCCGTAAATTCATAACTAATCTTAACTCTTAAATCAGTTGCAATTGTTGATGCATTAGTAAATTTAACTGAGTCCGTTCCACCGATAATATTTACGCCTGGAACAATTTTGTTAGAACTAGTTAATGAAGGAGTTAAAGTATAATTAACTAAGCCAGCAGTAAATGTTGCGTTAGAATTTGTTCCTTGTTGAACAAACCAAGAATAGGTCATAGTTCCTACTCCTACTCCTATCGCGCATAATGAAACTAAAGCAATAGGAAGAATTTTTTTGAATTTTTTATTCATTTTAACGTTCCTCATCATTATTAAATTTATATATTTAGAAATGGCATTGATATAAATATTAATATTTATATATCTCTACCATTTTTAATTATATAACAAATATATTACAAAAAAATAAGAGAGAGTTTTAAATTTATTCTCTTTCTTTTCATAATAAATTATTCTTTCTACCGGAAATTAGAAATATAAAATTTTACAAAAAGAAATGAGCAATAAATTATAAATCGAGGGCCAATTAAATTATGTTCTTAAGTTAAGGTTTTTAAGATTGAAAATCTACAGTTCTTATCTTTTTTTGTTACTAGTACGAATAGTAATTATAACTTAAGTTAAGTTATTTAGTTATTGGCTAGATTAAACTAAATAACAAACATAATTTAAATTCTGTGATTAGTACTACATCACAATGGTAAGTTTAACTCTCTCTTTTATAAAATGTAAAAGGCCTTAAACGAAAGCCAATTACAATTAGTGCAACTGGCTACCATTTAAGGCCCTCTAGCTTTGCGTCATTACCTTTCGATAATTTTGCTAACAAAATTTTAGCATCTTTTTTAAAAAAGAAAAATATTTTTTTACTTTTTATTGTATTTTTGTGTATATGTTAAAAGATAATGAACAAATCTAGGAATTTTATTCATAAATATTAAGATAAATATATAAAAAAATAGATTATTACATCTTTTTATAATGGTTTAAGAGGATTCCTCCAGCAATCGCGACATTAAGTGAATCAATATGGTCCATATCAATTTTAACGACATTATCAGCAAGAAGAATATTTTCTTTCTTTACTCCTTGACCTTCGTTACCTAAAACAATAACAAATTTATTTTTAATTTTTAATTCTTCATAAGGAATAGAATTATGTAAAGCAGTTACGATAATTTGATATCCTTCATTTTTTAAATCTTCTAAAGAAGTATTTAAATATATTGGTAAAGAAAAGATTGCTCCTTTAGAAGATTGAATGACCTTAGTGTTATAAATAGAAGAAGAATCATTCGATAAAACTATTCCATCATAACTAAAAGCTAAACTAGTTCTAATAATAGTTCCAACATTTCCTGGATCTTGAACTCCATCTAGATAAACTAATCTTCTTCCGACTACTTTATCATTAAATTCATAATGAGCGACACCGATATAATCTTGTGTTGATTTATTTGATGATAACTTTTCTAAAATAAATTTAGGAACTAAAATAGTTTCTACACCTTCATATTTTTCTTTATTTGAACAAGTTAAAACTAAATCTAAAGTATGTTGAAGATAAGCTAAATCTAAAAGATCTTCTCCTTCTAAGAGAACTTTATTTGCTTCTTTTGCTTCTTTAACTTTATTTAGTTTAAGTAAATCCTTAATTAATGGATTAGATGCACTGGTAATTTCTTTCATTAATTTCTTACTCCTAGTCTTATTTTCTTATCGAGTATATCATAATTAGGACAGTATTTATAGACTATATCATAAAATGCTTGCGAATGGTTTTGTTCATAATAATGGGCTAATTCATGTACAACTATTGAGTCAATTATGTCTAATGAATAATGGATTAAGAATAAATCTAAGGTAATCTTTTTTAATCTAATATTATTAGTTCCCATCGCACATACCATATTTGATACTCTAACTTTATGTTCGATAGGTATATTCATTATTTTTTCAAATTTTCTTACTTCTTTAGTAAATATAAATAAAGCAAACTCAGTTAATTTAGTTTCAAGTTCTTCATAAGAATAATAAACTATATCAGTTGGAGAAGTTCTAACTTGCTTTTTATTTAAAATTACTAAATTTCTTCTTGTTCCTAATAAGTCTATATAATCTTCTCCAATATATAATTCAGAATTATAATTTTTAATTTTATTGTAAGGTAAAACTCTTTCTAGATTATTTTTCATCTTATTAATATCTGTTCCTTCTTTGATAGTAATATAAATTTGACCTCCTACACTTCTAAAGCTATTAGGTGTTCTCGTTCCATAATTTATATTAAAGATTAAGTCTTTACCATTGATATTTAATGTTTTAATTTCTTTCATTGTTACCTCGAGTTAATTTCGCTACTAAGATTATAAAACTAAGTAAAAAAGATTATTATAAAAAAATTAGAAAATTTACAATTTAAACAATATTGTAATTATTTTATCAAAAAATGTTGCAATGTTAACAAATATATGTATAATGTAATCATAAAGGAGGAAAAATATATGAAAACAGCTATTAAAGTTTTAAGTATATTAGGTCTTATTGGAAAAATAGTAAGTATCTTTATTTGTTTTATGATTGTAGGTTTAGTCCAAGCAAATAATGCAGATATAATAAAAACATTTGTTCAAGATGGAGCTAGCCAAGCAGATATCCAAGCTGCTGTAGGAGCAATAACTGCAACATATGCAATAATTGGAACATTAGCAATTATTGGTGCAATTATTAATATCGTAACATTAGTAAAATTAAATAAATTAGAAAAGAAACCAGTCGCACTAGGAGTATTAAGTATATTAACTGGTACATTAATTACAGGTATCTGCTTACTAGTTTATGATCCAAATACTGAAATGAATCGCTAAGAGTAACATCTTAGCTTTTTTATTAAAACAAATTAAAATTATTCTTAATTTTTAAAAAATGCTCTATAATAATAAATGCATTATTAAGAGAAAGGATCTTTATGGAAAAAATACTTGTCAGCGCATGTTTATTAGGTACTAATTGTAAATATAATGGTAAGAACAACGCTTCAGAAGTTGTAATTAAATTAAAGAATAGATTTGAATTAATTCCCGTTTGTCCTGAAGTTACTGGTGGATTACCTACTCCACGAATTCCTTGTGAAATTAAAGATAGACTTGTCTATAATCGTATAGGAGTCGAAACTACATCTTATTTTGTTAAGGGAGCTAAAGAAGAATTATTAAAAGCTAAACAAAATAATGTTAAATATGCAATATTAAAAGAAAAATCACCTTCTTGTGGAGTTAGAAAAATCTATGATGGAAGTTTCTCTAAAACATTAATTGAAGGACAAGGAATATTCACTCGTATGTTAGTTAAACAAAACATCAAAGTATATTCCGAAGGTGAAATTGATATCTTTTTAAAAGATTATGAAGAAGATCACAAATCTTAATATTAAGAAAAGGAGTAAATCATGAAAATATTTATTGATACAGCAATAACAAGTGAAATTAAAGAAGCTTCTTCACTTGGAGTTATTAAAGGAGTTACCACTAATCCTAGTTTACTCGCTAAAAGCGGTAGAACTTTAAACGACGTTATTAGTGAAATTCTTTCTTTAGTAGATGGACCTATATCAGCAGAAGTAGAAGAATCAACTGCAGAAAATATGTATGCACAAGCTCACGAAATTGTTGAAAAGAGTCATAATAATCCTAATATCACCATTAAATTACCTATGACTAGTGATGGAGTTAAAGTTTGTTCTATGCTTTCAAAAGAAGGTATTAAAACAAATGTCACTCTTATCTTCTCAGTTTCTCAAGCACTTCTTGCTATGGAAGCAGGAGCGACATTTATCTCTCCATTTATGGGAAGAGTTGATGATTATTATCATAATGGTCACGATGGTTTTGATTTAATCACTCGTATTGCAAAAGTAAAAGAAATCTATGGTTATAAATCAGAAATTATCGCCGCTAGTATAAGAAATACTACTCACGTTGAACAAGCTGCTCTAGCAGGCGCGGATATCGCAACTATTCCTTATAAAGTTATTAAAGAAATGTATATTCATCCTTTAACAACCGCAGGACTAGAAAAATTTAGATTAGATTCGAAAAAATAAAATTTAAACTATTACTTTTGAAGTATTTACTTTATAAAGTAATAGTTTTTTTCTTTTTGTTAAAATATTATAATTAAGTACGAATTAAGAAAGGAAATATTTATGAACGCAACTACTGATATGACTAAAGGTAATGTTTATAAAGTTATCCTTCTATTTGCATTACCTTTATTAATAGGTAATATTTTCCAACTACTTTATAATTTTGTTGATTCAATCATCGCTTCATATTTTATTTCTGATATTGCCGTTGGTGCAATTGGTTCAACTAGTTCAATATCTTCTTTAATTGTTAGTTTTACTACTGGTATAGGTAATGGAGCAAGTTTAATAATCTCGCGTTATTTTGGTCGAAAAGATCTTGATGGAATAAAAAAATCAATCTTTAGTATTATCGTCATCAATTTAATTTTAGGCATATTTATCACTCTCTTTGTTATACTAACTATTGATCAAGTCTTTGCTTGGATCAATGTTCCTAGTGAAATCTACGATATGAGTAAAGATTATTATTTTATTACTGCGTTAGGAATATTAGCTATGATGATGTTTAACACATTAAGTGGTATCTTAAGAGCTTTAGGTAATTCTCGCGTTCCTATTTATATTTTAATAATATGCTGCATCATTAATATATGTGGAGATTTATTCTTTATGGCCATATTAAAAATAGGTGTAGGAGGAGCAGCGATTGCCACGATAATCGCTCAATTTATCTCTATTATTATATTGATTATCTATCTATATATAACTTATCCTTTATTAAGAATTAAAAAAGAAGACATTAGATTTAACGCAAAAGTTTATAAGGATATCTTAACTACTGGTCTTTCCATGGGTTTAATGAATTCAGTCTTTACTATTGGTGGAATAGTCATGTCAAGTTCAGTTAATGCACTTGGTAGTAACATTATTTCTGGAAGAACAATTGGCCGAAAGATCGTTGAAATTCTCCTTCAAGTAGCTTCTTCC
This sequence comes from Azospirillum sp. CAG:239, assembly GCA_963653535.1. Taxonomy (GTDB): domain Bacteria; phylum Bacillota_I; class Bacilli_A; order RFN20; family CAG-449; genus UBA3210. The sequence continues at coordinate 29,554 of CAVJWU010000013.1, forward strand.
TTATCATCCGCGTGTTCAGTATTTGTCTCGCAGAATTATGGAGCTAGAAATATTAAAAGAGCCAATGAAGGTGTCATTAAAACTTGTTTTGTCTTATTCTTATGGTCATTATTAATTTACTTTATGTATTTAATTGAAGAACCATTATGTCGCTTAATCTCTAATAGCGATAATCCTGAAATTATTTCTAATGCAGTTATGTATATAAAAATTACTATTCCTTTTTATCTTTTTGAAGGAATTCTAGTCATCATTAGAAATGCTTTGCAAGCATTAAATAGAAAAATAATACCTTTTATTTCTTCAACAATAGAATTAACTTTTAAAATAATATCAGGCTTAGTATGGGTTCCTAATCTAGGCTTTATTGGAGAATGTATTACTGAACCTTTATCATGGTTTGTCTGCTGCATATTTATAACAACAATATATATCATCTATTACAAAAAAGGAATATTTAAATATAACGCTAAAACTGAGGCTTAAGCCTTAATATACCTTGATGTTTTTTATTGTTATCTTCTTCGAAGTTTTTATAAGTTTCAATTCTTTTTTCAATTAAAGCAATATCTTTTTTTATTCTTTTTGAACCAAGCGTTTCTTTTAGTGCGCTTGAGGTATCGCAAATATTAACAATCCATGCTTCTCTAGTTGAAGGAACATGTAAAAAATGAAGTGGCCACATATGCGTTCTAATAATTAATTGTTCTAATATATTTATTTCAAAATCTCTACTAGCATTAATAAAAGCATATTCACCATGCAAATTAGCATGATGTTTTGGATGAGGTTTTATATGCCAATCATAAAGAAAATAATCATGAAGAAGACTTCCTCTTACTAAACTTGAAATATCAACACTTATATGTTTCTTTTTCGCATAATTAATCGCGAGTAATGTAACAGCAATCGAATGTTCATAGACGTTAAAATCACCATGTTGATGAAAATTTTTCTCATTTTCAAATAAACTTGATGTCAGAATATCTTTACCATATTCAAATAAAATATCGATTGATTTACCATGAACATATTCACGGCATAATTTTCTAATATTTAATTGTAATCTCTCTTCTTTATTCATGTTTTTAATAACCTTCAATGACTAATTTAAGTTTATACATTATCAAAACATAAAACAATAAATAATTGTTTTTTTGTAACATAAAAAGTCCAATACCTAAGTATTGAACAAAAATAAAAATTATATTTAAATGATTAAAAAATTTAAAAAAAACATTACACAAAAATAAAATTTATGTTAAAGTAATCGTATCGAGTAGCGAAAGCGTAAGTCCAGAGAATGGGCTTACGTTTTTTTTGTCTCAAAATAGAAGGAGTGTGTAAAATGGAAGTAACACAAAAAAACAAAATGGCAGAAGCGCCAATGAAAAAGTTGTTATTAAAAATGGGACTGCCAATGATTGTTTCTATGGTACTACAAGCATTGTACAATGTTATTGATAGTATATTTGTAGCAAACATGGGTGAACAAGGAGCCATTGCTAATCAAGCTTTGACATTAGCTTTCCCAATTCAAATTTTAATTATAGCAATAGGTGTTGGAACAGGAATAGGTTTAAATGCCTTATTATCAAAAAGTTTAGGAGAAAAAAATCAAGAGAAAGTAAATAAAGTAGCTGGAAATGGAATATTTTTAAGTATATGTATATTTATAATATTTTTGCTATTTGGTTTATTTGGCTCTAAATGGTTTATTTCTTTATTTGCAGGTGGAAATCAAGAAGTAATAGCAATGGGAACAACATACTTAAAAATTTGTACTTGTTTATCATTAGGATCAATTGGCTATACTGTATATGAAAGATTTTTGCAAGCAACAGGTAAAACAATGCTATCAACAATTTCTCAAATAGCAGGTGCTTTAACAAATATTATATTAGATTATGTATTTATTTTTCCATTAGGAATGGGAGTAGCTGGTGCTGCTTGGGCAACAATAATAGGACAATTTGTTTCATTATTTATAGCAATGCTTTTCCACTATACTAGAAACAAAGAAATAGATGGAAATTTAAAATATATTAAGCCTGACATTGGCATAATTAAAGGAATATGTAAAATTGGTATTTATGCTGCGATTATGCAAGCATTATTATCAGTTATGATGGCAGGAATGAATGCAATACTTGGTGGAGCAAAAGCAGATCCTACAATTCTAGTTGGTTCATTTGGTATTTATTATAAGATACAACAAATAGCGTTATTCTCAGCATTTGGATTATCTAATACTATAATTTCTATATTATCATTTAATTATGGAATGAAAGATAAAGATAGAATAAATGCTTGTATTAAATATGGACTTATTGATACTGTAATGGTTACATTTATTTTAACAATAATATTCGAGATTTTTGCTAAACCTCTATCAAGTTTATTTGCATTATCTGGTGGTACAAGTAAAGAAATTATTGAAGTTTGCACAATTTCTTTAAGAATTGCAAGTATAGGATATATTTTTATGGGATTTTCTGTTGCAGTACAAGGTATATTACAATCACTTGGATATGCAATAAGACCATTGATAATATCTTTGTTAAGACTCGTAGTATTTGTATTTCCAGTAGCATATTTGTTTACATTATCAGATAATGTAACGAATATAGTTTGGTGGACTTTTCCAATTGCAGAAATTTTAACAAGTATTATTTCTTTCTTTATATTAAAAAAATCTTATAAAGAAAAAATTATTATACTTGGAGAACAAATTGATAATAATATTATTATAAATAACAAATTAGTAATTTCTATTTCAAGAGAACACGGAACTGGTGGAAAAGAAATAGCAAGAAAAGTAGCTCAAAAATTAGAATTAAAATTCTTTGATAAGGAAGAAATAAAAGAATTCGCAATTGAAAATTCACTAATCGAAAGCACATACAATGATGAGGAATTATATAAATATTATTTATCATTAGATGCTGAAAAAGATTCAATGATTAAACAAGCAGAAACAATAAAAATGATTGCATCTAAAAATGATTGCGTAATCGTTGGCAGATGTGCAGATTATATATTAAAAGATAATCCTAATTTAATAAAAGTATTTTTATATGCACCAAGTGAATATAGAATAAATAAAATTATAGAAATGTATAATGATACTCATAAAGAAGCAGAAAAGCATATAATTCAATCAGATAAATCTAGAGCTTCCTATTACGAGATAATCGCAAATAAAAAATGGGGAGATAAAGAAAACTATGATATTTGCCTTGATTGTTCTATTGGAAATGAGAAAATAGTAAATATTATTTGTGATTATATAAAAGAAAAAAATAAATAAGATAATATAAATAGTTGTAATTTTGAGGAATCTAAATTGCAACTATTTTGTTTATGTATTTAGACAAATTATAATTTATTGAGCAAATTAGATATGGTTTAAAATAAAAACCAACTATATGAAGTGAAACCTTAAATTTTCCGATTCCTCGGTCCAACTTTTGGGGTTCACTTCATTTTAGATATAGTTTTAAAAAAAGTCTTAATTTCTATACAAGTTACTATAAGTAACAAATAGAAAATAAAGGCTCTATTGTAATATATTATTACTCTAATTATCATTTATTTTTCTTAAATTCTTCTTTATATTTTTTAGTATTTTCAATAAAGTGATATCTTTGATTAATTATAAACATATACATTAAATATTCTTGTAATCGCTTATAATCTTTATCATCAAAGTTAGTTAATGAGGTAACACAAATGTTATCTTGTAAATCCATCATCTTGCATATAGCTGATATAGGATTATTCATACAAAGCATCATATATGATAAATAATCCGTAAGCGTCAATTCGCTCATATATAATTAAAATTGATCTTTCTGTACAATAAGTACAGGAGGATTTTTTTATGCGTTATAGT